>JBBSPV010000016.1:0-71469 GCA_038258425.1 Solirubrobacterales bacterium | reverse complement strand
TCGGAGATCCAGACGACACCGATCTGGTCGCCGGCGGGCCGCAGCGGCGCGCGCCCATCGGGCAGCGACACCGCGATGCGGGAGCCGTCGAATGCGATGCGGTTCCCCAGTAGGCTCAAGGAGCTCAGCGGCTCGCGCACGCTGCCGGCCAGCGTGCTGACTGTGCCGTCGGCGGCGACACGTCGCACGAGGCCCGCATCGCCGACGTAGCGGGTGCCGTCGGCGGCCACCGCGAGCGTCGTCGGGGTGCCGGCCGCCGCCGGCGAGGTCGCCGGCGCCGTCGCGGCGGCGCTGACCGAGCTGGGCGCCGGGCCGGCGGACACGGCGTCCGCGGTCGTCGCGGCCGCATCCGCCGAGCTCGGCCTGCCCGGCGCCCTCGCCGACCGGCTGCCCGAGCTGCGGCTCCACGTGGTCGGCGACGTCGTCGCCGCGTGGGCGAGCGTGGCCCGGGCCGGCCCCGCCGTCGGGGCCGTCGCGGGCACCGGCTCCAACGTCTTCGGCGTCGGACCGGCTGGCGCGGCGTGGCGCGCGGGCGGGTGGGGCCACCTGCTCTCGGATGAGGGCAGCGCCTGGTGGCTCGCCGTGCGGGGCGTCGCGGCGGCCCTGGCCGAGCGCGACGGCACCGGCCCGGCGACCGCCCTCGGCGCCGCGGTCCGCCGTCACTTCGGGGTCGCGCGCGTCGAGGACGTCCAGGACGCCGTCTACGCGCAGCCCTTCGCCAAGGACGCGGTGGCGGCCTTCGCCCGCGAGGTCGCGGCCGTCGCGCGGGACGGTGACGAGGTCGCCCTGGGCCTGCTGCGCCGGGCGGGCGCCGACCTCGGGGGCCTGATCGGCGCCGTCGTGGCCCGCACCGGCCTCGACCGCGAGGCCGACGTCCGCGTCGGGACGGTCGGCGGCGCCTGGCAGAGCGGTCCGGCGCTCGTGGACGCCTGTGCGGCCGTCGTCGCGCGCGCGGCGCCCGGGGCCCGGCTCGTCGCCCCCGAGCTCGAGCCGTGGGGCGGGGCGCTCGTGCTCGCCGGGCGCGCCGCCGGCGTCGAGCCCGACGCCGTCGCCGCCGGGGTGCTCCGCGCCCGGGCCTGACGCTCAGAGCGCGCGCTCGTAGACCCGGTAGCGCTTGACGACCTCGGCCCCCATGGCCTCGAGCCCCCGGTTCATGCCGCGGTTGGTGGCGAGGATCCAGCCCGCCTCGCCCCCCTTGAGCGGCGTGGACGCCGCGAGCTCGAAGTGACGCTCGTAGAGCGCGGCCGCCACGCCGGTCATCTCGTACTCCGGCCGCACGCCGAGGAACCCGATGCGCACCTGGTCGACCGTGCGGTGGCGGCGCAGGAAGTGCCACCAGCCGAGTGGCAGCAGCCGGCCGTCCATGCGGGCGAGCACCTGGTTGACGTCCATGACCGTGATGGCCATGGCGATCGGGACGCCGTCGAGCTCGGCGACCATGAACCAGCCCGGGCTGTAGACGAGCTGGAGCTCGACCGCGTAGGCGTCGAGGTCGGCCTTGCCGTAGGGGACGAAGCCCCAGTTGTGGGCCCAGGCCGCGTTGTAGATGTCGGCGAAGGCGTCGAGCTCCCGGCGCAGGTGGCGGCGCGACATCGGGCGGATGACGATGCCGTGCTGGGTACGGGCCCGCTCGGCGACCCGCCACAGCGCCGGACGGACCTTTTCGCGCTCGGAGACGTCGAGGCGCCAGGCGAGGAGGTCCATGACCCCCGCGAGCCCGGCCTCCTCGCAGCGCTGCGCGTAGTACGGCGGCTGCCACGGCTGCTTGACGAGCGGCGCGAGCGCGTGGCCCTCGACGAGCACGCCGCTCTCGTCGTTGAGCGAGAAGTCCATCGGCCCGACGAGGCGGTCGCAGCCGCGCGCGCGGGCCCAGGCCTCGGCGGCGCCGAGCAGGGCGGGTGCGACGTCGGGCGCGTCCTCGAGCTCGAGGAAGCCGAACATCGCCGCCCGGCCGCCGTGGAAGGCGTCGAAGGCGTCGTCGACCTGGACGCTGATGCGGCCGACGATCCGGTCCCCGCGCCGGGCCAGCAGGTACTGGGCGCGGCCGTGGGTGAAGTACGCGTTGAGCCGCCGGCTGAGGAACGCGTAGCGCTCGAGCCGCAGCGGCGGCACCCACGGTGTGCCGGCGTGCAGGCGGTAGGGCAGGCCGACGAAGGCGCGCAGGTCGCCGAAGCTGCCCACGCTCGTGACCGTGACCATGGGTGCGAGCGTACGGCCCGGGGCTCGGCGGCTGGAGTGGCCCGCCCGTGTGCGAAAGGCGGGGTGGGCTCCGGATCGCGTCACCTACCCGCCTCTGGTCCCGCCGGCGACCGGCCCGGTTCCGGTGAGCCACCGGTCTCGACGGCACCAAGAGGCGGCCTGAAGTGCAGATCCCGGCCGCTGTCCGCGTCTTGCCTCGCCGCGGCCGGTAGCGTCGCGCCCGTGGCGACGCTCGCCCCCGCCCGCAGCGGTCGTCTCGGCCGCGACGTCGTCGTGGTCGCCGCCGTCCATGGCGGGCTGCTCGTGGCCGGGGCCGGCGCCCTCGCGCTGCCGGTCCCCGCGCGCGGCTGGGCGGTCCTCGCCGTCCTGCTCGCCTACGGGGTCGCCCTGCCGCTGGCCGCGCGCGCCGTCGGGCGCCCGGACTGGGTCCGGCTGTGGGGCTTCGTCGCCGCCGTGTCGGTCTTCCAGGTGCTGCCGGACCAGGTGCTCGCCGACCTCGTCGGCACCCTGCGCTTCCCGGACCTGGGCGGCCCGCGCGTCGATGGCGTGATCCCCGTCGCCATGGCGCTGATGTGGGTGCCGCCGCTGTTCTGCACGCTCGCCCTCGCCGGCCGCTCGCCGGCGCGGGCGGCCGGCATCGCCCTCGCGCTGTTCGCCGGCACGGAGATGCTGGCGCCGGCGCTCGGGCTGTGGGAGCCCACCGGGGACACGCGGCGCGTGGCCGGCGTCGCGGTGTACGTGCTGCCCGCCGAGGCGGTGCTCGGGTGGGCGGCGATGGCGGCGCGCAACGCGGTCGAGCGCCGGCCGTGGCCGGTGCGGCTCGCGGCCGCCTTCGCGGTCAGCACGCTGTACCTCGGGGCGCTCGTGCTCGCCCACTTCGTCCTCGATGTCGCTTCGTGGCGCGTCGCGGGCTGAGGAAAGGCGTAGGTTGCCGCCATGCGCATCTCACGGGTCCTGCCGGCGCTGATCGCCCTCGGGGTCGTGGCCCCGGCCGCGCACGCAGCGCCGAGCGCCGTCGTGACCATGGGCGACAGCTACATCTCCGGCGAGGCCGGGCGCTGGGCGGGCAACAGCGTCGATCCCTCCCCGGGGCACGCCGGGACCGACCGCGCGTGCCTGCCGGCCGGCTCCCCCGCATGCCAGGTCGACCTCAGCCGGGTCTACGTCGACGGCACCGCGGCCAACGGGTGCCACCGCTCCGACGTCGCCGAGATCCGCAGCGCGAGGCTGCCCGTGTCCCGGCGCATCAACCTCGCCTGCTCCGGCGCGGTCACGAAGAACCTGCTCACGGCCGCAGCGGGCGGCGTGGGCCAGGGCGGCGAGGCGCCGCAGGGCGACCAGCTCGCCGCGGTCGCGCGCGCCGACCGCGTCAAGGCGATCGTCGTCTCCATCGGCGGCAACGACCTCGGCTTCGGCGGGATCGTCGCGGGCTGCTTCCAGGCCTACGTGCAGCAGACCGGACCGTGCCGGCCGGTGCAGCAGGCGAAGCTCGCCGCCGCCCTCCCGGCCGCCACCACGAAGGTCGAGGGCGCGATCGACGCCGTCCGCGGCGTCATGCGCGGCGCGGGCCACGCCGACCGCGAGTACCGGCTGATCCTGCAGACCTACCCGTCCGTCGCGGGGCGGGCGGCGGAGAACCGCTACGTGCAGGGCGACCCGCGGCGGGTGCTCGACGGGTGCGCGAACTACGACGTCGACCTCGACTGGGCGCGCGACGAGGCCTCGAGGGAGATCGGGAGCGTCGTCGCGAACGCGGCCCGGGCGCGCGGGGCCGAGCTGCTCGACCTCCACGACCTCTTCCAGGGTCACGAGGTCTGCGCCAAGACGGCGGCGGAGGCGACCGCGGCCTCGCGACCGCCATCGGGAGGCAGCGAGTGGGGCCGGTTCCTCAGCGCCAGCACGTTCTCGCAGGGCCAGGCCCAGGAGGCGTTCCACCCCAACGCCTTCGGCCAGCGGGCAATCGGCGCGTGCCTGACCGCGACCTACGCGGCCACGGTCCCGGGGCGCTTCACCTGCTCCAGCCGGGCCGGCCGCGCGCCCACCGGCGTGCGCTTCACGCGCACGGCGACGCTGCCGGGCCGCCGGCTGCGGCTGCGCCTTCACCGCGTGCGCCGCGCCGGCCCGCGCGTGTGCATCGCCTTCCGGGTCCGCGCCGGCGGCCGGGCCGCGCGCGGGGCGACGGTGCGCTTCGCCGGCCGTCGGCGCCGCACGGGCCGCTCCGGGCGCGCGACGATCTGCCGCCGGCTGCGCCCCGGCCGCTACGCGGCGGTCGCGCGCAAGGACGGGTACCGGGCGGCCCGCCGCTCGGTGCCCGTGCGACGCTGAAGGTGATGCCTGTGCCTGTGCCCGTGGTCGTCGACTGCGATCCGGGCCACGACGACATGATCGCGATCATGCTCGCCGCCGCCCATCCCGCGGTCGAGCTGCTCGCCATCACGACGGTCGCGGGCAACGGGACGCTGGAGCAGACGACGCACAACGCGCGGGCGACCTGTGCCCTCGCCGGCATCCGCGGCGTCCCGGTCGCCGCCGGCGCGGAGGGACCGCTGCTCGGCGAGCTGCGCACGGCCCCCGAGGTCCACGGGGCCTCGGGGCTCGACGGGGCCGACCTCGGCCCGGTGGACGCTGTCCCGCTCGCAGGCGCGCACGCCGTGGATCTGCTCGCGCGGACGCTGCGCGAGCACCCGGAGCCGGTCACCCTCATCGCCGTCGGCCCGCTCACCAACGTCGCGCTGCTGCTGCGCACGCACCCCCAGCTCGCCGAGCGGTTGGGCGAGATCGTCCTCATGGGCGGGGCGGTGGGCGCCGGCAACGTCGCGCCGCTCGCCGAGTTCAACGTCGCCACCGACCCCGAGGCGGCCGACGTCGTCCTGCGCAGCGCGGTGCCGGTGACCCTGTGCCCGCTCGAGGCCACCCATCAGGCGCTCGCCACGCCCGTCGTGCTCGACCGGCTGCGTGCGCTGGGGTCGCCGCTGGCCGCGACGGTCGTCGACCTCCTCACGTTCTTCGCCGGCCGCTACGAGGAGCGCTGGGGGATGGACGCGCCGCCGGTGCACGACCCGGTGGCGGTCGCGCGGGTGATCGCTCCCGAGCTCGTCGGCTGCGTGGACGCCCACGTCGTGATCGAGCTGCGCGGCGAGCACACCCGCGGCGCGACGGTGTGCGACCTGCACGGGGTCACCGGCCGGTCGCCGAACGCCCGCGTCGCGATGACCTTGGACGCGGACGGCTTCTGGCACCTCGTGGTGGATGCGGTCGCGGCGCTGGGCCGGGCCGGCAGGTGACTTCGCAGAGCGCACGCCGGTCCAAGCCACCGACGCGGTTCGCCTAGCGGCCGAAGCGGCTGACGAAGCGCTCCGCGCGCGGGGCGAGGTCGGCGAGCAGCGAGCGGACCTCGCCGAGCCCGGCCCGCAGCTCCGGGTCTCCGACCTCGACCGGCCGCAGCGAGTCCTGCAGCTCGGCGAGCGACTGCTCCGCGAAGCCGACCTGCTCCACCGCCTGCTCGAGGAAGCCCTTGACGCCCGTCGACGGCCGCCCGGGCTGCACCGGCTCGAAGCTCCGCGACCGCAGGCGGTAGCGGGCGGCGAACGCCCCGTAGGTGCGCTGGGCCCGGCCGTAGGCGACCTGGACGGGCCGGAAGAGCTCGGACTCGAGCGTGTCGGCGCTGTGCTCATCGAGCTGCTCGTAGGCGTCGCCGAGCGCGGCCAGGGCGACGCCGAGCTCGTCGATCGCCTCGGCGATCGCGTCGAGCAATTCCTGCCGGGCGTCGTCGGCGAGGTAGGACACGGTCCGAGCCTATGCGCCGGTGGGAACATGCGTCTCCCACACCCGTCTCAAGGAGGACCCGCCGTGAAGCGCCTGCTGCTCATCCCGTTTTGTCTCGCCCTCGGGCTCGCCGCCCTCGTCGCCGGGCCCGCCGCCGGCCGCGGCGGCTCGCACCACGCCAGGGGCGTGACCGTCATCGAGCACGCCACGACGGACGTGACCACCGACACGGGGGAGAAGGGCGACAGCGTGGGCGACCTGCTGACCTTCGCCAACGCGGTCTTCGACGCCAAGGACGCCAAGCAGGTCGGCACGGACCAGGGCTACTGCGTGCGCGTGGTGGCCGGCGCCGCCTACGAGTGCAACTGGACGGTCCTGCTCCCCAAGGGCAACCTCGTCGTCGAGGGCCCGTTCTACGACGCCAAGGACAGCACGCTGGCCATCACCGGCGGCACCGGGGCCTACGCGAGGGCCCGCGGCACCATGCGCCTGCACGCGCTCGAGGGCGGCACGAAGTACCGCTTCAGCTACCACCCGCGGGGCTGACGGGGCGCTCACACGGGCAGCGACGCATCCTGGAGCACCGCGTGGGCCGCGTCGTCGGTGCCGAGCTCGCCGCCGGCGAGCTCGGCCCGCTCCTCTGCGCGGATCAGCACCTCGTCGACGCAGGCGCGTCCCCGGTCGGGCGCGCCTCCGTCCTGCCGTCCTCCGCGGATGGCGACGCGCGACCGTAGCCTCGACGCGCGACGGGATCCTCGACTCGCGCGAGGCGCTCCTGGTCGAGGCGCTCGAGCAGTCCTACGAGCTCGCGGTGCTCAGGGGCGGCGCGGGCCCAATCCGCCACCGCGCGGACCGTGCCGACGGCCGGGCGCGGCGGCGATGTGCTCGACGACCTCCGCCGGCAGGTTCCTGACGATCTCGTTGCGCCGCGTGTCCGTCAGGCGCCCGGCCTTGACGGCCGCGTCGAGCCGCGCGGTGACCGCGTCCACAATCGCCTGCTTCAGCCCGTCCGCCGACTTGCCCTTCGCGTTGGCGACGTCGGCCAGCGACTTGCCCGCGCGCAGCTCGGTGCGCAGTGCGGGCCGCGAGAGGCCGAGGTAGGTCGCCGCCGCGCCGAGGCCGGCGCGCACGGCACCCCGCTCGCGCCCGCCGGGTCCGAAGCCCGGGCCGCCCCGTCCGCCGTGCTCGCGCCAGCGGTGCCCGCCGCGTCCGCGGCCCAGGCCGAGCGGCCCGTCGCCCTTGGCGATGCGGGCCTTGAGCTCGTCGCCCTGGGCCTTGGTGAGGCGACCCGGGGCCACGGCGGTGTCGACGCGCGCCGTGGCGGCCGACTTCAGCGACTCGTCGAGCTTGTCGCGCGAGACGCCGAGGCGCTTGGCGAGGTCGTTGAGGTAGGCGCTGCGCTCCTGCTTGGGGCCCGGCTTCGACGCCGCCTGGGCCACGGCGTAGGCGCCGCCGCCGCCTGCGAGCAGGACGACCCCGGCGGCTCCCGCCGCCACTCTGCGCTTGATCTGCATCCGCTCAGCTGAGCGCGCGAAGCTCAACTGCGCCTGAGAGTCTCCTGGGGCCGGTCCGTGACCGGACCGGTTCAGCAGGCCGGGCGGCTGGCGGCCCGGGCCCGGCTCGCGAAACGTCCCGGCCGGCACCCCCGCGCCTTGCGCGGACCGCGGACGAGGATGTGCGTCCGGGTGACGTTGTTGCGCCGGTTCACCTCGGCCGTCGCGCTGTTGACGACCGCGCGGTTGGGCCGTCGTCCCGTGAAGCGCGGGCGGACGAGCACCACGACCTTCGCCCGTTGTCCGGGCCTGAGCGTGCCGATGACGCAGCCTGGGAGCCGGCGCGCGGTCGAGCACCGGTACTTCTTCGGGCTGGCCGACAGGAGGGACTTGGGATCCCCGACCTGCTCGACGAGGGTGACGGCACGGGCGACGGCCGGCCCGCGGTTCGTGACGGTGACGAAGTAGCGCAGCCTCTCACCGAGCCGGATGCGGTGGCGCCCGGGGCGCTTGGTGATTCGCAGGTCGGCCCGCGGGGTCGTCGACGGTGGGCGGCCATTGCCGCCGCCGCCCGAGACGGTCTCCGGCAGGACGTTCACCGAGGAGCGCTCGTTGAAGAAGGTGCAGTCGACGTCGGGGTGCTCCTCGGTGAGCACGACCCGGATGCTGCCCTGCGCCGCCGGCACCGCCACGCCGTTGCAGGCGACGGCGTTGAGCCGCCAGGCGCGGTTCGGCCCGGACGCCGGACCCGTCTCCGTGATCTCGTAGGCGTCGAGCGGGAGTGTGCCGGTGTCGTCGCCGTCGGCGAGGACCGCGCGATTCTCCTCCGTCGTCCGGGCCGAATGGAGGTAGCGCCGTGGCGGTGTCGTGCCCACAGACTCGACGTCGAAGCCCGTGGTCCCGGTGCCGCCGCGCGTGCTCTTGCGCAGCTTGATGGTGCCCTTGGGGGTGAAGCGGTTCTCGAAGGTGCAGATGCTGCCGGCGCCCGCCGTCAGCGTCACGCGCGCGGGCTGGTCCGTGCCGAGGTCGCGCCCATCGCACGTGATGCCCTCGAGCCTCCAGGCTCCGCGGTCGCTGTCGGGCAGGTCCTCGCGCACGTCGTAGGCACCGGGGGCGAGGTCGGTGAAGGCCGGTTGGGCGTCCGCGGCGACCCCGGGCTCGGTCGTCCTCGCGGTCGCCTCGAGGGGGCCGCCGCCGCCGACCGGGTCGGCGAAGAGGTCGAACGCCCCCGTCCCGCCGCGGGTGATCTTGCGCAGCAGCAGACCCGACACGGGTGGCACAAGGCGGTCCGCGTACGTGCAGGTCACCTCGTCGCCCGATTGCAGGTCGACCTCCGTCCGGCCGGTGGCGACGTCCGTGCGCACCGTGCTCGACCGGAGCTTCGACGTGCAGCTGATCCCCGTGAGCCGCCAGCCTGGCGGCACCGCTTCCGTGAAGTCCCAGGTGCTGCCGCCGGCGCGGTAGAACGTCGCCGATCCCGGCTTGCCCGGCGCCGCCGCGAGCTTGAACGAGCCGTCCGGGGTGAAGGAGATGTTGCCGGTGAAGGGGAAGCTCTCGGAGGGCTGGCCGGCGGGGGCGTCGACCGCCTTGCGCACGATGATCGTGCCGCTCGTCGGCGGCGGCTTGACGTAGTAGGCGAAGCAGAAGACGTGGCGAGCGCCGGTCGGATAGGCGATCCACTCGACGTTGTCGCCGTTGAGGTCGTCGATCGCGCAGCGCAGCGCCCCGAAGCCGTACTCGTCGGGGAAGGGCGTGTCCAGCACCGGATCGGTCGTCGTCCCGCCCTGGATCCACAGGGAGTTGTTGTTCGCGGCGAGCTTCGCCTGCGCCGCGGTGAGCTCGAAGGTTTTCGCGCCGGCGATCGTCTCGTCCCTGATCTTCTGGCCCTGGTCGTTGAGCAGCGGGACGCTCGCCTTGGTCACGGGCTGGTCGGCGAACGGGTTCGTGACCTTCGACAGCGAGCCCCACTTCCCGGTGACCGCGCGCGACTGGTAGCCCGTGCCGAGCGTGAAGCGCCAGTTCGTGATGGGCGCACAGGCGTCCTGGGGCGGCCGCGCCTCCTTCTCGGCCGTCAGCGCTTCCCCCGCGCTGTACTCCGTATCCGGCCCGAGGTCCTTGAGGCTCTCCTGGATGTTGTTGCGGGCGCGGTTGGCGAAGATGCTGTCGTAGCTCGGGCACTCGCGGGCGACGACCGTCACGAGCTTCGTGCTCTCGCGGATCGCGGCGGGGGCGGGGCTCGGGAGGGCGAGGACGAGCAGCAAGGCCACCATCCCGATCGCGCTGGCGGCCCGTCGGGCCCGAGGGTGGCGGCTCACCCGGCGAACCGTACCTGCCACGGCCGACGAGCTCACATGGATTTGCGACCCCACGCGCCGCGCCCGGCGTCGCGCGAACGTCAGCCGTCGGCGTGCGCCGACGGGCCGGCCTGGGCCTTGCGGCGCTGGCGCTCGGGGCTGATGCGCACGACGTCCCACGCCCAGCCCAGTCGCTCGAAGCCGCCGATCACGAGGGCGGAGAGGTCGAGCTCGCGCCCGCCGAGGCCGTGGGCGGCGGAGGTCGGGAAGGCGTGGTGGTTGTTGTGCCAGGCCTCGCCGAAGGAGAGCGGCGCGAGCCACGCGAGGTTGCGCGACTCGTCGTCGGTGGCGAAGCGCCGGCGGCCGAAGACGTGGCAGAGGGAGTTGATCGAGTAGGTCACGTGGTGCAGCAGGAAGATGCGCACGGCCCCGCCCCAGAGCAATCCGGTCAGCCCGCCCGCGACGGAGCCGGTGAGCGCGAGCCCGAGCCCGAAGGGCACGAGGAGCCCGATGGCGATCCACAGCAGGGTCCAGCGGGTGACGAAGCTCGCCACCGGGTCGTCGACGAGGTCGGGGGCGTAGCGCTGCATCGTCGGGCGCTGCGTGTGGAGGAACAGCCAGCCGATGTGCGCGTGGACGAGCCCCCGCAGGGAGCCGAGCACGCCGCCCTCGTGGTCGACGTGCGGGCTGTGGGGATCGCCGGCCTCGTCGGCGAACGCGTGGTGCTTGCGGTGCACCGCGACCCAGTGGGTCATCGGACCCTCGACGGACGCGCTGCCCAGTGCGCCCAGGATGCCCCGCAGGACCGGCCCCGTCTTGAAGCTGCGGTGGGTGAAGAGCCGGTGCCACCCGACGGTGACGCCGAGCCCCACCGGCACGTAGCAGACCGCGAGCACGACGAGGTCCTGCCAGTGCAGCGACTTCTGCCACGCAAGGACGCCCGCGTAGATCACGAGGGCGAGGGGCACGACGGCCAGCACCACCGCGAGGATGATGTGCATGCGGGTGTTCTCGATGACGAGGCCGTCGGCCTCCGCGACGTCCGGTCGCGCCGGCGGCAGCGAGGTCTGCATCAGCGCGCCAGCCTGGCCTTGACCTGATAGACGGAGGTGAAGCCCGTCTCGAAGCCCGACCGGGCGGCGCGCAGGTAGAGCCGCCAGACCCGCACCCGCTCCTCGCCCGCGAGGCGCGTCGCCTCCTCGAGGTTGTCGTCCAGGCGCCGGGCCCAGTGGTGCAGCGTCTCGACGTAGTCCGACCGCAGCCCCTCGACGTGCTCGGTCTCGAAGCCCGCGAGCTCCAGGGCGCGCAGGACGCGCGAGAGCTGCAGCGGGTCGGCGTCGGGGAACACGAAGCGCTCGGAGAACGGCCCGGCGTCCGGATCGGTGTGGCGCAGGCGCCCGATGCCGTGGTTGAGCAGCCGCCCGTCCGGCTCCAGGAGGGCGGCGAGCCGGGCCGCGTACTCGTCGATCCGCTCCCCGCCGACGTGCTCGACCATGCCGATCGACGCGATCGCGTCGAAGCGCTCGCCGACGATCTCCCGGTAGTCGGCGACGCGGATGTCGACGCGGTCGCCCACCCCGGCCACCGCGGCGCGCTCTCGGGCCAGCTCGGCCTGGGCGGCCGAGAGCGTGATGCCGGTGACCGTCGCGCCGTGGCGCGAGGCGGCGTGGATGGCGAAACTGCCCCAGCCGCAGCCGATGTCCAGGACGCGGTCGCCCCGACCCAGGCCGAGCTTCTCGCAGACGAGCTCGAGCTTCGCCTCCTGCGCGGCCTCGAGATCGCCGGCACCGCGGGAGAACAGTGCGCAGCTGTAGGTCATGGAGCGGTCGAGGACCAGCGCGAAGAAGTCGTTGGAGACGTCGTAGTGGTGGCGCACCGCGCGCGCGTCGCGGGTCGGCGTGTGGCGCTCGCCGGTGAGGCGCAGCTCGGCGGCCGGCGGCGCGGGCAGGCGCCGGGGGCCGGTGGCGGCCGCCGCCGCGAGCACCAGGCGGGTCCTCGTCGCTCGGTCGAGCGCCGGCGGCTGCCAGTCGCGCACGAGCTCCAGCACGGCGTCGAGGTCGGAGAGCCCGAGGTCACCCGACACGTACGCGCGGCCGATCCCCAGCTGGCCCGGGGCGCCCAGGACCCGCGCCACCGCTCGCGGGGAGCGGGCGGTCAACCGTGGCGCGCCGGCCTCGGTCGAGGGCACCACCGCGCCGTCCCAGAAGGCGACCTCGAAGGGTCGCTCCGGAAGTGCCCGCTCGAGTTCGCGGCGCAGGAACGTGGTCGAGGTGAGCGACATGCGCGGTGGAGCCTATGACGCGCGACGGCGAGCCGCGGTCAGACCGCCACGGTGTCGATCTCGAGGAACTCGGCGACCTCCGCCTCCCAGCGGTCCGCGACGAAGCGCACGTGGTCGGGATGGCCGTTGTACGCCGCGTACGCGTCGCGGCCGGGGAACTCCATCACGAGGCCGAACGCGAACCCGTTCTTCGGGCTCACCTCGCGGCCGAGCTCGAAGGCCTCGACGCCCGGCACCGCCTCGAGCCGCGCGAGCGATTCGAGGAAGCCGGCCTCCGCGTCGGAGCCGGGGGCGTGAATGAGCGAGAAGACGACGGCGTGTCGGATCCGGCCGTCGGCGAGGGGCGACATGGGCGGGCAGCTTATGCGTCGGTGCGCTGCGGCGTGCAGGTACGCCTGGGCGTCAAGGCACCGCCGCGGCTGCGGCAGGCCGCTCCGCGGTCAGGTCGTCTGCCGGTCCACACAAGCCGGTTCACATCTGGAGCCGCATCGGCCACCGTCCGCTGCTCGCCGCCGGCAACTCCAACGGTGACATCGCGATGCTCGAGTTCGTCCAGCATAAGCACAGGCCCTTCCTGCCGATGCTCCTGCTCCACGACGACGCCGACCGCGAGTTCGACCACACGAGCGGCGCTGAAGACGCACTCCAGCAGGCTGGCGAGGACGGATGGACGGTCGTCAGCGTCGAGCAGCACTGGAACGCCGTGTTTCAGCCTAGGAATCCGATCGGCTCGCGCCGTTCACCCGATTCGGACGATGCGGTCATCCCGTCTCCGTCTGAGTATGTCGACAGCCCGACCGCGCCGCGCGTGGGGTTGCCGACCCGATCTCAAGCGAGGTGACGAATCGTGGCGAGGCCGTTCAAGGGCGTTGTCAACATCGATATCAAGGACTCCGTCCCGGACTGGGATCCGTACACGCAGCCGGTCGCCCCCGAGGGTGCGCCCAACGTCGTGTACGTCGTGCTCGACGATGTCGGGTTCTCGGCGATGGAGCCCTACGGCGGCCTGATCGAGACGCCGAACATCAAGCGCATCGCGGAGCAAGGACTGTCGTACACGAGCTTCCACACCACGGCGCTGTGCTCGCCGACTCGCTCGTGCCTGTTGACCGGCCGCAACCACACGACGAACGGGATGGGCTGCATCACCGAGGCCACGTCGGGCTTTCCGAACGCCAACGGCCACATCCCGTTCGAGTGCGCGAACCTCGCCGAGGTGCTCGGCGAGCGGGGCTGGAACACCTACCACGTCGGCAAGTGGCACCTGTGCGCGGAGGATGAGATGAATCTCGCCTCGTCGAAGCGGCAGTGGCCGCTCGGACGTGGGTTCGAGCGCTACTACGGCTTCCTCGGGGGCGAGACGAATCAGTGGTATCCGGACCTCGTCTACGACAACCATCCCGTCCAGCAGCCGCAGACGCCTGAGCAGGGCTACCACCTGACGGTCGACCTGACCGACAAGGCGATCGAGTTCGTCCAGGACGCGCACGCGATCGCGCCGGACAAGCCGTTCTTCCTCTACTACTGCCCGGGCGCGGCACACGCGCCGCATCACGTTCCGAAGGAGTGGGCCGACAAGTACGCGGGCCGCTTCGACATGGGCTACGAGGCCTACCGCGAGCTCGTCTTCGACCGCCAGAAGGAGTTGGGGATTCTTCCGGAGGGCACGGAGCTGTCCCCCATCAACCCCTACGTGGAGACCACGAGTCACGACGGCAAGCTGTGGTCGGAGCTCGACCAGGTGCGTCCGTGGGGTTCGCTGTCCGATGAGGAGCAGCGGCTGTTCTCCCGCATGGCGGAGGTGTACGCCGGCTTTCTCAGCCACGCCGACCACGAGCTGGGGCGGCTGTTGGATCACCTTGAAGGGTCAGGACAACTCGACAACACGATCATCGTCCTCGTCTCCGACAACGGCGCCTCGGGCGAGGGCGGTCCGAACGGCTCGATCAACGAGAACAAGTTCTTCAACGGCATCCCCGACACGATGGAGGAGAACCTCAAGTACCTCGACGAGCTGGGCGGGACGCGGACCTACAACCACTACCCGACCGGTTGGGCATGGGCGTTCAACACGCCCTTCAAGATGTGGAAGCGCTACTCGAACTACGAGGGCGGGACCGCGGACCCATTGATCGTGTCCTGGCCGAAGGGCATCGAGAACGTCGGCGAGGTGCGCCACGGGTACTGCCACGCGGTCGACATCGTGCCGACGCTCCTGGAGGCGCTCGGCGTCGAGCTGCCAGACGTCGTCAACGGCTACACGCAGAAGCCGCTCGAGGGCGTGAGCTTCACGGACAGCTTCGGCGACGCCGACGCCCCGACGCGCAAGCAGACCCAGTTCTATTCCATGCTCGGCACCCGCGCGATCTGGCACAGCGGCTGGAAGGCGGCGACCGCAGTGCCCGCAGCGCCCGACTCTTGGGGTGACTTCCACCAGCAGCGCTGGGAGCTGTTCGACACCGAGGCGGATCCGAGCGAATGTCACGACCTCAGCGACCAGCACCCCGTGAAGCTGCAGGAGCTGATCGCGTTGTGGTGGGCCGAAGCGGGCAAGTACGGGGCGCTCCCACTCGAGTCACGCAGCGCCGTCGAGATTCTCACCACGGAACGGCCCCAGGTTTCCAAGCCGCGCTCGCGGTACGTGTTCTACCCCGGCGGGGCCGAGGTGCCCGAGTCGGTGGCCCCGAACATCCGCAACCGCTCGTACACGATCGCCGCAGAGCTGGAGATCGACACGCCGGAAGCCAGCGGAGTCATCCTCTCCCAGGGCTCACGCTTCGGCGGACACGCCCTATACGTGAAGGATGGCAAGCTCAAGTACGTCTACAACTGGATCGGCGAGCTCGTGCAGGTCGTCGAAGCCGACGAACCGATCCCCACTGGACACGTCGTGCTCTCCGCGTCGTTCGAGCGCGAGGGCGAGACGATGCCGACCCAGGGCACGCTGAGCCTCCACATCCGAGACGAACAGCACGGCGAGGCGACGATCCGGACCCAACCCGCGAAGTTCGGACTCGGCGGCGGCGGTCTCGTCGTCGGGCGGTCGGGCTCCGAGCCCGTCGCCGACGACTTCGCCGGCGACGCACCGTGGGCCTTCGTCGGCGGCACCATCAAGCGGGTCGTGATCGACGTCAGCGGCGACGCCTTCGTCGACCTCGCCCAGGAGGCCCGCATCGCGTTCGCTCAGCAGTAGCCCGACGCTATCCCGAACTCGGAGGTTCCTCCTGACCGCGCCCTAGTCCTCAGGCGGCGTGAACTGGCTGAGGGTGAGCTCGGCGCCCTGCGGGTCGCGCACCAGCGCCGCTTTCGTCCACTGCGTGTCCTGCGACGTGAGGACGGTGGCGCCGAGTGCTTCCGCGCGCCCGGCCGAGTCGTCGCGGTCCGCCACGCTGAAGGTGACGTGCCAGTGGTCGGGCTCGCCACCCGTGGTCTCCGCGATCCAGGCGATCGTGTCCTCGAAGCCGGGCGGCGCCGTCACGCCCGCCTGCCGCTTGCGGATGTCGGGATCGACCGTCGCCTCCAGATGGTCGCCGTAGCCGGGCCGGCGGATCATGGTCGCGAAGCCGAGGTCCTCGATGGCCCAGTCGAACACCGCCGTATAGAAGGTCGCAGCCGTAGCTGGGTCGCCCGTGCGTAGGTCGCTGAAGTTCCACATGCCCGCCGCGTTGACGAGTTGGGCGCCGAGGCGCCGGCGCGGCTGCCAGAGGCGAAAGCGCGCGCTGCGCGGCTCCGCGCAGGCCGCCAGCCGTCCGCCCGGCCCGGCGTCGACCGGTTCGACGAGCACCCTCCCACCCGCGTCAGTCACCGCCGCGGCGCACGCATCGGCGTCGTCCACCGCGACGTACGTGTTCCAGTCCGCCGCCGCGTCGCCGGTCGCCGGCGCGATCGCCGCGACGTCTTGGCCGTCCAGCGAGGCGATCAGGTAGGAGCCGGCTGCGTCGGCGGGCATCGCGTCCTCGAACGTCCAGCCGAACAGCCCGCCGTAGAAGCGGCAGGCGGCGTCGAGGTCGCGCTGCTCCGTGTCGACCCAGCACGGCACCCCGTGCGGGTAGGTTCGCTGATCGGTCACGTACCGCTCCTCCTCGCAGCGTGTTGCCGGGGCTCGCGCAACTCTACGCCCGACCGACTAGACCCCTCTGATGGACTCGCGACCGCGCTTCACCGTCGAGTACCTCGACGCGGTCGAGATCGAAGCCGAGCCGCTCCCGGAGGAGTTCTCAGCGTCACGGCTGCGGCGGTCGCTCGTGATCCTCTCCGCGATCGTGCTTCTCGTCGCCGCGGCGGTCGTCCTCGTTCCCGGCCTGGCGTCGTTGCGCGACCGCTTCGCGGGCGCCCAGCCCGGTTGGCTCCTGCTCGCCGCCGTCCTCCAGCTCGGGTCGTGTGCGGCCTACGTGCTCGTGTTCCGCGGCGTGTTCTGCCGGCGCATGAGCTGGCGCACGAGCACCGAGATCGGGCTCTCCGAGCTCGCGGCGAACTCCGTCTTCTCGATCGGAGGAGCGGGCGGGCTCGCGCTCGGTGCGTGGATCCTGCGCCGCGGCGGGCTCGATGCCGCCTTCATCGCCCGGCGCACGGTGGCGTTCTTCTTGGTCACGAGTCTCGCCAACGTCGGCTTCCTCGGGCTCGGCGGGGTGGCGCTGGCCACCGGGGTGCTGCACGGCTCCCCGAGCGGCGCGCTCGGCCTGATCCCCGCCGTGGCCGCCGCGCTGGCGATCGCGCTCGCCCTCGCGGCGCGCCGGCTGGCGGGTGCGCTCGCCCGGCGCTCGATGCGCGCCCGGCTCACCGCGGCCGCGAGCGCCGTCGCCGACGGAGTGGACGAGGCGCTGCGGCTGCTGCGCACGGGCGATCCGGCGATCCTGGCCGGCGCGGGAGGGTACATGCTCTTCGACGTCGCGATGCTCGGCGTCTGCTTCGCCGCCTTCGGCAACGACGTGCCGCCGGCCGGCGTGCTGCTCGTCGCCTACATCATCGGCCAGCTCGGCAGCCTGATCCCGATCCCCGGCGGGATCGGCGGCGTCGACGCCGGCCTCATCGGGACGCTCGTGCTCTACGGCGTCGACGCGACGGACGCAGCCGCCGCGGTGATCGCCTACCGCGGGCTGCTGCTGGCCATCCCGGCGCTGCTCGGCCTCCCGGCGCTGGCGGTCCTGCGCCGCCGGCTGCGCGACGAGGCGCACGACATCGGCGCCTGCGCCCCCGGGGAGACGGTCGAGGTGCTCGGCCGGGGCGCCGTGCGGCGGCCCGAGCCGTACGCGCCCGCCGGCTGAGAAGCGGGCCTTCCGGTCAATCGGCGATGATGGAGCGAAAGCCCGGATGGGAGGTCGGGTGTCGATCGGCTGCGGCAGGCGCGCCGCGGGCCGATAGCGTCACCGGGGCGTTCCCTCGAAGCCGTCATGCTCCACCTCATGGGTCGTCCGACGGTTCAGGAGCGCGGGCAGCGAACCTGCGTCGATCCCATGGCCACACACCGTCGATCTCGACCTCGAGCGAGAAGCTGAGGAGGATTCGGATCACGACGATGATGCCGAGCACCGCGACGCTTTCGAGGGTTGGATCGACGATGATCGTCCTGACGATGTCAGCGACGATCAGCACCTCCAGGCCGAGCAGGATGCAGCGGCTCAGGTCACGGCGCAGGGCGGGGTAGACCCCCTGAAGCGTGTCGGCGCGCCAGGCGCGCAGCGTGAAGACGACGAACGCGCCGAGCCCGCCGAAGACCATGATCCCCGCTCCGACGGCCTCGACGACCTTGACGACGTCCGAGATCGTCTGCTCGTAGGTCACGCCCGCTCACCGTGCGCGCCCGCCGGCTGAGTGGTCTGCTGTCGGAACCGTCGGCTTCGCCGGCGCGGTGGGGTCAGAATTCGCTGGTCCAGTCGTGCTTGATGCTGATGGTGGTCCAGGCGTGGATCGTGGCGTGTTCGAGCGCCTGTTCGGCTCCGTTCGTGTGGTTGGTGAGCGGCGGACTTCCAGGGCCGGCGCTTGCGCCGGGCCGGCTCGACCTCGGCCGGCCGCAACTCGACCGGCAGCGCATCGGACCCATCCTTGCCGCACACGCCCGCCCACGAACTCGCAGGATGGCGCGCTTCGCGCTCCCGTCGCGCCGGCTCTGGAGGGCGGCCCCACCGGTCTGGGTCTGAGTGCCGGTCGCCATGGTGCTCCTTTCGGTCCCATCGATCATCACCAGCGTGCTGACGGCGTCATCGTCCGAACGAGGTGACGCCGGTGGCTCGGCGCCGGTAGGGTCGGCGGAGGGTCCGTGCGAGCAGCGATCGAAGCCCATCTCGGATCCGCCCAGGTGTCGCGCGTCATCTACGGCGCCATCATCGGCCTGGCGCTCGTGGTCGCCTTGCAGGACCATCCGCCGGACGCGGTCGTGGTGGCGGGCTCCATCGGCGCGACGGCGCTCGCCGTCAGCCTCGCCGAGCTGTACAGCGACGTCATCGGAGCGGAGGCGCGGACGCACCGGCGGGTCGATGGGGCGCACCTGCGCAGCATCGCCGAGCAGGCGGGCGCGGTCGGCTTCGGGGTCGGCTTCCCGGCCGCCTTCTTCGTACTCGCGGCCGTGGGCGCGATCGAACTCGCCACGGCATTCACCGTCGCTAAGTGGTCTGGGCTGGGGTTGATCGCGCTCTACGGCTACCTGGGCGCCCGGCTGGCGGGCAGGAGCCTCTCCGCCTCGATCGTCCACGCCGTTGCGGTGGGCCTGATCGGGGTGGTCTTGATCGGTCTCAAGGCGCTGCTCCACTGAGGATGCGCGCCTTCTCGGCGCGGAACTCCTCGTCGTCGACCGTGCCGGCGTCGTGCAGGCGGCCGAGCCGCTCGAGCCGTTCGAGGCGCCCTTCCTGGGCGGGTGGCACGTCGTCGCCCTCGGCGGCCCCCGCCGGCCCGGCCGGCGCCTGACGCATCACCGCACCGGCGCCCGAGCTCGCCCATCCGCGCAGCGCGGCGACGGCGTGAGCGAGCCGCTCGCGACCGCGGCGCTCGGCCGCCTTGCGGTCGGCGTCGGGGAACTCACGGGCCGTCATCCGGCGCAGGCCCTCGAAGCCGATGGCGATCAGGATGGCGAGGAGGATGGCGGTGACGGGGTTGCGCGTCGCCGGCGTCGGCGACCACCAGAGGATTCCGACGGCGAGCAGCAGGAGGAGGCCCGCGTAGGCGATCTCGGGCTCTCGCAGGTACGGGGCCAGGATGCGCCGGATGGTCGTCGCGGCACGCGTCGGGCCGGCCAGCAGCGCGCCGACGAACAGCAGCACGCCGTAGCCGATCGTGGACACGGCGACCACGTGGAGCAGCGTCGTGGCCACCGTCCAGGTATCCGCGATCGCGGGTTTGGCGGCCGCCGTGCTGGCGAGCGAGCCGACCACGGTGTTGCCGAGGATCGACAGCGCGGCGAGGGCGAGGGCGCCTGCGGCGATCAGGCCGATGCCGTAGGCCCGCACGGCCTTGCGCCGCCAACCGGGCGAGACCACCAGCGCGATGGCGAAGAGCAGCAACGACAGCGAGACGAGCACGATGGGCAGGGGACGCAGGATCCGGAAGGCAGCCTGCGCCCCGCTCAGCTGGTCCGAGCGCAGGATCGTGAGCTGCGCCGCGCCGGCGGGCAGGGCCTTCGCCACTCGGCCGCCGAGACCGACGCGCGCCTGCATCTCGATGAGCAGCTGCTTGAGGTCCAGCACCACGACGCCCCCGCGCGTGGAAACGATCGGTCCGCCCCCCTCGAGCACCTTGAGCAGCAGCTTGTGGGACTCGCGGTTGGCGCGCTCCCAGGCGAGTTGCGCACGCGGACGGGCCAGCACCTCCCGGGCGGCCTTCTCGGCGAGGCCGCGCAGGGCACCGGCGGCCGGGCCGGCGAGCGGTTGCGCGCGCAGCGGGAGCGCGGTTCGGATCTCGCTCTCGACGTCGACGTTGGCGTAGAGCTCGTCGACGAGGAAGCCGGCGACGCGGTTGCGGATCGTGGGCTGCTCGAGCAGACGGCTGCTGGTGGCCGTCCAGTTGTCCGTGTTGAGGACCTGCCGGTTGATCCACACGGAGAAGATCGCGACGAGGGCGACGACCGACGCAAGCACGACGAGCGACAGGGCGATGCCTCTCCGGCGGACGGGCGGCTGCGTCATCCCCGTAGGAGTCCACGGGCCACGCCTCGCCGCAATGACGCCCGCCGGTGTCCGAGAGTGGGGTGGGCATCCCGCGCGAACACCGTGCCGCCGGTGGCGGGTGGCTCCGGAAGTCGCACAGGTGGAGGCACCACGCACGTCTACCGGTGCGCCCCATTGCCCGCGGCGTGGCCCGGCGCGACCATCGCGCCGCTGATGCTCGACGCGGCGCGGACGAAGACCACACCGGTCGACGAGCCGGCCGAGCCTGTCGGGCACGACCCGGACCCCACATCGTCGCCGCGCCGCACCGGGGAGCGGATCGACCGCGCGCGCGATCGCGCTCTGGCGCGCGCACTGCGAACGCCCGGCTCGGAGCACGCGCTGCGCACGCTCAGGCACGACCGGCGCCACGGCGGGGGGCTGCTCGCTGGGGCCTTGGCGTTCCGGCTGTTCGGCGCGCTGCTGCCGCTCGCGCTCCTGGTGGCCGTGATCCTCGGCTATGCGACGACGCTGGATCGGAGCACCCCGAAGCAGGCGGGGGAGGCGGTCGGGATCGGGCCGACGGTGCTCGAGTCCGTTGCCGACTCCGCGAAGCTGTCGGCCGGGACCCGCTGGTCGGTGTTCATCTTTGCGGTCCTTGCGCTGCTGCTGTCCGCGAATTCCGCCGCCCGTGCGATCCGGGCGGTGCACAGCCTGGCGTGGGAGGGCGGTGTGGGCCGCTTCCGCCGCCCGCTGCCCGCCGCGCTCGTACTGCTCGCGGCGATGGCCGCCTTCGCCGCTGTGATTGCCGTAGCCGGGAAGGCACGCGCGGAGCTGGGACTGGTTGGACCGGTGGTCAGCGTCGCGGCGCTCGCCGGCTTCTTCGCCATCTGGCTCGTCGTCTCCTGGCTGCTGCCGCGCGGCCGCGCGGACTGGACCGCGCTCGTGCCCGGTGCGCTGCTCGTCGCGCTCGGCGTCCAGGTGGTCCATCTGGGCACCGTGCTGTTCATCGCCGGCCGGATCGAACGTGCCTCCAACACCTATGGGCCGCTCGGGGCCGCGTTCACGCTGCTCGTCTGGCTCTACGTCATCAGCCGGGTGATCGTCGCCTCGGCGATGCTCAACCCGACGCTCGCCGAGCGGTGTCAGCCGCCTTCCGGGGAGGCGGCGATCGCATGAGCCAGCCGTGGACGCTGCTGACGGGAGGCGCGCGCCTCGGCATCGCCGTCGGTCGTCAGGTCGCGCGCCCGGTGGCGGGCGCGGTTGCGGTCGGTCAACGGGCCGGCGCGCGGATCGCACTGGACGCGCTCGACGCACTGCTCGCCTCGGCCGTCGCCGAGGTCGCGGCCGACCGCGTCCTGGCGAGCCCGTGGACCGAGCGCACCATGACGCGCGCGCTCGCGGGACCGCTCGTCGACGCCGCCGCGCGCGAGGTCGCGGACGGCGCCGTGCTCGAGCGGGTGCTCGACGAGGTGCTCGCCACCGAGGTGCTCGACCACATCGTCGATCGCGCGGAGCAGGCGGGAGTCGTGCACCGTCTCGCCGATCGCGTCCTCGCCGACGGCATCGTCGAGCGCGCCGCCGAACGCTTCTTGGCGGGACCGGAGTTCGAACGGCTCGTGGTGCTCACGGTCGACAGCCCGGCGATCGAGCGCGCGATCGCCAGCGTCTTCGAAAGCCGTCTGCTCGACCAGGTCGTGGCGCGGCTGCTCGCGAGCCCCGAGCTGTGGCGGCTCGTCGACGAGGTGGCCCGAAGTCCGTCGGTGACCGAGGCCATCACGCACCAGAGCGCCGGCTTCGCCGACCAGGTCGCCGGCCAGGTCCGCGATCGTTCTCGCAGTGCCGACGCGGTGGCCGAGCGCACGACCCGTCGGCTCCTGCGAAGGCGGCCGAGGATCGATCCGCCGACCGGGCCGTTACCCGGCCCGGGCGCCTCATGAACGATGCGCCCGGCGACTACGCGGGGTTCGTGACCCGGGCGATCGCCTTCGTGATCGACGCCGCGCTCATCGACCTCGCCGCGGCGATCGTCGCGATCGTCGTCGGGCTCGGCGTCTCCGCCTTCAACCTCCCCGACCTCGTCGACACGATCATAATCGCCGCCGGCGGCCTGGCCTACCTCGGGTGGACCGTGGGCTACTTCGCGACCTTCTGGTCCACGACGGGGCAGACGCCGGGCGCGCGCGTCATGGGCCTTCGCGTCGTGTGCGCCGGAGGCGGTGAGCCGGTGCGCCTGCGAGCCGCCATCGTGCGCCTCGCCGGCATGGTGCTGGCCGCGATCCCGCTGTTCGCCGGCTTCCTGCTGATCCTCGTCGACGACCGCCGGCGCGGCCTGCAGGACCGGCTCGCCCGTACGGTGGTGGTCTACGCCTCCGACCCGCCTCGGCTCAGCTGGCCGGGCCCGCGGCCGCCTCCGCCAGGAACATGAGAGCGGCCTTCACGCGCTTGCTGACGTCGGCAGCGTCCGCGAGGCCGAGCTTCCAGAAGATGGCGTTGATGTGTTTCTCCACGGCGCGCTTGGTGAGAAACAGCGAATCGGCGATGGCCGTGTTGCTCTTCCCTTGAGCGATCTCCGCGAGCACCTCGAGCTCGCGCGCGGTGAGCTCGTTGAGCGGAGACTGCTGCGCGCGGCTCCGGGCGACGACGAGTGCCTCGACGACCTTGGGGTCGATGAGCGAGCCGCCGTCGGCAACGGCACGGATCGCGCCCATGAGCTCAGCACGGTTGCGGACCCGCTCCTTGAGCAGGTAGGCGCGGCGGTCCGAGCCGTTCTCGAGCAGGGACAGCGCGTAGGTCGGGTCGGAGAACTGGCTCAGGATCACCACGCCGATGCGCGGATGGCTCTCTCGGAGCTCGGCGGCCAGACGGATGCCCTCGTCGGTGTGGGTGGGCGGCATGCGGATGTCTGTGAGCACCACGTCCGGGTCCGCGTCCTCGCACGCCTGGCGCAGTGAGAGCTGGTCCGCGACGGCCGCGACGATCTCGACGTCCGGGTCGACGGCGAGGAGCTGGTGTACGCCCTCGCGCACGATCACGCTGTCCTCCGCGAGCGCAATGCGGATCGGCATGCACGCACCTAAACCGATCGTTGCCGCACCGCCAGGCCCTTGCGGACGAGCGGGCGCCGTCCCGTGGCGTGCAGGCCGCCCTCCCGCTGTATGGCGCGCACCCTTGCCCGGCCACCGTGCAGCCTCGAGCGTTTGGGCGAATCGACCGAAAGGGGCAGCACATGGCGATAGGACCGGTCCAGCTGATCGTGCTGGGGTTCGACCACCCCGATTTCCACGGCGAGAACATCGCCGAATTCGAGCGGCTCAGGGCGAGCGACACCGTCCGCGTCATCGATTCGCTTGCCGTCTACAAGGACGCGCACGGCGAACTGACCGTCGAGCATCTCTCGAACCTCTCCGAGGAGGAGGCGATCGAGCTCGGCAGCAAGGTGGCCGCACTCGTCGGGCTCGGGATCGAAGGCGAGGAGGTCGGCGCGATCGCGCCGGACGACGTCGCCTCCGACGAGCAGGCCTGGGATGTCCTCGCGGACATCCCCGACGACTCGGCCGCGGCGCTCTTGCTGATCGAGCACCAATGGGCCGTGCCGCTGCGCGACGCCATCGCGCGCGCCGGCGGCTTCCGGATCGCCGACGGGTTCATCAGCCCGCTCGACCTCGCCGGGATCGGCCTCATGTCCGCCGACGAAGCCGACGAGCTGCACACGATGGAACACGCCACTGACCGGACCACAGCAGGCTGACGAGGAGGTCGAGAGATGTTCGCATCACGAAGGGTCGCGCGGCGGACCGCGCGACGGACCGCGCGGCGCGTCTCGCGCCGTCGCCGATAAAGGAGCGACGACGTGCCACTCATGAGAAGACGCCCACTGCTCCGCGCGGCCATGGTCGGCGGCGCGGCGTACTACGGGGGCAAGCAGGTGCAGCAGGGCCGCAACCGCGAGGCCGGGCAGGAGGCGCGCCTGGAGGAGATCGAGGCGCAGCAGGCCGCTCCGGTTCAGGCGGCCGCGCCGCCTCCGTCGGGCGGCGTGACCGACAACACGATCGAGCAGCTCACGAAGCTCGGCCAGCTGCACGACTCGGGCGTCCTCACGGACGATGAGTTCGAGCAGCAGAAGCGCCGACTGCTCGCGTCGTGAGCCCCGGACAAGGAGACGACGAGATGGACAACGACACGACGATCACGGGGCCGGTGCAGATGCTCGTCCTCGGCTTCGAGGGCGACCACTTCACGGGAGAGATCCTGCCCGAGCTGCGCCGGCTGAAGGACGCAGACGTCGTCCGCCTGATCGACCTGCTGTTCGTGCGCAAGGACGCGCAGGGAGCGTTCGACAGCATGCACGTGAGCGATCTCAGCCCGGAGGAGGCGACGGAGTTCGGGGCGCTCGCCGGTGCCCTGATCGGCCTCGGAGCCGACGGCGAGGAAGGCTTCGAAGCCGGCGCCGAGCTGGGCGTAGCCGCCCTCGAGGACGGCCACGCGATCAGCGACGAGGAGATGTGGCACGTAGCCGACGCGATCCCGCCCGGCAGCGCAGTAGCCGTCGCGCTGATCGAGCATCTCTGGGCCATCCCGTTCCGCGACGCCGTGGTCCGCGCAGGCGGTTCCGCCCTCGTCGACGAGTGGATCCACGCGGCCGACCTGGTTGCCGCCGGCCGGGAGATCGGGGCCGGCGCGGACCCCGGCTCACCGGCGACCTGAGCCGGGTCCAGGAGGCACCGACGAGGGGCCGGGCGCACGCGCCCGGCTCCTCGGGTGTCTGCACCCCCGCGCAGGCGGATGAGCGCGCCCTGGCGCCGGCCGAGCCATGTGGAGACACTGGCGCCAGTCTGCACCACGCCCGGAGGAGCTCGTGATGTGTCGGTGGATGGCCTGGTCGGGACAGCCCGTGATCGTCGAGGAGCTGTTGTTCGAGCCCGTGCACGGGCTGATCGACCAGAGCCTGCACTCGCGGATGGGCGCCGAGACGACCAATGGGGACGGCTTCGGGCTCGGCTGGTATGGCGCCGGCGAGGGGCCGGGGACCTACCACAGCGTGTCGCCCGCCTGGGGCGACGCGAACCTGCGCGACCTCGCGGCACACATCGAGTCGCACCTGTTCATCGCGCACGTGCGCGCGACGTCGGGCACCGCGATCCAGGAGACCAACTGCCATCCGTTCCGGCACGGCCGCTGGCTGTTCGCCCACAACGGCGTGGTCGCGGGCTTCCACGAGATGCGCCGCGAGCTGATGCTCGAGGTGGCGCCCGAGCTGTTCCCGCACATCCAGGGATCGACGGACTCCGAGGTGCTCTTCCACCTGGCCCTGAGCTACGGACTCGAACGCGACCCGGTGGCCGCCCTCGAGCGCACGATCGGACTCGTCGAAGCGACGGCCGCGCGGCACGGCATCGAACGGGCGGTCCAGGCGAGCATCGGCATCACCGACGGCGAGCGCCTGTGGGCGTTCCGCTACTCGACGGAGGGGCGGTCACGGACGCTGTTCGTGTCGGCAGATGCCCACGCGGTGCGGCAGCTGCATCCGGAGAACCCGCGCTTGCAGCGGCTGCGTGATGAGGACCGCGTCGTGGTGTCCGAGCCGATGTCCGATCTCCCTGGCCTGTGGAGCGAGGTCGCTGAGTCGACCGTCCTGATCGTGCAGCCGGGAGCTGACGAGCACCGCCCCTTCCGGCCGCGCTTCGAGCCGGCGGAGGGGAGCGACGCAGCCACATGCTCATCCTGATCGGGTGATGCGGCGGGCGCATCAGCGGCCGATGATGCTCGACGAATCCGCCGAATCGAACCATCAACCCGGAGCTCGCCCGCGCACGAGACGCGGTCGCTCCAGGGAGGAATGACGATGTCGCTCCGTTCGAACCCCGACACCCCGTCCACGCCGACGAGCGGAACTGACGCGCCGGCGCTGACGGAGGACCTCGACGCCCTCGCGACGCGGTACGGCGATCGGTTCCTGCTCGACCCGGCGCCCGACAACCAGCTGCCGAAGTACGGCATGCGGTCCGTCGAGGCGATGCGGCTGATCGGCGAGGAGCTGGTGCTCGACGGCATCCCGATGCGCAACCTGGCGACGTTCGTGACGACCTGGATGGAGCCGGAGGCCCAGCGGGTGATCGCGGAGAACCTCCACCGCAACTTCATCGACCACGCCGAGTACCCGCAGACGGCCGAGATCGAGCAGCGCTGCATCCGCATGCTCGCCGACCTCTTCCACGCGCCGGGCGAGACGACCGGTGCGCGCACGCAGGGATCCTCCGAGGCGATCATGCTCGGCGCGCTGTCGCTGAAGTGGAAGTGGCGCGCCCGGCGCGAAGCGGCCGGCAAGGGCACGGAGCGGCCGAACCTCGTGTTCGGCGGCGACGTCCACGTCGTGTGGGAGAAGTTCTGCCGCTACTTCGACGTCGAGCCGCGCATCATCCCGCTGCAGAGGGACAAGTACACGATCGGGCCAGAGGACGTCGAGCCGCACGTCGACGAGAACACCATCGGCGTCGCCGCGGTGCTCGGGACCACGTTCACCGGGCACGCCGACGACATCGTGGGGATCAACGATCTCCTCGTTGGCATGCGGGACGAGCGAGGGCTCGACGTCCCGCTGCACGTAGACGCGGCGAGCGGTGGCTTCGTGTGGCCGTTCCTGTACCCCGACTCGGCCTGGGACTTTCGCCTCGAGCAGGTGCGCTCGATCAATGTGTCGGGCCACAAGTACGGGCTCGTATACCCGGGGATCGGCTGGCTCGTGTTCCGCGAGACGAGCGACCTCGCCGAGGATCTCGTGTTCTACGAGAACTACCTGGGCAAGCGCGATGCGACGTTCACGCTGAACTTCTCGACGGGGTCGGCGATGGTCCTCGCGCAGTACTACAACTTCGTCCGGTTCGGGCACGAGGGCTACCGCTACATCATGGAGACGATGCAGACGAACGCGCGCTCACTGGCCAAGCGGATCGCCGAGATCGGCGAGTTCCAGCTCGTGGGCGCCGACGACGCCGAGCAGCTCCCGCTCGTCGCCTTCCAGCTCGCGGGGGAGCACAACTACGACGAGTTCGATGTCGCGTCGCAGCTGGCCGCCGAACGCGGCTGGATGGTCCCCGCGTACACGCTGCCGCCCAACGCCGACCATGTGACGATCATGCGCGCGCTCGTCAAGGTGACCCTGAGCCACACGCTCGCGAGCACGCTCGCCGACGACATCGCCCAGGCGTGCGAGACGCTCGGCGCCAAGGGCGGCCTGCACGCGCTCGACCGCCGGCGGGCCAAGACCGGGACCGGCTACTGAGAGCCAACATGAGCCGTGGGCCGCTTCTCCCGGCCGTCAGCGAAGCGCCGGCCCTGCGGTGATCGTGCCGTCGCGCACCGCGCTCGCCAGAGCGGCGTAGTCGCGCTCGTTCTGGTCCGCGTAGGTCTCGGCGAACTCCGCGAGGGCACGGTCGAGCCGGTCGCCGCGGCCGGCGTACGCGGCGATCGCCGCCGGCTCGCCTGAGCGTGCGTGAGCGCGCGCGAGCGTCCAGCCGCAGATCTCCGCGTGGACGCGCATGGCGGTCGGGTCCATGAGCTCGATCTCGGCGGATCCCTTCCTGTCCCAGAGCTGACGGACGTAGAAGTCGCGGGTCTGGCCGTCGAGTCCGCGGCTGACTCTGAGGTGGCCGAGGAGGATGTCGCCGGCGGCCTGCATGAGCTGCTGCCCCTCGACCACCCGCTGGCCCTCCGTCCGCGCGCGGGACGCGCCCGCATACGGCTCGAGCACGGAGGGACCGGCCTCCTTGACCTGCAGGAAGAGGGGGTCGTGGTCGCCGGGGCCGAGCAGCAGTACGACCCAGGCGTGCGTGCCCACGCTGCCCACGCCCACCACCTTGCGCGCGAAGTCGACGAGCCGGTAGCGGTCAAGCAGCCCGCGGCGGTGCGGCGCGAGCGAGCGACGGTAGTCGCCCAGCAGGCGCCGGAGCTCGTCCTCGAGGTTTCGCTCGTCGTCGGCCGGCATCTCGCTGACCCGGACGAGGAGTGGGGGGTCACTGCGGAAGCGGGGCTGCCCGTCGACGAGGTGGGTGAGCTTGGCGAACGCCTTCAGGTTGTCCTTGGTTCGCGCCTTCTCGGCGGCGCGCTGGACCGACTTGCGGCGACGCGTCGACACCTGCGACCGCCACCGCCGGATCAGCTCGTCGAGGTCGAGCCGCAGATACCAGAGGTCGGTCGCGGGCATGGTCGCGAACGTGCCCATCGCCTCGCGGTAGGCGCGCGCCGCGGCGCGAGCCACCTGCCGGCGCTCGCGCCCGTCGAAGCCGCGGTCGCGTCCGGCGACCGCATAGCTGGCGACGAGGCGTTTGAGGTCCCACTCCCACGGACCCGGGAGCGTCTCGTCGAAGTCATTGGCGTCGAACACGAGCGAGCGGTCGGGCGCGGCGAACACCCCGAAGTTCGAGAGGTGCGCGTCTCCGCACAGCTGGGTTCGGATGCCGGAGGTCGGTGTGCCGGCGAGGTCCGCTGCCATGATGGCCGCCGCGCCGCGATAGAAGGCGAACGCGGACTCGAGCATCCGGCCGTAGCGGATCGGGAGCAGCTCCTGCACGCGAGCCGCAGCCTGTGCCTCGAGCGTCCCCACGGGGTCGGGCCGCCCCGCATTCGGCTCCCACTCGGCGTGGCTGGAGCGCGGGGCCGTCTGGCGGGCGTGGCGGCCGAGCACCGCCGGCTCGATCGGCCGGCCGTCCGCGGAGGGGCCCGCGACCGCGGATGGAGACCGCTCGGCCGGGATGGTCACGGCACCATCCCGATGCCGCCGGAGGGCCGTGCAGCTCGGGTGCGATCGAGCTCGCGCTCGGCGAGGTAGGCCTGCTCGGCCTCGTCAGGATTGGGGGTGCGAAGGGCGAAGTGGATCATCGGCCCGATGATCGGGACACCGAGGATGATGAACGACGTCCGCATGAACTCCGAAACGGCGACACGGGCACGGCGGCTCCTTTCCCGAAGGTGTCCGGAGGCTCGCAGCGCCGTGGTGGCGCGGCAATGGTGCGTCACCGTGTCCGGACGGGGGGTCTGCCCCCGGGCCAGGGGTGATGCACGCATGGCCTCCGCGACCGCGCCCGGCGGCGCGCCCGCCCGGTCAGGAGTCGTCGGCGACGACGTGATGTCGACGGAGGTACTCGAGGTAGAACGGCCGCATGAGCTTGGCCACCTCGCCCTGGCCGGAATCGGTGACGTCGTCGATGTGGGCGCTCAGCCGCAGGATGTCGGTCTCGGACCTCTCGAACTCGCCCGCGCCCGCCTCGGCGACGGGGAGCACCTTCATCAGCTCGTAGAAGAAGCGCGCGTCGAGGTGCCGCTTCGCGCGGCGCACGGCGAGGTCGTGCAGCGCGTGCGAGGACAGTCCATCGAGTCCGTCGGCGTGTGACATGGTCCCCGACCGTAGCCGAGCTGCCAACGCGGCGAATCACCCGGATCGGCTGATGCGAAGGCGACCGTGGCGATGTAGTCGCTCACCCTGCTTCCGTTGGTGACAGCCACCCTTCGGATGCGGTTGCAGGCCCCCTTGTCCGCCCCTCGCTGCACCCGCGAGGCTGCACGGGATGACTGTCCCGGCGGCGATCGAAGCCCTTCCGACCCTCGACGAGAGCACGTTCGCCCGCCGACGGGGGAGGGTGGCGCTCGTCGAGCGGCGGAGCACCCGTCCGGCCACGCTGCGGGCGATCCACCGCCCCCGCCTGATCCACCCGCTGACCGAGACGGCCGGGCAACCGCTGGTGGCCGTGGTCGCACCCGCCGGATACGGCAAGACGACGCTTCTCTGGGACTGGGCCGAGCGCGACGCGCGGCCCTTCGCGTGGGTCACCCTCGACGCCGAGGACAACGATCCGGCGTGCCTGGACGCGTCGGTCGGTCTCGCCCTCGACCGCGTCGCGCCGCAGCGGGGGACGGGTCGTCTCGTGCTCGTCCTGGACGATCTCCAGGCGCTTCACGAGCCGGCGGCGCACGTGGCGCTCGCCGCGCTGCTCCTGCGGCTGCCCGCGGAGGTCACGCTGGCGCTCGCGTCGCGAACTCCGCCTCAGCTGCCCCTCGCCCGCCTGCGCGCGCAGGGACGCGTGGTGGAGCTCGGCCCACGTGACCTGGCGATGGACGTCGGCGAGAGCGCGGCGATGCTCGAGCTCGCCGGCCTCGAGCTCGGTCGCGAAGACGTCGCGCGGCTCGTGCGCTGCACGGAGGGGTGGGCGGCGGCGCTCTCGCTCGGGGCGATCACGCTGGGCGACCGGTCCCTGCCGGAGAGCGCCGCGGCCTTCAGTGGGGCCGACCGGTTGGTCGCCGACTTCGTGCGCGACGAGGTCCTCGGCGTGCTGTCGCCGGAGCTGCGCCGCTTCCTGCTCGAGACGTCGGTGCTCGCGACGCTGACCGGGGAGCTCTGCGACCGGGTCCTGCAACGCGACGGCTCGGGTGCCGCGCTGGTGGAGCTCCGCCGGCAGCATGGGCTTCTGATCCCCCTCGATCGCTCGGACGAGCGCTTCCGCCATCACCGGCTCCTGGCGGAGATGTTGCGCACGGAACTGCGGCGGCTCGAGCCCGAGCGCGCGACCGAGCTGCACCGCCGCGCCAGCGACTGCTTCCGCGACGCCGGCGAGGACGATCGCGCCGTGCGACATGCGATCAGCGCCGGCGACATCACGGCCGCTGGGAGGCTGATCTGGAGCGTGGCGCCGCGCGCGGTGAGCCACGGCGACAGGCAGAGGGTCGAGGGATGGCTGAGCCGGTTCACCGACGCCGACCGCCGGGCCACGCCGACGCTCGCGCTCGCGTCTGCGAGCACCCAGTTCGCGTCCGGCCAGGGTCATCTCGTGGAGCACTGGGCGCAGGCCGCGGCGGCCGCGCCGGTGTCCTCACCCGCGGTCGAGGCGGCCGCCCGCATCATGCGCGCGGCGCTGGCGCGCGACGGGCTCGCCCGCATGCGGGCCGAAGCCGCGTGCGCCTTCGACCTCACGCCGGACGGGGATCCGGGCCGGGCGACGTGCTGCCTGCTCGCGGGCACCGCCGCCCAACTCGCAGGCGACGAAGGCGACGCCGTCCAGCAGCTCCAGGAGGGCGCTCGCCGTGCCGCGGTGACCGCCCCCGACGTCCACGCGCTGTGCTTGACGCAGCTCGCGCTGCCCGCCATCGAGCGGGAGCACTGGGAGGAGGCGGGCGCGCTCGTCATCCGCGCCCGCGCGCAGGTCGAGCGGTACCGCCTCGACACCTATCCCGGTGCCGCGCTCGTCCTCGCGGCGTCGGCACTCGTGCGCGCCCACCGCGGGAGTGTCGAGGAGGCGCAGCGCGACTTCCGCGACGCGCGCGACCTCCGCGCGCAGCTGACGGACTTCGCCGCCTGGTACGACGTCGAGCTCTCGGTCGTGCTCGCGCGGGCGGCGATCCGGCTGAGCGACCGCAGCGGCGCCCGCCACCTGCTCGACGACGCGAGCCGCGCGATCGGCCGACTCATGGGCGCGGCGTGGCTCGAGGCGTGGCTCGAGGACGCGCTGGCGCGGCTCGAGGCGGTCATCGGGGCGCCGAGCGTCCCGCCCCCCTCGCTGACGACGGCGGAGCTCAGGATCCTGGGCTTCCTTCCCACCCACCACTCCTTCCGGGAGATCGGCGAGCGCGTCCACGTCTCGGCGAACACCGTCAAGACGCAGGCCAACGCCGTCTACCGCAAGCTCGACGTCTCGGGCCGCTCCGAAGCCGTCTCGCGAGCTCGCCAGCTCGGGCTGCTCGACGTGTGACGTCATGACCGCCGACACGGCAGGGCAGGCGGCGGACGCTCGGCGTGCGGAGTTCCGGTACGGCGCGGTGTTCGTGTTGACGCTCGCACTGCTCGTGTTCGTCACCGTGGCGCCTGCGGGGAATGCGACCCGTGCGATCGTGTGCGGTCTCGAGGGCTCGGCGCTTCTCGTCGTCGTGGCCACGTCGCGTGAGCGACGCGCCGTGCGCAACGCCCGCGCCCGCGGGCTCGGCGTCGCGGCGGCGGTCGTCGTCGGCGCCATCGCGCTCGGTGCGCTTCCGCTTCCCGTGGTTCTGGCGACGAACGGCTTGCTGACGGTGGGCATCCTGGTCGCGCTCGTCGGTGGCCTCCTCCGGCTCGTGCGGCTGCACGGTGTGACGCTCCAGGTCGTCGCGGGGGCGCTGACGATCTACGTCCTGACCGGCCTGATCTTCGCGTGGCTCGTGAGCCTCGTCGCGGAGATCGGCGATGGTTCCTACTTCGCCCGGGGCGGCGATGCGTCCCAGGGTGAGCGGGTGTACTACAGCTTCACGGTGCTCACGACGACCGGCTTCGGCGACCTGACGGCCGCCACACCGGCGGGACACGCTCTCGCCGTCGTCGAGATGCTCGTCGGCCAGCTCTACCTCGTGACCGTCATCGGCGTGATCGTCGGCGACTTCGCCGGCCGCTCACGGGCCTGAGGGTGGCCGGGTGGCGTGATCCGCGCAGTGACGACGTAGGCCACCACGACCGCGACGATGACGACCGGCATGACCGCCAGGCCGTCGGCTCCGAGGAGCAGCGTGGCCAGCATCGTGGAGGTCAGCGGCAGCGACAGCATGACGGTGCACATCGCGCCAATGCCCATCGCGGCGGCGGGAATGACCTCGAGCCCCGGGAGGTGTGAGGCGGCGAGCCCGGCGGCCGCGCCGATGAACATCGCCGGGAAGACGGGGCCGCCGCGGAAGGCGCTCAACGACAGCGCGTAGGCCAGTCCCTTGCACAGCACGAGCAGCAGCAGCGCACCGACCGACCAGCCGGCGGCCTGGCTGATCAGTCCGCCGAGGGCCGACTGCCCCGAGAACAGGACCTCCGACGCCGGCTTGCCGGTCGCCTCGCTGAAGCCGATCGCCAGTCCGGCGATCGCCAGCCCCAGGACGGGCGTGAGCAGCAGCATGCGCGGCTCGACCCGCGAGCGCACCCGGACCGCGAGCAACGTGATGCCGCGACCGAGGAACGGTGCAAGCAGCCCGAAGGCGACGGCGTAGCCGAAGTGCGCGAGCGTCAGGTGGTCGAACGGCGGAAGTCCCGGGATCGCGAGGCTCAAGGTGCCCAGACCGGTGAGCGAGCCCAGTCCGAGGAAGATCAGCGTGCCGAGCCCGGCGGCCAACAGGCCCGGCAAGAGCACAAGGCCGAGCATCGGGCCCCCCAGGCCGGAGGCCTCCAGCAGCAGGAACGCGCCGATCAACGGCGAGCCGAGCAGCGAGCTGATCGCCGCGAAGCTGCCGGTCGCCGACATCACCGCGGCCGCCGTGGGTGGCGCGTCACGCCCCGCCAATCGGACGGCGAGCACCCCGAGCCCGCTGCCCAGCAGGATCAGGGGCGCCTCGGGGCCGAGGACGGCCCCGAAGGCGAGCGTCGCGAGGGCGGCCAACACGACGCCCGGGAGCTGGGCGGGCGGCAGCGGGCCCGAGGCCTGGAAGCCGTCTGCGGGCGAGTGGCCACCGGTTCCGGGCAGGTAGCGGATCGCCAGCGCGGTGAGCAGCCCCGCGAGTGCGAGCAGTGGCAACGGCCACCACACGGGCGCGGAATCCAACCCGAGCGTCTTCGGCAGGTCGGTGAACAGCGCCGTCTGCAGCCGAGCGACCAGCGCGAGGAACCCGTACGACGCGGCGGAGACCGGCACCCCGAGGACGGCGGCGAGCAGCAGGAGCTGGAAGTAGCTCCGGCTCCGCAGCAGCGCCTGGGGATCGGGCGGCGGGTTCGGACCCGGCACGTCTGGATCCTATGCGCACGCCGATCGGCAGAACGTCATCTGGATCGGATGATTTCCACCCTGCGCCGATCGAGTGGGATGGCGATCCCATGCTGCAGCTCCGCGTCCACCGCTCGACGCCGATCGTGGCCCTGGAGGCCTGCTGAGTGGCGAGCTACCCGAAGACACCGCCCGGCTGGAGCGCCGTTGACCGCCGGAGCGTCGGGCCGTTCACGACCCACGTCACGTACCGGCGTGACGACGGCGGCACGACGGAGTGGCACTCGCGCACCCACCGCAAGGGCGCCTCGCTGCTGTCGCGCTCCGGCGCCTCGGGCCGGCGGACGGAGCGGCGCGTCTCATGGTGGATCGGGGTCCTCTTCGCTGTCGGCTCCGCCTGCTTCGCAGTCGGGCCGTTCCCGGGCTTCGTGGGGCTCGTCGGGGCGGCGGCGGATGCCGCGGTCTTCTTCGCCGGCTCGATCTGCTTCACCGCCGCGGCCGGGCTGCAGTACCTGGAGGCCATCAACGCCGACCGCGGTCCGGCGGGAACGGGCGCGCGCAAGCGGCTGCGCGTGCTCAGCTTCGAGCCCCGCCGCATCGACTGGTGGGCGACGACGGTCCAGCTCGCCGGCACGCTGTTCTTCAACCTCAGCACGTATGACGCCCTGCAGACCGGGCTCTCGACCGCGGCGGAGAACCGCCTGATCTGGTCACCCGACGTGTTCGGGTGTGCCTGCTTCCTCATCGCGAGCGCGCTCGGCTGGGCGGAGGTGCGCGACCCCGGGACCAGCCGTCACCGCCGGCAGCCCGAAGGGTGGATCGCGACGGTCAACCTGGCGGGGTCGGTGGCGTTCGCGCTGTCCGCCGTGGCGAGCTACATCGTGCCCGACACGGGCGATGTCCTTGATCTCGCCGCCGCCAACTTCACCACGGTCCTCGGCGCGCTGTGCTTTCTCGCCGGCGCGCTGCTCCTGCTCCTCGAGAGGATGCGTGCCGGCATCCCGGACCGTGTCGTGTCTGCCCGTGCGTGATGCACCGGTGCGGGCCATTGCCGCGGGACCGCACGAGATGCGACGGTCAGGTCATGATCCGCAAGCTCGCCGGCGTCGCGCTCGCCCTCGCCCTGGCCCTGGCGGTCTCCGCGTGCGGCGGGAAGTCCGCTGAGGACCGGGCCCAGACGAAGGTGTGCTCGGCGCGGGGGGACATCAAGACGCAGGTGGACAAGCTCAAGTCCACGAACGTCTCGACCGCGTCGCTGGGTGGCCTGCAGTCGAGCCTGCAGGCGATCGGCGACAGTCTCTCGCAGATCGCCGACGCGCAGAAGGACCTGAAGGGCGATCGCAAGCAGCAGGTCCAGACGGCCGGCCAGACCTTCAAGTCCGACGTCGCCGGCGTCGGCCGGCAGCTCGTCGCGGGCCTCGGGGCCAGCGATGGCAAGCAGCAGATCAAGACCGCGTTGCAGGGCCTCGAGAGCAGCTACGAGAAGGCGCTCGCCCCGATCGACTGCTCGACGTGACCCCGTACGGGGCGTGACCAGACACCAACAGGAAGGGTGGCTCGCATGAGCGACAAGCCGATGTTCTTCTTCGCCGCCGTCTATGACGGGGACGCCGACGCGAACGCCGACTACGAGTCGATCAGGGCCCTGCACAAGGCCGGCGACATCGGGTCCTACGACGCCGCCGTCGTCGTCAGGCGGGCGGACGGCAAGGTCAAGATCCACAAGACCGAGAAGCCGACTCAGCACGGCGGCTGGACCGGCCTGGCGGCGGGCGCGGCGACCGCGGTCGTCTTCCCGTTCCTCCTGCCGGCTCTGACCGTGGGCGGCATGGCCGCTGCCGGGGCCGGTATCGGCGCCTGGATGGGTCACCTCGCCCATGGCACCAGCCGCGAGGACGCCAGGGAGATCGGGGCGCTGCTCGACGACGGCGATGCGGCCCTGATCGTCATCGGCATCGACAACGACGCGTCACGCATCGAGCAGGCCGTGGTGCGGTCGCGCCGGCACGTGACGAAGCGCATCACGGGCGACTTCGAGCAGGCCGAGCACGAGGCGCTGGCGGCGATCGAGCAGGTCTGACCTAGAAGAGCCGGACGGCACCCTTGATCGTGAGGTAGGCCCCGAGCAGGGCGAACGTCGCGAGGACGAGGCCCTGCTCGTGCTCGCGACCCCAGATCGTGGCGCGGTCGAGGTAGTCCGGTGCCCTGCCGGGCCGCAGGACGGCGAGCGCCAGGGCCGCGGCGGGGATCGCGAACCACAGCGCGTTGTAGATCGCGACCTCGACCGCCGCCCTGGCCGGCGGCGGCGCGTCTGCCGCGATGGCGTTCAACGCGGCGAGGTAGATGAGGCCCGGGACGTGCGTCGCGGCGCCGGCGACGGCGGCGGTCGTCACCGACGGGCTGCGGAGCGTCCTGGCAAGCCGCGCGGAGGAGCCGGTGGATCGGCCGCCGCGCGGCTCGCGGCGCCGCGCGCTGACCCGCCCGATGCGGTAGCCGATCGCGAACGCGAGCGCCGCCACCCCGGCGACCAGGTCGAACACCGCCGTGAACGTCGAGCCGCCGAGGTTGACCTGGGCGCCGTGGAGGGCGAGGACACACAGCAGGCCGATGGCCATGCTCACCGTGAAGCCGGCCACCAGGAAGAACAGGAGCCTGCGGCGCGGGTCGGGCGTCTTGAGCAGCGCCACCACCGCCGCCTGGCTCGTCGCCGGGCGTAGGCCGCTGATCACGCCGAACGCGAGCACTTCCGGGCTCATGTCGGACCCACCATGACCGGTGCCGGCCGCCGGCGCATCACTAGATCCGACCGAGCGTGGTGTGCGGGTGGCCGTGACTTCGGCCGGCCGGCCGGATAGCGTCCCGGTACCGAGGTCCGGCCCGCTGAGAGCAGATGTCCGAGCAGACTCATGTCGCTGTGGAGGCCCCACGCGCCCGTGCTACTTTGCCGCGTCAGTGGCTCGCGTCCCGATGGCTGGCCGAGCGCCAGGCGCCGGTCGCGATCGTCGCCGCCGTGCTCGCCGCGCTGGCGGTATGGGTGACCGCGCGCGCCGACTTCCTCGTGCACCCGGGCTGGCTCGCGGCGCAGAAGGCCGACCTGATCCTCGGCCCGGTGCTCGTCGGCCTGTACTGGCTGCGGCGCAGACCGGAGAGCCGTTTCGGTCCGTTGCTGGTGGCCATGGGCTTCGTGGCAGGGGCGCCGTTCGTGCTCCAGTCGTCGAGCGAGCCGGTGCTGTTCGGCATCGGTGTCCTCTGGGACGGGGTCATCTACCTCTTCACCCTCGCGCTCATCGTCACCTTCCCGAGTGGCCGCCTCGACGGCCGGGCGGAACGGGCGATTGTCGCCGCGGGCGCCGTGACGGTCCCCGGGGTGCTCATCGTGCTCGTGCTGATCTCGCCGCAGCTCGCCGGCCGGAGCTCGATCGCGCAGTGCCGCCCAGCCTGCCCCGATAACGGCCTCAACCTCCTGTCGGACCCGTCGCTGGCGCTCGACCTGCTGCACGTCGGCGAGTCTGGTCTGATCCTCGTCGCGCTGGCGACCATCGCGCTCCTCGTGTGGCGCTTGGTCACGGGCACGCCACCGCGACGGCGCGCCCTGGCGGTCGGTGCCCCCGTCGCGCTGGTCTTCCTCGTCTCGCAGGCCACGTACCAGACGACGAGGCTGCTCGACGTGGAGCCGGGCGGGTTCTTCAGCGTCATCCAGTGGACGATCGTCGGGACCCGGTCCGCCGTCTGGTACGGCTTCCTGCTCGCGCTGTTCGCGGCGGAGCTGTTCGCCGGCCGGATGCTGCGGCGGGTGGTGATCGAGTCGCTGCGCCGCCCGCGGCCGAGCGAGCTGGAGGCGATGCTGCGCGGACCACTCGGGGATCCCACCATGCGGCTGGCGTTCCACGACCGCCGCACCGGTAGGTGGGTCGACGCGGAGGGCGCGGTGCTGGAGGGGCCCGATCCGGTTCCGGGCTCTGGGCGTCGGTTGACCGAGGTGGAGCGTGATGGGCAGGCGGCGGCCGCGATCGTGCATGATCCGCAGCTCGCGGAGGAACCCGAGTTGTTGCAGGCGGCGGGCGCGGTCGTGCTGCTGGTGCAGGAGAATGCGGAGCTCGAGGCCGCCTGGAGGGGGTCGGTGGACGAGTTGCGTGATTCGCGGAGCCGGATCGTGGCGACGAGCGAGGGCGAGCGGCGCAAGCTCGAGCGCGATCTCCACGACGGCGCGCAGCAGCGCCTCGTGGCGCTGCGCATCCGCCTGGCGATCGCCAGCGAGCAGGCGGCGGGCGATCCGGCCATCCACGCCAGGCTCATGGAGCTCGAAGGCGATCTCGACGCGGCGATCGAGGAGCTGCGCGACCTCGCCCACGGGATCTTCCCGAGCCTCCTCGCCGACCACGGGCTCCTCCCCGCGCTGCGTGCCGTGGGGCTGCGGGGCCCGCGCGCGATCGAGGTGACCGGCCGCCGGATCGGCCGCTACCCGCCCGAGATCGAGTCGGCGGTCTATTACTGCTACCTGGAGGCGGTTCAGAACGCGACGAAGCACGCCGGGCCGGAGGCGCGCGTCGCGGCGCGCCTCACCGCTGACGAGCAGCAGCTCCGCCTCGAGGTGAGCGACGACGGCCCCGGGTTCGACCCCGCGAGTGTCAACGGGGGCGTTGGCCTGCGCAACATGGAGGACCGCCTGGGCGCCGTCCACGGCCGGCTGACCATCGTCAGCTCGTCCGGCAGCGGGACGCTGATCTCCGGCGTCGTGCCGATCGGCGCCCCCGAGGACGTGACCGCCCTACTGCCGGGCGATCGCCACGCGTAGCAGCTCGTCGCTGTCGAGCATATGGTCGGCGTCCTTCGCCGCCTCGTCGACGTCGATCTCCACCCAGGTCACCTCGCCGGTGAAGTCGTTGGGGACCGGGTAGTCATCGGCCACCAGCGCGCCGCCCTCCTTGCCGACGTCGCACGTGTCGTCGGCCGAGAAGACCATCGCCGCGGTCGCGGCCACGTCGCCCCCTCCGACCTGCTCGCCGTCCACGAAGAGGGCGACCTTCCCACCCTTGCCCATCCCCGGGCCGTCGTAGTCGAACTCCATCCGGACCTGGTGGGTGCCCGCCGGGATCTCCCGGTCGCTTCCCGTGTAGAAGCGCTGGATGCCGAACAGGTTGTAGCAGTAGCGCAGCCGGCCGTCCTTGACGTACAGCGCCCAGCCGCCGATGCTGCCGCCCTGGGCGATGATCACGCCCTCCACGCCGCCCTCCGGCACGACGACCTCCGCCGTCACCGCGTGCGACCGGTTCTTGATGACGACGACCGAGGACTCCGAAAGGCGTCCCATCCCGCTGAAGAGCCGCTGCCGGTTGCCCTTCACGAGCGTGGGCCGGCCGGCGACCTCGGGGAGAAGCCGCTCGGCGGCGCGGTCGTCGAGCGGCAGGACGTTGTTCTTCGTCGCCTCGATGAGGAACAGCCGCTGGAGCGCATGAAGCCTCTCAGGGTGCTGCGCCGAGAGGTCCTCGAACTGGGTCCAGTCGACCCCGGTGTCGTAGAGCTCCCACACGTCGTCGTCGAACGCGGGGACCTCCTCGCCGACGAGCACCCACGGCGTCTTGTGCCGCGTCACCGCGGTCCAGCCCTTGTGGTAGATGCCGCGGTTGCCGAACATCTCGAAGTACTGCGTCTCGTGGCGCTCGTCCGCGCCGGGGTCGTCGAACGAGTAGCGCATGCTCGCGCCCTGGATCGGCGTCTGCTGGATCCCGTTCACGAACGTCGGCTGGGTCAGCCCCGCGGCGTCGAGCACCGTCGCCGCGACGTCGATCACGTGCGAGAACTGCGTGCGGATCTCGTCCTTCGCCTCGATGCCGGCGGGCCAGTGCACGATCGTGCCGTTGCGGGTCCCGCCGAAGTGGGAGGCCACCTGCTTCGCCCACTGGTACGGCGTGTCCATGGCGTGCGCCCAGCCGACCGCGTAGTGGTTGTAGGAGTCGGGACCGCCCAACTCGTCGAGGTGCTCGAGCAGGAACTCCGGCGTCTCGAGGGCCGCGGCGCCGTTGAAGTTGATCATCTCGTTGAACGTGCCGTTCAGCGTGCCCTCGGCCGACGCGCCGTTGTCGCCGATGATGTAGTAGACGAGCGTGTTGTCGAACACCTCGAGGTCCTCGAGCGCGTCGAACAGTCGGCCCACGTGATGGTCGGTGAACTCCAGGAAGCCGGCGTAGACCTCCATCTGGCGTCGCAGCACCGGCTTGAGCTCCTCGGGCATCTCGTCCCACGCGGGGATCTCGTCGTGGCGGGGGGTGAGCTCCGCGTCGGCCGGGATGACGCCGAGCTGCTTCTGACGCGCGAAGACCTCATCGCGTAGCGCGTCCCACCCGGCGTCGAAGCGACCGGCGTACTTGTCCGCCCAGTCCTTGGGCACGTGGTGCGGGGCATGCGTGGCGCCGGGCGCGAAGTACGCGAAGAACGGCTTGTCGGGCATCAGGGACTTCTGCTGGCGCACCCACTTGATCGCCTTGTCGGTCATGTCGCCCATGAGGTGGTAACCCTCCTCAGGCGTGCGGTCCGGCTCTACGGGGGTCGTCCCCTCATAGAGCGCCGGGTAGTACTGATGCGCCTCGCCGCCGATGAAGCCGTAGAAGTACTCGAAGCCGCTGCCCGTGGGCCAGTTCTCGAACGGCCCCATCGGGCTCGTCTCCCACACGGGCACCTCGTGGCACTTGCCGAACTGGGCGGTCGAGTAGCCGTTGAGCTTGAGGATCTCCGCCAGCGGGGCGCAGTCGTTCGGCCGCTGGGAGCTGTAGCCCGGGGCCGCGGTGGCGATCTCGGTGATGCCGCCCATGCCGACCATGTGGTGGTTGCGCCCGCTGAGCAGCGCCGCGCGCGTCGGGGAGCACAACGCCGTCGTGTGGAAGCGGTTGTACTTGAGGCCGCCGGCGGCGAGCCGTTCGGCGCTGGGCGTCTGGATCGCGCCGCCGAACGCGCTCGACGCGCCGAAGCCGCAGTCGTCGATCAGGACGACGAGCACGTTCGGTGCATCGGCCGGAGGACGGAGGGGCTCGATCGGCGCGAACGAGGTGTCCGGGTCCTTGGCGTCGTAGGTCGTGAGCGCCGCGTGGCGGCGGTCGGGAATCGGCAGGACCTCGCGGCCGGCGTGTCCGTCCTGGGGCACTGGTCTCTCCTCGTCGCGGGGAGCTCCGAGTATCCGGCGGGCCCTGAATGCGCGGCGAGGGTGCCTGCCCGCCGGGGCGGGTGGTGCGTTCCCGTCAGTCGCCGCTCGCCGCGGCCACCAGCAGGGCGGCGAGGTCCGACAGGGTGTCGGCCTCGACGAAGCCGCTGGACAGCGATCTCCCGCCTGACTGCGCCACGGCGTCGTCGAGCACCCGCGCCCAGGTGTGCTCGACGAGCACGGCCGCGATCGCCGAGCCGGGCGCGAGCGCGGTCCCCAGCGCGCGGAGCGTGTCGCCGCCGTCGGCGCCGAGTGCACGCTCGGTCGCGCGGCGGCGCCCGTGCGGATCGAGCCGGAAGTCGATCAGCGGCCCGACGAGGCTGCCGGCGCCGCGGCTGCGCAGGTCGAGGGCGGCGAGCTCGCCCGTTCCGGCGTCGCGCGCGATGAACAGCGCCTCGATGAGGCGCAACGTGCCGCCGGACTCCATCCGCTCGAGCGCGCCGACGAGCCGACCCTCGAACCGCGCGTCGGCGTCGAAGCGCGAGAGCAGCAGCTGCACTGGACCCTTCGGGGGCGGAGCGTTCATGTCACGATCCTCGGGTTGAGCCGGTGGCGGATACCGGGGCCGGTGGCGCGAGATGCGCGTCGTCGCCTTGCAGGGTGCTGCGCCAGTTCGAGAGCACGGCGTGCACCGCGGCGGCCCCCACGATCGGGTTCGCGGGCTGCGGGAGCCCGGGTGGATACAGGATGAACGGCCGAGTCTGCGGGCCGCCGAGACCGCCGTGGAAGCAGATCAGCTCCTCGAAGGCACAGCCCTCGTCCAGGACCGGGTCGTAGAAGCTTCCGACCATGAGGTCGGCGACATGCGCGAAGCGGTCGGTGCGCAGCAGGTGCCCGGGCGCCGTGGGGGAGAACGCCGCCAGCGGGTCCTCGCCCTCGACGCGATCCGTCTCGAGGTGGCGCTCGCCGGCCGGCCCGAGCACCACGGCGCCGTGCTGGGCCGAGTGCGCGAGCACCCACCCGATGTGCGGGTGGCGGCGGAGCGCGGGGACGAGCTCGGGGTGGCGCTTCTGGATGTCCTCGAGCGTGAGCCGGTGCGTGCCCTCCATCAGGTAGACGAGCCCGAGGTTCCCGGAGCCGAGGACGACGACCTCGCGCTCCGAGACATCCGACTTCGGGCGCTTCTTGTCCCGGCGCCCCGTCGCTTCGTCGACCGCGTGGCCCACCATCGCGTGCTGCTCGTCGCCACCTGCAAAGCTCGCGACGCGCCCGCTGTCGAGCGACCGCTCCACCAACTCGTCGAGCCCGTAGCCGTTGCGCTGTTTGAACGTCGCGCCCTGGGTCTGGCCGTGGTCGGAGAGCACCACGATCTCGTACGGGCGCGGGGCGTAGCGCCGCGCCGTGGCAAGACGGCCGAACTGCTGGTCGAGCTTGCGCAGCGCCTCGAGCGTGTCGGCCCGCATGAGCCCCGAATGATGGGCCACCTCGTCGTAGCTCGAGAAGGTCGCGTAGATCGCGGGTCGGCCGCGCATCATGTCGGTGAGCACGCCGAAGACGATCAGGTCGCGGACGATCACGCACATCGCCGCGCGGATCAGCGGATACGGACCACCGCGGTGCCCCCTGGGCCGCACGTCGCGACGCTTTGCCCGCAGCGACGCCGACAGCTCGAGCCCGATCTCCCACAGGAAGAGCACGAGCGCCCGGGTGACGTTGAAGCCGTTCGCGAGGAAGGCGCGGTAGCCGGGATTGGCCTTGCGCTCGGCGTCGGTGCGGCTGACCGTGAGGATGACGTCGTCCGCATCCCCCGACAGCAGGTTGCCCCGGCTTGCCCCGCCGTCGGCCAGCAGGCCGACCCCCGTCGTGTGCCGGCGCTCGATCTCCGCGCAGTCCGAGGGCGAGGAGCACACAAGCATCCGCTGGTCCTCCTTCTCGACCCAGCGGAACGCGGGGATGTCGTCGTTGGACCCGAGCAGGATCCCGGCCTGACTGGCGCCGGTCTGCGAGGACAGGTCCGTCTCCCACTCGGTGAGACGGTAGCCGTCGTCGGTGATCCACCGGGCCATGTTCGGCGCGCTCCCGTCGCGCAGCGCCGCCCGCAGCACGGGCAGCGCGAGCCCGTCGATCTCGAGGAAGACGATCCCGGCGACGTCGGTGACCTCATGGGCGCCCAGGCGGCGCGCGACGCGGCGCGTGACCCGCACGGTGTACTCCGTGTCGTCGTTCGTGCCGAGGAGCACCTGCAGCGCCATGCTCACCGCGGCGATGAGCAGCGAGGTCAGCAGCGCGTCACCGAAGTTGTCGACGTGCACGTCGTCGGAGAGCAGATCTCCGGCGAGCAGCAACAGGAGGGCGTCCGCCACGAGCACCAGCAGGAAGCCCGTGAGGAGCGTGAACGGGAGGCGGAGTGCCGCCAGCACCGGTGGCAGCACCGCGTTGAGCACGCCGATCAGGGCCGCCACGAGGAGCGCGGCGCCCGCCCGCTCGATCTCCGCTCCTGGCGCGAGCCACACCGACACACCGACCGCGGCTGCCGCGATCGCCCACCCGAGCAGGAAGCGCACGACGCCGAGCCGCGGCGTCTCGGGCTTCCACGCCACGGGCTCGCCGTAGGACGCGGGGCCGGTTCCGGAGGGCTCGTCGGGCACGGGGACTCAAGCGTCGCAGCCATCGCCGTCGGCGGGCAACGGCGCCAGCCTGCCGGTCGGTGGGGGGCGTACCTCCCCGCGAGGCCCAGCGGCGTGCGCCCAGGGCGGCGCCGGGTGCGGGGCAGTGGTCAGGGCTGGGTGCCGGGCGCCGGGCTGGAGCCCTGACGCAGCTTGAGCAGGCGCAGCAGCGCGGGCCCGAATTCGTGCTTGCGGGAGAACGCCACGGCGTGCGACCGCAGCAGGTCCGCGGCCGGGCTGGCCAGCGGCTCTGCGGACACGAGCAGGACCGCCACATGTGGGCGCTCGGCGATCACCCGCCGCGCGGCCTCGATGCCGTCCATGCCCGGCATCCGGACGTCCATGATCACGATGTCGGGCCTACATGCCCGTACGAGGTCGACCGCCTCCGCGCCCGAGCCGGCCTCGCCCGCCCACCCGAACCCCGCCGTCGCATCGACGACGCGCCGCGCAGCCTCGCGGAACGGCGGCTGGTCGTCAACGGCGACCACCCGGACAAGTTCGGCTGAGAGGTCGGCGGGCGACATCTGCTCCACGACAAGCATGGGCGTCGTGCACCCGCAAGGACAGCCTGCCTACCCGCCCGACTGGGGAAGCACGCACCACGGACCGGGGGATGCGCGCTCGCTTGCCGGGTGGGGCCGTGCCCTGCGACGCTCAGGCCAGAGGAGGACAGACATGCCGCAGACCACCGGTCCCGTGCAGATCTTGGTGGTGGGCTTCCGCGAGGGAGCCCGCTTTGAGGGACGTATCGCCGAGCAGATCGACCAGCTGGAGCGCTCCAACACGATCCGCGTGCTGGACTTCGTGTTCCTGCACCGCGACGAGCCGACCGGGGCGCTGGTCCGCATGGACTACGACGGCGGGCCAGATGGCGAGGGTCTGACCATGCTGTTCGAGGACGCTGCCGAGCACGGCGACCGCGAGCCGGGGGAGGGCCCGGCCACTGCCTTCCGGCTGTCGGCGGCGGACATCCGCGAGGTCGCCGAGACGCTCGATCCGGGGACGTCAGCCGGCTTCATCATCTTCGAGCACCTGTGGGCGCGCGGCCTCAAGCAGGCCATCATCGAGACGGACGGCATCCCGTTCGCCGAAGGCTTCCTGACGCCCGAGATCGTCGCCGCGATAGCCGGCTGAGTCGCAGGGCGCGCAGGATCCACCAGCGGGTGAGGCGGCGCTCACGTTCCGCAACGAGTCGGTCTGACGCAAGACGCTCGCCTACCGGGGGTGTGCGCTGCCCCGTCGCACACCCGCCCACCCCCTTGGCGGAGGTGCCGCGCCGCGCGACGGTGCACCCATGTCAGCACCAGCCGGCTCGTCACCCGCGTCGTGCGCTCGGGATGGGATGGCGTGGATCCCGGCCGGGTCCTTCCTCATGGGATCCGAGGACTTCTATCCCGAGGAGCGGCCGGTCCGCCGCGTCGAGGTGGAGGGCTTCTGGATCGATGAGCGCCCCGTCACGGTGGCGGAGTTCCGCCGCTTCGTGAAGGCGACGGGCTACGTCACGGTGGCCCAGCGCCCGCTCGACCCCGCCGCCTACCCCGACGCCGACCCGGACGCACTGGTGCCGGGGGCGCTCGTGTTCCGCCGCACGCGCGGACCGGTCGACGTGCGTGACTATCGGCAGTGGTGGGCGTACGTGCCGGGCGCGTGGTGGAACCGGCCCGAGGGTCCGGTCAGCGACACATACTCGCGCGCGCGCCACCCCGTCACCCAGGTGGCGTTCGAGGATGCGCGGGCATACGCTGCCTGGGCCGGCAAGGCGCTGCCCTCCGAGGCCGAGTGGGAGTACGCCGCGCGTGGAGGCCTCGAAGCGGCCGTCTACGCCTGGGGGAACGAAGCCTTTCCCGACGGCAAGGCGATGGCGAACACCTGGCAGGGAGAGTTCCCGTGGCAGAACCTGTGCCGCGACGGCTACGAGGGCACCTCGCCGGTCGGCGCCTTCCAGCCGAACGGCTACGGCCTCTTCGACATGACCGGGAACGTGTGGGAGTGGACGTGCGACCCCTTTGCCGCCGCGGAGGCGGCCAGTCCTTGCTGCGCGCCCGATCCTGGGGGCGACATCCCGCGCCGCGTCATCAAGGGCGGTTCGCACCTGTGTGCGCCGAACTACTGCCTGCGGTACCGGCCGGCAGCTCGCCAAGGGGAGGCGATCGACACGTCGACCGGGCACATCGGCTTCCGCTGCATCGTGCGTGATTGAGCCGGTACCGGAGGTGGTCGCTCCGCGGGGCGGCCGTTCATCGTTTCGCGCACCTGAGCGAGGGCCGGCTCGCTAGACGGGGATGTTGGCCGTCAGGCGGGTGCCTTGCCCGCTCGCCGAGTCGATCTCGAGCGAGCCGCCCACCGCGGCGACTCGGTCGGCGACGTTGGTCAGGCCGTTGCCGCGCTCAACGGTGCCGGGATCGAACCCGGCGCCGTCGTCCGCGACGCTGAAGCCGACATGGCCGTCGTCCTCGAAGAGGCGGACCACGACGGAGGCTCCCCGTCCCGCATGCTTGGCCGCGTTCTGGAGGCCCTCCAGGCAGCAGAAGTACACCGTCGTCTCGACCGCCTCGGGCCGGCGGCCGCGCCACTCGTCTCGGATGCGGATGGGGATCGCCGAGGTCCGGGCGACCGCCCTGACCGCCGCGCCGACACCCCGGTCACCGAGCACGGCCGGATAGATGCCCTGCGCGACGGCGCGCAGCTCCTCGATGGCATCCTCGACGTCGACGCCGAGGCGCTCGAGCATCTCCCGCTCGTCCGAGCCGTCGAGCTGCTCGCCGGCGAGCGTGAGGTGAACTCGCAGCGAGACCAGACGCTGCTGCGTGCTGTCGTGCAGATCGCGCTCGATCCGCCGCCGTTCAGCGTGCCCGGCCTCGAGGATCCGCGCCCGTGAGGCGCGCAGTTCGCCTTCGAGGGCGCCGTTCTCCACCGCCACGAGCGTCGCCGACGTTGCTGCCCGCACCAACTCCGGGTCCTCGGCCAGGGTCTCGTCGATCACCATTGCCGCGACGCCCCGCCCGTCTCGCTCGAGCGGCAGCCACGTCCGGCCGGCACCTGCCGGCGGCGGTGTGACCGGCGTCCCGTCGGACGCCAGGAAACGGCCCGTGTCCAGGTCGTAGTACCCGAGCCGCAGCGAGGCATCGTCGAGCGACGCCGCGATCGTCTCACGCCACTGCTCCGGTGTGGGCCGGGTGACAAGACACTCGAGCATGCGCTGCAGCGCCCGGCCCGCGAACCGTTGCGCCTGCAGCAACGCGATGAGAAAGCCCAGCGGCAGCAGGATGCGGGCGCCCACGATGCCCCACGCCAGCGCGTCGAGCGTCGCCACGTCCAGATGAAGGATCCACGCGCTGAAGTTGAAGGCGAAGTACGCCGGCAGGAACAGCAGCGACGTGACGGCAACCGCCATGAGCGCCCGCCGACGAGGACGCGATCGCGCTCGGAGGCGCATCAGGTACAACACGAACACCGCGACGGTGATCGCCAGGGCTGCGTACGTCTCAGCCTTGCCGGCCACCTCCACGAGGCCGGGATCTGAGCCGAGCTGGAGCACGTTCGGAGGACAGTTCGGAGCGCATTGCGTCAGCGGCCCACCACCGGCGATGACCGGCGAGAACAGCGCCCACGGAAGGAAGAACCCGACCACCGCGAGCGCCAGCGCACCCATCAGCCAACGTGCAGCAGAGTCCGGACGACCCATCGGGAAGGCGAGGAACAGGTAGAAGGTCAGCCAGAAGGCCGGTGCCTCGGCCAGGACGCCTATGTCGAACAGCAACGGCGAGTCCGAGGACTCCCAGCTGACGATCCAGGCCAGGATTCCGAACGCCACCAGCAGCGGCCCGAATCGGCTCGCCGGACGGCACACCCACCAGTACAGACCGATGAGCATCGGCGCGGCCGTCAGATAGCCGAAGTACAGGCCGGTCGCCACCGGCCGCTCGAGATGCTCGCTCGCCAGCGCCAGCCAGATCGTGAGGGCCACCATGGGGACGATGGCCGCGGCGAGCGTCCACCACAGCGCTCGCGGCGCCGCGACGGCCACGACCTCCGGCGGCGCGGGAATGACCTTCCGGTGCAGGACGGCGGGGATCTGCAGCTGGGAAGGAAGGAAGCGCTTCATGAACGTTCGCGACCTGACCTGTCTGACGCGACGCGCCATGTTACGGGCGGTCCCGAGGGCAAGCAATCCGACCGCCTGAGCCCGCCGGGCCTCTCCTGCGCGCCTACCGTCGCACGCGAAGATGCTCGACGGCACCTACGCGCGGCGGGCCGCGCTGAGCCTGGGACCTGCGCACCGGCCGACCGGCCCCCTCGTGGCGGCTCACTCGGCGAGGAAGCCGAGATCGAGTCGCGCGATGCGCTCGGGGTCGGCGAGGATGTCGATCTCGACGATCCGGCCGTCCCGGACCGTGAACGAGGCGACGGCGAACGGCTTGCCCCCAGGGGCGTTGACCAGGCCGGCGGCACCGTTGACCAGGGCCGGCCGCGCGGACGGGGCCAGCCGGCCGAAGGCGAGCGCCTCGGAGGCGACGCGCTGCGCCCCGCGCACCGCCCTCGTCAGACCGCGGCGGCCGGAGCCCCCGTCGGCCCGGAGGACGATGTCCGGGTCGAGCACGGCGCACAGGCGCTCGAAGTCGCCGTCGCGCGCGGCGGCGAGGAAGGCGTCGACGACCTCGCGCTGCCGTCCCACGTCGACCTCCGAGACGGGCACCGCCCCCCGCACGCGGCGGCGTCCGCGGCTGGCCAGCTGCCGCGCCGCGTCCGGGGAACGGTCGACGATCGGCGCGATGTCGCGAAACGGCACGGCGAACATGTCGTGCAGGACGAAGGCGAGGCGCTCGGCCGGCTCCAGCGTCTCCAGCACGACGAGGAGCGCGAGCCCGACGGAATCGGCGATCACCGCCTCGTACTCCGGATCGCTGCCTTCGGGCCGGGTGACGATCGGGTCCGGCACGTGGGCGTCCAGCGGCTCCTCGCGGCGCGACGCGCGCGAGCGCAGCATGTCGAGGGCGATGCGGGCGACCACGGTCGTGAGCCAGCCGCCCAGGTTGCCGATCTCGGCCGTCTCCGCCCTGGCGAGCCTCAGCCACGCCTCCTGGACGGCGTCGTCGGCCTCGCTGCGGGAGCCGAGCATGCGGTAGGCGACGCCCGTCAGATGCGCCCGGTGATGCTCGAAGGCCTCGTCGGGGACCGCTCGGTCGTTCATCGCGACGCCTCAGACACCCGCGGGCTCCGGGACCGGCGCCACCCGCTCACCGTCATCGCGGTCCCGGCCGGGTCCGGGCTCCGCGCCGGACTCGCCCTGGGTGTTCGTCGCGCGCAGGCCCACGAACGCGGAGGCGAAGATGAGGATCGCGCCGACCAGCAGCGCCTGGCGAAAGCCGCCGGTCAGGGCGTCGGGCATCGGCGAGCCGCTCGCCAGCAGGCCGTTGGTGCGGCCCGCCGCGATCGCGGTCAGGATCGCGAGGCCCAGCGCACCGCCGAGCTGGGTCGAGGCGTTCAGCAGCGAGGCCGCGAGCCCCGCTCGGTCGGCCGGCACCCCGGCGTTGGCGGCGGTGGTGACGGCGACGAACACCGGACCGAACCCGAGGGAGATCAACAGCGTGCCGGGCAGGATGTCGGCGGCGAACGACCCGTCGACGGGGATGCGCGAGAGCCAGTACATGGCGCCGGAGGAGATCAGGGCGCCGGCCACGATCAACGGCCGGGTGCCGAGCCGGGTCAGCAGCTGCGAGGCGACGCCGGCCGAGACGACGAACCCGGCGCACAGCGGCAGGTAGGAGAGCCCGGTCTGAATCGGTGTGTAGCCGAGCACGCCCTGCATGTAGAGCGTGAGGATGAAGAACATCGAGATGAAGCCCGAGACGGCGACCATCTGCGTCGCGTCGGCGTACCCGAGGCCGTTGATGCGAAAGATCGAGAGCGGCGCCAGGGGTCGGCTGGCCCGCTGCTCGTTGACCACGAAGGCGGCGAGGATCACGAGCGCCCCGGCGAGCCCGGCGATCGTCCGCAGCGCGCCCCACCCGACGCTCGGCGCCTCGACCAGCGTGTAGACGAGCAGCAGCATCCCGCCCGTGACGAGCACCGCGCCACGCGCGTCGACGTCGCGGACGCGCTCGCGCCGGCGATCGCCGTCGAGCAACCGGTAGATGCCGGCGAGCACGAGGACGCAGGCGATCGGGTTGACCCACATGACCCACCGCCAGCCCGGGCCCTCCGTGAGCAGGCCGCCGAGCAGGACGCCGGCCGCCGAGGCCAGCCCGCCCATGGCTCCCCAGGCCCCGAGCGCGGTGTTGCGGTCCCGGCCCTCCCGGTAGGAGGTGGTGAGGATCGAGAGTGCAGCGGGCAGCGTCATCGCCGCCCCCAGCCCCTGGGCGAGCCGGGCGCCGATCAGCACGCCCTCGCTCTGGGCGAGGCCGCCGATCAGCGACGACACGCCGATCGTGAGGATCCCGGCGACGAGCACCGGCCGCCGCCCGAGCAGATCCGCCGCCCGGCCGCCGAGCAGCATGAACCCGCCGTAGGTGAGCAGGTAGGCGGCGGGGACCCACTGCAGCGCCGAGACGGAGAACCCGAGCTCGCGGCGGATGTCGGGCAGGGCGACGTTGACGATCGAGGCGTCGACGAAGTCCAGGAACGCGATGGCGCAGAGCAGGGCGAGGGTCAGCTTGCCGGTGGTCGTGACGAGAAAGGATGGTTCCGGGTTCGAGGTCATCGGTCAGCTCCGAAGTCGGTGGTCTGACTCGGTGACGCGCGAGCGCGCGCAGATGTGACCGCGGAGCGTCGCTCAGGCCGACGCGGGGCTCACGGTCTCGGCGATCGCGCTCGTCCGCCCGAGACGCTGATCGGTCGTGATCAGCGGCGCCTCGAGTTGCTCGGCCAGCTCCACGTAGAGCGCGTCGACGAGCCGGAGGGTTGCGCGCCGGGACCACGCGCCCGCCAGGAGGGAGGGCAGCGGGCGGCGCTCCACGGGCATCGAAGCGAGAAGCTCCAGGCGCGCCTTCACGTCGGCTTCCTGCAGTCGCTCGGCGCGCGCGAGGCGCCCGAGTGCCGAGAGCACCTCGGCGTCGAGGTGTGCCGGGGCGTGCCACACACCGCCGTCGAGGCGGTCGCGCACCGGCGCCGCGTAGCGTGTCGGGGCGAGAAGGTCGACGATCGCGGACGCGTCGACGACCAGAAGCTCAGACACGGTCGTCGTCGCGCGCGAGCTCCTCGCGAGCAGCGGCGACCGCATCCAGCACCTGCTCGTGCTCGACGCCGAGAGCGGGCAGCTGAGCTGCCCGCGTGAGCCAGTCGGACGTCGCGCTGCCGGCGAGCTCGGACTCGAGTGCCGACCGCGCCAGCGCCGAGACGTTCACGCCCGCGGCGCGCGCACGAGCCGCGAGATCGTCGGGAAGATAGATGTTGACGCGACCCATACACACACTGTACACACGCTCGCCGTCCCTACGGGCCGCCGAGCAGCAGCCACCTCTGGACCGCCGAGGCATAGGACTGTCCGAGCGACCGTTGACGGTTGCGTCTACGCGTGTTGTCCAAGCAGCCGTATCAGCAGGTCGCGCCACTCGCCGTCGTCCAGGCCGGCGGCGGCCAGGCGGGCCGGGTCGTCGGGAGTGCGGAGGAAGACGTGGCAGCGGTCAGCGTCTGAGGCGAGGACGATGTCGTGGGTCTCGCGGTCGCCCGCGTCGTCCCAGCGGCTCACGCTGACCAGCGCGGTCCGCGGGCTCCCGGCCAGTACGGCGTCGGCGTCAGCGTCATTGGGTCCGCGGTCGCCCGCGGGCAGGCGGTCCCACAGGCGCGCGAGCGCCTCGTCGCTCGTGCGCAGCGAGTAGAAGTGGATGCCGAGCGCGTCGATGAGGATCTCCAGCGTCACGTCCTCGGGCTGGGGCATGAGCACGAACCGCCACGGGCGATCGGGTTCGGTCCCGGTGAGGCGGGCGTCGAGCACGGTCCGCGACCGGTGCTGGAAGGCGAGTGCGATCCCGAGATCGCCGCGCACCTGCACCTCGTCCGAGCCCGCCTCGGTGGTGATGAGACTGCGCGCGGCGAGCGAGCGCACCGCCTCGGCCACGGCCGCGGGCGCCGGTTCGCGCTCGAGGAACTGGACGATGCCGCTGACGGCGTCGATCTCCGCCGCCGTGTAGCCACCGAGCGCCACCGGGCCGGTGGCCACCAGCGCGGCCACGGCGTCGATGAGCCCGCGGGGGATGTCGGTCTTCGGGGCCTCCGGCCGCGTCACGTCCGCTCCTGTTGCTCGGCCAGGGGCACCCGGCGCACGGCGCTGAGGACCTCGCGATCGCCGGCCCGCACGGTGGTGGGCGCCGTGTGCCCGGCCGGCGGCAACGACCAGCCGGGCTGCGCCGCGCGCACCTCTTCCAGCAGCGCCCGCGCGGCCGGCGAGGGCGACTCGGCCACGTAGACCTCGGAGGCGCCGAACAGACCGCGCCCGTTGCGCGACCCCCGCACGAACACGAGCTCGGCGAAGGTGTCCTTGCGATCGGGCGGCGGGAAACGCCGGGCCAGGTCCGGCGAGGCCGACGTCGTGTCGTCCTCGTCCTCGATCCGTTCCAGCGCCCCCGTGAGCTCCGCCTTGGCCGCCGCCGGGAGCGGCACCTGCGCCGAGAGGGCCGGGGCGAGGTACAGCGGCCGGCGCTCGGTCTGCTTCGACAGCCCCCACGGCCCGACGTTGCTCTTGGTGAACCGGTAGACGACGTAGTCCCACAGGTGCCGGAGGTCGGTCAGCGTGGGCGGGTGGAAGCCGTCCCCCATGGCCGCAGGCGTCTTCTCGAGCTGCACCCAGGTCCCGGCCTCCGTGCGCCCGTGCAGCTTCTCGCGCACCAGCGGGCCCTTGAGGCCGAGATCCGGGTAGCGGCGCTTGTCGACCGTCTTGTGGTGGCTGGAGAGCCGCTCGCGCGTGTTCGGAAAGCGCCAGCGGGCGTAGAGGTCGGGGTCGTCGACGAGGACGTGGGCGCCGCACAGCACCTCACGCAGCTGGGGCACGTCGAGCCCGTGGCGCTCCAGATCGGCCACGATCGCCGCCTCCGCCGGCGCCAGGCGGGCCGCGGCGAGCTGCAGGCCGGCCCGGTAGACGCCCACGCGCGAGGTGATGTCGACCATCAGCCGCACCCGCCGGCGGACGCGCTCGGTCTCCGGGCCGGTGAGCTGGACCGGCTCCCCCGTTGCAGGCTCGGTCATGCTCATCGGACCCTACGCCATCGCATCGGGGTGGGGCGCGGTGGAGGTGTCGCCGTCGAGCACCTGCCAGCGACGGGTGCCTCGGTGTGAGACGCACGAGATCTGACCTGCGGCATGCAGCCGCTCGAGGGCGGCGAGGATGCTCTGGTGCAGTGAGCGCGCGGCGGCGGAGCGGGGCTCGCAGATCTCACTGAGGATGAGGCCGGTGCTGGGCGAGCGGACGCGGCCTGCCAGCCTGCCCAGCGTGGAGAGCACCAGGTCGTCCAGTCGCTGACGCTGATCGTCGACGGGAGCCAAGCGTGCAGCCCCAGCTTCGCTTCGGCCACCCTGATGACGCCGGTCCGACGGGCGTGGGAGAGGTTGAGGCCAGGTCGGGGTGTTCGCGGCGACCAACGGAAGGAGAGGATCGATCGCCGACCCTGCGAAAAGGATGGGGAAACGCTGCTTCCCAAAACGCAGAGCGTCCCTTGGCCCGGTCGAGCGGGCCTATCGCCGGGCTCTGAGGGGGACGACCGCGGCCGGACTCGACGCCGCGTCGGGGTTCGGGGGTGCGCCGGGGTCTGCTCGTCCGGCACGGAAGCGCCCCCCGCTGGAACGTCGATGACCACGCACTCTCCGGGCCGCCTCCTCGTGCCAGTGGGGCAGCACGCCGGTGTCATCTCTCTCGGTCAAGAGCGTTTCGGCCTCGTCGAGTCGTCGCACCGCCTCCTCGTGGCGTCCTACGGCGGCCAGCGCGGGCGCCAGCCGGATCCCCGACTCGATCCTCTGCCACCAGTACGCGCCGGAGAGCCGCGGGAGCAGCTCCTCCGCTCGTCCGATCGCCACGACCGCTCCCGCCAGATCACCGCGGCGGCTCAGGAGCTCGGCGACCACGCCGTGAGTACAGACACTGGGCAGGAAGTTGCGCAGGCCGGGCCGCTCCACGGTGGTGTGCGACCGCTGGGCGTGGCGCCAGGCGGTGTCCTCGTCGCCTTCCTGGACGGCGATCACGGCCAGGTAGGCGAGCGACGCGGCTCCCGTCGCGGTCTCGGCGCCGGCGAGCCGAACGGCCTCACCGAGGCCTTCGCGGGCCTGCGCGAAGTCGCCCTGCAACGTCTGCGAGACCCCGAGGGTGAAGAGGGCGAGCGGCCGCCACCGACTGCCGACTCGCTCGAGCTCGGCGGCGCGCTGCGCCGCGGCACGCATGCCGGAGAGGCCGCCCAGACCGAAGGCGCTGAAGAGGATGCCGAGCGCGGACTCGAGCGATGCCGTCCCGTCGGGCATCGGCCCATTCCAGGTGCCGTGCTGCGCAGCGTCCGCGAACCGGAGGGCCTGCTCTCCGTCGCCGGCCAGCGCGACGATCCACGCCGCCGCCACGGCGAGCGGGGGATGGCCTTCGATCTGCGCATCGTCAAAGCCGGCGATCCAGCTCCGCAAGGTCTCGAGGTGCCCGCCCTCGGACATCGCGTGCCACTCGGCCGCGACCAGATCGGCCGCCTCCACGAAGTCGCGCGCGGCCTGGGCGTGGGTGACCGCGCGGTCGATGAGGCCGTGCTCGCGATACCAGCGCGACGCGCGGCGGTGGAGCTCTCTCAAAAGCTCCGGGTCGCGGCGGGTGAGCTCGGCCTTGAGGTACCCGGCGAGAAGGTGGTGATAGCGGTAGGCCACCCGCTCCTCGTCGAGCGGGACCACGAACAGGTTGATCCGCTCCAACTCGCGCAGCATGGCCTGTGCGCCGCTGTCGCCGGTCACGGCATCGCACAATGATCCGGTCAGCTCGTCGAGGACCGAGGTGCGCAGCAGGAACTCGGTCACGTGATGAGGCTGGCAGGCGAGCACCTCCTCGGCCATGAAGTCGGCGATGTCCCGGCCGGTGCCCGTGAAGCGCTCCACGAAGTCCCGTGAGTGCCGGCGGTTGCGACGCGCCATGGCGGCCAGGTACACGGCCGCCGGCCAGCCTTCCGTATGCCCCACCAGCTGCGCGAGCTGATCCTTGCTCAGGCGCACATCGGCGGCGGCGAGCAGCGCCTTTGCCTCGGCTGCCTGCAACGCGAGCTCCCCGGCGCGGAGCTCGGCGAGCCGGCCCTGGGCGCGCAGCCGGGCGAGCGGAAGCGGCGGCTCGCCGCGCGTCGCCAGCGCGAGCTGGCAGTGGGTCGGAAGCCAGTGCACGAGGTATTCGATCACGGCATAGGAGCGCCTGGCGGTCACGAGGTGCAGATCGTCGAGCACGAGGACGAGTTCGCCTGTGGCGGCGACACAGCGGTTCACGAGCGCAGGGAGGACGACGTCCTCGAGAGCAGGGTCGGGGACCGCCAGCGCTTCCGCGAGCGCCTCGTCGACGCCGAGCACCGGCGCGAGCGCGCTGACGATCGCCGCCACCAGCGTCACCGGATCGTCGTCCCCGGAGTCCAAGGAGACCCACGCGAAGGGCCGCTCGTCGCGCTGCTGCCACTGCGCGAGCAGGGTCGTCTTGCCGTAGCCGGCGGGCGCCGAGAGCACGACGACGGGCGCATGGGCGGCGGCCCGAAGACCGTCGACCAGCGCCGGGCGATCCACGATGCCCGGCCGCAAGCGCGGCGCGGAGGTCTTGCTCGCCACGATGTGCCGGCGCTCTGCCCGCGCGCGTGGCGTGGGGCCCGGAGCCGCCGGGCTCTTCGGGAAGCGATCGGCGCGCGCGCTCGCCGGCGCTTCGGGCTCGTCGCCGCCCGAGAGGAGCCGCTGATGGATGGAGCGGATCGTCGCACTCGGCGCGGCTCCGAGCTCGTCTCGCAACCGCACCCGCAGCTGCTCATAGGTCTGCAGCGCCGCTGCGGCGTCTCCGCGGGCGGCGAGCACCTCCATGAGGAGGCGATATCCGCGCTCGCGCATCGGCTCGGCGCCGACCAACTCGCGCGCGGCCACCTCGGCCGTCGCCAACCGCCCACCGGCGACCGCGAGACCGGCGCGGGTGACACCTTCGAGCGCGCGCAGGCGGAGCTCCTCCACCTCGCGCCGTCGCTGCTGCACCCACGGATGCTCATACCCGGGCAGGAACCCTCCGGCCAGCACCCGGCGCGCGGCCTGGGCGCGATCGAGAGCGAGCTCCACGGTGCCCGCGACCAGCGCGGCCTCAGCTTGCCCGATCGCCGACTCCGCGAGCTCCAAGTCGATCGATGCCCCGGCGGGCAGCACCAGGGTCAGCTCGCGCCGGCCCTGGAGCATGCCCCGCCCGAGCGCTCGTCGCAGTTTCGAGAGCAGCGCCCCGAGGACAGCCTCGGGGTCGGCCGGCGGCTCTGAGGGCCACACCAGGTCGAGCAGCTCATCCCGGGTGACGGGTCGGCTCCGGTTATCGGCCAGGTAGGCGAGTACGAGCCGGCCCTGGCGACCCGGCAGCGACGGCGTGACGCATCTCCGGTCGAGCGTCACCTCGAACTGCCCACACAGCCGGATCACGGCCTCAGCGCCCCCATCAGACGGCGATCGGTTCGGCGGCGAGGGGCTCAGCGACATGGTTTTCGCAGGCTTCCGGCAGGTCGCCAGGTCTTCACTCCGCGACAGATGGCGACGATCAGGAACCTCCGCACGGGCGAGGGTACATGCAGGGCCTGAACGGGCGCCGACGGTGGCGGCCCTCGAGGTCATGGCGGAGAGGCGCCGTGGCGTGGATCGCGTTCATCGCGGTGGGACTGCTCGGGGCGACCCTGGCGGCGCCGGCAGGGGCGGCGCAGAGCGTCGATGTCGTCGTCACGCAGGCGACCGGGACAGCGCCGTTTGACGCGGCGGCGGGCGCGGGCAACGACACGAGCGCGACCGACGCCGTCGTGCGCAGCAACGACCAGGTGACCTACGACGTGCAGTTCAACGTCAACGACACGCAGGCGGGCTCCAGCACCGGCAGGAACGTGACGATTCGCCAGACGCTCCCGGCAGGCCTGACGTGGACGCGGCTTCCGGCGACCTGCCTGCCGGGCCGGACGCCCGTCTCGGAGATCAGCGCGGACGGGTTGACGATCGTCTGCAACGTGGGCGACATCCCGACGGGTACGGCGCGCACGCTGTCGCTCGTGGCGAAGGTCAAGGAGACGACGAACGGCACCGTGTTGAACGCGGCGCCGGGCTCCACCACGGCGGAGGCCGACGGCGCCGCCCCGGGAACGGCGACGCCCGATCCGGTCACGGTCAGCTCGATTCCGCGCGTGGACATGGTCAAGTCGTCGCCGAACGTCACGCCGGTCGCGGCCGGCGGAGCCGGCAACGTCCCTGGCTACCTCTTGCGCTATCCGGTCAGCGTGCGGATCACGGACTTCGGCGGCCGGGGACTGATCGGCTACGAGCCGCCCGCCGCCGCCATGTCGCTCACCGACGACTTCGGAGCGGTCAGCCCCAACGCCGAATTCGTCTCTTGCAGCGGCGACAGCGGCGGCAGCTGGAGCTGCGCGGCCACGGGTCAGAACGTCGCGATGGAGGTGGCCCTGGCCAACCCCGCAAGCACGACCTCGGGCACGCTGTCGAGCACGAACGTGACGATCTTCGTGCCCGAGACCGACGTGACGGGCGCCCCGGGCGGTCAGCTGACCACGACGAACACGCTCACCGGGCTCGACGCGAGCGGCCCCGACGGCACCCCCGCCGTGGGCGAGATCCTCAGCAACAACACCCAGAACCTGACGCTGAGCACCAACGCGAGCGGCAGCTTCTACAAGCACTACGTCGACGTGACCGCCCCCGGCCGCTACATCCCCGGCGGGCCGAACGTCGATCGCAACGGCTTTGCGACCGTCGGCCCCGGCCAGGTGTTCCAGGGCGAGCAGCGCATCTCCAGCCTCAATCCGCTCGCCGGCTTCGACAGCGTCGCAGCGTGTGACGTGTTCGACACGACGACGCAACAGGTCACGCTTGCGGGCGCCGGTTCGAGTCCGAGCTACGGCAAGGGGAGCCCGGCGTGGCTGACGGCGAACTCCACCGGGCTCGCGCTCGGCAGCGGGATCGCCCTCGAGTACTCGACGACGCCGACGTCGACCGATCCCGACGACGCCACTCGCTGGGCCGCGCTGCGCGCGACGGACTGCGCAGGCGGCGACTGGAGCGCGACGCCGCCGGCGGATCCGAGCACGATCACGAAGGTGCGGGTGCGCCTTCTCCAGCCGCCGGCGGCCACGTTCACGCTCGCGTTCGTCGTGAACCTGCAGGCCAAGCCGGGCGCGAGCGCGACGAGGATCGCGAACTTCATGCCCTATCAGACGAACGCCGACCCGGACACCGGCCCGTGGACGGCGCCGACCTACGATCCGGCGACCCGGGGTGGCGCGCGCGGCGACCGTCTGCTGCTTTCGGCCGCTCAGGTCAAGCTGACCAAGTCGATCATCGACCCGCCCGGCGGAGGTACCCCAGCGATCAGAGGCGGCGACAGCGTCGAGTACGCGCTCGATCCGCGCGTCGTGACGCCGAGCGGCGCCGCGGGCGCGACGGCCCGGAACGTGCAGGTGACCGACGTGCTGCCCGCCGGCACCGTGCTCTCGAGCGAGGCGGGTCAGGAGCCCTCGCCACGACCGTCGTCGGTGACGCCCAACGCCGACGGAACGACGACGATCGTCTGGGATCTCGGCGATCTGACCAGCGCCGACACGCCGCGCATCACCTTCCGGGCGCGCGTCTCGACGACGGCGACCGGCACCAAAGTCAACCGCGCGATCGTGGCCAGCCCCGATGACGTCGGATCGCCGGAGGGGATCGACTCACCGAGCGCCAGCGATCCACACCTCGGGACGGCGACCATCCGCGTCGACGCGCTGAGCGGGATCCAGATCGATAAGAGCATCGACAAGCGGGTGATCGAGCCGGGCGACTCGGTCACCTTCAGCGTGACCTACGCGAACCTCTCGACGCTCCCGCACCCGAACTTCCAGACAATCGACGTGCTGCCGTTCAACGGCGACGGCACCGCGGCCGGCGCGGTGCCGGGTCGCAGCCCGGGCAGCGCGTTCCACGGCGGCTACGCGCTCGAGGACGTGAGCGTCGGCGACGACGAGACGGTCGAGTACACCGACGCCGAGCCGGCTGCGGTCTATGCGACCTACGATCCGTCGGCCGGTGGGCAGGCGAACTACGGTGCCCTCCCGCCCGGCAAGAGCTGGTGCACCGCGGCGCAGATCGCGGCCGCGGCGGCCGGGTGTCCCGACGTCATCGCCGACGCCACCGCCCTCCGGGTCACGCGACCCGGAACGCTCGGCGCCGGCCTGTCGCGCGCGTTCTCCTACACGCTGAGGACCGATGGCAACCGCTCGGGGGACGTGTACGCGAACACGGCAGCGCTGCGCTCGAGCGACATCCGGCTCGGGACGCTCTCGCCGACGCGCGACGCGCACGTCGTGGCCAACCGCATCGGCGACTACGTCTGGAACGACCTCAACAAGGACGGCGCCCAGGACACCGACGAGCCCGGGGTTCCCGGCGTCCGCGTCACGCTCGACGGGACCGACAAGCACGGCGACACGATCCACGTCACGACCACGACGGGGCCCGACGGCAGGTACCTGTTCACGAGCTCGAGCCAAGCCGGCCAGGACGCCGGCACACTCGATCTGGTGAGCGGTGGCTACCACGTCACGTTCGATCCGGCGTCGCTGCCCCCGCGGGCGAGCTTCACGCTGCGCCGCGCGGCCGGTGTCGACGCGGCCTCCGACTCCGACGCCGACCGGACGAGCGGCGTCACCCAGGACATCACGCTGCCCGACCCGACGCCCACCGACGCCGACGGGGAGAACCTGACGCTCGACGCGGGCATCATCGTCGCTCCGCCGCCCGTCACGCCCCCGTCCGTCACGCCCCCGCCCGTCACGCCCCCGGTCGCCAACCCTCCGCCCGTCGCGCCCCCCGTCGTCCCGCTCCCACCCAAGACGGGGAACAAGGCCGCCAAGCTGTCGCTCGCCAAGCGTGCGAATCGCACGACCGTCAAGCAGGGCGGGCGTTTCCGCTACCGCATCACCGTGCGCAACCGGGGCACGAAGACGGCCCAGGGCGTCAGCGTGTGCGATCGTCTCCCGGGCCGGCTCTCGCTCTTGTCGCGCGACCACGGCAAGCTCAAGCACGGCCGGCTGTGCTGGACGCTCAAGCTCAAGCCCCACAGCAAGCGGACGCTGTCGTTCGCTGTTCGCGTCGACCGTGACGCCCGTCCGACCAGCCGGATGCGCAACACCGCCGTGGTCACCTACCGCCGCCAGCATCTCCGGCGCACCGCGCACGCCGACGTACGCGTCCTTGCCGCACGGGACATGACCACACTCCCGCAGTTCACCGGCTGACCCGGCGGAGGGCTACGCTAGTGCTACATTCGTCGCATGACCGATGTGGCAGCGCGGGAGCTGCGCAACCGCACCGCTGACGTGCTTCGACGCGTGCAGGCGGGTGAACGGGTGACGATCACCTCCCGCGGCCGCCCCGTGGCGGAGCTGCTCCCAATCCGCGACGTGCGGCGCAGGCCGATCCCGCGTGCCGAGCTGGCTGGACGGCTCGGCGTCACGCAGGCCGATGCGGGGCTTCGGGACGACCTGGCCCGGCTGGTCGGCGACACCACGGACGACCTCGGCCCGATTCGTTGACGGCGCCGCCGAGGGGACTCCTGGACACGAGCGTGTTCATCGCGGCTGAATCCGGCCGCTCGATCGACGCCGGCAGCCTGCCCGAGCACAGCGTCATCTGCCCGGTGACGATCGCCGAGCTCCGGGCCGGGGTGCTGGCCTCGGCAGACGTCGATACCCGCGCGCGCCGCCTCGCGACCCTGGAGACCATCGCCGACATCGAGGTGGTCGCGATCGACGCCGAGGTGGCGGCCGCGTGGGCTCGGCTGCGCGTCCACCTCGCTCAGGCCGGCCGACGCGTCAACGTCGACGACCTGTGGGTCGCCGCCACCGCGGCCGCCCACGGCCTGCCCGTTATCACCCAGGACGACGACTTCGCTCCACTCGACGGCGTCGGCGGCCTCATCGTGATTCGCGTGTGAGCGGGCCGGACGGAGGACCGATGGCGAGACGCGGACTCGAACCGGGGACACCACGACCTTCAGGAGCAGAGGAGAGCGCGGGTGAGCGGCTCCGGGTGGGTGAGCGGGATCATGTGGGCGGCACCCTCGATCAACGTGTGCTGCGCGTACGGCACGTGCCGCCGAACGACTTCGCAGATCGCATGGTCGACGGCGGAGGTCTGCGTTCCCTCGATGACGTGGACTGGCGCGGTGACCCTCGTGAGCGCCTCAAGCGTGAGCAGGCCGTCGTCGAACAGGACGTCCCATAGATCTCCCCGGGCCCGCTGGACGGCGAGAAACGCCTCGCGGTGCGGAGGCGGCCAGCGAGCGAACGAGCCGGGCCCGTTGTAGAAGTCGATGAACTCCTCGAAGGCCTCGTACCACCGCCCCGCGCGAACGTGCTCGCGCCACCGATCGCGCAGGTCACGGATCTGCGTGTAGGCGTGGGCGTTCTCCGTGCGCAGCAACGCGTATGCCTCAGGCTCGACGACGGCGAGTGAGTCCACGAGCTCGGGCGCCGCCGCCGCCACCCGGAGGGCGGTTGCGCCGCCCCACGAGAACCCGACCAGGCGGACAGGCACGGCCACGTGCTCGGCGACGGCATGAACCTGATCGGCGTAGTCGTCGAGGCTGCGGCGCCCGGCCACGCCCGGGCCGGTGCCGTCGCGGTAGGCCTCGATCGCGACGAGCCGGTAGCCCTCCGGCCAGAGCGAGAAGACCCGCTTCCACTCGCCAGCGCTGCCCACCCCGCTGTGGAGGAACACCACCGGGGTCCCCGTGCCACGCTCGATGACCTTGACGCGACGCCCCAGCGGGGTCCGGAGCATCGTCGCCGCCGCCATTCAGCCGACCGGGTTCCGGCCACACCCGCGGGACTCCTCGAGAAGGCCAAGCTCCTCGATCGGCGGGCTAGGCGGGGTGGTCATGAGCTTTGTCAACCGTTCCGCGGATCGGGTCAGCTGCTGGCTGGCCGGCAGGGCGATCCGGGTCCGCTAGGGCCGCAGACGATCACCGGCAGGAACGTGGCGAAGGTTGTGGTGGGACGGCGCATCAGGCCGCCGCCCGCCCTGTGCCGGGGTTGCGCGCCGATCCCCAGATCAGCGGGCGGACCAGGGGGATGTCGAACTCGAGCTCGTCCTCGACGAGCTCCTCGATCTCGAAGCCGGCGGCGCGGATGGCGTCCCCGGTCCGGCGGTCCGTGTTACAGCCGCAGGCAAAGCCCTGCCACAAGCCGTGCGCCCGGCGCTGCCAGTCGTGCAGGCGGCTTCCCTCCTCGCCGGCGACGTGCTCGATGAACAGCAGCCGGCCCCCGGGGCGCAGAACCCGGCGCGCCTCGGCGAGCGTTGCGTCGAGGTCCTTGACGGTGCACAGAACAAGGGTCGAGACGACCGTATCCGCGGAGGCGTCGGGTAGCGGCAACGCCTCAGCGGGGGCTCGGATGACCTCGGCGATCCGGCCCGATGAGGACAGGCGCCGCTCCAGGCGCCGGGCCATCGGCTCGTACGGCTCGGTCAGGACGAGCTCAGCCTCGGCTGGATAATGCGCCAGATTGAGGCCGGTGCCGGCCCCCAGCTCGACGACACGGCCCTCGGCCCGGTCGATGAGGTGCGCCCGCCGCGCCGCGTTGCCCCGCCGCTCCGTCCGCCAGAACAGAGGGTTGTACAGCGCCGCGAAACACCGGCCCCAGACCCGCCCCCAAGGGCCGGGCTCTTGGTGCGGGATCGACCCCGCGTCGGGAGCGGAGGCAGTGATGGGCGCGGCAGGAGTGGCGATCTGGGGCATGAAGGCCTCTGGGATAGTTTAATACGATCGGTCGTGCTAAGTCGCATAGCACGACCGATAGTGCTAACTTGTCAAGCGCAATCCGCGAGGTTCTTCGGAAGGGGCAGATTCCTTGGCGACGGATACGACACCGAGGGCCAATCAGCGGCAGCGACGCTCGGACGGCGAGCGCAGCCACGAGACGATCCTCCGCGCCGCCGCTCAGCTCGCGACCGTCGAGGGCATCGACGGACTCTCGCTGGGCCGGCTCGCCGACTACATCGGGATGAGCAAGAGTGGGCTCTTCGCGCACTTCGGCTCGAAGGAGGAGCTCCAGCTCGCGACGGTCGAGAAGGCGCAGGAGGTGTTCGACGCCGAGGTCGTCGCTCCCGCCCTGGCGGAGACCGACGGCCTGCGCCGCGTCGAGGCGCTGGGCGAGCGGTTCCTCTCGCACGTCGAGCGCGAGGTGTTCGCTGGCGGCTGCTTCTTCGCCTCGGTATCCGCCGAGGTGGACACACGGCCAGGTGCCGTCCACGAGCTGATCGTCGCCGTCCAGCACGGCTGGTGGGACATGATCGAGTCGGGCATCGAGACCGCCAAGGAGTCCGGCGAACTCGATCCGCACGCCGATTCGGGCCAGCTCACGTTCGAGCTCAACGCGATGCTCACCCAGGGCAACGCCAGCTGGCTGATCTTCCGCGACCGTGCTGCGTTCGACATGGCCCGGCGCGGCTTCGCCGACCGGCTCGAACGTGCCCACCCCCGCTAGACCGGGCTGACGGCCTCCGTGGACCCGGCGCGGCGGTTCGCGGGCGGCGGCGAGAAGTCAAGGCAGACGGAACGCGATCAGGGAAACGGCATGGCGAGGGCCGGAATCGAACCCGCGACACCCAAGCCGCAACCACTCCATCTGCGCTCGTGCTGCCAGAGCGCTGCCATGGCGACCTCCGGGGGCCACGTCGACCGGCACCCCGGAACGGCAGAAGCCCCGCGTCAGCAGGGGCTTCGGTGGCGATGGCGAGACCCGGACTCGAACCGGGGACACCACGATTTTCAGTCGTGTGCTCTACCAACTGAGCTATCTCGCCGAGCGCGGCAAGGGTAGCCGACCCCCCGCGGCCCAACGCCCGGCTCAGGGCCCCGGCAGAACACGATGTGACGCGCGCGGCCGACCATGCGCGGCACGCCAAACCGCTAGCGGCCGACGGCCCACGCCCTGAGTTGCGGGAGTGGATCGACCGGTGCCGAGCCCTTGGCCTGCCAGCCGTCGGGCCATAGCTCGAAGTGCAGGTGCGAGCCGTCCGCGCGGCCGGTGTGGCCGACGCGTCCGAGCGGCCCGCCGGCGCTCACGCGGTCGCCCTTGGCGACGCGCTCCGAGCGGGCCATGAGGTGCATGAAGACGTAGTCGGGTCCGGCGTCCGTGCGGACCACGAGGTAGTGGCCGGCGCCGCCGGGCTGGACGGCGCGCCAGAAGACGACGCCGGCGGCCGGGCTGATCAGCGGCGTGCCCTCGGCGGCGAAGACGTCCTGGCCCTGATGGATGTGGCCCGGACGGCCGGCGCCGAAGCGGGCGCCCGGCCCGCCGAAGGAGAAGGCGCCCTGGATCGGGAAGCGGCCGCCGCGCACGGGGGCCGTCTCGGGGGCCGGCGTGGCCTTCGGCGGCGGCGCGGGCTCGGCGGTGGGCCGGCTCACGCGCGGGGCCCGGACGGTGACGCGAACCCGGCCGAGCGCGCTGCCCGTCCGGGTCAGCCGCGCGCCGGCGTCGTCGACCGCGTGCAGGCGCGCGACGTAGCGACCCGCGGGCACCGTCACCCGCCACCGCACGGTGATCACGCGGCCCGTGCGGCGACGGCCGACGGCGCGGCCGGCGACCGGGCGCCCGCCCCGCGCGGGAACCAGCGCGAGCCGGGTGCGGGCGGCGCCTGGCCCGCCGTCGAGCCGGAAGAGCACGGCGGCCGGCTTCGTGCCCGGCACAATGCGCCCCGGCGTGACGGCGAACGCCGTCGCCCGCAGCGGCCGGGCCGGGACCTTGACGGCCTTCGTCGTCCCGGCGGTCGCCGGCACGCCGGGCACCGTCGCCTGCCCGGCGGCGGCCGCGGGCAGCGCGAGGGCCGCGGCGAGCGGCAGGAGGGCCGCGGCGCGCACGATGCCCGAAGCTTCGACCGGACGCCGCGCGTTCTCCACCCGTGCACGGTCTCCTGCACCCCGGAGCTCGAGCGGTCGGCGGGCTGACGTAGGGTCGCCGCGTGCCGCGCTCGCAGCCGCTCGTCGCCGGGATGATCGCCTCGCTGGTCGGCTTCCTGGGCGCGTTCCCGATCGTGCTCGCGGGCCTGCGCGGCGTCGGCGCCGCCGAGGCGCAGGCCGCGTCGGGCCTGCTCGCGGTGGCCCTCCTCATGCCCGTCGCGGCGATCGACCTGAGCCGGCGCCTGCGGATGCCGGTCATCATCGCCTGGACCACGCCGGGCGCGGCCCTGCTCATCGGCGCCGGTCCGGTCGACGGCGGCTACCCGGCGGCGCTCGGCGCCTTCGGGCTGTGCGGCGTGCTGCTCGCCCTCTCCGGCCTGGTCGGCACGCTCGAGCGAGCCATCCGGGCGATTCCCGTGCCGATCGCGGCGGCGGTCCTCGCGGGCGTGCTGCTGCCCGTCTGCCTCGAGCCGGCGCGGGCGACCGTCGCACACCCGCTGGTGGCCGGCCCGGTGGTGCTGACCTGGGTCGTGCTGCTGCGCGTCGCCCGGCGCTGGGCAGTGCTCGGTGCCCTGGCCGTGACGCTCGTCGTCGTCCTGCTCGACCACCCGGGCGGCTGGAGCGCCGGGACGCTGGCCCCGCGTCTCGTGTTCACGGCACCCGAACTGCACGTCGGCACGCTCATCGGGCTCGGGGTGCCGCTCTTCGTCGTGACCATGGCCTCCCAGAACATCCCGGGGATGGCCGTGCTCGCGAGCTTCGGATACCACCCGCCGCTGCGCCCGGTGCTCACGACCACCGGGGCGCTGACCGTCGCCGGCGCGCCCTTCGGCGTTGCGGGCATCAACCTCGCCGCCATCACCGCCGCGCTCGGCGCGGGCCTGGAGGCCGGTCCAGATCTCGAGCGCCGCTGGCTGGCCGGGGTCTCGGGCGGCGTGACCTACCTCCTCCTCGGGCTCGCCGCGGGCCTGGCCGCCGGCCTCGTGGCCGCGGCGCCCGACGGCCTGATCGACACGGCCGTCGGGCTTGCGCTGTTCGCGCCGCTCGTCGGCGGCGTGGTGGCGGCCACCGCGTCGAAGTCCCATCGCGAGGCGGCCCTCGTCACGCTCGTGGTCACGGCGAGCGGCGTCTCCGCCGGCGGGATCAGCGCGCCGTTCTGGGGCCTCGCCGCCGGGCTGGCCTTCCTCGGCGTGCAGCGGGCGGATAGGTTGCGCGGGCAATGACCGCTTCTCCCGACGACGCCGCGACGACGCTGCACCGCCTGCTCGGGCGGATCGCCGGCGGCCGGCTGCGGCGGCTGCCGGTGACGCTCGCCTTCTGGGACGGCTCGCGCCTGCCGGGCGGCGCCGGCGCGCCGGTCGTCCACGTCTCACGCCGGGCGCTGGGACAGCTCCTGCACGAGCCCAACCAGCTCGGGCTCGTTCGGGCCTTCGTCTCCGGCGAGCTCGAGCTCGACGGCGAGCTCGAACCGGCGCTCGCCCGCCGCGGCGACTTCCGCGGCCTGCGGGTGCGGCCGGCGGGGCTCGCGCTGGCCGCCGCCACCGCCGTGCGCCTCGGCGGCACCGACGCCCTGCGACCCCCGCGAGTGCCCGCGAGCGAGGCGCGTCCCCGCGGCTCCAAGCACTCCCTCCGGCGAGACACGGAGACCGTTCGCCACCACTACGACGTCTCCAACGCCTTCTACGCGCGGCTCCTCGGGCCGACCCTCGTGTACTCGTGCGCGTACTTCGAGGACGCCGACGACTCGCTCGAGGCCGCCCAGGAGCGCAAGCTCGAGCGCCTGTGCCGCAAGCTGCGCCTGCGCGCGGGCGAGCGGCTGCTGGACCTCGGCTGCGGTTGGGGGTCGCTCGTCCTGCACGCCGCCGCCAATCACGGCGTCCGCGCCGTCGGCGTCACGGTCTCCGAGCCGCAGGCCGCCCTCGCCCGCCGGCGGGTCCGCGACGCCGGCCTGCAGGACCGCGTCGAGATCCGCGTCGCCGACTACCGCGAGCTCGACGACGGGCCCTACGACAAGCTCGCCTCCGTCGGGATGTACGAGCACGTCGGCGCCGAGCAGCTCGGCACCTACGCGCAGACCGTCGCGCGGCTGGTGGCGCCGGGCGGGCTCGCCCTGCACCACGGCATCTCGAGCCTGACCTCCTCGCCGGCCGGCCCGAAGTCGCTGATCCAGCGCTACGTGTTCCCCGACGGCGAGCTCCAGCCCCTCGCCGACGTCGTCTGCGCCCTGCAGCGCGCGGGGCTCGAGACGCGCGACGTCGAGTCCATGCGCGAGCACTACGGCCTGACGCTCCGGCGCTGGCTCGGCAACCTCACGACGGAGCGGGACGCGGTGGTCGCCGAGGTCGGCGAGGAGCGCGCGCGGGTGTGGGAGCTCTACCTGCTCGGCTCGGCGCTCGCCTTCGAGGACGCCGACATCACGATCTACCAGGTGCTGCTCACGCGCCTCGGCGCGCCGCACGGCCTGCCACTGGCCCGCCGGGACGCTCTCGGCGCCCAGCGGGCCTGAAGCGGCTCAGCTCTTCGCGGCGTCCAGCGCCTCCTGCAGGCGCTGCTCCTCGTCGTGGCTGAGCGAGGTCTGGATGACCGTGCCCGGCTCCTTGATCTCGGGCAGGACCTTGTCCGGCGTGATCTTGCGCACGAGCAGGATGACCGCTGCCTTGCCCGGGTCGAGCTCCGCCCCGAGGCGGTTCATGAAGTCGTCGTCGACGCCGCTGTCGGCCATGGCGCCACTCGCCGCGCCGGCGGCCGCGCCCAGCGCCATGCCGAACAGCGGGACGAGGAAGATGAGCCCGATCATCCCGCCCCAGAGCGCGCCGCTCGCGGCACCCAGGCCGGCCAGCGAGGGCTGGTGGAGCTTGATCTTGCCGTCCTGCTGGCGCTCGACGAGGACGAGGTCGTCGAGCTCGATCACGCGACCCTTGACCGCGTCGCCGAGGTTGGAGGCCACGCGTTGGGCCTGGTCGAGGTCGTCGTAGGCGATCGCCACGAGGTCACTCACGGAGGGGTCCTTCCTGTCGGGGCAGTGAGACCCAAGCATCGCACGCGGGAGACTCAGACGTCCTGGAGGGGCCGCCGGGCGGCGGTGTGGCGCGCCACGGGGGCAAGAGGCGGGCAGGTGACGCTCCCCGGCCCGCCACCCGCCTCCTGCCGCGGAGCCGGCCTCTCGAGCCGCCCCACCGCGCGTAGCTCCGGCGGTGCGCCAGGGCACGCGCGACCGGCATTGGCCGCCGCTGGGCCGGTCCGAGATGCGAAGCCGCGCGGGGGAGCGACCCGGGCGAAGGGGACGAGGGGTGGGACGTGCCCACCACCGGGCAGATGCGCACGACGGCCTACTCGCGCTCGGCGGCGAGCATCGTGCCCATCAGCTCGACCGCCGCCGCCTTGTGCAGGTGCTCGTTGAGGTTGCCGCACTTGGGCGACTGGACGCAGGACGGGCACCCGGATTCGCAGCGGCACTCGCTCACGAGCCGGTGCGCCGAGGCCACGAGCGCGTCGAAGGCGAGGTAGCCGCGCCGGGTAATGCCGATCCCGCCCGGATGGCCGTCGTAGATGAAGATCGTCGGCCCGCCCGTCTGCGGGTGCAGGTTCGTCGAGAGGCCGCCGATGTCCCAGCGGTCGCACATCGCGAGCAGGGGCAGGACGGCGATCTGCGCGTGCTCGGACGCGTGCAGGGCGCCGAGCAGCGTCTCGAGCGGCAGCTCGCCGAGCGTCTGGGGCGGCAGCTCGTACCACAGCGCCTGGGTGGCGAACGACGTCTCGGGCAGGTCGAGCGCGATCAGGTCGACCTGCTCGTGGTCGCTCAGGCGCCGCCGCTGGTAGGCGAGCACCGTCTCCGTGACGCGGACCTCACCGAAGGACAGGGTCACGCCCAGCGCGTCGCGGCAGTCGAGCAGCCGCACGATCTGGGTGTCGGTCTCCGTCTTGGGCTGGGTGTACCAGTCGCCGCCGAAGGGCTTCACGAGCGCGGTGCTCCCGTCGAGGTCGAGGTGCTGGACCTCGTAGGCGCGGCCCTGGTGCAGGTAGATGGCGCCGTCGTGGACCGTCGTGTGGGCGCGGGCCGCCTCGACCGTGCCGAGCAGCTCACCCGAGGCGACGTCGACGACGGCGACGGTCGCCGCGCCCGCCGAGCGCAGGGACACCTCGGCCGCCGGGTAGCCCTCCGCGCGCCGCGACACGTAGCGCCCGTGGCGGTCCTGGCGCAGGTGGCCGGCGGCGACCAGCCGGCGCGCGTGCCACTCCCAGTCGGGCCCGAGGGTCGCGGCGTCGGCGCCCTCCAGCGGCCCCTCGTGGGCGGCGCAGAGCAGGTGGCCGGCGTAGATCTGCTCGTTCTCGTGGTCGAGGATGGCCGCCTCGACCGGCCGGTCGAGGAACTCGTCGGGATGGCGGCAGAAGAACTGGTCCAGCGCGTCCTCGCCGGCCACGTAGACCGCGAGGCCGCGCCCGCGACGGCCGGCTCGGCCCCACATCTGCCGCAGCGAGGCGACCGTGCCGGGGAAGGTCACGACGATGGCGGCGTCGAGCTCGCCGATGTCGATGCCGAGCTCCAGCGCGCTCGTGGCCACGACGCCGAGCAGCTCGCCCTCGACGAGCCGGCGCTCGAGCTCGCGCCGCTGCTGGGGCGTGTAGCCGGCGCGGTAGGGGGCGATGCGCGCGGCCAGCTCCGGGTGGCCGAGCTCCTCCAGCGCCCCCTGCGCGAGCCGGGACATGAGCTCGACCGCCCGCCGAGACTTCATGAAGCAGATCGTCCGCGCGCCGGCGGCCACGAGCTCGGCGAGCACGTCGGCCGCCTCGGCCAGCACGGAGCGGCGGGCGCCGAGCGCCTCGTCGGTGACGGGCGGGTTCCACATCGCCACCGTCTTGCGTGCGCCGGGGGAACCGTCCTCGTCCACGAGCCGCCAGTCCTCCAGGCCCGTGAGCCGCTCCGCGAGCTCGACCGGGTTGGCGATCGTGGCGCTGGCCAGGACGAAGCGCGGCGCGGTGCCGTAGGCCTCGCACACGCGGCGCAGGCGGCGCAGGACGTTGGCGACGTGGGAGCCGAAGACGCCGCGGTAGACGTGGGCCTCGTCCACGACGACCGCCGCGAGGTTCGAGAGAAACGGCCCCCACGCCTCGTGGTTGGGCAGCATCCCGACGTGGAGCATGTCCGGGTTGGTCAGGACGAGGTTGGACCCGCGGCGGATCGCCGAGCGTTGCTCGCGGGGCGTGTCCCCGTCGTAGATCGCCGGCTTCAGGCGCGGCAGCTGCAGCGCGGCGAGCGCGCGCGCCTGGTCCTGCGCGAGCGCCTTGGCCGGGTAGAGGTACAGCGCCCGGGCGAGGCCGTCGCGCGAGAGGGCGTCGAGCACCGGGAGGTTGAAGGCCAGCGACTTGCCCGAGGCGGTCCCGGTGGTGACGACGACCGGACCGGCGGCGGCCGCCTCGTAGGTCTCGGCCTGGTGGGACCAGAGCCCGTCGATGCCGCGGCGCGCGAGGGCGGCGGCGACGTCGGGGTGCAGGTCCGCGGGGACGCCGACGACGGCCGGCGCGCGCCCGTGCAGGGCCGTGGTCTGCACGAGCCGGTCGTCGGCGCGGCCGGCCGCGAGCAGCTCGTCCCACGGCTCCACGTCACGGACGACACCCACCGCTGCGACACTAGGAGCCCGTCCGGGCTGTCGTCACGTTCCGCGACGCCCGTGGACCCGGTTCTCTGACAGTCTCCTGGCCGATGACGAGCGTCGAGCAGCGCGTCGCCCGCTGGGAGCGGGAACGCTCGTTCCACCACGGCGCCTTTCCCGCCGAGCGCCTCGCCGCAGAGCGCGATCGGACCGTGTCGGTCGTCGTCCCCACGAAGGAGTGCGCGGCGACCGTCGGGCCGATCGTCGCGACGCTCGTGGACCTCCGTGACCGCGGCGTCCTCGACCAGGTGCTCGTCGTCGACGCCGGCTCGAGCGACGGCACGGCGCGGCTCGCCGACGCGGCGGGCGCCGACGTCGTCATGGAGGACGAACTGCTGCCGGCCTTCGGCCCCCCGCGCGGCAAGGGCGACGCCATGTGGCGCTCGCTCTCGGTCGTCGAGGGCGACGTCGTCTGCTTCCTCGACGGCGACTCGGGCGGCTTCGGCGAGCACTTCGCCTGCGGGACCGTCGGTCCGCTGCTGCTCGAGCCGGGGGTCGAGTTCGTCAAGGCGCACTTCCGCCGGCCGTTCAAGACGGGAGAGGGCGAGGAGCGGCCGGCCGACGGCGGGCGGGTGACCGAGCTCATGGCCCGGCCGTTGCTACGGCGCTTCTGGCCGTTGCTCGCCGGCATCCGCCAGCCGCTGGCCGGGGAGCTGGCCGGGTCGCGCGAGCTGCTGCGGCGCATCCCGTTCTCCGTCGGCTACGCGGTGGAGACGTCGATGCTGCTCGACGTGTCCGGCCTCGTCGGGCTCGACGGCATCGCCCAGGTCGACCTCGACCTGCGGCTCAACAAGCACCAGTCGCTGCAGTCGCTCGGCCGCATGGCCGACGAGGTGCTCGCGGCGGCGGCCGTCCGGCTCGCGCGCGACGGGCGCCTGGCCGACGTCGAACCCGACGCGGTGCTCGAGCGCCCGCCGATGGCGCAGGTGCTCGCCGCGACGGGGTAGGGGGCACGCGCGGGGTGGGGGGGGGGGGGGGGGGGGGGGGGGGGGGGGGGGGCCCCCCGCCGCCCCCCCCCCCCCACCCGGGGGACGTACCGCGTTGCCGGACGTCCCACAACAGCTGGGCGAGCGAAGCGAGTGCCTCAAGCTCGCTCGGCAAGCTCCGCTT
>JBBSPV010000015.1:0-73987 GCA_038258425.1 Solirubrobacterales bacterium | reverse complement strand
TGGCCGAGCGGCTCGGCCTCCCGCTGCGGGCCGCCCTGCGGCGCACGGGCCGCCCCGTCCGCCAGCTCGGCGCGGGCCGGGCGCAGCGGCGGGCGCCCGGCCGCCTCGGCGTGCGCGCGACGGGGCCGGTGCCGGAGGCCGTGCTGCTCGTCGACGACGTGCACACCACCGGGGCGACGCTCGCCGCGTGCGCCCACGTGCTGACCGCCGCGGGCGCGCCGGCAGTGCACGCGGTGACCTACGCGCGGGTGCTGTGACCGTGCCGGAATGGGCGCCACCACCCGCGCGAGTTCGGTTACGATCGCCCTTCGCACGCACGCGACATGGATCCGAGCGAAAGGGAGCCCATGCAGATCGAGGTCCACGGGCGCAACCTCCAGGTGACGGAGGAGCTCCGAGAGCTGATCAGCCGGCGTTTCGAGAAGGTCAGCCGCCAGGTGAGCGAGCTGGCCGTGCTGCGGGTGGAGCTCCACGAGGAGCACAACCCGTCCAACCCCCTCGCGCAGAAGGCCGAGGCGACCCTGTTCCTCAAGGGCGTCACGCTGTGCGCGAAGGACGCCGCCCGGGACATGCCGCGCGCGATCAACCTGACCTCGGAGGAGCTCTCGCGCCAGGTCAAGCGCGTGCGCGACAAGCGGCGCGGCCCGCGGGCCGGCAACGGTACGGGCCCGATGCCCTATGGGGACGCGCACGCGTACGAGCCGCAGGAGCAGCCCGCAGCCGGGACGTAGGACACCGCCGCCCGGGGTACCCGCCGGACTCGAAGGCCCACTCGAGCGAGGACCCAGGAGGAAGCGGATGAGCACGGATGGGACGGACCCGCGGGCGGGCGAGCTGCCCGAGGCCGCCGACCTCGTCGACGTCGACGCGCTGCTCGCGGCCTACCACGAGGCGGCGCCGGACCCGGAGGACCCGGCCCAGCGCGTGAGCTTCGGCACCTCCGGCCACCGCGGCTCGTCGCTGCAGCAGACCTTCAACGAGGCTCACGTGGCGGCCATCAGCGAGGCCGTGTGCCGTCACCGGGAGGCGGAGGGGATCGACGGGCCGCTGTTCCTCGGCCGCGACACCCACGCGCTCTCCGTGCCGGCCACGCGAACGATCGTCGAGGTGCTCGGCGCACACGGGGTCGACGTCGTCGTGGACGCCGACGACGGCGCCACGCCGACGCCGGTGATCTCCCACGCGATCCTCACCCACAACCGGGGCGGCGGCCGCGGCCGCGCGGACGGGATCGTCGTCACGCCGTCGCACAACCCGCCGGGCAACGGGGGCTTCAAGTACCACCCGCCCCACGGCGGGCCGGCCGGCACGGACGTGACGGGCTCGATCCAGGACGAGGCCAACCGGCTGCTCGCCGCCGGCAACCGCGAGGTCCGGCGCGGCGACCACGACGATGCGCCCGGGCACCGGCGCGACTACGTGTCGGCCTACGTCGACGACCTGGCGTCCGTCGTCGACCTCGAGGCCATCCGGGCCGCCGGCCTCACGCTCGGCGTCGACCCACTGGGCGGCGCGAGCCTCACGTACTGGCACGCGATCGCCGAGCGCCACGGCCTCGACCTGACCGTGACCTCGGACGAGCTGGACCCGACGTTTGCCTTCGTGCCGCTCGACCGCGACGGCAGGATCCGCATGGACTGCTCCTCGCCCTACGCGATGAGTCGCCTGCGCGAGCTCGCCGACCGCTTCGACGTCGCCTTCGCCAACGACCCCGACGCCGATCGCCACGGTGTGGTCACGCCGGAGGCCGGCCTGCTGAACCCCAACCACATGCTCGCGGCGTGCGTGGCCTACCTGTTTGGCGGCGGGCGCGACTGGGGCGAGGACGTCGGCGTCGGCAAGACGCTCGTGTCCTCGAGCCTCATCGACCGCATCGCCGCCGACCTCGGGCGCCGCCTCGACGAGGTCCCCGTGGGCTTCAAGTGGTTCGTCGACGGGCTGCTGGACGGCACCGTCGGCTTCGGCGGGGAGGAGAGCGCCGGCGCCTCGTTCCTGCGCCGCGACGGCACGGTCTGGACGACGGACAAGGACGGCCTGATCCCGTGCCTGCTGGCGGCGGAGATGACCGCCAAGGGCGCCGATCCCGGCGTCCGCTACGCCCGTCTGGCCGAGCGTTTCGGGCAGGCCGCCTACACGCGTGTCGACGTCGCCGCCTCCCCGGAGGACAAGGACGTGCTCAAGGGCCTGTCGGCGGACCAGATCGAGTCCGACGAGCTCGCGGGCGAGCCGATCGTGCGGATCCTGACCACGGCGCCGGCCAACGACGCGCCCATCGGGGGCGTCAAGGTCGTGGCCGAGCACGGCTGGTTCGCTGCCCGTCCGTCCGGCACGGAGGACGTCTACAAGGTCTACGCGGAGAGCCTGGACGGCGAGGAGCGGCTCGGGCGCATCCTCGAGGAGGCCGAGGCGATGGTGGCCGGCGCCCTGCGGGCGGGCGCGCGATGAGCCACCCCCCGGAGAGCGTCTTCGCCATCGTCCTGGCCGGCGGCGAAGGCAAGCGCCTCGCCCCCCTGACCGTCGACCGCGCCAAGCCCGCCGTGCCCTTCGGCGGCAACTACCGGCTCGTGGACTTCGCCCTCTCGAACCTCGTCAACGCCGGCTACCGCAAGATCGTCGTGCTCACGCAGTACAAGAGCCACTCGCTGGACCGGCACCTGACGACGACCTGGCGGCTGTCGCCGCTGCTCGGCAACTACGTGGCTCCCGTGCCCGCGCAGATGCGCCGCGGTCCGCAGTGGTTCCAGGGCTCGGCCGACGCGATCTACCAGAACCTCAACCTCCTCTACGACGAGCGTCCGGAGCACGTGGCGGTCTTCGGCGCCGACCACATCTACCGCATGGACCCCGGCCAGATGGTCGAGCAGCACATCGAGTCCGGCGCCGGCGCGACCGTCGCCGCCCTGCGCTCGCCGATCGAGCAGGCCGACCAGTTCGGGGTCATCGAGACCGCGGCGGACGGTCAGACGATCAGCGCCTTCCGCGAGAAGCCGACGGACGCGGTGGGCCTGGCGGACGCGCCGGACCAGGTCTACGCGTCCATGGGCAACTACGTGTTCCGCACGAGGACCCTGATCGACATCGTCACCGCCGACGCGCAGGCCCGCGAGTCGGCCCACGACATGGGCGGCAACGTCATCCCGGCGCTCGTGGAGTCCGGGGAGGCGCACGTCTACGACTTCTCCCGCAACCAGGTGCCGGGCTCCACGGAGCGCGACCATGGCTACTGGCGCGACGTCGGGACGCTCGACGCGTTCTACGACGCGCACATGGACCTCGTGTCCGTGTCACCGGTGTTCAACCTCTACAACCAGCGGTGGCCGATCCTCACGCTGCCCGAGCCGCTGCCGCCCGCGAAGTTCGTCTTCGAGGACGAGGGACGGACGGGGCAGGCGCGCGACTCCATGGTCTGCGCCGGCGTGATCATCTCGGGCGCCACCGTGCGCCGGTCGGTGCTCGGGCCGAGCGTGCACGTGCACTCCTACGCCGAGGTCGAAGGCTCCGTCCTGTTCCCGGGCACGGAGATCGGCCGCCACGCGGTCGTGCGCAACGCGATCCTCGACAAGAGCGTGGTGGTCGAGCCCGGCGCCCGGATCGGCGTCGACCCGGCGGCGGACGCGGCGCGCTTCACCGTGTCGGAGAACGGGATCGTCGTCGTGGCCAAGGGGGCGCGGGTGCCGGCGTGAGGGTGGCCCTGCTCACGCGCGAGTTCCCGCCCGCGGTCTACGGCGGGGCCGGCGTGCACGTGGAGTACCTCGCGCGCGAGCTGCGCCGCCTCGTCGAGCTGACCGTGCACGCCTGGGGGACGGGCGACGTGCCCCACGAGCCGTGGCCGGCGCTCGGCGACGCCGCGCTGCAGGCGATCTCCGTCGACCTCGCGATGGCCGACGCCCTCGCGGGCGCCGAGGTCGTGCACTCCCATACGTGGTACGCCCAGCTCGGCGGGCACCTGGCGAGGCTGCGCTACGGGATCCCGCACGTGGCGACCGTCCACTCGCTCGAGCCGCTGCGCCCGTGGAAGGCCGAGCAGCTCGGCGGCGGCTACGCGCTCTCGAGCTGGTGCGAGCGCACGGCGCTGGAGGCCGCCGACCGGGTGATCGCGGTGTCCGAAGGCAGTCGCGCCGACATCCTGGCCGCCTACCCGGCCATCGATCCGCAGCGCGTCACCGTCGTCTACAACGGCATCGACGCCGGCGAGTACCGCCCCGATCCCGGCACGGATGTGCTCGAGCGCCTCGGAGTCGATCCGGCCCGGCCGTCGGTCGTCTTCGTGGGCCGGATCACGCGGCAGAAGGGCGTGCCGCACCTGCTGCGGGCCGCGCTGGACCTCGATCCCGAGGCCCAGCTCGTCCTCTGCGCCGGCGCGCCGGACACCCCGGAGATCCTCGCCGAGGTCGAGGCCGGCGTGCAGCGGCTGCGCGAGTCGCGCGACGGCGTCGTCTGGGTGCAGGAGATGCTGCCCAAGCCGGACGTCATCCAGCTGCTCAGCCACGCGACGGTGTTCGCCTGCCCGTCGATCTACGAGCCGCTCGGGATCGTCAACCTCGAGGCCATGGCCTGTGAGGCGGCGGTGGTCGCGACGGCTACGGGCGGCATCGTCGAGGTGGTCGCCGACGGCGAGACCGGGCTGCTGGTGCCCTTCGAGCCGGAGGGCGGCGGCTCGATCGAGCCGCGCGATCCCGCCGCCTTCGCCGCGGGGCTCGCGGAGCGGATGAACGCGCTCGTGGCCGACCCAGAGCGCGCCCGCCGCCTGGGTCGCGCCGGCCGGGAGCGGGCCGTCCGCGCCTTCGCCTGGCCGGCCATCGCGCAGCAGACCGTGGGGGTCTACGAGGCGGCGCTGGGCCGCGCCTGAGGTTCTAGGCTGGGCGCATGCCGAAGATCCTCGACAAGGCGCTGCGGCTCGGCGAGGCGCGGCAGTTCAAGCAGTACGAGCGACGGGTCGAGGCCATCAACCGCTTCGAGCCCGAGCTCGAGCTGCTCGAGGACGCCGAGCTGCGCGAGCAGTTCGAAGCCCTGCGCGAGCGCGCGCGCGAGGGCGCCGAGCTCGACGAGCTGCTCTCGGAGTCCTTTGCGATCACTCGCGAGGTCAGCCGGCGCACGATGGGCATGCGCCACTTCGACGTCCAGATGATCGGCGGCATGGTGCTGCACTCGGGCGCCATCGCCGAGATGCGCACCGGCGAGGGCAAGACCCTCACCGCGACGCTGCCCGTCGTGCTCAACGCGATCGCCGAGCGCGGCGTCCACCTGGTGACGGTCAACGACTACCTCGCCCGCCGCGACGCGGAGTGGATGAGCCCCATCTACGACTTCCTCGGACTGACCTGGGGCGTCCTGCAGAACAACATGGAGCCCGAGCCGAAGATCGCCGCCTACGCGGCCGACGTCACCTACGGCACGAACTCCGAGTTCGGCTTCGACTACCTGCGCGACAACATGGCCATGGCGCTGGAGGAGAAGGTCCAGCACGGCCAGCGCATCGGCGAGGACGGCCGGCCCGTCGCCACGCACGCCTTCGGCATCGTGGACGAGGTCGACAACATCCTCATCGACGAGGCCCGCACCCCGCTGATCATCTCCGGGGCGCCCGAACGGGCGGCCGACTTCTACGTCCAGTTCGCCAAGCTCGCGCGCACGCTGCAGTCGGGCAAGAAGCCCGAGGGCATGGACCCGAAGACGAAGAAGGAGTTCGTCGCCGACTACGACTACGAGTTCGACGAGAAGCACAAGACGGTCTCCGTCTCGGAGATCGGCGTGGAGAAGGCGGAGCGCTTCCTCGGCAACGGCAACCTCTACGCCGCCGAGAACGGCCACCTGGTCAACCACCTGCACAACGCGCTGAAGGCCGAGTCACTCTACAAGCGCGACGTCGACTACGCGGTGGTCGACGGTGAGGTCAAGATCATCGACGAGTTCACCGGGCGCATCCTCGACGGCCGCCGCTGGTCGGAGGGCCTGCACCAGGCGGTCGAGGCGAAGGAGGGCGTGGCGATCCAGGAGGAGAACCAGACGCTCGCCACGATCACCCTGCAGAACTACTTCCGCATGTACGACAAGCTCGCGGGCATGACCGGCACGGCCCTCACCGAGGCCACCGAGTTCATGAAGATCTACAAGCTCAACGTCGTGCAGATCCCGACGAACATGCCCATGATCCGGGCCGACCGCAACGACCAGATCTACAAGACCAAGGACGGCAAGTGGGCGGCGGTGGAGCGCGAGATCGCCGAGCGCCACGAGGCGGGCCAGCCCGTCCTCGTGGGCACGATCTCCGTCGAGGTCTCCGAGCTCGTGGGCGCGGGGCTCGCCCGGCGCGGGATCCCACACACGGTGCTCAACGCCAAGCCGGAGTTCGCCGAGCGCGAGGGCGAGACGGTCGCCGAGGCCGGCCAGCCCGGCTCGGTCACCATCGCGACGAACATGGCCGGCCGCGGCGTCGACATCAAGCTCGGCGGCAACGAGGAGCACCTGACCCGGCTCGAGCTCGCCAAGCTCGGCCTGCAGCCGGGCGACCCGGACTACGAGGCTCGCTACGCCGACGTGCTGCCGACCGTCGAGGCCCGCGTGCAGGAGGCGCGCGAGCTGGTGCTGGGCGCGGGCGGCCTGTGCATCATCGGCACGGAGCGCCACGAGTCACGCCGGATCGACAACCAGCTGCGCGGCCGCTCCGGCCGCCAGGGCGACCCGGGGGAGACCCGCTTCTTCCTGTCCGCCGAGGATGACCTCGTGCGCCTGTTCGCCGGCGACCGCATCTACCGGATCCTCGATCGCTTCAAGGTCGTCGACGACGAGGGCAACGAGGAGCCGATCGAGGCGGGCATCCTCTCCAAGCAGATCGAGAACGCTCAGCGCAAGGTGGAGGAGCAGAACTACCTCATCCGCAAGCGCGTCCTCGAGTACGACGACGTGATGAACCAGCAGCGCGAGGTCGTCTACCGCTATCGCGACGACGTCCTCGAGGGCCGCGACATGGGCCCGGTCGCCCGCGAGGAGATCTCCAAGGTCATCGGCCGGCTCGTGGACGAGTACACGGCCACGGACTACTTCGAGGACTGGGACCTCGACGCGCTCTGGGAGCAGGTCGACCAGGTCTTCCAGGTCGACTTCGACCCGAGCGAGCTCGACGCCCAGCGCACGGACCGCGACGAGCTCAAGCGACTGCTCACCGAGGACGCGCTCAAGCTCTACGACGAGCGCGAGGAGGAGCTCGGCCCCGAGCTCATGCGCCAGCTCGAGCGCTTCCTGCTGCTGCAGATCATCGACGAGCACTGGCGCGAGCACCTCTACGACATGGACTACCTGCGTGAGGGCATCCACCTGCGCGGGTTCGCTCAGATCGACCCGCTCGTGGCCTACAAGAACGAGGCCTTCGGGCTCTTCGAGGAGCTCATGGCGCTGATCTGGAACGAGTTCGCCAAGCTCGTCTACAACGTCCAGGTGGAGGTCGAGGGCGAGGACGGCGGCGAGGGCGCGCTGCCGGCCCCCGCCGCCGGCCGCGGTGGCACGGCGACGCTCGAGTACTCCGGCGGCGGCCTCGAGGACCAGCCGACGGCCTACGGCGGCGAGCCCTACGAGGCGGCCGACCTCGAGGAGGAGCCGGTGCTCGCGCAGCCCGTCGCCCAGCGCAAGCTCGACGCGACGGAGCAGCTCGGGCGCAACGATCCGTGCTGGTGCGGGTCGGGCAAGAAGTTCAAGAAGTGCCACGGCGCGGCGGCCTGACCCGCGGCCTCCTCGGCGGTCCCTCAGCCGGACCACGCCGGTCCGCCGGCGACGTGTGACAGACGACGGACCCCGCCGGTCCGCCGGACCGACCACGCTTCGCACCGACCCGCGTGGTCGCCCTCATGTACCGCGGTCCTCGCCCGCGCCTAGGGACCAGCACGATCCTGCGGGGACGCGCGGCGATGACCGCGCACCTCGCGCGCCGAGCCGGCTCAGGCTCAGCCCTCTGGCGCGGCCAGTCCGAGCTCCTCGGCCCGGGCGCGCAGGGCGGCGACGACGGCCTCGACCGCGGGGCGTTGGGCCGCGCCCTGGCGGGCGGCCGCGAAGATCAGGCGCGAGAGCCGCCCGCCGGCCACCGGCCGGACGACGACCTCGGGGTTGGCCTGCGGCTGGCCGAGCCAGGGCAGCAGCGCGAGCGCGTGGCCGCCGGCCACGAGCTCTGTGAGCAGCTGGACGTCGTTGGCGCGGTGGCGGATGCGCGGCTCGAAGCCGCCGCGCGAGCGGCAGGTCTGGACGAACACCTCGTGGAACAGCGTCTCGGGCTGCGTCGTGCACCACGCCTCCGACGCCAGGGTGCGCAGCCGCACGGGTCCCTCCCCGGCGGCGGCCGGGTGGTCCCGCGGCAGGGTGAGCACGAGGTGGTCGACGGCGACCTCGAGGCGCTCGAAGGCCGCCTCGATCGCCCGTGGCGCCCGCGGGTACTCCTCGACGAGCGCCATGTCGATCTCCCCGCCGCGCAGGAGCGGCAGCGCGTCCTCGGACTCCATCTCGTCGAGCTCGACGCGCAGCTGGGGGTGCCGCTCGTGCAGCGGACGCAGGATGGGCACCACGAGCGAGCGGGCCACGGTCTGATACGCGGCGAGCACCACCCGCCCGCGCACCTCGCCGCTGGAGGCGGCGAGCTCGGCCTCGGCGCTCTCGAGCCGCATCAGCACCGAGTCGGTGTGGTCGGCGAGGCGGTGCGCGGCGTCCGTGAGCCGCACGCCGCGGCCGACGCGCTCCAGCAGCGGCACCCCGGCCTCGCGCTCGAGCTGCGTCAGCTGCTGCGAGACCGCCGACGGCGTGTAGCTCAGCGCGTCGGCCACGGCGGCGATCGTGCCCCGGTCGCGCAGCTCGCGCAGCAGTCGGAGCCGCCGAAGGTCAAGCATGAGGAGAGCTTACGCAAATCAGTCAGAAAGACGACTGGGACTGGATCGTTGCGTGCGTCATCATGTTCCTGTGACCTCCCCCTCCATCACCATCCGACCGGCCCGCGGCACCGACGCGGGCCTCGTCGCGCGTCTTGCGGCGCTCGACTCCTCCAAGCCGCCGAAGGGCGACGTGCTGCTCGCCGAGGCCGACGGCCGGCCCGTCGCCGCCGTGGGCGTCCACGACGGCCGCGTCGTCGCCGACCCGTTCGTGGCGACCGCCGACACGGCGACCGTGCTCTCCCTCCGCGCCAAGCAGCTGCGGATCGCCGAGCGCGCCGCCACCGCCGCTCCCCGTCGCGGGCACCGCTTCGGGCACCTCGCGGCCTGACGCCGCGCGCGTAAGCTGGGCGGCCATGGCGACGGCCGCGTCCTCCCAGCCCACCCCGCAGCGGATCGAGGCCATCCGCGACCAGCTGCGCCTGCTCGCCGACTACCTCGATCCCGCCGCCCTCCAGGCCCGTGCCGCCGAGCTGGAGGCCCGGATGGGCGAGCCTGGTTTCTGGGACGACCCCGACGCCGCCGGCAAGGTCAACGCCGAGTACGCCCGCGTCACCCGGCGCCTGAGCACCTGGGAGAGCCTGCGCACCGACACGGCCGACCTCGACGAGTTGCGTGGGATGGTGGAGGAGGACCCCGAGCTCGAGGCCGACCTCGAAGCGACGCTCGCCTCCGTCGAGGCGCGGCTGGAGGAGCTCGAGCTCGAGCGGCTCTTCTCCGGCCCCTACGACGCCGGCGGGGCCCTTGTGACGGTCAACGCCGGCGCGGGCGGCACGGACGCCCAGGACTGGGCGGAGATGGTCCTGCGCATGGAGATGCGCTGGGCCGAGCGCCGGGGCTTCAAGGTCGAGCTGCTCGAGGCGGGCGCCGGGGAGGAGGCGGGCATCAAGTCCGGCACCTTCCAGGTCTCGGGCGAGAACGCCTACGGGCTCTACGGGGCCGAGAAGGGCGTCCACCGGCTCGTGCGGATCTCGCCCTTCGACGCCCAGGGGCGCCGCCAGACGGCGTTCGCCGGGGTCGAGGTGGCGCCCGTCGTCGACGAGGCGCCGGACGTCGACCTGCGCGACGAGGACCTGCAGATCGACACCTACCGGGCCTCGGGCGCGGGTGGCCAGCACGTGAACAAGACGGACTCCGCCGTGCGCATCACCCACCGGCCGAGCGGCATCGTGGTGCAGTGTCAGAACGAGCGCTCCCAGACGGCGAACAAGCTCACGGCCACGAAGATGCTGCAGTCCAAGCTCGTCGAGCGCGCCGAGCGCGAGCGGCGCGAGGAGATCGCCAAGGAGCGGGGCGAGGCGATGGACGTCGGCTGGGGCTCGCAGATCCGCTCCTACGTGCTCAACCCGTACACGATGGTCAAGGACCACCGGACGGACTACGAGATGGGCAACGCCGCCCAGGTGCTCGACGGCGACCTCGACGGCTTCGTGCGCGCCTACCTGCTCCAGCGCGCGGCGGCGCCATGAGCGCGACGGAGGACCCCTACGCGGAGACCGGCCCGCGCGAGGCCGCCAGCCTGTTCGCCGGCGAGCAGCCGACGGCGCCCTACCTGGACGCGCTCGTCGCCTATGGCTTCCGCGGCTCCACCCGCTTCCACGTGCCCGGCCACAAGGGTGGTGCGGGAGCCGATCCGGGCCTGCGCGCGGCGATCGGGGCCAGCGCCATGCAGCTCGACGTCCCGCAGGACATCGAGGGCATCGACCTCGGGCCCAAGCCGACGCCCTACGAGCTCGCCGAGCAGCTGGCCGCGGAGGCGCACGGCGCCGCGCGCACGTTCTTCCTCACCAACGGGGCCAGCCAGGGCAACCACGCGCTGTGCCTCGCGCTCGCGCCGCTCGGATCGCCCGTGGTGGTCCAGCGCAACTCGCACGGGTCGATGGTCGACGGGCTCGTGCTCTCCGGCGGCGTCCCCGCCTTCGTCGCCCCGGCCTACGACGAGGCACTCGGCATGGCCCACGGGGTCACGCCGGACGCGCTCGCGGCGACCCTGGACGCGACGCCGGGGGCCCGGGCCGCGTTCGTCGTCTCCCCGACGTACTACGGGCTCGCCGCCGACGTCGCCGCCCTCGCCGAGGTCGCCCACGTCCGCGGCGTGCCGCTCGTGGTCGACCAGTCCTGGGGCCCGCACTTCGGCTTCCACCCGGGGGTGCCGGCCAGCGCCCTGCACGTCGGCGCCGACGCTGCGGTCACCTCGACCCACAAGATCGTCGGCTCGCTCACCCAGTCGGCCCTGTTGCACGTGGGGCCGACGGGCCGCGTCGACGCGCAGCAGGTCGCCCGCTGCGTCCGGCTCACCCGCACGACCTCGCCGAGTGCCCTGCTCATGGCCTCGCTGGACGCCGCGCGGCGCCAGCTCGCCATCCACGGCGAGGCGCTGCTCGCGCGGACCCTCGAGGCGACGGCGCGGCTGCGCGAGGCGGTCGACGCCATCCCCGGATGCCGGGTGGTCGGCGAGGACCTCGTCGGACGGCCCGGCGTCGCGGCCTGGGACCCGCTGCGAGTGGTCGTCGACGTGCGCGGCACGGGCCGCTCGGCCTACGAGGTCGCGACGGTGCTGCGCTCGTCCCAGGACGTCCATGTCGAGCTCGCGACGCACGCGACGCTCGTGCTCGTGCTCGGCATCGCCCAGCCGCTGGAGGACCTCGAGCGCTTCGCCCACGACCTGCGTCAGACCGTCGAGCGGATCCAGCGGCCCGGGCACACGCAGGGCCTGGAGCGCAGCTCCGCGGCCTTGGAGAACGAGGTCGCGATCACGCCGCGCGAGGCGTTCCTCGGCCCCTCGGAGGCCGTCGACGTCGACGCCGCGGTCGGCCGCGTCTCCGCCGAGGCGATCGCCGGCTACCCGCCGGGCATCCCGGCGCTGCTGCCCGGGGAGCGGGTGACCGCGGAGGCCGTCGCCTACCTGCGCGAGCTCGTCGGCGCCGGCGCGCGGCTGCACGGCGCCAGCGACCCGAGCTTCCACACGCTGCACGTCGTGGCGGGCGGCGGCGCGGCCTAGGTCCCGCCCGTGCGCTACGACGACATCCTCGGCCTCGTGGACCGGGCCCTGGCCGAGGACGTCGGCGCGGGCGACGTCACCACGGAGGCCACCGTCCCCGCCGACGCGCGTGCCGTCGCCGTCGTCACCCAGAAGACCCCCGGAGTCGTCTACGGCCTCGACGTCGCCGAGGCCGTCTTCCGCCGCCTCGACCCAGACTGCGCGATCGAGCGCGGGACGGAGGGCGTGTGGAGCGAGCCGGGCACCGTCGCGCTGCGCGTCGAGGGCGCGGCGCGGGCCCTGCTGACCGGCGAGCGCACAGCGCTCAACGCCCTGCAGCGCCTGTCGGGCATCGCGACGCTGACCGCCCGCGTGGTCGGGGCGGCGCGCGAGGCGGGCGGCACGGCGACGATCCTCGACACGCGCAAGACGACGCCCGGCCTGCGCGGCCTGGAGAAGCTCGCCGTCGCGGCCGGTGGCGGGACGAACCATCGCGCGGGGCTCTTCGACGCGGTCATGGTCAAGGAGAACCACGCGGCGCTGGGCGGCGGTGTGGAGACGGCCACGCGGGCGGCCAAGGCCGCGCGACCGGACCTGTCGGTCACCGTCGAGGTGCGCGACGACGCGGAGATCGACGCGGCGCTGGCCGCCGGCGCCGACCGCCTGCTCCTCGACAACATGAGCCCGGAGGAGGTGGCCTCCGCGGTCGTCAGGGTCGGCGGCCGGGCGGAGCTCGAGGCCTCGGGTGCCATCACGCCGGAGACAGTTGTGGTCTATGCGACCATAAAGGGGCTAGACTTCGTCTCGATCGGGTGGCTGACCCACTCCGCCCCCGCGCTCGACCTCTCCCTCCTCCTGGAAGTGAGCGACGCATGACCCCCCTGCTCCAGCTCGAGAACACCCTGTCCCTGCAGGACGAGGTGCGCGCGCTCGCCCGCGAGCGGGACGCCGTCATCCTCGCCCACAACTACGAGGTGCCCGAGATCCAGGGCGTCGCGGACTACGTCGGCGACTCGCTCGGCCTCTCCCAGCAGGCCGCGCGCACGGACGCGCAGGTGATCGCCTTCTGCGGCGTGCACTTCATGGCCGAGACGGCGTCCATCCTCTCCCCGCACAAGACGGTGCTGCTGCCCGACCTCGGCGCCGGCTGCTCCCTGGCCGACTCCATCACCGCCGACCAGCTGCGCACGTGGAAGGCCCAGCACCCCGGCGCCGTCGTGGTGATGTACGTCAACACGACGGCCGAGGTGAAGGCCGAGACGGACTACTGCTGCACGTCCGGCAACGCCGTCCAGGTCGTCGAGCACATCTACCGCGAGCACGGCGAGGACACGGAGATCCTCTTCGGCCCGGACATGTTCCTCGGCGCCTACGTCGAGAAGCTGGTGCCCCACGAACCCGGCACGATGCACGTGTGGGACGGTGAGTGCCACGTCCACGCCGGGATCCGGCCCGCCGACATCGGCGACATGCGCGCAGAGCACCCGGGCGCCGACTTCCTCATCCACCCCGAGTGCGGCTGCTCGACGTCGGTCATGGAGTACGTCGCCGCGGGCGACGTCGACGCCGAGGGCGTGCACCTGCTCTCCACGGGCGGCATGCTCGCCTACGCACAGGCGGCGAAGCCCGGCTCGACGGCGATCGTCGCCACGGAGACCGGCATGCTGCATCCCCTGCGCGAGGCGGCGCCCGACGTGTCCTTCGTCCCGGCCAACCGCAAGGCGGTCTGCCAGTACATGAAGATGATCACCCTGCCCAAGCTGCGCGACGCCCTGCGGGACCTCTCACCGCAGGTCCGCGTCGACCCCGAGCTCGCCGAGCGGGCGCGGCTGCCGATCGAGCGGATGGTCTCGATCGGCTGAGGGGCTCAGGCCCGCGCCGGCGGTCGCCGCGAGGTCCAGGCCCCGTGCCCGGACGGCGCGCACGACGGGCAGCCGCTCGGCGCGCCGCTCGAACTCCGCGGGCGTGTAGCAGTGCACCTGCGCGCGCTCGCCCATCTCGTAGGCGTCCCACAGGCTCGCCGCCTGGTGCACGCGCTCGAGCCAGGGAACGCCGTCGAAGTGCTCGGAGACGAACACCACCACGTACTCCGGGCCGCGCTCGCGCTGGGGCGGCGCGCCCTCGAGGTCGTCCACCCGGGCCCCGCCCAGCAGCGCCCGCTGGACCGGCCAGCGGTCGACCACCCGGCGCACGTAGCGATCGAGCTCGCGGCGGTTGAGCTCCGGCTCGGCCATCGGAGCATGATGGCCGACCGTGCGGCGGGGCGCCACCGGCGCGTCAGTCGGGCAGCTCGTCGAGCGTCGGGGGCGCCGCGCCGGCCCGCTCGCAGGTCCGGGCGGCGACCCGCACGGCGTAGTCCGTCGCGGCGCGCAGCGCCTCGGCGTCGGCCAGCGCCTCCCGGCCGAGCCCGTGCCGCTGCCACCAGGCGAGGAAGCCGCCGCCGAGGGCGTCGCCGGCGCCGATCGTGTCGACGACCTCGACGGCGGGCGACGGGACCGTCAGGTCTCCCTCGGCGGTCAGGACCCGCGCGCCGTCCGGTCCGAGGCTCAGCAGCGCCACGGACGGTCCGGCCGCCAGCAGCTCGCGCGCGGCGGCTTGCGGGTCGGTCCCGGGGCTCAGCCAGTCCAGATCCTCCTCGCTGACCTTGACGACGTCCGTGTTCGCCAGCACGCGCGCGAGGCGCTCGCGATACGCGGCCTCGTCGGCGATCGCGTCCGCGCGGCAGTTGGGGTCCACGAGCACGAGCGTGCCCTCCGCGACGGCGGCCGTGACCGCCTCCACCGCGCCGGCCAACGGTTCCAGGACGAGGCCTAGCGTGCCGGCCAGGAGGGCGGAGACGTCGTCGGGCAGGGCGGCGAGCGCCTCCTCGCGCGTGAGTCCCGCCGCCGCCGTGTCGGCCGAGTAGAAGACGTAGCGGGCGACGCCGGCGTCGTCGGTCTCGGCGAGGGCGAGCGTCGTGGGGTCGTCCGTGGCCACGAGCGCGGCGGGCGAGACGCCGTCCGCCTCGAGCTCGGCCCGCAGCCGATCGCCGAACGAATCGCTCGACAGGCGCGTGAGCAGGACGGTCGGCGCTCCGAGCCGCGCGAGCGTGCGCGCCGCGTTGTAGGGCCCTCCGCCGGGATGCGCGGCGAGCCGGCCGTCGCCTCCCGGGACGAGGTCGACGAGCGCTTCTCCGACCACGAGGACGGTCATGTCACTCGAACTGGTCCGCGGTGTGGGGCCCGACGCAGGCGACGGAGAGCTCCTCCGAGATGCCCTGGGCGATGGCCGCGACGTCCTCGCGGGTCACGGCGTCCAGCGCCGCCACGGCGGCGTCCGGGTCGACCTCCTGGCCGAAGACGACGGACTGGCTCGCGGCGTGGCGGGCGACGGCGCCCGAGTTCTCGAAGGCGAGCACGAGCCGCCCGGCCGCGTAGGCGCGGGCGCGCTCGACCTCCGCGGCCGTCGGACCGTCCGTGCGCAGCTCGTCGACGATCTCGCGCATGCGCGCGTAGGCCTCGAGGCACTTGCCCGACTCCAGGCCGGCCGAGAGCTGCAGCACGCCGACGTCGGCGAAGGCGTGGGCGAGGGCGTAGACAGAGTAGGCGAGCCCGCGCTGCTCGCGGATCTCGTCGAACAGTCGCGAGCCCATGGACCCGCCGAGCAGCGTCGAGTAGACGCTCAGCGCCGCCTTCTGCTCGCGTGAGGAGACGTCGACCTGCGGGCGGTAGCTCATGCGCAGGTGCGACTGGTTGGAATCGCGCGGGTCGACGAGCACCGTCGGATCGAGCGCCGGGGCCGGCTCGCGGGCGCCGTCGGGCCGGAGGGCCGGGAAGCGGCCGAAGGCCTGCGCGAGCACGGCCGGCTCCGGTACGTGGTCGAGGTTGCCGACGAGGAAGGCGCCGCCGCGGCTGCCGGACCACTGGCGCTCGCGGAACGCGACGATCCCGCCGCGGCTGAAGGTCCGCAGGTGCTCCTCCGGGCCGAGGACCGGACGCCCGAGCGGGTGGTCGCCGAACGCCGCGCGGTCGATCAGGTGCTCGGCGACCACGGACGGCTGGTCGTTGGAGCGCGCGATCTCCTGGATGACGACGCCGCGCTCGCGGTCGAGCTCGTCCGCGTCGAGCCGCGGGCGGCCCACGAAGTCCGTGAGCAGGTCGATCGCCTCCCCGACCACCTCGGCCCGGCTCGTGATGTGGAAGGCGACGAGGTCGTGCGACGTGTAGGCGTTCAGGACGGCGCCGAGGCGCTCGGCCGTCTCGTTGACCTTGCGGTAGTCGTCGTAGGTCTCGCCGCCCTTGAACACGAGGTGCTCGAGGAAGTGCGCCATGCCGTTCTCCTGCGGGCGCTCCGTGCGCGCGCCGGCGTCGAAGGCCACGAGCGTGGTGACGGCCCGGGTGCCGGCGAGTTCGATGCGGTGGACGGGCAGGCCGTTGGGGAGCGGCTCGGAGGCGGTGACCAGCATGGGGGCGACGATACCCCGCTCAGCCGCGCCGCAGGACGTCCCAGGCGTGCACGCCGCTGTCGCAGACGAACGGCGAGGACCCGTCGCGCGGTGCGACGGTCGCGACGACGCGCAGGTTGCCCGTGGCGCCGTCCTGGTGCAGCTCGCCGTCGAGGTGGGCGGCGTAGCGGACGACGGAGTTCGCGTAGTGCACGCGGAAGGCCCGGTCGCGCGCGAAGCGGCCGTCCGGGCCGACCTGGGTCGGCGGGGTCAGGGTCGTGATGGGCCCGAGCTGGTAGCCGTTGGGACAGCGGGCGTCGGCCGTCCAGCGGGCGCGCAGCCGGCGGCGCGGGGTCGTGCGCAGGATGACCGAGCCGCGCACGCCGTCGGCGCCCGGCGCGCCCGTCGCGACGTTCTGGCGCGACAGCCCCAGGTAGGTCACGTTGCGGGCCGCGGCCGTCGGCGCGCCGGTGAGGGCCAGGTTGGGCAGCACCCGCAGCGGGCGCACCGGGTGGAGGCGGCAGGCCCTGGTCCGGCGCCCGCGCACCCTCCGGCGCCCGGTGACCCGCACCCGCCCCGCGCCGCCGAGCGGGCCGAGCCGGGCCTTGAGCACCCAGCGGTACGTCAGCCGCCCCGCCGCGAGTGCCACCCTCCCGGTGCCGCGGAGGAGGACGTGGCGGCCGTCCCAGGGCCCGAAGGCGTTGCCCGAGACGATGTAGCGCTCCCCGCGGCCGCACAGCACGCGGGTGTCGAAGCGCAGCGCCAGGCGACCCGCGTCGTCGGGCTCGAAGGAGATCCCGACTGCGCGCGACGCGCCCCGGCCACCCGGCAGCGAGCCTCCGCCGTAGCTCACGGCGGCGCCCGCGGGCGCCGCGCCGAGCCCGGCGAGCAGGACCGCCAGGGCGAGGATCCTCCGCGGCATCGGGTGCCGGATACTAGGCCCGGCTGCAACCCGGCTTGCATGCAGGCGTTCTTGCCGGCCTGGCGCGCACCCCGGTCTAGCGTGCGCCCTCGCATGGCCGCCACCGAGCGACACCTCCGCACGCGCCGCCCCCAGCGGGAGGCCCTCCCCGATCGCCTGGCCGGCGACGAGCCGCGCCGCGGGCCGCGACCCGAGGCCGTGGGCGCGGTCATCGACTTCGACAGCGTCGTCAAGCGCTACGACTCCGGCGACCTCGGCCTCGACGGCGCGAGCTTCGCGATCCACCCCGGTGAGTTCGTCTTCATCGTCGGCGCCTCCGGCTCGGGCAAGTCGACGCTCATGCGGCTGCTGATCAAGGAGCTCGACCCCACCGCGGGCACCGTCCGGGTGGCCGGCCGCGACCTCTCCGAGATCCCGCGCAAGAAGGTCCCGTACTACCGCCGCAACATCGGCATGGTCCACCAGGACTTCAAGCTGCTGCCCAACCGCACGGTCGCCGACAACGTCGCCTACGCCCTGCAGGTCACGGGCGGCAGCCGTCGCGACGTGCGCGACAAGGTGCCGGACATCCTGCGCATGACCGGCCTGTCGCTGAAGCTGCACTCCTTCCCCGACCAGCTCTCCGGCGGCGAGCAGCAGCGGGTCTCCGTCGCGCGCGCGTTCGTCAACCACCCGCCCCTGCTGCTCGCGGACGAGCCGACGGGCAACCTCGATCCGGAGACCTCCGTCGGGATCATGCAGCTGCTGTACCGGATCAACCAGACCGGCACGACCGTCGTCGTCGTCACCCACGACCACCAGATGGTCGACAAGATGCGCCGCCGGGTGATCGAGCTCGCCCAGGGCAACGTCATCCGCGACGAGCGCCAGGCCGGCTACGCGACCACGGGGGAGATGGCGGCGCTGCTGCGCTCCGACGTGCCCGCGGGCTTCCAGGGCCTCGCGCCGGGCCGGCGGCCGTGGGGCGAGGGCCGATGAGGCTCGGGTTCTTCCTGCGGGAGTCGCTGCGCTCGCTCAAGCGCAACGCCGTCCCGTCCTTCGCCGCCATGGCCACGGTGCTCGTGACCGTGCTCGTGCTCGGCGTCTTCATCCCGATGGTCCAGGCCACGACGGGCGCCGCCAACGAGGTCCGCGGCCGCGTGATCGCCGACGTCTACCTCAAGACGGACTCGACCCCCGCCGACGTCAAGCGCGTCGGCGGCCTGCTCGCGGGGCTGCCGAACGTCAAGCGCGTCCAGTACGTCTCCAAGCAGCAGGCCTACCGGGAGCAGAAGAAGCGCTTCTCCGACGCCTACCAGCTGCTGGGCTCCAACCCGCTGCCCGACACCTTCCGGGTCACCCCCGACTCGCCGGACGACATCGCCGGGGTGCGCGACGCGATCGCCCCGGCGGCGCCCGCGGGCGGCTCGACCCCGGTGGACCGCTCGATCGACGAGGTCCGCAACCGCGAGGACGACACGAACAAGATCCTCACCGCCACCCGCGTGGTGAAGCTCACCATGGCCGGGCTCGCCGTCCTGCTCGTGCTCGCCTCCGTGCTGCTGATCGCCAACACCATCCGCCTGTCGCTCTACGCCCGCCGCCGCGAGGTGGAGGTCATGAAGCTCGTCGGCGCGACGGACTGGTTCATCCGCTGGCCGTTCGTGCTCGAGGGCGTCCTGCTCGGGGCCCTCGGCGGCGTGGTCGCCGTCCTGCTGCTCGCCGTGGTCAAGATCGCGCTCGTGGACCCGCTGGCCAACGACTTCGCGCTGATCGCCGCCCCGGACACGATCAACTTCGGCATCCTCGTCGCCGTCCTCCTCGCCTCCGGCGTCGGGGTCTCGGCGCTCGGCTCGGGGCTGTCCCTGCGCCGCTTCCTGCGCGTCTGAGCCCGCGGTGGGGCGCCTCAGGCCGGCACGGGCGAGCGGTCGGCCGCGAGGTGGCGGTCGACGGCGCGGGCGCAGCGGCGCCCCTCAGCGATCGCAGTGACGACGAGCGTCGCGCCGACCCGGGCGTCGCCGCAGGCGAACACGCCGTCGACGTCGGAGGCGAAGCTCGCGTTGGCCTTGACGTTGCCGCGCGCGTCGAGGCCGACGCCGAGCTCGGTGAGCAGGCCGTCGTGCTCGGGGTGGGTGAAGCCGACGGCGACGAGCACGAGGTCGGCGGGGGCGGTGAACCCCGACCCGTCCACGGGCTGCAGGTCGCGCGAGGAGGTGCCCTCGACGCGCCGGCCCTCCACGGCGACCACGCGACCGTCCCGGCCCTCGAGGCGCACGACCTCGGAGCCGAACACGCGCTCGCCGCCCTCGTCGAGCGCATAGGTCGTCGACGTGCGGCGCTGGTGGGCGGGCCACGGCGCGTCCGGGTAGCGACCCTCCGCGGGCAGCTCGGGGTAGACATCGTGCATGACGACCGACAGGGCGCCCTCGCGGTTGGCGGACGAGACGCAGTCCATGCCCGTGTCGCCGCCGCCGATGACCACGACGTGCTTGCCGGCTGCCGTGATGACCTCGTCCTCCGGCACGCCGGGGGCGGGACGGCCCTCCTCGCGCGCGACGGCGCGGTTGCGCTGGTAGAGGTAGTCCATCGCCGCGTGGACGCCGCGGAGGTCGTGGCCAGGGACGGTGATGTCACGGGAGACCCGGGAGCCCGTGGCCACGACGACCGCGTCGAAGCCGGCCCGCAGCTCGTCGACGCTCAGGTCGCGGCCGACGTCGACGCCGTAGCGCAGCTCGACGCCCTCCGCCGCGAGGACGTCGACGCGCCGGTCGATCATCCACTTCTCGAGCTTGGCGTCCGGGACGCCGAAGCGCAGCAGTCCGCCGGGACCCTCGTCGCGCTCGAACACGACGACGTGGTGGCCGGCCGCGTTGAGCTGCTGGGCCGTGGCCAGGCCGGCGGGACCCGAGCCGATCACCGCGACGCGGCGGCCGGTGCGGGTCTCCGGGACGTGCGGGACGACCCAGCCCTCCTCGAAGGCGCGGTGGACGATCGCGTACTCGATCTGCTTGATCATCACCGGGTCGTCGTTGATGGCCAGCACGCAGGCCGACTCGCACGGCGCGGGGCAGATCAGCCCGGTGAACTCCGGGAAGTTGTTCGTTGCGTGCAGCTGGTCGATCGCCTCGCGCCAGAGGCCGCGGTAGACGAGGTCGTTCCAGTCCGGGATGAGGTTGCCGAGGGGGCAGCCGTCGTGGCAGAAGGGCACGCCGCAGTCCATGCAGCGGGCGCCCTGCTCCCTGAGCGCCCCGTCCTCGAGGACGCCGAAGATCTCGCCGTGGTCGTGCACGCGTTCGGCGGGGTCGCGCTCCGGCATGGGAACGCGGTGGATCTTCAGGAAGCCGCTCGGATCGCCCATGGTCGTCACCGCCGCCTCGGCGGCTCGACAGCGTAGCCCAGCCGGGGAACCGGCCCTAGCCTGGAGGGGGTGCGCCGCCTCCCCGTGCTCGTGTCGCTCGCGCTGGTGCTCGTGGCGCTGCTCGCCGGCATCTGGGCCGGCGGTCACCCGCGGCTGTTGCCCGGCTTCGTGCGCGACACGCTCGTCGGCGACTCCCAGGCCCAGGTCTTCCAGGAGGCGCTGGACAAGGTCGACGCCGACTACTACAAGCCGGTCGACGAGGACCGGCTGCTCGACAAGGGGCTCACGGCGGTCGTCGGGTCGCTCGGCGACCGCTTCTCGCACTACCTCAGCCCACGCGCCCGGACGCAGTTCGACCTCTCCACGGCGGGCCGCTTCGAGGGCGTCGGCCTCAACGTGGCCGAGATCCCGGCCGGCCTGCGCGTCGTCGCGGTCTTCGCGGGCGGCCCGGCCGCGCGCGCCGGCCTGCGGGTCGGCGACCGGATCGTCGCCGTCAACGGGCGCTCGCTGAGCGGCGTGCCCTCGGAGGCGGCGACGGCGCGCATCAAGGGACCGCGCGGCACCGACGTGCGCCTGACCGTCGTGCGGGGTGGCAAGCGGCGCGAGCAGACGCTCAAGCGCGCCGCCGTCGAGGTCCCCATCGTCCAGTCGCGCCTGGTGCAGCGCGACGGCCGGCGGCTCGGCTACGTCTCCATGTCGCAGTTCACGACGAACGCCGGCGCCGCCGTCGGCAAGCGCACGCGCAAGCTCATCGCCGACGGGGCGAAGGGGATCGTGCTCGACCTGCGCGGCAACGGCGGGGGCCTGCTCGACGAGGGGGTCAGCACGGCCTCGGTCTTCCTGCCCGACGGCCTCGTCGTCTACACGAAGGGCCGCAACCGGCCGCGGCACGACTTCGAGGCCACGGGCGACGCCATCGCCGGCGACGTCCCCGTCGTCGTGCTCGTCGACCGGGGCACCGCCTCGGCCTCCGAGATCGTCACCGGGGCGTTGCAGGACCGTAGGCGGGCCACGGTCGTGGGCACGCGGACCTTCGGCAAGGGCGTCTTCCAGGAGATCGAAGGACTCAGCAACGGCGGCGCCCTGGACATCACCGTCGGCGAGTACTTCACCCCCAAGGGCCGCAACCTCGGGCCGCGGGACGGCGAGCCGGGCGGGATCACGCCCGACGTCCGCGCCGCCGACGATCCCAAGACCGCGCGCGACGAGGGCCTCGAGCGGGCGCTGCGCGTGCTCGGCTCGGGCTAGGGTGGCCGACCGCCGCCCCGGGAGCCGTGTGGTCGCGGACCCCGTCGTCTGCGTCCTAGAGAAGAAGGGGCGCTTCCTCACCGGCCAGCCGTTCTTCGACCGCGGGCGCCGCATCAACGTCGATCGCGACCGCTCCGCACGGATCGGCGACCTGGTCGTGGTGGCGCCGAGCGGGCCGCGGGCCGGGCACGGGCGGATCGTGCGGCGCCTCGGGCGCCCGGACGTCGCGCGCGACGTCCTCGAGGGGCTGCTCGTCGACCGTGGCCTGCGCCGGCGCTTCGACCCGGCCGTCGACCGGGCGGCGCGCGAGGCGGCACGGGTCCCGCCCGCCGAGCGGGCCGGCGCGCGACTCGACCTGCGCGACCTGGCGACGTTCACCGTCGACCCGCCGACCGCCCGCGACTTCGACGACGCGATCTCGGCAGAGCGGCTTCAGGACGGTGGCATCCGGGTGTGGGTCCACATCGCCGACGTCGCGGCCCACGTCCCGCCCGGTTCGCCCGTCGACCGCGAGGCCCACCGGCGTGCGACGAGCGTCTACGTCCCCGGCACGGTCGAGCCGATGCTGCCGGAGGCCCTGTCGGCCGACGCCTGCTCCCTGCGCCCCGGCGAGGACCGCCTGGCGGTGACCGTCGAGCTCGACTTCGAGGGCGCCCGCGTGCGCCGCCGGGCCTTCCACCGGAGCGTGATCCGCTCGGATGCGCGCCTGGACTACCCGCGGGTGGACCGGATCTTCGCGGGCGTCGAGCGCGCCGAGGACCCGTGGGCGCTACCGCTGGAGGCCGCCCGTGCCGTGGCCCGCGCGCTGGATGAGCTGCGGGCCTCGCGCGGCGCGCTGGAGGTCGTCTCCTCCGAGCCGCAGTTCGCCTTTGACGGCGAGGGCCACGTCGCCGGCCTCCGGACGGAGGCCGCCACGGAGGCCCACGAGCTCATCGAGCACCTGATGATCGCCGCCAACGAGGCGGTCGCGGGCCTGCTCGAGGACCGGGGACTGCCGACGCTGTACCGGGTGCACGAGCGGCCGGACGGCCCGCGCGTCGAGCGGCTGGCCGAGCAGCTCGCGTCACTCGACGTGCCGACGCCGCCGCTGCCCGAGTCGCTCTCCCCGTCGCAGGCGGCCGAGGCGGTGGGGGAGCTCTCGCGGGCGGTGGGCCGCCACGTGGCCGCGCCCGGTCGCGGGCGCCGGGGCCTCACGACGCTCGTGCTGCGCTCGCTCAAGCAGGCGTACTACACGCCGCAGAACCTCGGCCACGCCGGGCTGCGCTCGGCGCGCTACTGCCACTTCACGTCGCCCATCCGCCGCTACCCCGACCTGGTCGTGCACCGAGCGCTGCTCGCCGCGATCGGGGCAGGGGAGGCGGCGCCGGAGCGCGGCGGCCTGGACGAGCTCGGCTCGTGGTGCTCCGCGCGCGAGCGCGACGCGATGAGCCTCGAGCGCCGCGCCGACGACGTCGCCCGGGCGTTCCTCCTCGAGCAGGAGCTCTTCCGGGAGGGCTGGCAGCACGAGTGGCCCGGCGAGGTCGTCTCGGTCATCGGTGCGGGCGCCTTCGTCGCCTTCGGGGAGGGGATGGACGGGCTGCTGCCGGTGCGGCGGCTGCGCGGCGACTGGTGGGAGCTCAACGAGCTCGAGACCGCACTCGTCGGGACGTCCTCCGCACGCGGGATCCGGCTCGGCGACCCGGTGACCGTCCAGGTCACGCGGGTCGACGTCCCCCGCGGGCGGGTGGACCTCAGTCCCGTGGAGCTCTCGCCTGGCTGATGGCCCGGCTGATCGCGGGCCGCGGTCCGCGAGCCGCCCCACCGCGGCCGCCGGAGCGGGTGGTCTGGCGTGCGGACCGGGGCGGACCGCTGGCCGGACCACCCCGCCCGTGGGGCGACGTGGTGCCCGACGCGAACCGCGGCGCCCGTAGCATGGTCGGCCTGATGGCCAGGAAGGGCGGCAAGCGCAAGACGGCACCCGGCGACGTGGCGACCAACCGCCAGGCGGCGTTCCGCTACCACCTGCTCGACCGCCTGGAGGCCGGCATGGTCCTGACGGGCACCGAGGTCAAGTCGCTGCGCGGCGGCAAGGCGCAGATCAAGGACGGCTACGCGTCCATCGACGGCGGCGAGCTCTACCTCCACAACGTCCACATCCCGCCCTACGCCCCGGCGTCGCGCGAGAACCACGAGCCGGAGCGCCCGCGCAAGCTGCTCGTCCACAAGCAGCAGCTCGAGCGCCTGGACGCCCGCGAGCGCGGCTTCACCCTCGTCCCGACGCGGATCTACTTCTCCGACGGCCGGGCGAAGGTCGAGATCGCCCTCGCGCGCGGCAAGGACGTCGGCGACAAGCGCCAGTCGATCAAGGAGCGCGACATGCGCCGCGACGTCGAGCGCGCGATGTCCGAGCGCCGGTCGGCAGCCGGATGAGCCGAGACCTCTGGACCGCGGTCGACGCGTATGTCGCCGAGCACCTCGTCGGCGCCGACCCGGCGCTCGAGGCCGCGCTCGCGGCCAACGCCGAGGCCGGGCTGCCGGCGATCGACGTCAGCCCCGCGCAGGGCAAGTTCCTGCACCTGCTCGCGCGCATCCTCCGGGCCCGGCGGATCCTCGAGATCGGCACCCTCGGCGGCTACAGCACGCTCTGGTTCGCTCGGGCGCTGCCGGCGGACGGGCGCATCGTGACGCTCGAGGTCGACGCGCACCACGCCGCCGTGGCCCGCGCCAACCTCGAGCGCGCCGGGGTCGCCGAGCGCGTCGACCTGCACGTCGGGCCGGCGCTGGAGACGCTCGATCGGCTCCGGGCCTCGGGCACCGACACGTTCGACCTCACGTTCGTGGACGCCGACAAGGCCCGCACGCCCGACTACGTGAGCCGGGCGATCGAGCTCTCCCGGCCGGGCGCGGTGATCGTCGCGGACAACGTCGTGCGCGACGGGCGCCTCGTCGATGCCGGGACGCAGGAGCCCGGCGTGCGCGGCGGCCGGCGCCTGCACGAGCAGCTCGCCGACGACCCGCGCCTGGACGCCACGACGCTGCAGACCGTGGGCGCCAAGGGCTATGACGGCTTCACCCTCGGCGTCGTGCGAGGCCTCGCGCCCGACTCGTGAGGGTGAGCTCATGGGCGCACGGCAGTGCGATGTACGAGCCGCTGGCCAGGTATGGCGAATCGCTGATCAGGGGCCAGCCGCGCTCGATCACGCGGGCATTCCCCGCGGGCGGCGGTGACGAGCTACGTGTTCGAGAAGTCGCGCACGACGTGCGTGAGGTCCATCCCGATCGCCAGCGCGACGATCAGCCCCACGTAGACCGCCCCGACGGCGAGCCGGTGCACCGGGCGCACGTCGTAGTAGCTCGCGTTGCCCTCCTCGCCGCTGCGGCGCGCCTTCCAGCGGCGGAAGGTCTCCATGACGCCGACGAGCACGAGCAGGATGAGGATCGGGTTGGGCCGCAGCAGCAGCAGCAGCACCATCGCCCCGAGCCCGACGAACCACATCCACGGCGCCATCGCCGCCATCGCGCGGCCGCCGTCGAGGGGAACCACGGGCACGAGGTTGAAGAGGTTGAGGAAGAAGCCGACGAAGGCGAGCGCCTTGAGGAAATCGGAGTCCAGCGCGAAGCCGGCGACGGCGACGCCGGCGGCGGCGAGCGAGCCGAGGACGGGTCCGGCGAGGCCGACGCGCGCCTCGGCGAGGGCGCTGCCGCCCATGGACCGGGCCCCGACGACCGCGCCGAGGAACGGGATGAAGAGCATGCCGCTCGGCCGCACGCCCTCGCGGCGCAGCTGGATGTAGTGACCCATCTCGTGCAGGAAGAGCAGACCGACGAAGCCCGCCGCGAACGGCCAGCCCCAGATCAGCGCGTAGGCGGCGACGGAGACGAGCATCGTCGCCGACGTGGTGAGGAACTTCGCTCCCTTGAGCCCGATCAGCGCGAACTTGCCGAACTTCAGCAGCAGGACGCCGAGGGCGACGATGGCCCCACCGACCCGCTTGATGAACGGCGGCTGCTCGTCGCCGCCGGGCAGGCCCTGCGGCGCAGCCGGCTCGGAGGAGGGCGCGGGCGACAGGGACTGGGGCGGAAGCCACTGCGGCGAGGATCCCATGGTCCGAACAGTGTCGCAGGCAGCAGTCAACGACGGCTCAAGTCGTGCCGAACGTCGCAAAGTGCGGCACGGAGCCGCGCGGTCCCCTTGCGTAGGCCGGCTGGCCGAGCGTACGGTTGTCCACGACGCGGGGCCGAGCCGTCAAGAGCGAGGCCACGAGGTGAGAGGTCCGCCGCCCGAGCCGCCCGGCGCTCTGCGCTGACGGTGAGGGACCTCGAGCGGCCCGGTCCCGCGTCGAACGCTTGAGCGCCTCGTCCTCGACGGGGCGCTCGCGGTTAACGTCCGCCGCCTGCCTGCAGATGGCATGCTGGGCGCGTGGCGCCCCGTCCCGACAGCCCCGTGGCGATGCCCCTCGGCGCGCTGGACCTCATCGCGCAGGTGCTGTCGGAGGCCGACGCGGGGGAGGAGCGCTTCTACTCGCGCATGGCCGAGACCACCTGCCGGATCGGCGCCATGCGGCGCGCCGTGTTCTTCGCCTACGACGAGGACCACCGCGAGGTGCGCGCGATGGGCGCGCACGGGATCGCGCTGGAGCTCTTCGACGGCGCTTCCCCCACCACCGCCCAGGTCGCCGTGGCCCGGCGCGCGCTGGCCGAGGACACGGTCGCGGAGATGACCGCCGACGTCGAGCGCGAGCTGCCCGAGGAGTTCCACCACCTCCTCATGGACGGCCTCATGGTCTGCATCCCGGTGGCCGCCGGCGGCCGCCCGCGCGGGGTGATCATGGCCGACCGGGACATGGCGATCGGGCCGCTCACGGAGGCCGAGCGCTACTCCCTGTGGTCGCTGGGCAAGGTCTCCGCCCTCGCCGCGGGCGCGCGCTACGCCGCCCGCGAGCACGAGCGCTCCCGCCAGCTCTCGGACCGCATCGACCTCGCCCGCGACCTCCACGAGGCCGTCGTGCAGCGGCTCTTCGGGGTCTCGCTCGCCCTCGCGGGCCACGGCGGGCTGGGCCAGGCCGACCGCGAGCGCTGCGCCGATGAGGTCTCCCACGCGCTCAACGAGCTGCGCGCCGCGCTGCAGCGGCCGCTGGCGCGCTCGAGCCCACCCACCACCCGGACCCTCCAGGAGGAGGTGCGCCGGCTGGCCCGGGCCTACGGCCTCGACGTCGGCCTGGCCGAGGGCGAGCGCCTCGTCGTCCCCGCGGGGCTCGAGCCCGTGACGCAGTCCGTCCTGCGCGAGGCCGTGCGCAACGCCGCCAAGCACGCCGAGCCGACGCGCGTCGAGGTGCGCGCGCGGGAGGCCGACGGCGCCTTCGTGCTCGAGGTCGGCAACGACGGGGTCGCCTCGCGCGACGCCCGCAAGGCCGGCATGGGCCTGCGGCTCGCGGCCTTCGAGGCGCTCGAGCACGGCGGGATCGTCGAGTTCGGCCCCGCGGCGGGCGACCGCTGGCGGGTCCGGCTCACGGTGCCGCTGGAGCGCTCGTGAGCGAGCGCCGCCTGCGCGTGATGGTCGTCGACGATCACGACGTCGTGCACTGGGGCTTCCGGCTCATGCTCGGTGAGCAGCCGTGGGTCGAGCGGTTCCTCTCGGCGCGCACGGGGGAGGAGGCGATGGCGCTGGCCCGCAGCCAGGCCCCGCAGGTCGCGCTCGTGGATCTCTTCCTCGGCGCGGAGTCGGGCGCCGACCTGTGCGAGCGGCTGAGGGCCGCCTCGCCCGGCACGCGCGTGCTGCTCATCTCGGGCGCCGGGCGCATCTCGGCCCGGGCCGCGCGGGCCGCGGGCGCCTCCGGCTTCGTCTCCAAGGACTGGGCGGCCGGCGACGTGGCGCGCGCCGTGCGCATGGTCGGCCTGGGCATGACGGTCTTCGAGCCCCAGGGCGAGACGGCGGCCACGCTGCTCTCCGAGCGCGAGCAGGAGGTGCTCGACCTCGTCGCCCAGGGCGCGACGAACCGCGAGATCGCGGGGCGGCTGTTCCTCTCGCCGCATACGGTCAAGGAGCACACCAGCGCCCTGTACCGCAAGCTCGAGGTGCGCAACCGGGCCGAGGCGGTCCAGCGCGCCCAGAGGCTCGGGCTCATCGCCTAGGCGCCGGGGACGGCGGGTACGGGCCCGGAGGTGACGCCGACCCCGAGACCCGAGAGGACCCGATGAGCTCGCACGAGGACGCGCTGGCCGCGCTGAGGGGGGCGACGCTGATCGCCACCGACACGGAGGTGGGCGAGGTCGAGGAGGTCTACAGCTTCGCGGGCGAGGATCGCCCCGCCCTGCTGCTCGTCAGCGCCGAAGCCGGCCCGGTCCTCGTCCCCCTGGCCGACGCCGACGTGGATGAGGAGGAGGGCGCGGTCACCGTCCCCTACGCCGCCGACGCCGTCGAGAGCGCCCCCTCGCCCGCCGGCGAGCAGCTCACGGAGGACGAGTTCGAGGCGGTCTACGCGCACTACGGCATCTCGGACGCCGATCTGCGCGACCAGTCCCATCCCTAGGCCCGACACGCGCCGGCCGGCCGTCCTCTTCGACTTGGACGGCTGTCTGGCCGATTCGCGGGCGACGATCGTCGCGTGCATGATCCGGGCGCTGGCCGCGCACGGCCACGGCCCGCGACCCGCGGCGGAGCTCGAGGCGATGATCGGGCCACCGACCCGGCTCGCCTTCGGCACGCTCATGGGCCTGCCGGCCGAGGCTCCCGAGGTCGAGGCGTGCGTCGCCGACTACCGCGCCGACTACGCCGTCGCGCTGCGTCAGACGCCCGCCTTCCCGGGGGTCGCGGAGGCCCTGGACGCCCTCGCGCCGCACGTGCGGCTGGCCGTGGCGACCTCCAAGCCGCTGCCCCTCGCCGGGCCGACGCTCGAGGCGATCGGCCTGCGCGATCGGATCGAGGTCGTCGCCGGGCCGGCGCTGACCGGCACGGCCGGCAAGGCGGAGACCATCGCCGAGGCGATCGCGGGGCTCGGGCCCGGCGCGCGGCCGCTGGCGATGGTCGGCGACCGCCGCCACGACGTCGAGGGCGCCCGCGCCCACGGGCTGCTCGCGGTCGGGGTGCTGTGGGGCATCGGCGACCGCGCGGAGCTCGAGGCGGCCGGGGCCGACGTGCTCGTGGCTCAGCCGGCGGAGCTCGTGCCCGTGCTGCTCGAGGCCGCCAGCCGCGCGAGCCGGGTGACGAGCAGCTGGATGACCGGGCCGTAGGTCGCCGCCAGCACCGGCTCGAGCGGGCCGGGGGCGTTCAGGCTCACGGAGATGCGGCTGCCGCCGCCCGCTCGCGGGTTGACCGCGTGCTCCATGGTCATCGGCCCCACGCGCCAGGTCCAGGAGCGCCCGTCGGCCTTGGCCACGATGCGGGCGGGGACGGGCAGGACGCCGAGCAGCATGACCGCGCCCCGGCGCCGGTCGCCGACCTCGGGCTCGCCGAGGCCGACGGCGCCGCGGACGTGCGGGGACCACTCGTGCCAGCGGTCCGGCTCGGCGAGCAGGGGCCAGGCGGCGGCGGGCGTGGCGGCGGAGTCGGCGGCGTAGATGCGGGTCATCCCGGGATGACCTACCCCGCGCCAGCCCCGGTGTGCGCCGATCGGGCGCCGGGAAAGGCTCCGACCATGTCCAGCGATCTCGCCCAGACCTTCGTCGACGGCCTCCACGCGCTCGAGGACGGCGACGGCGCCGACCGCCTCGCCGAGCTCTACGCCCCCGGGGCCGTCAGCGGCAACACCGCGACCACCCGCACCTTCGAGGGTCCGGACGGCGCGCGGGAGTTCTGGACGGCCTACCGGGACACGTTCGAGTCGATCCACTCCGAGTTCCGCCAGGTCGTGGTCTCCGACGACGCCGTCGCCCTCGAGTGGACCTCGACCGCGACGCCGTCGAGCCGCGGCGAGGAGATCGCCTACGAGGGCGTGACGGTGCTCGAGCTCGCCGACGGCCGGATCGCCCGTTCCACGGCGTACTTCGACCCGCGGGTCCTGCTCGCACCCCCCGCCCGCTGACGGGGCACCCCCCGGTCGGGGGGTCCGTGTCTAAGGACGGGTTCCCTGAGCGGCCGGGCGGGGTGAGTGTCTGCACATGGCGACCGCGATCCTCTTCCCCGGCCAGGGCAGCCAACAGCCCGACATGCGCGACCACGTCGCGGACGTCCGTCCCGACCTGCTCGAGCTGACCGCCGACGCCGTCGGCGAGGACCCGTTCGCCCGCGCCGACGAGGACACGCGCTACGCCCAGCCCGCGATCCTCGCCGCCAGCCTCGCCGGCTGGGAGGCCCGGCGCGGCGAGCTGGCCGACGCTCCCGTCGCCCTCGCCGGCCACTCGCTCGGCGAGCTCACCGCCCTCGCCGTCGCCGGGGTGCTGTCCGAGCGCGACGCGCTGCGCCTCGCCGCCCTGCGCGGCCGGGTGATGAGCGAGTCCGGCCGCGCCCGCGGCGACGGGACGATGCTCGCCGCCCTCGGCGGGGACGACGCCACCGTGCGCGCTGTCGCCGAGCGCCACGGGGTCCCGATCGCCAACGACAACGCCCCGGGCCAGCTCGTGCTCTCCGGCGACCGCGACGACCTCGCCGCCGCCGGCACGGAGCTCCGCGAGGCCGGCGTCCGCATCCTCGAGCTCAACGTCGCCGGCGCCTTCCACTCGCCCTTCATGGCCGACGCGGTCCCGGCCTTCGCCGAGGCGCTGGAGCGCACGCACGTGCGCCCGGCGCAGCTCGAGGTCTGGTCCTGCGTGACCGCCAGGCCGATGGACGACGTCCGCCGCCGACTGGCCGAGGGCCTCACGGCCCCCGTCCGCTGGCGCGAGACGGTCCTGGGCCTGCAGACCGCCGGGGTCGACGCCTACGTCGACGTCGGGCCGGGCCAGGTCCTCGCCAAGCTCGTCAAGCGCATCGCCCGGTCGACCGGAGAGCCCGCCCGTGCCTGAGCCCGCCGCCACCGTCCAGCCGGCCGCCCCCGCCGCGGCCACCCGCTTCGGCGCCGCCGTGGCCGGGCTCGGCACCGCCCTGCCCGACACCGTGGTCCCCAACGCCGCCATCGCCGAGCGCATCGGGGTCACCGACGACTGGATCGTCTCGCGCACCGGCATCCGCGAGCGCCGGCACCTGGCCGCGGACGAGCCGCTGTCCGAGCTCGCCGCCCAGGCCGCCCGCGCCGCCCTCGACGACGCCGGTCTCGACGCCGCGGACCTCGACATGATCCTCGCGGCCACCGCGACCCAGGACGACATCATCCCGACGCTCGCGCCGATGGTCGGCGGCCTGCTCGGCGTCCAGGCCGGGGCGCTCGACGTCGGGGCGGCCTGCACCGGCTTCCTCGGCGGCCTGCAGCTCGCCGGCGCCCAGCTCGAGAGCGGCCGCGCCGACGCCGTGCTCGTGATCGGCGCCGAGAAGCTCTCGGCGTTCCTCGACCCCGACGACAAGCGCACCGCCTCGATCTTCGGCGACGCCGCCGGCGCCGTCGTGCTCACGCGCACGGAGAGCCCCGGGGAGATGCACCCGGTGGTCATGCACGCGGAGGCGCAGCGGCAGATGCTGTTCGCCGACCGCTCGCGCGGCCTCATCGAGATGGAGGGCCAGGAGGTCTTCAAGCACGCCGTCGCCCGCATGACCGAAGCGACGCACGAGGCGCTCGAGGCCGCCGGGACGACGCTCGAGGACATCGACCTCTTCGTCTACCACCAGGCCAACACCCGCATCATCCGCTCCGTCGGCCAGCGCCTCGGCCTGCCGGCGGACAGGGTCGTGGACTGCATCGCCAACTACGGCAACGTGTCCGCCGCCTCGCTGCCGCTGGCGCTCGCCGACGCGCGCGCCGCCGGGCGGCTCCCGGACGGCGCCCGCCTGCTGCTCAGCGCCTTCGGCGCGGGCTTCGTGTGGGGCGCGACCGTCGTGGACTGGCGGGCCAGCGCGTGATGGCGAGGGACGGCTGCGCCATCGTCACGGGCGGCTCGCGCGGCATCGGCGCCGCCGTCTCCCGCGCGCTCGCCGCGGACGGCTGGCCCGTCGCGGTGAACTACCGCTCGGGCGCCGACGCGGCCGAGGCCGTGGTCGCGGAGCTCCCGCGCGCGCTCGCCGTGCAGGGCGACGGCGCCGACCCGGCCGCCGCCGACGCGATCTTCGAGCGGGCCGAGGCCGAGCTCGGCGGCCCGGTCCTCGTGCTCGTCAACAACGCCGGCATCACCCGCGACAACCTCTCTCCGGCGCTGAGCGACGAGGAGTGGGACGACGTCGTGGCCACGAACCTCTCCGGCGCCTTCCGGCTCACGCGCCGCGCGCTGCGCCCCATGCTGCGCGCGCGCTTCGGCCGGATCGTCAACGTCGCCTCCGTCGTCGGCCTCAAGGGCAACCCCGGGCAGGCCAACTACGCCGCCGCCAAGGCCGGGCTCGTCGGGCTGACGAAGACCGTGGCCGCCGAGGTCGCCCGCCGCGGCGTGACGGTCAACGCCGTCGCGCCTGGGCTGATCGACACGGCGATGACCGGCGACGGCGTCGCCGACGGCCTGCTCGAGCACGTGCCCGCCCGGCGCGCCGGCACGCCGGAGGAGGTCGCCGCCTGCGTGCGCTTCCTCGCGTCCGAGGACGCCGCCTACGTGACCGGATCCACCCTGACCGTCGACGGCGGCCTGACCGCCTGAACCACCGAAAGGACCAGCATGAGCGACACCACCATCACCCGCGAGGCCATCCAGACCCGCGTCGCCGAGGCGCTCGAGGAGTTCGGCGCCGAGCCGAGCGAGATCACGCCGGACGCGACCTTCGAGGCCCTCGACGTCGACTCGCTCGACCTCGTCGAGCTCGGCCAGATCGTCCAGGAGGACTACGGCGTCGAGCTCAAGGGCGAGGACATGCCGAAGCTCAAGACCGTCGGCAATGCGGTGGACCTCATCGCGGAGCGCGCGGGAGCCTGATGGACAAGCGCGTCGTCATCACCGGGGTGGGCGCCGTCACACCGCTCGGCGTCGGCGCGCGCACCCTGCACACCCGCTGGTGCGGCGGGGACAGCGGCATCGAGGACGGCACCGCCCGGGCCGACTTCGAGGTCACGGAGTTCCTCAACCGCAAGCTCGCCCGCCGCTCGGACCGCTTCACCCAGCTGGCCCTGATCGCCGCCCAGGAGGCGCTCGAGCAGGCCGGCTGGGACGCCGACGAGCCGCCGCATGACTCCGACCGCGTCGGCTGCATCGTCGGCACCGGCATCGGCGGGATCGGCACGCTGATGCACGGCTACGACGTGCTCAACGAGTCCGGCCCCGGCAAGGTGTCGCCGCTGGCGATCCCGCTCATGATGCCCAACGCCGCGGCCGGGGCCCTGGCCATGCGCCACGGCCTGCACGGCGTGTCCTTCGCCCCGACGTCGGCGTGCGCGGCCGGCGCGCACTCCATCGGCGAGGCGTCCCGGGCGATCGCCGCCGGGGACTGCGACGCGGTCCTCGCCGGCGGCGCGGAGGCCGCCCACCACCCGATCGCCCACGCGGCCTTCGGCCAGATGGACGCCCTCAGCGACTCGGGCGTCTCCCGGCCGTTCGACGCGCGCCGCGACGGCTTCGTCATGGGCGAGGGCGCGGGCATCCTCGTGCTCGAGTCCGGGGAGGCCGCAGAGGCCCGCGGCGCCACGGTGCTCGGCGAGGTCGTCGGCTACGGCGCCACCTCGGACGCCCACCACCTGACCGCGCCGCTCGAGGACGGGGCCGGCGCCGCGCGTGCCATCCGCCTCGCGCTGGCCGACGCCGGCCTGCAGGCCGCAGACGTCGACTACGTCAACGCCCACGGGACCTCCACGCCGCTCAACGACGCGTCGGAGACCCGGGCCCTCAAGGCCGCCCTCGGCGACCGCGCGTACGAGGTGCCCGTCTCCTCGACGAAGTCCGTGATCGGTCACCTGCTCGGGGCCGCCGGCGCGGTCGAGGCCGTGGCCACGATCCTCGCCCTGGGCGAGCGCGTCGCCCCGCCCACCGTCGGCTGGGAAGTGCGCGACGAGGGGCTCGACCTCGACTACGTCGGGGACGGTCCCCGGCGCCTGGATGTCAACGGCAAGGTCCCCGTGGCCCTGTCGAACTCGTTCGGCTTCGGCGGCCACAACGCCGTCCTCGCTCTGAAGGGAGCACCCGCCTGATGGCCATCGCCGTCCCCGACAAGACCACGCTCGGCCCGTACGAGCGCCTCGAGGCGCTCTGCGACCCCGGCTCGCTGCACGTCATCCGCTCGGGCATCCACTCCCGGCGCATGGGCGACCGCTCCCGTGCCGGCGATGGCGTGATCGGCGCCGCCGGCCGGGTCAACGGCCGGCCGATCTTCGCCTACGCGCAGGACACGTCCTACATGGGCGGATCGCTCGGCGAGGCGCACGCGGACACCATCGTCCGCGTCCTGCAGCTCGCCGGCCAGGCCCGCGTGCCCGTGGTCGGGTTCGTGGCCAGCGCCGGCGCCCGCATGCAGGAGGGCGTCGCCGCCCTCGAGGGCTACGGCCGGATCTTCCGCGAGCACGTGCGCCTCTCGGGCCGCGTCCCGCAGATCTCGGTGATCGCCGGCGCCAGCGCGGGCGGCGGCTCCTACTCCCCGGCGCTGACGGACTACGTCGTCATGACGCAGGAGGCGTCCATGTTCCTCACGGGCCCGGGCGTCGTGAAGGAGGTCCTCGGCGAGGACGTCGACGCCACCGCGCTCGGCGGCTCTCGGGTGCACGAGAAGAACGGCGTCTGCCACGCGGTCGTCGAGGACGACCTCGCCGCCGCGCGCCACGTGCGCGATCTGCTCGCCCACCTGCCCCAGCACTCCGGCGAGGATCCGCCGCACGCACTGCCCGCAGAGCCCGTCGAGGGCGATCCGGGGGCGATCGTGCCCGACGAGGCCCGCGCGGTCTACGACGTCCGCCACGTCGTCGCGCGCGTCGTCGACGACGGCGCCCTCATGGAGGTCCAGCCGCGCTGGGCGAAGAACATCGTCTGCGGCTTCGCCCGCCTGGACGGCCGGGCGGTCGGCGTCGTGGCCAACCAGCCGAAGTACCTCGGCGGCGTGCTGGACTCCGACGCCGCGCAGAAGGGCGCGCGCTTCGTGCGCACGTGCAACACGTTCAACCTGCCGCTGCTCGTGTTCGTCGACACCCCGGGCTTCATGCCGGGCTCGCGCCAGGAGCAGGCCGGCGTCATCCGCCACGGGGCCAAGCTCCTGCACGCCTTCGCCGAGGGCGACGTGCCGAAGCTCACCGTCGTGCTGCGCAAGGCCTTCGGCGGCGCGTACATCACGATGAACTCGCGCGCGCTCGGCGCCCACCTGTCCTTCGCCTGGCCGAAGGCCGAGCTCGGCGTGATGGGCCCCAAGCAGGCGGTGAACATCGTCCACCGGCGCGAGATCGCAGCCGCGGACGACCCGGAGGCCGAGCGCGACCGGCTGTCGGCCGGCTACGCCGACGACCACCTGCGCGCGGAGATCGCCGCCGAGGGCGGCCACGTGGACGAGATCATCGACCCCGCCTCGACCCGCGAGCGGCTGGCCTGGGGCCTGTCGACCCTCGCCGGCGGCGAGCGCGGCCCGCACAAGGGGAACCTGCCGCTGTGAGCGACGCGATCTTCTCCGCCCCGTTCCCCGCGCTCGAGGCGGGCACCCGCTTCGAGACCCGGGGCCGCACGGTGACCGAGGCCGACGTCGTCGGCTTCGCCACCCTCTCCGGCGACTTCCACCCCCAGCACACCGACGCCGACTGGTCCGCGGCCGGCCCGTTCGGCGAGCGCGTCGCCCACGGGATGCTCGTGCTCGCCTACGCCGCCGGGCTCGTGCCCTTCGACCCGGAGCGCGTCGTCGCGTTGCGCCGCATCCGCGACGCGGTGTTCAAGCGGCCCGTCCGGCTCGGGGACACCATCCGCGTGCACGGCCGGCTCGCCGAGGTCAAGCCGGTCGACGAGCGCGTCGGCCTCGTCGCCGTGGCGCTCGACGTGCGCGGCGCGGGCGGCAAGACCGTCATGCGCGCCACCGTCGAGGTGCTGTGGGCCACCGACCACGTCGAGCCGTCCGCCGAGGATGCCGTCGACGCGCTGGCGGCGGTGCCGCTGTGAGCCTGCTACGCGACAAGCGCCTGCTGATCACCGGCGTGCTGACCAAGGACTCCATCGCCTTCCACACCGCCGCTCAGGCCCAGGAGGCCGGCGCCGAGGTCGTGCTCACGTCCTTCGGCCGGGCGAAGCGGATGACCGAGCGCGCGGCCAAGGGTCTCCCGCGGACGGCCGACGTGCTCGAGCTCGACGTCCAGGACCCGGAGCACTTCGCGGCGCTCGCGGCCGGCCTCGAGCAGCGCTGGGACGGCGTCGACGGCGCCCTGCACGCCGTCGCCTTCGCCCCGCCGGACGCGCTCGGCGGCAACTTCCTCTCCGCGCCCGTCGCGTCGGCGCAGACGGCCTTCCACGTCTCGGCCGTGTCCCTGCGCGACCTCGCCCTCGCCCTGCGGCCGCTGATGCCGCGCGGCTCGAGCGTCGTCGGGCTCGACTTCGACGCGCAGGTCGCCTGGCCGGTCTACGACTGGATGGGCGTCGCCAAGGCGGCGCTCGAGGCGACCTCGCGCTACCTCGCCCGCGACCTCGGGCCGGACGGCGTGCGCTGCAACCTCGTCTCCGCCGGGCCGCTCGGGACGGTGGCCGCAAGCGGGATCCCCGGCTTCGGGGCGCTCGCCGGGCGCTGGCAGGAGCAGGCGCCCCTGGGGTGGGACACGAGCGATCCGGGTCCCGTCGCGAGCACGGTGTGCTTCTTGCTCTCCGACCTCTCCCGCGCCATCACCGGCCAGGTGCTCCACGTTGACGGCGGCTTCAGCGCCGTCGGCTGCCCGGCCGTGCCCGCGCCGGCCGAGGCGGAGGCCGACGGCGGCCAGGCGGTGCCGGCGTGAGCGTCCTGGTCACCGGGGCCACCGGCTTCGTCGGCGGCTACGTCGTCGCCCGCCTGCTCGAGGAGACGGGCGAGGAGGTCGTCTGCGTCGTGCGCGGCGCCGACCCGGCCGCCCGCCTGGACGCCGCGCTGACCCCGCTCGTGGCCCCGCGCCTGCGCGGCCGGGCACGGGCCGTGGGCGGCGATCTCGCGGCCGGGCCGCTGGAGGTCGACGTCGCCGGCGTCACGCACGTCGTGCACTGCGCGGCCAACGTCCAGTTCGACCAGCCGCTGGAGGCCGCACGAGCGGTCAACGTCGCGGGGGCCCGAGCGGTCGCCGAGCTCGCGGAGCGGGCGCCGCGGCTGCAGCGCGTCGTGCACGTCTCGACGGCCTACGTCGGCGGCACCTCGCCCGGGACCTTCGGCGAGGACCAGCTCGACGTCGGCCAGCGCTTCCGCAACGCCTACGAGCAGTCGAAGTTCGAGGCCGAGGGCGTCATGCGGTCGTTCGCGCTCCCGCTGCGCGTCGTGCGGCCGTCCATCGTCGTGGGGGAGAGCACCACGGGCTGGACGAGCTCGTTCAACGTCCTCTACCCGCCGCTGCGGGCCATGTCGCGCGGGCTCGTGGACCGCGTGCCCGCCGACCCCGAGGCGATCGTCGACGTCGTCCCGGTCGACCACGTCGCCGACGCGGTGCTCGCCGCCCTCTCCCCGGAGCCCGTCGGGCCCGGGTCGGCGGACACGCTGCACGCCGTCGCGGGCGAGGGCGCGCTGACCGCCGGCGCGCTCGTCGAGGTGGCCGCGCGGGTCATGGGCCGCGAGGCCCCCGTGCTCGATCCGGCCATCGAGGGGCTGCCGCCCGGCGGCCTCGAGGTCTACGCGCCGTACTTCACCGTCCGCACGGGCTTCGGCGCCGAGCGCGCCCGGGCGCTGGGGCTGCGCCCGCCGGACCTCGGCGCCTACATGGACCGCCTGCTGGCCTTCGCCGAGCGCGCGCGCTGGGGCAAGACCGTGCTCCCGCGCGAAGCCGCGCCCCCGCTCGCGGCCTGACCCGCTACCGCTCGCGCGGGCCGTAGGACTCGAGCAGGCGCAGCCAGATCTCCGAGCGCGTGGGGAACGGGGCGACGACGTGCCAGAGGTCGTCCACCGACAGGCCGCAGACGACGGCCATGGTGAACGGCTGGAGCATGTCGGCAGCCTCGAAGCCGGTGATGGTCGCGCCGACGATCACCCGGCGCTCCTCGTCGACGACGATCTGCGCCGTGCCGGGCGTGTTGCGCCCGACGAAGGAGGCCCCGGCGTTGCCCGAGGTCTCGACCCCGACCGTGCGCACGTCGAGGCCGGCCTCGCGCGCGCTCGCCTCCGTGTGCCCCACGGCCGCGACCTGTGGGTCGGTGAAGATCACCCGCGGGCTGCGGGGCCCGTTGGCGGCGTCCTGCTGGACCGTCGTGCGGCCGCTGATGCAGTCCGTGGCGATGGATGCCTGGTACTTGCCCATGTGCGTGAGCTGGGCGATCCCGTTGACGTCGCCGACGGCGTAGAGCCAGGGGTGCTCGGCGGTCTGGAGGTTGGCGCCGACCGCGATCGGCTTGCCCGGCTCGTAGCCGAGCGATTCGACCGGCCGCGTGTTCGGCCGCCGCCCGGCGCCGAGCACGAGCTGCTCGCCGGTGGCCCGGCGGCCGTCGGAGAGCTCGAGCGTGGTGACCCCGGCCGTGCGGTTCGCGCGGACCGCCCGGGCGCCGAGGAGCACCGTGACGCCGCGGCCCTCCAGGGCGGCCTGCACCTGCTCGGAGGCGAACGGCTCCTCCCGGGCGATCACGCGGTCCAGGGACTCGACGAGGGTGACGTCGCAGCCGAACGTCGCGTAGGCCTGCGCCATCTCGCACCCGACGACCCCGGCGCCGAGCACGACGAGCGACGCCGGCACGCGCTTGGCGGTCGTGACCTCGCGGTTCGTCCACGGCTCGACGTCCGCCAGGCCCTCGATCGGCGGCATGGCCTGGGAGGTGCCGCTGGCGAGCACGACGGCGCGCTCGGCGACCAGCTCCTCGTCGCCGACCCGCACGCGGCGCTCCGCGGTGACCTCGGCCTCGCCGCGGATGAGCGTCACGCCGGCCTTCTCGAGCCAGGGGAGCTGGGAGCTGTCGTCGAGGTCGTGGATGACCTCGTCGCGCCGGCGCAGGACGGCGGTGACGTCGAGGGAGCCGGTCACGGCCTCCGCGGCGCCGGGGACACGGCCGGTCTCCGGCAGCAGCTCGCCCGGGCGCAGCAGCGCCTTGGACGGCATGCACGCCCAGTAGGAGCACTCTCCGCCCACGAGCTCGCGTTCGACGAGCGCCACGCGCAGCCCGCCCTTGCCGAGCCGCCCGGCCGCGACCTCGCCCGCCGGCCCGCCGCCGATCACCACCACGTCGAAGGTCTGCATGGTCAGCGTGGCTACCCAGCCGGGAGTGAGCCAAGGCGCGCGGGCGAGGACCCGGCGCCGCGCCGTCGAAAGCCCCCGCATGGTCGGTGAGCCGTTGTTCGGGATCCAGCGCGGCTTTCCAGAGGTCCGCCACGGCTACGACCCGGAGGAGGTCGACCGTCACCTGGAGCTCGTGGCCGGTTGGTTCCGCCAGGGCGGGATGGCGCTCACCGCCCAGCGGCTCCAGGAGCGGCTCGCGGAGCGCGAGGCCGCGGTACAGGCCCGCGAGCTCGAGGCCGCACGGGCGCTCGAGGGCGCCCGGCTCGAGGCCGAGGCGACCGTTCATGGCGCCACGCTGAGGGCCAAGGCCGAGGTCGACGAGGCACGCCTGCATGCCCAGGGGAACGCCATCCTCGCCGAGGCGCAGGCAGCGGCGGAGAAGACGCTTGCGGAGGCGCAGGCGACGGCGGAGCGGACGCTTGCGGAGGCGCGTGCCGAGGCCCAGCGCCGGCTGGAGGCCGCCCGGGAGCAGGCCGCGGCCACGGAGGCCTCCGGTCGCGCGCGGCGCGAGGCGCAGCTCGAGGCCGTCGCTGCCGAGGTCGCGGCGGCCGCCCAGCGCCTGCGGGCCGAGGCCGACACGGAGCTCGAGGCCTACGTCGCCCGCCGCCGCGAGGCCGACCGGCTCGTCGAGAGCGCCCGGCGCGGGCGCTTCGGCTGACCCCCGGGCGTTGTCAGCGGGCCCGTCGCGCCCTAGACTGCAGGGTGTAGACACACCAAGGGGACGACAGGCTTCGACGTGGCCGGTTCCGTGGGTGTGGTTGCGAGTCGAGGACGCCCGGTTGGCCTCGTAAAACGATCCGGGCAAACCATAAGTGCGGAGTCTCACGACTTCCGTCTCGCCGCCTAGTTAGCGCTACGCGGTGAGATCCTCGGCCCTCGCAGCCTGCGGCGGGGGGTCCCGGGGTCAACAGCAGGCTCGCCCGGTGAGGTCCGTCCTCGCCGATCCGGGGACTTTCAAGGGGGCTGGCCATCCGCAACCCTGTCGGGGATCGGCGAGCGGACGGCGAGACACAGAGCCCCGAACACACTCGTAGACGCCACATGCACGCGGTTGCGGACGTGGGTTCAATTCCCACCGTCTCCACTAACCAAGCGGGCCGCTCAGCGGTCCGTCGCCGACCGACCCCGGACGGGTCCTCCGCCACTACGAGCTGGACCCAGTCGATCGCGAAGCGCTCGGAACCGCAGGGTGCCGTCGGGGGACAGGTCGCCCCACGGTGGGCGTTGATCGGGTGTAACAGCCGTTGCCCGCGGCCCAACGGGGCCACGCCGCGGCGGGGCGAACCTTGATCGCCCGCGCCTTCGCGATGCGGGTGGGCACCGCGACGAAGCTGCGGCTCTGGACCGGGTCGGGCGGCCGGCCCAGTGTCAGCGTGAAGGCGTGGCGCGTGCCCGCCGCGGAGCACCGCTTGCGCGTGCACTCGCGGTCCGTTCCGCGCGACGACACGCGTGGTTTCACGTGAGGGCGCCGATACCCTTCGCGAGGAAGATCGCGCCGAAGGCGAGGCCGATCCAGATCTCCAGGGTCCTCGAGTGGCTGAGCATCCATCCGATCATCTCGCCGAGACGGGCGTTTGCTCGCGCCGGGGAGGCGAGGTAGAGGATGAGGGGGGCGTAGTACGGGATGAGCATGCAGGCGAGCGAGACGAGCACGGCGATCGTCGCCTCGCCGGAGGAGACGTTCGCCTTCGCGACCTCCTTGATGCCGCCCAGGAACACCGCCAGCGCGTCGGCGTTGATGACCTGGACGGCGAGGCCCGCCGCGAACAGCGTCGCGAGCTTCGCTCCGGCGATCCGATCGGCTCGGGTACGTCGGGCCGCGGCCTCGTCGGGCGAGTCCTCGGAGAAGATGGCCTTGATCCCGAGGCCGCCGAAGATGACTCCCAACGCGACGTCGACGTAGGCGCCGGCGTCTCCATTGCTGGAGAAGGTGCCGCCGAACGCGACGAGGAACACGACCGCCACCAACGCGTCGAGCGACGCCGCGCCGGCCACGAAGCCCAGGGCACTCGGAACCGGGCGCCTGGACTTCCCGAGGATCAGCGCGGTGACGACGGCCGCCACGGGGGCCGCCAGGGCCGCGGCCAGGCCGTAGAAGACGACCTGGCCGAGCAGGTCACCCATCGCCGCGGGCGGCGGTCATCGGCCGCCGTCGCGGCTCGGAGTGCGACGCACCGGCCGTTCAGCCGCCCATGCCCGCCTGGGCCTCAGCCAGGCCGGCCTTGAGATCCTTGGCGCTCAGGCCGTCGATGTGCGCCACGGACTTCCTGACCGCGTTGGCGAGCGCCGCGTCGACCGCGTCGGCGCCGCCGGAGTCATAGATCGCGATGAGGCCGCCCGAGCCGGCCGGCAGGGCCGCGTCGAGCTTCTCCCCGATGCCGCTCTCGATCCGATGCTTGGCGAACTTGCCGACGGTGGCGCCGGCGGCTGCCCCGACCGCGGTCGCGGCGAGCAGCGGCGGTGCCAGGAGGCCGACGACGAGCCCGGTGCCGCCGCCGAGCTTGGCGCCTCTGCGGCCGAGGTGGTCGCCCGCCTCGGTCACGTGCACCTCGCCGTCGGGGTCCTTCTGGACCACCGCGGCGCCCTCGATCGTGATGGTCTTGTCCTCGGCCAGCTTCAGGATTGCGCCGAAGTCCTTGTCGGCGAGATCCTCGAACAGGTAGGCCGCGATCAGTACGTCCTTCTGGTCGTCGCTCATTTTCGCTGCCTTCCTATGCCGTGACGCCGCGGACGGTATGGCCCTGCGAGGCGTGCTCGTGGAGGTCGTGCTCGTCCTGGTCGTCGAGGTGCGGTGCGACGTCGAAGACGACCTTCTTGACCGTGCCGGTGAAGGCGAAGGGTGCCTTGTCGGCGTAGTTGCGGTCGACCACGAGGCCGGTGTCCTGGCCGACGTCCAGGCCGCTGTAGCCGCTGAAGCCGAACGGGACCGTGTGGTCGAGCCGGCCGCTGCCGGCCGGCTCGCCGTCGACGAACAGCGTGAGGGTGCCGGGAGTCGCCGGCTTGGCCTCGTCGGCGGCGAACGTGAGCTCGACGTTGACATCGCCGAACGGGAGCGCCCGCTCGGATTCCTGGCGGTACTCGAACACCCCGAGGAAGGCGTAGGTGTGCTTGAGCTTTCCGTCTTCGACGAACAGGGAGAAGCCGCCGAGGTGGCCGCCGTCCGCGACGATGACCCCTTCGGCTCCGCCGTCGGGGATGTGCAGGTCGGCGCTGATCGTGTAGGAGTGGTTGTAGATCCGCGGGACCAGGCCGGGTGCGACGTTCTGCACGTTGCCGTGGTAGGTCACCTTCGTGTTGGTGCCGAGGGGCGGCAGGATGCCGAAGAACGGCGAGAAGCCAGCCAGCAGCGGCTTGACGTTGTACTTCTCGGCCTCCGCCCAGAAGAGGTCCTGCAGCTCCTTGACCTTGTCGGGGTTGCTCGCGGCCAGGTCGTTGGCCTGGGAGAAGTCGTCGGGCAGGTAGTACAGCTCGACCGGGTCCGCGTCGGGATCCCAGACGCCGGGAGCGAACGTCTTGAGCATCTCGGGGTCCAGACGCCACGGCACGCGTGGCATCCGCATCGCCAGCCACCAGCCGTCCTTGTACATCGCCCGGTTGCCGAAGTTCTCGAAGTATTGCTGCGTGTGGCGCTCGGGGGCGCCGGCGTCCTCGAGCGACTCGGCGAACGTCGCGCCGGTCATCGGCTGCTGCTCGACGCCGTCGACGTGGGTCGGCTGCGGGATCCCGACCATGTCGAGGATCGTCGGGCCGATGTCGCTGACGTGCGTGAACTGCGAGCGCATCCCCGGGTCCTTGATGCGGTCCGGATAGCTGACGACCAGCGGGTTGCGCGTGCCTCCCAGGTGGGAGGCCACCTGCTTGCCCCACGCGAACGGCGTGTTCCCCGCCCAGGCCCAGGCCGTGGAGTAGTGCGGGTACATCATCTCGGTGCCCCAGGCCTCGACCCCGCCCCACTTCAGGGTGAGCTGCATCTGCTCGTCGTCGGTGAGCGGGAGCCCGTTGACCATCGTCCCTTCGTTGAAGGTGCCGGTGGGTGTGCCCTCCAAGCTGGCGCCGTTGTCGCCCCAGATCCAGACGATGACCGTGTTCTCGAGCTCGCCCATCGCGTCGATCGAGTCCAGGAGCCGCCCGACGTGGTGGTCCGCGTTCTCGGAGTAGCCGGCGTAGACCTCCATCTGGTGGGCGAACAGCCGCTTGCTGTTCTCGCTCAGGGAATCCCAGGCGGGCATCTCCTCCGGGCGCGGAGTGAGCTCCGCGTCAGCCGGGACGACGCCGAGCCGCTTCTGGCGCTCGAAGGTCTCCTCGCGCAGCCGGTCCCAACCTGGTCGAACTTGCCCTTGTACTTGTCGGACCATGCCCGGGCGACGTGATGCGGGGCGTGGCTGCAGCCGGTCGAGTAGTAGAGCATCCACGGCTTCTCGGCGTCGTGGCCGCGGACGCCGTGCACCCAGTCGATGGCCTGGTCGGTCATCGCCTCCGGGAAGTAGAACGGCTTGCCGTCCTTGCCCTCCTGGACGCCGATGAACCTCTGGTTCTCGGCGATCATCGTGTCGTACTGACCGGCCTCGGGGGCCAGGAAGCCCCAGTAGTAGTCGAAGCCCCAGGCGTTCGGCCAATGGTGAAACGGGCCCGCGGGCCCCTGCTCGCCCTCCGGCGTCAGATGCCACTTGCCGACGCACGCCGTCGAGTAGCCATTCTCCTTCATGACCTTGGGGAACGGCGCCGCATCCCTCGGCAGCATGGCCGAGTAGCCCGGGAAGCCGCCCGAGAACTCCGGGATGCCGCCCATCCCGACCGCATGGTGGTTGCGGCCCGTGAGCAGCGCCGCCCGTGTCGGCGAGCACATCGCGGTCACGTGAAAGCGGTTGTAGCGAAGGCCCTGGTCGGCGATCCGGTCGTAGTTCGGGGTCGCTACGGGGCCGCCGAACGTGCTGGGGTTGCCGAAGCCCGCGTCGTCGATCAACACGACCAGGACGTTCGGGGCACCCTCCGGCGGCTCGACGTGCCCGATCAGCTCCCAGCCGGGCGTCGAGTCGGCGAGCGTCTTCCCGGTCACCCCTGTGAACGAGGGGCGCCGGATCGGCAACCGGCTGCGGTCGATCGTCGTGTCGCTCATGTGACGCTCTTTCTGCTCGTGGTCTTCGGACGCCGGTTCATGAGCTCGTCACGGGCGTGCTCACGCTGCCGCTGGTCTTGACGAGGCGATCGGCGAGCCTGGCTGCGAACGTCCGAGCCGTTTCTGCGTAATCCGGCTTGAGGTTGGTCGGCGGGATCTTCACGCCGAGGTAGCGCCCGCGGTCCTCTCCGGCACCGAAGTAGCTGAGCAAGGACATGAGTGATCGGACCTGTCCGCCCGCGAACGCGAAGTGGACGCCGTCGAGATAGTGGCCGCCTCGCTTGGTGCCGAGCTTCTTGACCGCCCGCAGGTTCATGCTCCAGTAGCGCCGGCAGACCACGTAGGCCGCGAACGGCTTGCCGTCGAGCAGGCGCCCGGCGGCGTCGGAGTGCAGGAACGAGCGGATCGGCACGCTCGTCTTCAGCCACCAGGTCGGTGACCCGATGCAGATCAGGTCGTACTCGCCGTCCTGCGCCTCGTCCGGGATGCGGATCTCCCCGGTCGCACCGCGAAGCTGCGCCGGCATCATCCCGAAGATGTCGAGGTAGGCATGCCGCAGGGGGAAGCGCGAGAACCGCTCCGCGTAGCGTGAATCCGTGAACTCGATGCCGGCCAGCTGGACGTCGCAGCCCCGCTCGCGGAACACGCCGGCCATCGTCTCGGCGACCTTGCGGCTCTGATGGGTGTACGAGTAGTAGACGAGCAGTACGCGAGGTGTCGAGTCGTTCATGGCGTTCTCGGCTTCCATGTGGGTCGGGTGGGGTGGTTCCGAACCGGATGGACGCGGCCCGGGGATCGTTTGCGAGCGAACCCGTGGGGCCGGCGCCACCTGTTCTTGAGGTTTGCGGTTCAGCGCCGCCGAGCGACTCGTCTCGAAGTGCGGCGGGCGACTCTGCGGGATGCGAACATTGCGGCTCCTGTCGTCGTGATGGTGTGGCTCAGGGTGTCGGGGACGCGGATTCGAGGCTGTGCAGCTCGTCTGCCTCCGCGCGAGTGACCAGCCCGATCTCGACGAGGTCGAGCGGACTGATGAAGCCGTCGCTGATGCGCTGTCCGCCGGCGCCCGCGATCGCGTCGCGCAGCGGCACCGCCCAGTGGTGCTCGAGCAGGATCAGCGCTGCGGCGGAGTCGTGCGGGATCTCCTCGATCACGTCCCACGCTTCGTCGTCGGAGAACGCGAGGATGCCGTCCGCGCCCGCTTCGGCGCCCGCTTCGGCGCCGGCCTCCATGCCGTCTTCCCCCTCGATGCCGAGACCGATGAGCGCTCCCACCTTGCTGCCGAGCTCGATCGCCTCGTCCTTGGAGAGATTGCTCAGATGCGCCACTTCGATACCGCCGTCCGCGTCCTTGTGCACGGCCAGCGCGTCGATGACGCGGACCGTGTCGCTCTCCTTCAAGCGCTCCAGCTCAGCGATGATCTCGCCGTGGAAGTCCGGATGCTCGAAGCCGAGCACGATGAGCTGAACCGGTCCGATGGCCATGTCCTGTCTCCTCGATCGCGTGTTGTCCTAACCCTGAGGCCGCTCGCCGGTCGGCGCATCGCGCGAATCGGATGAAACGTCGGTCAGGCGGGCCTCAGCTTCGCCCACGCGTGTCGGTTCGGCAGGATCCGCGCCGACCGGTTCACCGTACGGACCGAGCAGCGGCTCGATCTCGCCGCCGTGAGCCGCGACGTCGACCGTCGCGGTGCCGACCTTGAGCCGCATCACGACGGGGCGGTCGCCCAGCCGGCTGACCTCGTCCCCGCTGGCTGGACGTTTTTCCTGGAGTCCGTCGGCGGGCATGAACTCGTTACGGAACAGAAACGGCGCCTTCGTCCAGACCAGGACGTCGCGGACCCAGCGCCCATAACCGCGTCCCCACCTGGATCGAAGCCCGTCGAGCTCGCCGCTGGAAACCCGGATCGCGCCGCGGAAGGACCCGGGTTGGCGCATCACCCATCGCTTGCGCGACAGCACGAAGGCAAGGAGCACGACGATCACGATCAGATTCACACCGAGGACCGCGAGGAGCGCGATGAGCATTCTTTCAGCTTCGCGTACGTGGGAGCGGTTGAGTCTTCACCCGACCAGCATCATCGGTCGGGCCTGCCCTCGCGTCACCCGATTGGAGTGATGACAGCTCACCCGTCACGCAGCACGCTCTGGCGTCGCAGGTACGGTCGCGGACCAGCGGCCGAAGTCAACTCACGGAGGTAACGATGCGCGGAGTAGGTCGAATGGTGTTCGCAGCGACGCTGCTGTTGATCGTGGGCACGCTCAACATCATCTATGGCATAGGCGCCCTGGGCGATGCGAACATCTTCGTCAACGACAAGCGGTTCATCCTGACCAACCTCAACGTCCTGGGCTGGGTCCTGATCCTCCTCGGCCTGATCCAGCTCGCCGGAGGCTTTTCCCTGATGGTCGGCAACACCTACGGCCGGGTGATCGGCATCATCGCCGGCAGCCTCGGCGCGATCGGTGCCCTGCTGTCGATCGGCGGCGCCTACCCGTGGTGGTCGCTCGGCATCTTCGCCCTCTGCGTCTACGTCGTCCACGGAATCATCATCTACGGCGAGGAGGAACGGCGGCCGGTGACCTGAGCCGAAGGGGCCGCGGCGAGCGGGAATGACCCTCTCGCTCGCCGCGGGCATGACCGGTCGATTTCATCCGTTACGGGCGATGCGCGTCGACGGCGGATCCACGAGCCTTGGCGGTCGGAGGGGCTCCGCCTCGGGTCCACCGCCGTTTCGCCCAACCGCCACCTGAAGGGCCTTCCATGACGTCGTCCGATGTGCCGCGCACGGTGCTGCCGATCCCGGAGCGCCAGCACGTCGGGCTCACGACCTACGACGCGAAGGATCCCGACACCTCGTATCCGCCGATCGAGCCGCTGCGGCCGCCGGCGGGAGCGCCGAACGTGTTGGTGGTCATGCTCGACGATGCCGGGTTCGGTTCGTCGAGCGCCTTCGGCGGGCCGTGCCAGACCCCGACGTTCGCGCGGCTGGCGGGACAGGGATTGAAGTTCAACCGGTTCCACACCACCGCGTTGTGTTCACCGACGCGCCAGGCGCTGCTCACGGGTCGCAACCATCACGCGGTGGGCATGGGGGGCATCACGGAGATCGCCACCTCGGCGCCGGGGTACGACTCGATCCGGCCGGACTCGGCCGCCCCGCTCGCCGAGACGATGAAGCTCAACGGCTACAGCACGGCGCAGCTCGGGAAGTGCCATGAGGTACCGGTGTGGGAGACGAGCCCGATGGGGCCGTTCGGCCAGTGGCCATTGGGCAGCGGTTTCGAGTACTTCTACGGCTTCGTCGGCGCGGAGACGAATCAGTACTACCCGGCCCTCTACGACGGCGTCACGCCGATCGAGCCGACGAAGAGCCCGGAGGAGGGCTACCACTTCACCGAGGACCTGGCGGACAAGGCCATCACGTGGGTCGGTCAGCAGAAGTCGCTGATGCCCGACAAGCCGTTCTTCATGTACTTCGCGCCTGGCGCCACCCACGCACCACACCAGGCGCCGAAGGAGTGGGGCGAGAAGTACAAGGGGCGCTTCGACGCGGGCTGGGACGCGATCCGTGAGGAGACCTTCGCCCGCCAGAAGGACCTCGGCGTGATCCCCGCCGACGCGGAGCTCACCGCCCGCCCGGACGAGATCTCCGCGTGGGAGGACCTGCCCGAGGACCTCAAGCCGGTCCTCGCTCGCCAGATGGAGGTCTACGCGGGGTTCATGGAGCACACCGACCACCAGGTCGGGCGGCTCGTCGACACGCTCGACGACCTCGGGATCCTCGAGGACACGCTCGTCTACGTGATCATCGGCGACAACGGCGCCAGCGCGGAGGGCACACCGAACGGCACCTTCAACGAGATCATCTCCCTCAACGGCGCCGCCGAGTTCGAGACGACGGAGTTCATGGCGGCGCACATCGACGGGTTCGGCACGCCGGCCGCCTACAACCACTACGCCGTCGGCTGGGCGCACGCGATGGACACGCCGTACCAGTGGACCAAGCAGGTCGCCTCGCACTTCGGCGGCACCCGGAACGGGACGATCGTGCACTGGCCCAACGGGATCAAGGCGCGCGGCGAGGTGCGCAGCCAGTTCCATCACGTCATCGATGTCGCCGCCACCGTCCTCGACGTAGCCGGGCTGCCCGAGCCCACCTTCGTGAACGGCATCGAGCAGATGCGCCTGCACGGCGTGAGCATGGCCTACGCGTTCGATGACGCCGACGCTCCGGAGGCCCGGGAGACACAGTACTTCGAGATGTTCTGCAACCGCGGCATCTATCACAAGGGCTGGACCGCGGTCACCCGGCACAGCGTCCCGTGGATGTTCAGCGAGGAGCTGCCCGCTCTCGACGACGACGTCTGGGAGCTCTACGACACGAACACCGACTGGACCCAGGCGCACGATCTCGCCGCCGAGCACCCGGAGAAGCTCAGGGAGCTTCAGCGCCTGTGGCTCATCGAGGCGGTGAAGTACAACGTGCTGCCGCTCGACGACCGGCGGATCGAGCGCTTCAACTCCGACCTCGCGGGGCGTCCGGTCCTGGTCAGGGGCGATTCGCAGATCCTCTACGGGGGCATGGGACGCCTGACCGAGAACTCGGTCTTGAACCTCAAGAACAAGTCCCACTCGGTCACGGCCGAGGTCGTGATCCCCGAGGGCGGGGGCCAGGGCGTCATCATCGCCCAAGGCGGAGCCTTCGCCGGCTGGTGCCTCTATCTCCAGGAGGGCAAGCCGAAGTACTGCCACAACCTGGCGGGCCTGCGGCGCTTCTACGTCGAGGCCGACGCGACGGTGCCGGCCGGTGAGCACCAGGTGCGGATGGAGTTCGCCTACGACGGGGGCGGGCTGGCCAAGGGCGGGTTGGTCACCCTCTACGTCGACGGCAATCAGGCCGGCGAGGGCCGGGTCGAGGCGACGGTGCCGATGCTCTACTCCGCCGACGAGACCTGCGACGTCGGCTTTGACTCCGGCACCCCGGTCAGCGAGGACTACACCAGCGCCACCGGCACCTTCAACGGCCGGATCAAGTGGGTGCAACTGGACGGCGCCCTCGACGACCACGACCATCTCATCACGCCCGAGGAGCGCTTTCGGGTCGCGATGGCGATCCAGTAACGATCATGACCGAGGCCCTGGCAAGCTGGAACGACGGTGCTGCGCGTCGGGCGATCGTGGCCTTCGTCGAACGAGCGGTGTCGGAGGTGCCGATGCAGGAGCGCATCGCGGTCTTCGACAACGACGGCACGCTGTGGTGTGAGAAGCCGCTGCCGATCCAGGCGGACTTCATCCTGCGGCGCTTGTACGAGATGGCCGACGCCGACGTCGAGCTGCGCGGGCGCCAGCCGTGGAAGGCGGCGTACGAGCGTGACTATGGCTGGTTGGGCAGGGTGCTCGCCGAGCACTACGCGGGTGACGACACGAACGTCCGGACGCTGCTCGGCGGCGTTCTGGCGGCGTTCGCGGGGATCAGCGTCGATGATTTCGAGGCGAAGTCCGACGCCTTTCTGCGCAGTGTGCAGCATCCGACCCTCGGTCGTCCGTATCTCGAATGTGCGTACGCGCCGATGGTCGAGCTCCTCGGCTATCTGGAGGCCAACGGGTTCTCGAACTACATCGCCTCGGGCGGGGGCCGGGACTTCATGCGCCCGATCAGCCAGGAGATGTACGGCATCCCGCGTGAGCGCGTGATCGGCAGCGCCACGGCGCTGGACTACGTCAGCGACGAGCGAGGCGGCACGATCCAGCACAAGCCCGAGGCCGACTACCTCGACGACGGTCCGCAGAAGCCGGTTCGCATCTGGAGCCGCACCGGCCGTCGACCGCTGCTCGCCTTCGGCAACTCCAACGGCGACATCCAGATGCTCGAGTTCACCCGCCACCAGGACATCCCGTTCCTCGCGCTGCTGCTGCTCCACGACGACGCCGACCGCGAGTTCGCCTACACGAGCGGTGCCGAGACGGCCCTGCAACAGGCCGACAGCGACGGCTGGACCGTCGTCAGCGTCAAGCAGGACTGGACCGCCGTCTTCCCCGGCTAGACGCGACCCGGCGCGGCTGCTGCAACTGCACCGCTACTGGAGCGCGCCTTCGTGCTCGCGGAGTCCCAGGTGACGCTCGCGGACCGCGTCGCCGGGATCCACGGCAGCGTGCAGTCGCGCAGCCAGCTCGCGCGGCGCATAGGGGACGGAGCGTCGGAGTTTTGCGCGCCCCCTCAGGGCCGCGCCGGCGCGCGGCTCTGCGCTCCGGCCGGCGGTCGACTCCCGGCGATGGCCACGGACGGGAAGACGAGCACGGACAGGACCGCGGCCCCCACCAGCGCCGCCGCGGTGCTCGTCCGCATCTCGCCCTCGTGGACGCCGATGCTCGTGATGGCGACGACGAGCGGCAGCTGCGTGGAGGCGAACAGCGCCAGCGTCCGGCGCTCGGCGGTCGCGAGAGTCCTGCGGTAGAGGACGAGCACGGGGCCGCCCCGCACGATCAAGAAGAGCAGGAAGAAGAGCGGCAGCTTCAGCAGGGCGCCGGGACTCTCGACGAGTGAGGCGAGGTCGAGGGCCATGCCGCTCGTCACGAAGAAGAACGGGATCAGCAGCCCGAACCCCACGGCGTCGAGCTTGGACTCGAAGTCCTCGACCTCCCGGCCGGAGAGCACGGTGCGCACGAGCATGCCCGCCGCGAACGCGCCGAGGATGATGTCGAGCCCGAGGTCGGCGGCGATGACCACGAGCGCGAACACCGCGAGCACGGTCAACCGGACGGGGAGCTGGCCGCTCGTGTTCAGCGACCGCTCGAGGAAGTTCCAGTTGCGCCCGACGGCGCCCGTGGCGAGCGTCGTAGCGATGACGCTCAACACGACGAAGGCGACGAGCAGCAGCGCCTCCGTCACGGTGCTCGACTTCGCGCCGAGCAGGATGGTCACGATGAGGATCGGCCCGAACTCGCCCACCGCGCCGACGGCCAGCACGTGGCTGCCCAGCGGCGTGTCGAGCCGATGGGTGTCGCGCAGCAGCGGGATCAGCGTGCCGAGCGCCGTGGTGGCGATCGCCGAGCCGGTCAGCAGCCCGGAGATCACCACCCCGGCGCTCTCGAGCAACGTCGCCAGGGCGTAGGCCAGGATCAGCGAGGCGATCCACCCGACGACGCCGAGCCTCAGCGGCTCGCCGCGGACCCGGTCGAGCCGGATCTCGTACCCGGCGAAGAAGAACAGGAAGCCGAGCCCGAGCTGACCGAGGAACTCGAGCAGGTTGTCGCGCGTCGCCAGCCCGAGGGCGTCCGGGCCGATGACCACGCCGAGGAGCAGCTCGAACACGACGACCGGGACGACGAGCACGCTCCAGGCCCGGGTGGCCAGCGCCGACAGGCCGGGCGCCAGCGCCGCCGCCACCAGCACGGCGAGGAAGTCCGTCGTCTCGGTGATCACGGCGGCATCGTGCCCTACTGGGGGACATCGTGTCGGCCGGCAGCGTGGGAGCGGGCATGTGATCTACTCGCGCCCGTGTCCCCCCGTTCCGTGCTTGTCCGGCGTCTGCGCCGGCGCCTGCAGCGCAGCCTCATCGCGATCCCGGTCGGCTACCTCGTAGCCGCGGCGGTGCTCGCCATCCTCGCGGCGGCCATCGATCGCGACCACCCGCCGGTCGGGCTCGACGTCGACGCCGACACCGCCCGGGACATCCTCCAGGCCACGGCCACGGGCATGATCGCCTTCACCGGGCTCGTCGTCTCCACGGTCGTCGTGGTGGTCCAGTTCGCCGCGTCCCAGTACTCACCGCGCCTGATCCTCTGGTTCCGCCGCGATCAGGTCGTCAAGCACGCGATCGGCTCGTTCCTCGCGGCGTTCCTCTACTCGCTCGTGGCCCTGCGCGAGCTGCCGCCGAGCCGGGTGAACGCCTCACCCGACGTCACCATCGGGCTGGCCCTCGCGCTGCTCGTCGCCGCGACCGTCTTCTTCCTCGTGCTCCTGCAGCGCGTCATGGACCACCTGCGGCCCAGGACGGTCTACGGTCGCGTCGCGCGGCAGGGCATCCGGGCCGCGCGGGCGATCTACCCACACCGCCTGGACCCCGGCGCCGCCGAGACCGCCGACGACCGGGCCTGGGCCGCGGCCGAGCCGCGGACGGTCCACCTCGAGCACCACCCGGGCGTCCTCGCCACCTTCGACCACGACGCGCTGCTCGCGGCGGCCGTCGGCGCCGGCGCGACGATCGAGCTGCTGGCCGGCCCGGGCGAGTTCGTCGCCCCTGGCCACGCGCTGCTGCGGGTCCACGGCGCGCTGCCCGACGCCGACGAGGCGCTGCGCGCCGCGGTCGACATCGCGGACGAGCGCACGACGGAGCAGGACCCGGCCTTCGCGATCCGGATCATCGTCGACACCGCCATCCGCGCCCTGTCGCCCGCGGTCAACGACCCGACCACCGCGGTCCAGGCGCTCGACGTGCTCGAGATCATCGTCCGCGAGCTCGCGGAGCGCGACCTCCAGGCGTCCGCCGCCCGCGGCCCGGCCGGCGCCGTCCGGCTCGCGTGGCACTCACCGAGCTGGCCGGACCTCCTCGACCTCGCCTTCGACGAGATCCGCCTGTACGGCGCGAACTCGCTGCAGATCGCGCGGCGCCTGCGCGCGGTGCTCCAGGACGTGCGCGCGAGCACTCCCGCCCTGCGCCACACGGCGCTCGACGACCACCTGCACCGGCTCGACGCCGCGGTGGCCGCGGCCTATCCGGCCGGCTCCGCCGAGCTCGCGGTCGCCCTGCGTGCCGACCGCATGGGGCTCGGCCAGAGCCGCTGAGCGCCGGCCGGCCAGTCACGACGCGGGCTTGTCGAGTCACCTGCCATTGCTGCCGGCCAGCTGCGCCCGGCACGCCGCAGCGTCCCGCGGGTGAGCACGTTTGAGCCGCCGGAGCGCGCGCCGCGTATCCCTCCGATGACCGAGCGCCGCCCCTCCACCTCCCGCGTCGGCCGCTCGGCTCGGATCGGCGCGCTCGTCGCCGGCCAGGGCGCTCGCGCGGCCGGTGGCAACCTGACCGACCGCGGGCGCGACGAGGACGGGCGCCGCCTGGCGCAGAGCCGCCGGTACGCGAAGATCGCCGAGGAGGTCGTCGACCAGCTGGGTCGCATGAAGGGCGCGGCCATGAAGTTCGGCCAGGTGCTCTCGACCGTCGACCTGCCGAACCTCGAGCCGGAGGACCGCGAGCGGCTGAAGGCCAAGCTCGGCTCCCTCCGCGACGACGCGCCGCGCGTGTCCTTCCGCGACATGGAGAAGGTCATGCGCCAGGACTGGGGCGAGTCCCCGGCCAAGGTCCTGGCCGAGATCGACGAGGAGGCGACCGCGGCCGCCTCGATCGGCCAGGTCTACCGGGCGCGCACCCACGAGGGCCGCGACGTCGCGGTCAAGGTCCAGTATCCGGGCATCGCCGAGGCCGTCGACGCCGACCTGCGCGCCGCCCGCGCCCTCGTGCCGCTGATCAAGCGCCTCTCGCCCGGACTGGACGGCAAGGCGCTCGTGCACGAGCTGCGCGAGCGGATCTCGGAGGAGCTCGACTACGAGCTCGAGGCCCAGAACGGCCGCCGCGTCGCCCGGGCCTGGCGCGATCACCCGCACGTGCTCGTGCCCGCGGTCGATACCGCGCTCTCCACGCGGCGCGTGCTCGTGACGGAGTGGGTGGACGGCGTCGGCTTCGCCGCCATGAAGGAGCTTCGCGACGCGGAGCGCGACGTCCTGGGCGAGACGCTGCTGCGCTTCTTCTTCGCCACCGCTCGCGAGCAGGACATGGCCCTCGGCGATCCCCACCCGGGCAACGTCCTGCGCGCCGCCGACGGTCGCCTGGCCGCCCTGGACTTCGGGCTCGTGCGCGACCTGACCCCCGGGTACCTCGAGCGCGAGGCGGTCATCTACCGCGCGCTCACCGACGGCGACGCGCCGGCGCTCAGCGCCGCCTTCCGCGACCTCGGCTACCTCAGCGCGCCCGTCGACGACGAGCTGCTGCTCGAGTACCTGCGGCTGACCGGAGAATGGATGTGGGAGGTGGAACAGCCGTTCCGGCTCACGGGCGACTACGCGGTCTCCCTCGCGCGCCGGGCGATGGAGCTCGGCCCGGAGTGGCTCGCGCTCGTGCGCTCCTTCGACGTGCCGCCGGAGGCGCTGCTGCTGCGCCGGATGGAGAACCTGGCGTTCTCCGTGCTCTGCGACCTGCGGGCGGCGGCCGACTGGCACGCGGTCGGCGACGAGCTGCGGGCCGGGCTGGCTCCGCGCACGCCGCTCGGGATCGAGCACGCGGCATGGCGCGCGCGCCGGTCCGGCACGCGCACGGCGGCCTCCACCGCGCCCTAGGGGCCGCCGCCCGGCCTAGCCTCTACGCGGGTGTCCTTCTCAGTCGCCGTCGGCCTCGTGCTCGCGCTCGCCTGCGCCGTCGTGGCGATCCTCGGCTTCCTCTTCAAGCAGCGGGGGGCGGCGGACGCCCCGCCCGTGAAGTGGCGCCGGCCCGTGGCCAGCACCAAGGCGCTGTTCTCCAACCGCTGGTGGACGCTGGGGATCCTCGTCGCCATGGGGGGCTGGGCCTTCCACGTCGCCGCCCTGGCGCTCGCGCCCATCTCGCTCGTGCAGGCCACCATCGCCGGCGGCCTCGCCCTGCTGACGGTGATCGCCAACACGCTGTTCGGCTTCGACGTCTCGCGCCGCGAGTGGATCGGCGTCGCGCTCACGGCGGTCGGCCTCGCGGCGCTGGCCGCCACGCTCGGCGACTCCGCCGGCGACGCGCACTCGAGCTACGCGACGGGCGGTCTTGCCCTCTACGCGGGCACGCTGACCGTCGCGGCCGGCCTGTGCTGCCTCGCCGTCCGCGCCGATCCGCCCTACGCCGGGCCGGTCATGGGCGTCGCGGCGGGCCTGCTGTGGGGGGCCAGCGACATCTGCATCAAGGCGCTCTCCGGGCGCCTGGGCGACCTCGGCCCGCTCGTGCTCGTCCACCCGCTCGCGCTCGCCATCCTCCTGCTGAGCCTCGTCGGCCTCGTGGTCAGCGCGCGCTCGCTGCAGCTCGGCCCCGTGGTCGGCGTCATCGCGATCACCTCGGCGGCGGCCAACGTGGTCTCCATCGCCGCCGGCCCGGTGGTCTTCGGGGAGCCGCTGCCCGCCGACGCCGTCGGCAAGGTCGTCCGCGTGCTCGCCTTCGCCCTCGTCTGCGTCGCCGCCGGGCTGACCTCCGGTCCGCGCGATCCCCGCGCCGACGAGGTCGCCGAGCTCCCCCGCTCGACCCGCCCCGCGCCCGCGCAGGGGTAGCCCGCATGTCCGGCGCGCGGCGTCGTGGCCGGGCTCGCGCCGCAGACGGCCGCGGGTGGACGACGGCGGCTGGGTGAGCAAGGCGCCGGGCATGTGGCGCCCCCGCCGGTGAGCGCCAGTCGCGCGGTGGTCGCCAGGGCGACCGCTCGGCGACTGAAGCCCGCGCTGCCCTTTGGGTGACCGGTGCGTCAGTCGCGCGTCGGCCGCCAGGGCGACCGCCGGGCGACTGGGGCTCGGCTGGGCCCCGCTCGTGACCGGGAAAGGCGGATGGAAGGCTGTTTGCGGGCTCCTGTCCGACTGTTGCTCACGCGAGCCCGCGACGGCCGCGGGCAAGAGGCGGGTGGAAGGCGGTTCCTCGACGACTGCCCGCCTCTGGCCCCGCCGCAGATCGCCCCCGTTCTCCGCCGCCGTTCCGCGGCCCGCCCGCCTCCGGCCCGCGGCCCGCCCGCTGCCGCCCCGCGGCCCGCCCGCCTCCGGCCCGCGGCCCGACCGCCTCCGGCCCGCGCGGGGCCGGTCCGCGCCGGCGCCCGCCGCTAGCCCGCCGCCGCCAGCAGCGCGCGCGCGGTCACCGGGTCCGTGGCGAGCTGGTTGAAGTAGCCCGCCCGGGCGCCGGCGAGGATCCCCGGCACCTTCTCCGCGCCCGCGGCCACGCCGATACAGGCCGGGACGGCGCGCAGCACGTCGTAGCTGACCGCCATGAGCCGCTCGTCGCCCGCGAAGGGCACGGGCCGCCCGTCGTGGTCGTAGAAGCGCGAGACGACGTCGCCGACCGCGTCGCGCAGCGCCAGCGTGTCGCGGGGCACGAAGCCCGGCAGCGACATGCGCGCCAGCGGTGGCGCCCCGACGCCCATGATCGCCGAGCGCGCGCGCCTCCACAGCTCCACGACGCGGCGGATGGACGGGTCGCGCAGCAGCAGGGCGTGCAGCTCCGCGCCCGGGACGGCCGGCGCGTAGAGGAATGCGGGCGTACCCCCGACCTTGGCGGCGACCTGGCGGGTGATCTCGTTCGAGGCGTACCAGACCTCCGGCTCGTCCTGGCCGCCGATCATCGGGGCGAGCTGCACGCCCGGCAGCCGCGGCAGCTCGGCCTGGGCGACCTCGTAGACCGTGCGGCCGGACGAGACCAGCAGCGCGTCGCCGGCGCGCAGGCCGACGCCGGCCAGCAGGGTGGAGACCGCGGGGGCCAGCGCCAGGCCCGGCGCGTCCTCCCCCGGAAGTTCGGAGAGCTCGACGGCGTCGAGGCCGAGCGCGACCCGGACCCGCGCGGCGAGCTCGGTCAGGTCGTCGTCGACCGGGGCGACGACGTCGATGCGCACGATGCCGAGCCGCCGCGCCTCGGCGAGCAGCCGGCTGACCGTCGCGCGGCTCACGCCGAGCTGCACCGCGACGTCGCCCTGGGTCGCATCCTCGAGGTAGTACAGCGTCGCCGCCCGGTGCATCTGGGCGGTGGAGTACTTCCGGGTGCGCTCTGGCGTGACGGCCACTGAGGGCCATCTTGGCGTAGTCGAGCCCCGAACGTAAGGGCTGTGCACAAATGTGCTGGACATTCGTGCGAGACAGGGGTACGGTCTGCTGTGGGAGGGCACCGCTGTGCCCTCCGCTGGAGAGGAACGGGAGAGGAGAGGAATGGCCGAAACGATGCCGGCCGTGGTCTGCCACGGTCCGGAGGACTATCGGATGGAAGACGTGCCGGTGCCCGAGCCGGGGCCCAATGACGCCCTGGTCAAGGTCGAGGCGTGCGGCATCTGTGCGAGCGACCTCAAGTGCTACCACGGCGCCGCGAAGTTCTGGGGCGACGACTCGCGCCCCGCCTGGGCCGAGACGGAGGTCATCCCCGGCCACGAGTTCGTCGGCGAGATCGTCGAGATCGGTGACGAGGCCGCCAAGCGCTGGGACGTGGCCAAGGGCGACCGGGTCACCTCGGAGCAGATCGTCCCCTGCTGGAAGTGCCGCTACTGCCTGCGTGGTCAGTACTGGATGTGCGCGCCGCACGACATCTATGGCTTCAAGCGCCGCACCCCGGGCGCCATGGCGCGGTACATGCTCTACCCGGCCGACTCCCTCGTCCACAAGGTCTCCAAGGAGATCCCGGCCCACCACGCCGCCTACGTGGAGCCGCTCTCGTGCGCGCTGCACGCGGTCGAGCGCGCGGGGATCGCCTTCGAGGACGTCGTCCTCGTCGCCGGCTGCGGCCCCATCGGCCTCGGGATGGTCGCCGGCGCCAAGGCCAAGGGCCCGGCCCACGTGGTCGCGCTCGACACCATCCCGCACAAGCTCGAGCTCGCGAAGAAGTGCGGCGCCGACGTCGTGGTCAACATCGCCGAGGAGGACGTCCAGGCCATCGTCGCCGACCTCACCGAGGGGTACGGCGCCGACGTCTACGTCGAGGGCACGGGCCACCCGTCCGCGGTCGTCCAGGGGCTCAACGCGCTGCGCAAGCTCGGGACCTTCGTCGAGTACTCCGTGTTCGGCGACGACGTCAGCGTGGACTGGTCGATCATCTCCGACGACAAGGAGCTCGACGTCCGCGGCGCCCACCTCGGGCCGCACTGCTGGCCCGCCGCCACGGCGATGATCGAGTCCGGGCAGCTGCCCATGGACGAGATCTGCACGAACCAGCTGCCCCTGTCGGAGTTCAAGGACGGGCTCGACCTCGTCGCCGACGGCAAGAGCTCGATCAAGGTCTCGCTGATGCCGGAATGACCGGTCCGCGGCGCCCATCCCTTCACCCCATTCGTCGAACGACTCCTGGAGGACACGCAGTGCACAAGGCTCGATTCTTGACCCAGGCCACCGCGCTGGCCGCCATCTCCGCGGCCGCGCTGACTGGCTGCGGGGGCTCCGACAGCGGTGGCTCCGGCGGCGGCGGCGGCGGCGCCAAGAACGCGAAGATCGCGTTCCTCATGCCCGACAACGCCTCGACGCGCTACGAGCTGCAGGACGCCCCGCTGTTCAAGAAGAAGCTCAAGCAGCTCTGCTCGGGCTGCTCGGTGCTCTACCAGAACGCCGACGCCGACGCCGCCAAGCAGCAGCAGCAGGCCGACTCGGCGCTGGCGCAGGGCGTCAAGGCGATCGTCCTCGACCCGGTCGACTCGGCCGCGGCCGCGACGACGGTCCAGAAGGCCAAGTCCCAGAACATCCCGGTCATCGCCTACGACAGGCCGATCCCGAAGGCGCCGCCGGACTACTACGTCTCGTTCAACAACGAGAAGATCGGCGCCTCCATCGCCCAGTCGCTGCTCGACCACCTCAAGCAGACCAACGCCAAGGGCGGTCTGCTGCAGATCAACGGCTCCCCGACGGACGCTGCCGCGGGCCTGATCAAGAAGGGCGTGCACTCCGCGGTCGACCCGGCCGACTACAAGCTGCTGGCCGAGTACGACACGCCGGACTGGGCGCCGCCGAAGGCCCAGGACTGGACCTCGGGCCAGATCACGAAGTTCCGCGGGCAGATCGCGGGCGTCGTGGCGGCCAACGACGGCACGGGCGGGGGCGCGATCTCGGCGTTCAAGTCCGCCGGCGTCAAGCCGGTCCCGCCCGTCACCGGCAACGACGCGGAGCTCGCCGCCGTGCAGCGGATCATCAACGGCGACCAGTACAACACCATCTCCAAGCCCATCAAGATCGTGGCCAGCGCGGCGGCCGAGGTCGCCTACAAGTTCGCCTCCGGCGACAAGCCGAAGGCGCAGACGACGCTGTTCAAGGCGCCGTCGCAGCTGTTCACCCCGACGGTCGTCACGAAGGAGAACCTCAAGAAGGCGATCATCGACTCGGGTGAGCAGAAGGCGTCCGCGGTCTGCACGAAGGCCTACGCGGCCGGCTGCAAGAAGCTCGGAATCTCGGTCCAGTAGCCATGGCGACCGCAGAAACCCATGAGTCGCGCCCCGCAGGGACAGACAGCATTCTGTCCCTGCGGGGGGTCAGCAAGAACTTCGGCGCCGTCGCCGCGCTCACCGACGTCGACCTCGACGTGGCCGAGGGCCATGTCGTGGCCATCGTCGGCGACAACGGCGCCGGCAAGTCGACGCTCGTCAAGGTCCTCGCCGGTGTCCACGCGCCGACGTCGGGCACCATCACCTTCGAGGGCAAGCAGGTGCAGGTCAGCGATCCAGCCGCGGCCCACGAGCTCGGCATCGCGACGGTCTACCAGGATCTGGCGCTGTGCGAGAACCTCAACGTCGTCGAGAACCTGTTCCTCGGCCACGAGCTGCGCTCGGGGCGGCTGGACGAGGTCGCCATGGAGGTGCGCTCCTGGGAGCTGCTGCGCGAGCTGTCGGCCAAGATCCCGACCGTGCGCATCCCCGTGGCGTCGCTGTCCGGCGGGCAGCGTCAGACCGTGGCGATCGCCCGCTCGCTGCTCGGCGACCCGAAGATCGTCATGCTCGACGAGCCGACGGCGGCGCTCGGCGTGGCGCAGACGGCCGAGGTGCTCAACCTCATCGAGCGCCTGCGCGAGCGCGGCCACGGGGTGATCATGATCAGCCACAACATGGCCGACGTGCAGGCCGTGGCCGACGACGTCGTCGTCCTGCGCCTGGGCCGCAACAACGGGGTGTTCAAGGTCGCCGACGTCAGCCAGGAGGAGATCGTCGCGGCGATCACCGGCGCGACGGACAACGCGGTGTCGCAGCGCTCGGCGCGCACGCAGGCGAAGTCGACCGACACGGAGGAGGGGACATGACCGACGCCGACACCGCCGACAGCGCCGACACCGCCGACGCCACGACGGCAGCTCCCGCCGCGGCGGACCGCCAGGACGAGCGGCTGCGCAGCGGCGCGGGGCTCAGCGGGGCGCTCGCCACGCTCAAGGATCGCGTCGGCAGCGGCGACCTCGGCGTGCTGCCGGTGATCCTCGGGCTGATCGTCATCGCCGTCGTCTTCCAGTCGCTGAACTCGATCTTCCTCTCCGCGGCGAACCTCTCCAACCTCCTGCTGGAGACCGTGCCCGTCGGGGTCATCGCGATCGGCATCGTGTGCGTGCTGCTCGTGGCCGAGATCGACCTGTCGGTCGGCTCGGTCAGCGGCCTGTCCTCGGCGCTGCTCGCCGTCCTCTTCGTCACCAAGAACGTGTCGCCGATCCTGGCGGTGCTCGCCTGCCTCGTGATGGGCATCGGCATCGGGCTCTTCTACGGCGTCGTCTACAACCGCATCGGGGTGCCGTCCTTCGTCATCACGCTCGCCGGCCTGCTCGCCTTCCTGGGTGTGCAGCTCGAGATCCTCGGGTCCCAGGGCGCGGTCAACCTACCCTTCGGCTCCGGGCTCGTGAAGTTCGCGCAGCTGCAGTTCGTGCCCGAGTGGCTGGCCTACGTGTTCGTCGTGGTCGCCGCCGTCGCGCTGTTCGTCACGGGATACCTGCGCGCGCGCGAGCGGCGGGCGGCCGGCCTGTCCGGCCAGTCCGTCGTGACCCTCGGGCTCGTGAGCATCGTGCTGCTCGTCGGCGCCGGGCTGTTCGTGAGCTACATCAACAGCTCGCGCGGGGTGGGGTGGATGTTCATCCTCTTCGTCGCGCTCGTGCTCGTCATGAACTACGTGCTGACGCGGACGAAGTTCGGCCGCTCGCTGTTCGCCGTCGGTGGCAATCCGGAGGCGGCGCGCCGAGCGGGCATCAACGTCCGGCGCGTGTACATGTCGGCCTTCGTGCTGTGTTCGACGTTCGCCGCCCTGGGTGGCGTGCTCGCGGCCTCGCGGCTTGCGGCGGCCAACCAGTCCAGCGGCACCGGTGACGTGAACCTCAACGCGATCGCCGCCGCGGTCATCGGTGGGACGAGCCTGTTCGGCGGGCGCGGCTCGGCCTTCGCGGCCCTGTTGGGCATCCTCGTCATCCAGTCCATCTCGAACGGCCTGACGCTGCTCAGCCTCGGCTCCTCCTACCGGTTCATGGTCACGGGCGCCGTGCTGCTGCTCGCGGTGGGCCTCGACTCGATCGCGCGCCGGTCGCGCGCCTCCTCCGGGCGGGCCTAGCCGACACCAACTGCCGCCGCGGTCCACCTCTCCGCCGGCGCCGGGTGCTCGGGGCCTCACGCCCCGGGCGCCCGCCCGGTCGGACCGCGGCGGCGACCCCTGCCGCCGCGGGCCGGGGACCGCTGCTGATCAGCCGCGCGTCGCCGACGGCGGACCGTCGGCCGCCACAGCAGCCAGGCCTCCGGCTCGTTCTGACCGCCCACCGGCGGCGCGGGCTGGACGCCCGGCAGCGCGGGCAGCCGCGCCCGAGCGGCCTCGTAGACCGTCCGTCCTGAGGAGACGAGCAGCCCGTCTGCGGGGCCGGGCCGGCGCGTCGGAGCAGGGTCGAGAGGGCGGGCGCCAGGGCGCCGCCGGTCCGCCGCGCCGGGCCGGTCGAGCCGCGGCGGTGGCTCGCGTTGAAATCCATTGGATCCGGGCAGCCTGTGCCCGGGAAGAGAGGAGACCCTCAGTGGCGTATGTGTTCAACAGCGAGCGGTCGTTCAAGGACGACGCCATCGACGGACTGGCCGCGGCCTACGGGCGCTGGTTGCGCCGGATCCCCGGGGCGGCGGCGCTCGCTTCCGTGGCCGCGCCGCAGGAGGGCCGCGTGGCGACGATCGTCGGCGGCGGCTCCGGCCACTTCCCGGCCTTCGCCGGCCTCGTCGGACCGGGCCTGGCCGACGGCGCGACGTGCGGCGACATCTTCGCGAGCCCATCCGCCGAGCAGGCGCGGCGCACGATCCGGGCGATCGACGGCGGGGCGGGCGTGCTCATGCTGTTCGGCAACTACGCCGGGGACGTCATGCACTTCGGCCTGGCCGCCGAGCAGGTCGGCGAGCAGGACGGCATCGATGCGCGCATCGTCCTGGTCACCGACGACGTCGCCTCGGCCGAGGCCGGCGACGAGGACGACCGGCGCGGCATCGCCGGCGGCTTCTTCGTCTTCCGCGCGGCGGCGGCGGCCGCCTGGCGGGGTGACTCCCTCGACGAGGTCGAGCGGGTGGCCCGGCACGCGAACGAGCGCACGCGCACGCTCGGCGTCGGCTTCGACGGCTGCACCCTCCCGGGCGCGGACGAGCCGCTGTTCAGCGTCGAGCCGGGCAAGATGGAGGTCGGGCTCGGCATCCACGGCGAGTCGGGCATCGACACCGTCGACCGGCTGAGCGCCGACGAGCTGGCCGCCATGCTCGTCGAGCGCCTGCTCGAGGAGCGCCCGGACGGCGCCGAGCGGGCGCGGATCCTCGTCAACGGCCTGGGCCGGGTGAAGTACGAGGAGCTCTTCGTGCTCTACGGCGCGGTCGCGGCCCGCCTGCAGGACGCCGGCGTGCAGCTCACGGAGCCCGAGGTGGGGGAGTTCGTGACCTCGCTGGACATGGCCGGCTGCTCACTGACGCTCGTGTGGACCGACGACGAGCTCGAGTCGCTGCTCTCGACGCCGGCGCAGTCGCCCGGCTACACGCGCGCCGGGGAGCTCGACTGGGACGGCGAGCCGCGCGAGCTCGCCCGCTCACCCGGGGCCGAGGACGAGGCGGAGGACTTCGACGAGGCCGACCTCGACGACACCGGCAGGACCGCGCGCCAGGCCATCGAGGCGATCGCCGAGCGCCTCTCCGAGCTCGAGTCCAAGCTCGGTGAGCTCGACGCCGTGGCCGGCGACGGTGACCATGGCATCACCATGGCGCGCGGGATGGACGGCGCGCTCGAGGCCGCGCGCAGCGCCGGGCCGGACGCCGCGGCGGTGCTCGGCGCGGCGGGCATGGGGTTCGCCGACGCCGCCGGCGGGGCGGCCGGCGCGCTGTGGGGCAGCGGGCTGACGACGATCGGCACGGCGCTCGGCGACGGTGACGACCTCGCGGCCGCGATGACCAAGGCCCAGGAGGCCGTGCTGCGGCTCGGGGCCTCCGAGAAGGGCGACAAGACGCTGATCGACGCGCTCGACCCGTTCGTGGCGAAGCTCAACGAGCTCGCCGGTGCCGACGGCAGCACGGCGGACGCCTGGCGCGAGGCCGCCGAGGCGGCCGAGCAGGCGGCCCGCGACACCGCGGACATGACGCCGCGCAAGGGTCGCGCCGCCCGCCAGGCCGACCGCAGCAAGGGCACCGAGGACCCGGGCGCAGTCTCGCTCGCCGCCTCCCTGAGCGCCGTGAGCGAGGTGCTCGCATGAGCCGGTGGAAGATCGCGGTGGGCGGCGACGACGCCGGCCTGCCGCTCAAGGACGCGCTCGCCGAGGTCCTGCGCGACGACGAGCGGGTCGAGCTCGTCGAGGACTTCGGGGTGGCCGACACGGACGACCAGCGCACCTACCCGGACGTCGGCCTCGCCGTGGCCGAGGGGGTGGCCGAGGGCCGCTTCGACCGGGCGCTGCTCGTCTGCGGCACGGGCATCGGGATGGCGATCTCGGCCAACAAGGTCGCCGGCGTACGGGCGACCGTCGCCCACGACGCGTACTCCGTCCAGCGCTCCGTGCTCTCCAACGACTGCCAGGTGCTCACCATGGGCGCCCGGGTGGTCGGCACCGAGCTCGCCAAGCTGCTCGTGGACGAGTGGCTGGACCTGCAGTTCGACCCGGAGTCCGCCTCGGCGGCCAAGGTCGCCGTGATCACGGACTACGAGACGGACCACCCGGGGGAGGGGCCCTGACCATGAGCGACTACCTCATGGGCATCGACATGGGCACGGGCAGCACCAAGGGCGTGCTCACGCGGCCCGACGGCGAGGTCGTCGCCACCGCCACGCGAGAGCACAAGATGTCGCTGCCGCGGCCCGGGTGGGCGGAGATGGACGCCGAGGCCGACTGGTGGGACGACTTCGTCGGGGTCTGCCGGGAGCTCGTGGAGGCCGCCGCCGACGGTGAGGTCAAGGGGCTGTGCGTATCCGGCCTCGGCCCGTGCCTGCTCATGTGCGACGAGGACACCCAGCCGCTGCGCGCCGGCATCCTCTACGGCGTCGACATGCGGGCGACGGAGGAGATCGCCGAGCTGACCGAGCGCTACGGCGAGGACGCGCTGCTCGAGTGCTGCGGAAAGCACCTCTCCACGCAGTCCGTCGGGCCGAAGCTGCTCTGGGTGCGCAATCGCGAGCCCGAGGTGTGGGAGAAGACGCGGCGCTGGTACAGCGCCCACTCGTTCGTCGTCGCCCGGCTCACGGGGGAGTTCGTCCTCGACCACCACACGGCGAGCCAGTGCGACCCGCTCTACGACCTCGCCGCCAACGAGTGGAACGCCGAGCGCGCCGAGGAGGTCGCTCCGGGACTCGAGCTGCCGCGGCTCGCGTGGAGCGGCGAGGTCGTCGGGGAGGTGACGGCCGCAGCGGCGGAGCGGACCGGGCGGGCCGAGGGCACGCCGGTGACCGCGGGCGCCGTCGACGCCTGGGCGGAGGCGTTCAGCGCCGGCGCGCGCGAGCCGGGCGACCTCATGCTCATGTACGGCTCGACGATGTTCTTCGTGCAGATGCTCGACGGCCTGTCGGCGCATCCGGGGCTGTGGACGACGGCCGGTGTGGAGCCGGGCACCTACACGCTCGCGGCGGGCATGGCCACCTCCGGCAGCCTCACCGGCTGGGTGCAGGAGCTCACGGGCGGCGAGTCGTTCGAGAACCTCGTCAAGGAGGCCGCCGAGGCGCCCTCCGGCGCCGACGGGCTGCTCGTGCTGCCGTACTTCGCGGGCGAGCGCTCGCCGATCTTCGACCCGCAGGCGCGCGGCGTGGTCGCCGGTCTCACGCTGCGCCACCGGCGCGGACACCTGTTCCGGGCGGTCTACGAGGGCATCGGCTACGGGATCCGCCAGATCGTGGACGGCATCGCCGATGCGGCGGGCGCGCCGGCCCGCATCCTCGCGGTGGGCGGGGGGACCCAGGGCGGCCTGTGGACGCAGATCGTCTCGGACATCACCGACCGCGAGCAGGTCGTCCCGAGCCAGACCATCGGCGCCTCCTATGGGGACGCCCTGCTCGCCGGCATCGGCGTCGGCCTGCTCGAGCCGGACACCGACTGGTCGACGGTCGACGTCGAGGTCAAGCCCAACGAGGAGCACAAGGCCGTCTACGACGAGCTCTACGAGGCCTACACCGAGCTCTATCCGGCCACGCGGGAGCAGGTCCACCGGCTCGCCGCCGTGCAGGAGGCCACGGGGGGAGCCGCGGCACCCAGGGAGTAGGGCGCCGCGCGGCGCGGCCCCGGCCGGTGCCCGCGCTCAGCCGGCGAAGCGCGGCCGGGAGCCCTGGGCTCGCTCGTACGCGCGCTCCTGGCGCCCGACGAGCTTCACGAGGTCGTCCAGCGCGATGTTGGCGTCCACGAGGTGCAGGCCCCAGGTCGCGTCGGGGGAGGGCTTGAGCGTCGGCGCTCCCGCCCGCGGTCGCAGGCGCAGGACGTTGGCGCCGTTGGCGGACTCGCAGCGGCCGGTGAAGCTCCCCGGCACGGCGACCCAGGGCGTCGCCGCCGTCGGCAGCGTGTAGCCGAGCAGCCCGATCCCGGCCGCGATGGTCGTGCCCGGCGCGAACGGCGCGCTCGGGAAGGCCGGGTGCAGCCGGGCGAGACCGCCGCGCAGCGCGGCCGGGTTGGTGCACAGCACCTCGAGTCCGGTGCGCGCCGGCGTCCCGCTGAGCCGGTTGAGCCGGCCGTCGATGCGCCCGAAGATCGAATCCGCCGGTGGCGTCTCGCCGTAGGTCGAGAACGCGACGACGCAGCCGGTCTGGCCGGGCCGGCGGCAGGCGGGAACATGGCGGAAGTCCCCGCCGGCGTCGCGTCCGCGGCGAACCGCGACGTTGCCGCCGAGCAGGATCGCCGACACGAGCCGCCGCCGGACCGCCGGCCTCGCGTCGATCTCGCCGCGCACGAGCCGTGTGCCCATGGCCGCACCCTGCGAGTGCCCGATGACCACGAAGCCGCGACCATGGTTGTAGCGGCGCAGGTACTCCCGGAAGGCCGCGCGCACGTCGGCGTAGGCGCTGAGCGCCGCCTGCGCCTGCTGCGCGCGGGGGACGCCGGCGCCGATGCCCTTGAGCGTCAGCTGCCGGTAGACGGGCGCGAAGATCCGGCAGCGTGACCCGTAGCGCGCGGCCTGGAAGCGGGCGATGGAGCGCAACTCGGGCCGCTTGGCGAGGGAGGCCTGGATCCCAGGCTCGTCCGACACCGTCGGGTACACGTAGAAGCAGTCGATCCGGCGGGGACGGTCGGCGTTCGGGCTGCGGGTGTCGAGCCGTTGGCCGCTCGGGGTGAAGCGCGTGGTCTTCAGCCCGACGGCACAGGCGTCGTCGGCCTGGCCGGGCCGGCACAGCCAGGTGGTGGCCGCCGACGCGGACGCCGTGCCCAGACACGGGAGGGTGGTCAGCGCGAGCGCGCCGGCGAGCAGCAGTCTCCTCATGCCGTCAACCTACGCGACGCCGGTACGTCGCGGTACCGCTTGGGCCCGTGCCTGTCCGTCGGCCGCTCACCTGGATCCGCCGCGGAGCGCCGGCCGCGCGTTCGGTTCGCCGCCCGCCGGGGAAGGACGCACGGCATGACCCCGAAATGGACGACGGAGCGGATCCCCGACCAGCGCGGACGGCTGGCGCTCGTCACCGGCGCCAACAGCGGCCTCGGGCTCGTCACCGCCCGCGAACTGGCCCGCGCCGGGGCGCGCGTCGTGCTGGCCTGCCGCAACACGGACAAGGGCGAGCAGGCCGCCCGCGAGATCCGGGAGACCGTGCCCGGCGCCGACGTCGAGGTGCAGTCGCTCGACCTCGGGAGCCTCGCGGCGATCGAGACGTTCGCCGACCGCTTCAAGGCGGCCGAGCCCGGGCTCGACCTGCTCATCAACAACGCCGGGCTGATGGCGCCGCCGCGCCGCGAGACCGCGGACGGCTTCGAGATCCAGCTCGGCACGAACCACCTCGGCCACTTCGCCCTCACCGGGCGGCTGATCGACCGGCTCGAGGGCCGCGACGGCGCTCGCGTGGTGACGCTCTCCAGCGGCGCGCACCGGATCGGCAGGCTCGACTTCGACGACCTGCAGCGCCAGCGCCGCTACAACCGCTGGACGGCCTACGGGCAGTCCAAGCTCGCCAACCTGCTGTTCATGTTCGAGCTCGACCGCCGGCTGCGCGCGGCCGGCTCGGACGTCGTCAGCGTCGCCGCCCATCCCGGCTACGCGGCGACGAACCTCCAGTCGGCGTCCGCGCCGCCGCTGGACCGTGCGCTCATGACGGTCGCCAACCTCCTCATCGCCCAGTCCGCGGAGATGGGCGCGCTTCCGACGCTCTACGCGGCGACGGAGCCCGACCTCGTGGGCGGGACCTTCATCGGGCCCGACGGCCCCGGGGAGCAGCGCGGCCACCCGCAGCCCGTCGGCTGCTCGGCGGCCGCCCGCGACGAGGACGCGGCGCGGCGGCTGTGGGAGACGTCGGAGGCGCTGACCGGCGTCCGCTTCGAGCTCGGGGCCCCCACCCGATCCTGAGGCAGTCACGCCAAGTGGCGTGACGCCAACTGGCGTGACCATGAGGAGGAACGGGCTAGGCGTCGAGTTGGAGGGCGAGCCACTCCGCGAGGAACGGCTCGGCGATCCGGGCGGCGCCGCGGTCGCGCACCACGAGCTCCTCGAGCTCGAGGCGCTCGAGCGCCTTCTGCACCGTCGAAGCCGTCGGCAGCCCGTGCCGGCGGCGATAGTCGGCGGCCAGCGGGTGACCGGGCTCGCGCGCCAGCGCCTGCAGCAGCGAGCGCTGGCCGGCCGAGGCCCGTGACCACGCGAGCGAGAAGTGGGCGTGCTCGGAGCGCAGGACGCCCTCGAGCGCGTCGGCCACCGTCGTCGTGGTCGCCTTGCGGCCGCCGCCCGTCGCCTGCCAGGTGAAGTAGCAGAGCTCCTGCGTGCCGTAGGGGTGGCCGCCCGTCACGCCCAGCACCGCGCCGACGGCGGCGGTGTCGATGTGCTTGCCCGTGGACTCGAAGCGGTCGGCGATGTAGGTGGCGAAGGCGGCCGGCTCGATGACGTCGAGCTCGAGCTGCTTGGCGCTGCGCCAGAACGGCTCGTTGGCGTCGGAGAAGATGCGGCGCATCATGTGACGGCGGCTGCCGAGGTAGACGTGCGCCACTTCGGGCTGCTGCTGGAACACCGCGCGCATGAGCCGCGGCAGGCCGGGATCGACGTCGGCGATCTCCTGGAACTCGTCGAGGATGAGCGCGACGCGGCGCTCGCGCTCGCCGGCGAGGCGGCCGGGGAGCTCGAGCAGCCGCTCGAGCGTCGCGTCGAGATCCTCCGGGTGCACGGAGGCCGAGAACGAGAAGGCCAGCGAGCCGTCGTCGGGGTCGACGGTCACGGTCGGCGCGATCCGCAGCCCGTGGAACACCCGCAGGCGCTCCTTGGCGCGGAACAGCGGGGTGGCGACGTCCTCGTAGATCGAGGCCGCGAGCTTCGCGGCGAGCTTCGCGCGCGTCGGCGTGGTCATGAGGTCGACCTGGGCGACCAGCACGTCGTCGGCGACGAGCCGCTGGGCGGCGCGCCGGACGAGGGAGGACTTGCCGTAGCGGCGGGGCGCGTAGACGACGACGTCCTGGCCGTTGGCGACGTCGGCGACGACCTCGGCGAGCTCGGGCTCCCGGTCGGTGAACGCCTCGTCGAGGGCGAGGGCGCCGAAGCGGAACGGGTTGGCGGTCGCGCGCTTTGCCACCCAGAAGATCATATGGTCTGGCGTGACGCCGGTTGGCGTGATGTGTCGGCTTCCGGGTCGGGTGGGTAGCGTGCCCGGGTGACCGCGAGCGCCGACCCGACGGACGCCCGCTTCGGCACGGGGGAACCGTTCTCGCTCGGCGTGGAGGAGGAGCTGTTCCTCGTCGACCCCGTCACGGGCGACCAGGCCAACGCGTCCGCCGCGGTCACGGAACGCCTCGGCCCGGTCGACGGGACGGTCGAGCGCGAGCTGCACGCCTGCCAGATCGAGCTCATCACCGACGTGTGCGCGACGGCGGCCCAGGCGGTGGGCACGCTCGGCGGCCTGCGTCGCGCGGTCATGGCCACGGGCGCCGGCCTGCTCGGCTCGGGCACGCACCCACGGGCGTTGGAGGGGGAGGCCGAGATCACCGACAAGGAGCGCTACGAGCGCATCAGCCGGCTGCTCGGCGACGCGGTTGCCGATCCGGTCGGTGGTCTGCACGTCCACGTCGGCATGCCGGACGAGGACCACGCCGTGCGCGCGTTCAACGGGCTGCGGGGCGACCTGCCGCTGCTGCAGGCGCTGGCCGCCAACTCGCCCTACCGCCACGGCCGCGACACCGGGCTGGCGTCGGCGCGCGAGGTCGCCATGCGCGGCTGGGCGCGCTCCGGGGTCCCGCGCGTGCTGCGCGACTACGACGACTTCTGCGCGCTGGCCGCGTCGCTCGCCCGCGTGGCCGAGGTGCCCGACTACACGTGGTTCTGGTGGAAGCTGCGGCCCCACCCGCGGCTCGGCACGGTCGAGATCCGGGCGCTGGACGCCCAGGCCTCGCTCGACGACCTCGCCGCCCTGATCGCGCTCGCCCATTGCCTCGCCCGCCACCATGCGACCGCGAGCGACGTGGACGCGGTGGCCGGGCCGCCGCCCGAGATCGTCGACGAGGGCTTCTTCCGGGCCGGCCGCTATGGCGTCGCGGGCGCGCTTCCCGGGCCGGACGGCGATCCGACCCCCGTCGCCGAGCTCGTGACCACGGCACTCGACCGGGCGCGCGACCACGCGGACGACCTCGGCTGCCGGGACGCGCTGGAGCGCGTGCCGGAGCTCGTCGAGCGCGGCGGCGGCGCCGGCCGGCAGCGGCGCGCCCACGCGATCGGCGGCATGTCCATGCTCCTGCGCGAGACCGCGGCGCTGACGGCCGCCGACGGGCCGGAGGGCCCGCTGCCCTAGCCAGGGGTGCCGGAGCCGCGCGCGGCATGGGCGCCCTCGCCGACCGGTCGTGCGGCCGTCGGCGGGACCGCTAGGCTGGTACGTGCATCGGGGCGCGTGAAGGATCTGCGCCCCATCCGACAGACAAGGAGGTGACGCCATGCTGCGCGTCATCTGCTCCAGGTGCCTCCGGCTCTGGTCCTCGGACCGCGTCGCGCATCGGGCCACGTGCCCGTTCTGCGGCGGCGCGCTCGACGAGCGCTAGCCCGCAGGCCCTGTAGACGTATCCGCCGCCCCGGCCCAGCGCGAGTGTCGCGCCAGAGGGCCGGGGACGGAGCGTCTCCCGCTGTCTCGGCTCGACACGCTCTCGCGCCTGCTGGCGTAGGCTCCGCCGCCATGCGCGCCGGCGAGCTCACCCTCCGGGTGCCCCTGCGCTGGCGCGACATGGACATGCTCGGGCACCTCAACCAGGCCGTCTACCACGAGCTGCTGGAGGAGGGCCGTGACGGGCTCATGCGCGAGCTCTGCCGGCCGGCGGGATCCTCCGAGGACGCCTGGGTGGTCGCGCGCGTGGAGCTCGACCACCGGCATGAGGTCCGGCGGGAGGACGAGGTCGTCGACCTCGTCGTGCGCGTCGAGCGCGTGGGGACCAAGAGCGTGACCCTCGGCCACGACGTCCGCCTGCCCGACGGCACGCTGGCCGCCACGGGCCGCACGGTGCTCGTCGGCTGGGACCCAGCGGCGCGCGCCGGTCGCACGATCGCGCCCGCGGAGCGCGAGCGGCTCGAGGCGGCGGCGCAGGCCTAGACCCGGGCGCCCGTGTCGTCGAGCTTCATCTCGTAGTCGCGGACCATGCGCGCCGCCGAGAACTCGGGGGCGCAGGACTTGATCGAGTTGCGCACGCGCTCGAGCCAGGCGCGCGGGATGCCCTGCTCGTCGCGGTCGTTGAAGGTCGGCAGCACCTCGTCCTCGAGCAGGCGATAGAGCTCCATCGCGTGCTCGTGGTCCTGGGCGCCGTGATCGTCCTTGACGGTCCCGTCGAGCGCCCAGCCGTTGCGCTCCCCGTAGCCCTCGTCCCACCAGCCGTCCAGCACGGAGAGCTGCAGGCCGCCGTTGAGCACGGACTTCATCCCGGAGGTCCCGCTCGCCTCCAGCGGGGGCCGCGGGACGTTGACCCACACGTCGCAGCCGCGCACGAGGCGGGCGGCGGTGCCGAGGTCGTAGTCCTCGAGGAAGACCACGCGCTCGAGTGCGCCCGGCCGGTCCTTGAGCGAGAAGAGCTCCTGCACGAGCCGCTTGCCCTGATCGTCCTTCGGATGGGCCTTGCCCGCGATGAGGATCTGCACCGGCCGGTCGCGGTTGAGCAGCCCGATGCCGCGCTCGGCGTCGTGAAAGAGGAGGTTCAGCCGCTTGTAGGTCGCCACCCGCCGGGCGAAGCCGATCGTCAGCAGGTCGGGATCGAGCGCCCGGGCGGCCTGCTCGACGCGCTCGCGGGCGTCGCCGCGGCTCAGGCGATCCAGCACGCTACGTTCGCGCACGAACTGCACGAGGCGGTCGCGCTGCTCGTTGCGGACGGCCCAGAGCTCCTCGTCCGTGGCGTGGTCGAGGCCCGTCCAGGTGGCCGGATCCTCGGCGCGTCGCGACCAGTCCTCGCCGAGGTGGCGGTCGAGCAGCCGGCGCATCGGCTCCCCGACCCAGGAGGGGACGTGGACGCCGTTGGTCACGTGGCCGATCGGGACGTCGCCCGGCTCACGGTCCGGCCACATCCCGCGCCACATCTCGCGCGCGACCTCGCCGTGGCGGCGCGAGACGCCGTTGGCGGCCCGGCTGGCCCGCAGCGCGAACTGCGAGACCCCGAAGGGCTCGTGGCCGTCGTCGTGCTGCGTCCGGCCGCTGCGCACGACGGCGTCGACGTCGATGCCGGCCTGCTCGGCGTAGGCGCCCAGGGTGTGGGCGACCTGGTCGTAGGAATAGGTGTCGTTGCCGGCCGGCACCGGCGTGTGGGTGGTGAAGATCGTGCGTTCGCGCGCGGCGGCCAGCGCGTCCTCGTAGGCGCGGCCGTCGCGCATGCCCGCCCGCGCGAGAGCGAGCGCCGCGAATGCGCCGTGGCCCTCGTTGAGGTGCACGACACCCGGCTGCACGCCGAGCGCCTCGAGCACCGTGACGCCGCCCAGCCCGAGCAGCGCGTACTGGGCGAGCCGGGTGCCGGGGTCGCCGTCGTAGAGGCGCGAGGTGATCCAGCGCGTGACGCCGTCGTTCTCCGGCAGGTCGGTGTCCATGAGGTAGAGCGGGACGCGGCCGACGTCGACCCGCCACACCTGGGCGGTGGCGAGGGTGTTCGCGATCGGCACGGTGACCTTCAAGGGCTCGCCGTCGTCGCGGGTCACGAGCGCGGCGGGGAGCCGCTCGGGGTCGGTGAGCACCCAGTACTCCTGCTGCCACCCCGTCGCGTCGATGCGCTGGCGGAAGTAGCCGCGGCGGTACATCAGGCCGACGCCCACCATCGGCAGTGCCCGGTCGGAGGCCTCCTTGAGGATGTCGCCCGCGAGCGCCCCGAGGCCGCCGGAGTAGATCGGCATCGACTGGTGGACGGCGAACTCGGCGCAGAAGTACGCGACGGGGGCGTCCGGGAATACGGTCCCACCCACCCCGCGCGGCTCGCGCGCGAGGTCCTCGGCGACGCGGGCCTCGAGGTCGGCGATGCGGCCCAGGAGGTCGTTGTCCTGCGCGGCGGCGGCCAGCGCCTCCGTGCTCGCCTCCTCCAGCAGCCGGACCGGGTTGCCGCCCGTCAGCCGCCAGCGGCGGGGGTCGACGGTCCGAAACAGCTCCGGGCCCCCCGGCAGCCACGCCCAGCGGTAGTTGTAGGCGAGGCGGGCGAGCCCGGCGAGGGGGTCGGGGAGCCGCCAGGCGAGGGCGGCCGCGGCGCGATCCAGGTCATCTTGTCCGAGCACGCGGCGCATCATCGCGCACTAGCCGGGAGGCCGTGCCTCCACACCGGCGACGTCCGCACGGGGACGCGTCATCCCCAGGGATGACGGCCAGATGGACCCACAGGCCGACGACGGCGCGACCCGCCGGCGCCACGATGCGCTGTATGTCGGTCGTTTGCGAGCGCGATCCCCTGGCCTCGAGCGCCGCGCCCTCCCGCGCGGAGCTGCTGCGCCGCGCCCGGCTCCCCCTGCTCGTGGCGGCGGCCGCGGTGGTCGCCGTGGCGATCGGCGCCGGCGCGCCCGTCCACGCCGTGGTCGCCATCGCGCACCGGCTGGCCGGCGCCGACCCGGCCTGGATCGCCGCCGGCGCCGGGCTCGAGGTGCTGTCCTTCGCCGGCTACGTCCTGCTCCTCTGGCACGTCGCCGGGCGCGACAGCCCGCGCTTCGGGTTGCGCGAGAGCTACCGCACGACGGTGGCCGGCGCCGCGGCCACCCGGCTGCTGCCGACCGCCGGCGCGGGGGGCGCGGCCCTCACGCTGTGGGTGCTGCGCCGGGCCAGCCTCCGGGGCGCCGCCGGCGCTCGGACGCTGCTCGGCTTCCTCGTCGTGCTCTACGCCGTGTTCCTCCTCGCCGTGGCGGGCGCGGGCGCCGGCGTCGCCCTCGGCGGGCGCGCCGCGATCGGCGCCGGCCCCGCCGCGCTGGCGGTCGTGTGCATGGCGGTGGCGGTCGCGCTGGCCTACCGGCCGCCGCGGAGCGGCGGGCGCCTCGGCGCCGGCGCGGC
>JBBSPV010000014.1:0-75240 GCA_038258425.1 Solirubrobacterales bacterium | reverse complement strand
CGGCGGCGGGCGTGGTGGTCGCCGCCGCGGCGGTGGCCGGGGCGGACCCGGGCCGGGCGCGGCGGGCGGCGTCCGCCTGGGCGACGACGCGCTCCTCGAGGTCCTGGGCGCGTTCGGGCGCCCGCCCGGCCCACTCGCGCAGGCGCTTGAGCTCGCGCGCCTGGGCGAAGTAGAGGACCGTGAGGACCGCGAGCCCGAAGAAGGCCGCGAGGCCCGCGTACGCCCCGCCTCGCACGATGAGGTCGGACCGGGTGATCGCGACGATGGTCATGCGAAGGACGGCATCCTAGGGGTGCCGGAGGCGGCGCGGTCGCGCTCCATCGTGGCGCGACAAGCCGTGTCCGCCGGAGGTGGACCCCCAGGGGTTGCCTGGTGCCGGAGGCGGCGCGGTCGCGCCTGGGACATGGCGCGGTCGCGCTTCACCCGCTCACGCCTGCCCCGGGACGGCCTCGCCCGCCGCGGCGACGGCGCCGTCGGGCTCGGGCTCGCCGCCGGTCGCCTCCGCCCGCCCGCGCACGAGCGCGAGCTCGGCCACGCGCGCCGCCAGCGTCGCGGCGTCGCCCTCGTCCACGAGGGCACCGACGTGGTCGAACGCCCGCTCGACCCACGTCGGGTCCAGCGCGCGGCGCTCGGCGCGCAGGATCCGGGGCGCCTCCGTGGCGACGCCCGTCTCGTACGGGTTGAACAGCTCCTCGTGGAGCTTCTCGCCCGGCCGCGGCCCGACCACCTCGATGGCGATGTCGCGCCCCGGCTCGAGGCCGGAGAGGCGGATCATCTGGTCCGCGAGCTCCATGATCCGGACGGGCTCGCCCATCTCGAGCACGAACACCTCACCGCCCGTGGCCAGCGAGCCGGCCTGGACGATGAGCTGCACGGCCTCCGGGATCGTCATGAAGTAGCGCGTCATGTCCGGGTCGGTCACGGTCAGCGGCCCGCCCGCGGCGATCTGGCGGCGGAAGATGGGGACCACGGATCCGGAGGAGCCGAGCACGTTGCCGAAGCGCACCGCCGTGTAGATCGTCTCCGGGTGGCGCGCGGCGGCGGCCTCGACCTGCCACTCCGCGAGCGCCTTGGAGGCGCCCATGACCGTCGCCGGCGTCACCGCCTTGTCCGTGGAGACGAGCACGAAGGTGCCCACGCCGGCCTCCGCGGCGAGCTCGGTGAGCACCCGCGTGGCCAGGGCGTTGTTGCGGACGGCCTCGACCGGGTTGGTCTCCATCATGCCGACGTGCTTGTAGGCGGCCGCGTGGAAGACGACCTCCGGCCGGTGCTCGCCGAGCACGTCGCGCATCCGGTCGCGCTCCTTGCAGTCGGCCAGCACCGGGTGCGCGTGCAGGACGTGGCGGTCCTCGACCAGCTCGCGCTCGATGGCGAACAGGTTGTCCTCCGCGTGGTCGACGAGCACGAGGCGGCTCGGGTGCACGCGCGCGATCTGCCGGCACAGCTCCGCACCGATGGACCCGCCGGCGCCCGTGACCATGACGCAGCGGCCGCGCAGGTAGGCGCCGAGGCGCTCGACCTCCATGCGCACCGGCTCGCGCCCGAGCACGTCCTCCACCCGCACCTCGCGGACCTGGCGCACCATGCGGCCGCCCGTGCGCAGCAGCTCGAACACCGTCGGCAGCGTCCGCACGGTCACGCCGCGCTCGCGGCACGCCGTCACGACCTTCGCGCGCAGCGCGCCGGACGCCGACGGGATGGCGATCAGGACCTCATCGGGCTCGACGTCGTCGAGGATGCGGCCGAGCCGCCGCGTCGAGCCTTGCACCCGCACGCCGGCGATGCGCAGCCCGCTCTTGCGCGGGTCGTCGTCGACGAAGCCGACGGGCCGCAGCCCGAGGCTCGCGTTGCGCAGGATCTCCTTGAGGACGAGCCGGCCGCCCTCCCCCGCGCCGACGATCAGCACGCTGCGGGCGCCGCGGCGCGGCTTGAGCGAGCCCACGGGCCGGTCGTAGAACAGCCGCACGACGAAGCGCGCGCCGACGAGCAGGCCGAGCATGAGGAGGAAGAACAGGGCGATGACGCCCGTGGGCGGGCTCAGGCCCTCCAGCCCCTGCGGGGTGGTGACGTAGGCCGGGTCGAGGACGGCGATCAGCCCGACGGTGACCATCGTGGCCACGAAGACCGCCTGGACGACGCGCAGGAACTCCTGCTGGGAGGTGTAGCGCCACCAGTGGCGGTAGAGCCCGAAGGCCCAGAAGACGACGACGCTCGTGGCGACCGCGATGGTCAGCGAGCGGTCGAGGAGCTGCTCGTAGCGCTCGGGGACGCCCTCGTCGAAGCGCAGCTGGTAGGCGACGAAGTAGGCGAGGGCGACGAGCGCGGCGTCCAACGCGACTTGGGGCAGGGCGTGACGGTGGACGGGCACGGCCACTGACCGCAGGCGGCGGCGCATGCGGCAATGGTATTCGTCAGCCCGGAGAGCGGCGGTCGAGCGCGCGCAGGAGCCGGTCGGTGAGCCCGGCCGGGTCGCGCCGCACGCGCTCGTCCGTGGCCTTGGGCGAGCAGACCTGGAGCTGCTCCGGGCGCTCGAGCCGGCGCAGCCGGCCCTGGGCGATCAGGCGCTCGTCCACCGCGCCGAGCCGGCCGCCGAACGTCGTCCACACGGGCGTCCCTAGGGCGACGGCCTCGCGGTTCATCGTCCCGCCCGCGGAGACCACGAGCCCGGCGGCGGCGATCAGCGACTGGGCGTCGACGGCGCGCTCGGGCACGACGTAGCCGCCCGTGCGCGCGAGCGCGGTCCGCTGCTCGGGCGTGCGGGGCAGGACGACGACCTGCGCGCGCTCGCGCAGGTGCTCGAGCGCCCGCGGGAACAGGTCGTTCTCGAACCGGTGGTAGAGCGACACGTCGGGCGGCGTGCGCACGACGGCGAGCGGCCGGCCGGCGTCGAGCCCGAGCTCGTCGAGCACGACCGTCGAAGGCTCGAAGTCGGCGAGGTAGTACTCCTCCTTGAGGCCGGGATAGCCGTGGGTCCGCCCGCGCCGCGCGCCGTAGGGACGCAGGCGCTCGAAGGGGATGACGTCCGGGACGACGACGGCCCGGGCGAGACTGCAGTTGACCGTGTGCTGCACCCGCGCCCACTCGTAGTCGAAGGTCGTCGCGGCCGGGACGCCGAGCAGCCGCGCGGCGACCGTCACGTCGTTGGAGCCGTGCCCGAGGGCGAGGTCGAAGCGCCGGCCGCGGGCCCAGCGCGTCAGCGCGTAGGACCGGTCGGCGAGACCGACGGCCTTGGCGCCGAGGCGACCGCCCCGGTGGCGGCCGATCGCCGTGTGCTCGAGGCCGAAGCGCTCGCACAGCGCCAGGGTCTGCGCGAAGTCGCGCGCGGTGATCTGCACCTCGGCCCCGCGGCGGCGCAGGTCCTCGATCACCGGCCGCAGGACGAGCACGTGCGGGGAGTTGGTGAGGTCGACCCAGACGCGCATCGCCCCGAGCGTACGGCGGGTGCGACTCACGCTCCGCTCACCGGTCCATCGCTAGCCTTCGCGCGTCGTGCTCCTCCACGCCGCCATCACCGACGGGCTCGTCGACCTCGCGGTGAAGATCATCGACGCGATCGGCCTCGCCGGGGTCTTCGTGCTCATGCTGCTCGAGAGCGCCTGCATCCCGATCCCGTCGGAGGGCACCATGCTCTTCGCGGGCTTCGGCGCGGCGGACGGCCGCTGGTCGCTGTTCGAGCTCGTCGCGGTGGGCGTCGCGGCGAACGTCGTCGGCTCCTGGATCGCCTACGCCATCGGCTACTACGGCCGCGTCGACGTGCTCGAGCGGCACGGCGCGAAGCTCCACATCAAGGCCAAGCACCTGCGCTGGGCCGACGACTGGTTTCAGCGCTACGGCGCGGCGACCGTGTTCTTCAGCCGCATGCTGCCGATCATCCGGACCTTCATCTCGCTGCCCGCGGGCGTCGCGCGGATGCCGTTCTGGCGCTTCACGCTGCTCACGACCCTCGGCTGCATCCCCTGGGTGCTGCTGCTGGCCTTCATCGGCAAGCAGGCGGGCGCGAACTGGACGGACTGGAAGCAGCACCTGCACTACCTCGACTACGCCGTCGCGGCGGCGATCCTCGCCGGCCTCGCCTGGCTCGTCGTGCGGCGCCGGCGCGGCGGGAGCCCGCCGGCGACCGATGCCGCGACGTAGGCCGGCGTCGCTCGCGGGGGCCGCGCTGCACGGCGCGGCCGAGCTGCTCCCCGTCTCCTCCTCCGGCCACCTCGCCGCCGCCCGGCGGCTCACCGGCCGCGGCGCGCCCGCCGACGACGTGGCGCTGCACGTCGGCCCGGTGGCCGCGATGCTCGTCGTGTACCGCGCGGAGGCGGTGGCCGTCTTGCGCCGGATGGACGGCCGGCGCCTGGGCATGCACGCCGCGGCCGGTGCCCTGCCGAGCGTGGCCGGACTCGCGCGGGGCGGCCGCCGGCGCCGGTTGCCCGTGACGGCCGGCCTGGTCGCCGGGGCGGCCCTGCTGGCGGCGGGCGGGACGCGCCGGGGGACACGCTCGCGCTGGGAGGCGGGGCCCCGCGACGGAGTCTGGCTCGGCCTCGCGCAGGTCGCCGCGCTGTGGCCGGGCGTCTCGCGCAGCGGCGCGACCCTCGCCGCCGCCCGGCTGCGGGGCTTCGCCCCGCGGGAGGCGCCCCGGCTCGCCCGCGAGGTCGGCGTGCCCGTGACCGTCGGCGCGCTCGCAGTCGCCGGCCGCGGCGGCACGCGGGCGCAGGCCGCGGCCGGCTTCGCCGGGGCGCTCGCCGCCGTTCCCGCCGCCCGGGCCCTGGACCGGGGCGGTCCGCTGACCCCGTGGGTGCTCGAACGGGCCGGGCTGGCGCTGGTGCTCCTGCGACACTCCCGGGCCTGATGTCGGACGCCTACGCCGCCGCCGGGGTCGACACGCGCGAGGCCGACGCCGGCGTGGCCGCCATCGTCGCCGCCCTCGGCGCCGTGGAGACCGGCTCGCCCTCGCGCTCCGTCGCCCCACCCGGCCACTACGCGGCCGTGCTGCGGGTGGCGCCGAACCTCGGGATCGCGATCGGGACGGACTCCGCCGGCTCCAAGGTCATCGTCGCGGAGCAGACGGGCCGCTTCGACACCATCGGCATCGACTGCGTGGCGATGAACGTCAACGACGTGGTCTGCCTCGGCGCCGAGCCGATCGCCCTCGTCGACTACCTCGCGGTGGAGCGGTCGGACCCCGACATGCTCGGGCAGATCGCCGCCGGGATCGCCCGGGGCGCCGCCGACGCCGGCGTCGAGGTCCCGGGCGGCGAGCTCGCGGTGCTCCCCGAGGTCGTCCGTGGACACCCGTCCCCGTACGGCTTCGACGTGGTCGGCACGTGCTTCGGGACCGTGGCGCTCGACGCGATGGTCACGGGCGCCGACCGGAGGCCGGGGGACGTCGTCCTCGGCCTGCCGTCCTCGGGCGTGCACTCCAACGGCTACACGCTCGCCCGGCGCGCGCTGCTGCAGGACGCGGGCTGGGCGCTCGGCGACCGGCCGTCCGAGCTCGGGGGCGACTCCGTGGCCGACGTCCTGCTGGAGCCGACGATCATCTACGTGCGCGCGGTGCTCGACCTGCTGCGCTCGGACGTCGCGGTGCGCGCGCTCGCGCACATCACCGGCGGCGGGGTGACGAACCTCCTGCGCTTCCCCGGCGAGGGGGCGTGGGAGCTCGACGCGCCGCTTCCGGCCCCGCCCGTCTTCGCCGCCATCGCCGGCGCCGGCGCCGTGCCGCCCGCCGAGATGCACGACGTGTTCAACATGGGCTGCGGCTTCGTCGCGGTCGTGCCCGCCGAGCACGAGGAGCGGGCCGTCGAGCTCCTCGCCGCCCGTCACCCCGGCACGCGCCGGATCGGGACCATCGTGCCCGGCGAGCCGCGGGTCACCCTCCCCTCCCTCGGCCTCGTGGCCGAGCCGGGGCGCGGCGTTCGGGCCGGCTAGGCCCGCTCGGGATCCGCCTCGGGATCGGCCGGCGGCTCGCCCTCCGGGTCCTCGGGCCCTTCGACGGACTGGGCGTCCTCCTCGTCGCCGACCGCGTCCTCGATGGGCGTCGGGATCATCGCCTCGTCGTCGAGGCGATGGAGCTTGGCCTTCGCGTCCTCGATCGAGTCGCCCACCCGGCCACTCTCGGCCGCGAGCCTGTCGGCGTCGGCCTCTCGCTCGTCCGCCAGCCGGTCGTGCGCGTCGCTCATGCCGAGCACCTACCCGCTCGAGGGCCTTATCCGTCCTTGGCGAGCAGGAGGAACTCCGAGCGCGTCCGCGGATCGCTGCGGACGCTGCCGCGCAGGGCCGAGGTCGTCGTGCGCGACCCGGGCTTGAGCACGCCGCGCAGCGTCATGCAGGTGTGCTCGGCGTCGAGCACCACACCGACGCCGCGCGGGTGCAACTCGGCCTCGAGCCAGTCGGCGACCTGTTCGGTCAGCCGCTCCTGCACCTGCAGGCCGCGAGCGAAGTGCTCGACGACCCGGGCGAGCTTCGAGAGGCCGACGATCCGCTCGCCGGGCAGGTAGGCGACGTGCGCGACGCCCACGAAGGGCATGAGGTGATGCTCGCAGAGCGAGTGGAAGGCGATGGAGCGGACGACCACGAGCTCGTCGTAGCCGCGGTCGTTCGGGAACGTCGTCACGACGAAGGGCGCCGGCGTCAGCTGCTCCGCGTAGGCCGCGGCCACGCGGCGCGGCGTGTCGCGCAGCCCGTCCGTCTCCGTGTCGATGTCGAGGGCCTCGAGCATGGCTCGGGCGGCCCGCTCGGCGGCCGGCAGGTCCATGTCAGCCAGCGTACCGGCCGCCTGGCTGGGGCGGGCGGTCAGCCGGCCGAGTGGAACGTGCCGCCGCAGGCCCCGTGCACGCCGCGGCCGGCGCGCGCCGCGGCCCGCGCCGCGCGCCGGTAGCGCCCGACCCGCGCGAACGGCGTCCGGTCGTAGACGTAGGGCTCGGCCCAGCCGTCGCGGACCATCGCCTCGCCGAGGTCCTCGCCGTCGGCGAGCTCCACGTAGGCCAGCCGGCGGCCGTAGCGGTCGCGGGCGTCCTGCGTCGGATCGCCCACGAGCCGGACCCGCCGGGAGGCGGCCCGCCGGGCCATCGCGGCGGCTGCCGCCCGCGCGCCGCACTCGACCGGCGTCTCCGGGCGGTGCAGCTCCGGGGTGTCGATGCCGATCAGCCGCACGCGCTCGTCACCGCCGCGACCGACGTCGACGCGCAGCGTGTCCCCGTCCGTGACCGTGACGACGCGGCCGGCGGTGGTGGCGGCGCGCCCTCCGGGGGCGAGACGGGCCTCGTCGCGCCCGCGCGTGTCCACGACGACCTGGCCGCCAGCGAGCAGCAGGACGACGACGAGCAGGACGAGGGGCAGGGGCCGGCGCACGGCCGGCCAGTGTCGCCCGTGCGCCGGACGGCGCAACCGGCCCGGCCCTAGTGACGGTCGAGCCCGGCGAGCAGCTCGAGCGCCTCCTCGGCCGACAGGGTGCGCAGGACGACGCCGTCGGCGTCGCGCAGCTGCAGGGCGCTGCGCCCGCTGTCGGCGTCCGTCTCGACGTGCAGCTCCCGATGAAGCGCCGCGAGCCGCCGGTCCCGCGCGGGGGCGGCGTCGATGGCCGCCGTGACCTCGGCGGGCATCGCCTCCGGCGAGTCGTCGAAGGCACCGTGGCGGACCGTCATGCCCCGGATGGTCGGCCGCCCGCAGGCGAAGTTGAGCCGCCGCGGCGGCGTGGGATCAGCCCACGGCGCTCAGCAGCTCCGCGTCGTCGGCGAGCTCGCCCTTCAGGCGCCGCTTGAGCTGCGAGTGGATCTGGCAGACCCGGCTCTCGGTGACGCCGAGCCGATCGCCGATCTCGCGCAGGGTGAGGTTGTGGACGTAGAGGAGCACGGCGATCTCGCGGTCGCGCTCGGGCAGGGCGTCGAAGGCGGCGCGGAAGCGGGCCTTGGCCTCCGAGACGGTCACCCGGTGCTCCGGATCGTGCTCGTCGCCCGTGTCGGCGATCGTGTCCAGCCGCTCGACCGAGCCCTGCTCGTCCGCCGAGCGGACGACGGCGTTCAGGGACGTGACGTCGGCGGCCGCGAGCTCCTGGCGCTTGCCGCGCAGCTGCGCCGGGGTGACCTCGAGCAGCTCGGCGAGCTCGGCCTCGGTGGGCCGCCGCCCGTGGACGGCCTGGAAGCGGTCGCCGGCGCCCGCGGCGGCGCGCTCGAAGCGGCGGACGGATCGGGGGGCCCAGTCCTGGCGACGCAGCTCGTCGAGGACCGCGCCGTTGACCCGCGTCCAGGCGTACTGCTCGAGCGTCGCACCCTTGGCCGGGTCGTAGCGGTCGACGGAGGCGATGAGCGCCTCGAGCCCGCAGGAGAGGAAGTCCTCGACCTCGCAGCGTGCCGGCAGCTCGCGCACCTTCTTGTAGACGATGTAGCGCACCATCGGGGCGTACATGGTCACGAGCTGGTTGCGCACCCGGACGTCGCCGGACTCGCGGTACTCCCGCCAGAGCCGCTCCGCCTGTCGAGCGGTGGGCCTGGGCTGTGCGGCGGTGGCGGTCATGGCGGTTCGGAGGACTCCTGGTGGCTTATGCGAACGGAGAAGGACGGACAGGGATCCCATCGGGACCCTGGGGTTGTGACCCCATCCCCCATCGGTGGTATTCGCGGTCGTACGAGCGTCCAGGCCCGAGAGCAGAGGCCAGGTGTCGCGCCGGGACCACGGGGTAGCTCTCGCCGTACGTGTCGATTCCTCCCAGAAAGTCACCCGCATGGCTCGCAAGCTGCTCAGGACCCTCACGCTCGCCGGTCTCGCGGCCGCGCTGGCGGCCGCGCTGAAGCACCGGCAGCGGGCCGTCCAGGCGCTGCGCCAGGCCACCGGCGCAGTGGCGCCGGCCGCGGCCCCGCCGGCCGCCGACGCGCCGGAGGGCACGCGCGCCGCCGAGGCCGAGGACGCGCCGGCCCCCGCGGTGGCCAACGCCGACGTGGCCGGACCGCCGGAGAACACGTCGACGGCCGTGCCGGCACCGGCGCCGGAGACGGCCGCGCACGAGGGCACGGTGCCCGACGGGCGGCCCGGGAGCATCGACGAGGCCGCGGAGGAGGCCGCGGCGGCGGCCGAGGCGGCCAACATCGGCGGCCCGGATCCGGCCTACGACGACGTCCTGGAATCCGGGGCCATCGCCACGGACGCCGACCGCCCGCTCGCCGAGGCCGGCGAGGGCGAGTCGGAGGGCCAGGAGCTCGCGGAGGAGGAGCTCATCGACAACGCCGAGCCGGCCGCCGGCGACCCGCTGGAAGGCGGCCGCCAGATCGACGACGTGATCGAGGCCCAGGACGACCCGACCCTCGGGGAGGCGGGTGAGCCCGGCCCCGAGCGCGTCGACGACCTCGCGGCCGAGCAGGCCGAGCAGGAGGTCGACGAGGACGTGCTCAGCGCGACGGACGCAAGCGACGACGACGCCCCCGACCCGGCCGAGCCGCCGACCGCGGTCTGGCGCACCGGCGACGAACCCGCCGAGGGCGACAGCACCCCGGCCGACCAGCCGACCATCGAGCAGCCGAGGGTCGAGCCCGACAGGTAGCAGGCCGCCCTTGCGACAGGCAGAATAGGAGCGGGATGAGCCCGCTCGTCGGCACGTGCCTCAGCGGCCGGTACCGCCTCGACGCCCAGATCGGCACCGGGGGGATGTCGACGGTCTACCGGGCGTTCGACATGACCCTCGAGCGCACCGTCGCGGTGAAGCTCATGCACCGCGAGATCGCGTCGGACTCCGCCCAGCTCGAGCGCTTCCGGCGCGAGGCGCGCTCCGTCGCCCAGTTCTCGCACCCGCACATCGTCGGCGTCATCGACGCCGGCGAGGACGACGGCCGCCCGTACATCGTCTTCGAGTACGTCGAGGGCGAGACGCTCAAGGACCGCATCCGCCGGCAGGGCCGGCTGCCCGTCGACGAGGCCCTCGCCTACGCGATCGAGATCACGCGCGCGCTGGGTGCCGCCCACGCGCGCGGGATCGTGCACCGCGACATCAAGCCCCAGAACGTCCTCGTGGACGAGGAGGGCATGGCCAAGGTCACCGACTTCGGCATCGCCCGCTCCCTCGAGGAGGACGGGCTGACGGCCGACGGCCGGGTGCTCGGCACGACGGACTACGTGTCCCCGGAGCAGGCCCTCGGCCACGTCGTCAACGGGCAGTCCGACATCTACTCGCTCGGGATCGTCTTCTACGAGATGCTCGTGGGCGACGTGCCCTTCCACGGCGAGAACCAGGTCGCCGTGGCGATGAAGCACGTGCGCGAGGACCTGCCCGACGTCGCCCACGAGCGGCCCGAGGTGTCGGCCAGCGTCGCCTCCGTGCTCGACCGGATGACGACCAAGCCGCTCGAGCGGCGTTACCCGGACGCCGTGGGGCTCGAGGACGACCTCGAGGACGCGCTCGCCAACGAGGCGGCCCGCTCGGGCCACTCGACCGGCGAGGCGACGGCCGTGCTCAAGACCCTGCCGGCCGAGGCCCGCCGGCGCGTGCCCCTGCGCCTGCGGCTGCGGGTGCCGCTCGTGGTCACGGCGCTGGGCATCGTCGCCGCCGCCCTCGTCGTCGTGCTCGTGGTCGGTGAGGCGGCCAACCGCGTGGAGCGCGGGACGGGGACGCCACGGGTCCGGGCGCCGACCGGGACGAGCCCGGTCTCGCTCGGCCGGGGGGCGGCCCACGACTACGACCCGGAGGGCGACGACCAGGAGCACAGCGACGAGGTGCGCCGGGCCGTCGACGGCGATCCGGCCACGGCCTGGTCGACCGAGGGCTACCGCGACGGCGTCTTCGCCAGTGCGAAGGGGCCGAAGTCCGGGGTCGGGCTCTACGTGGACGCCCGGCCGGGCGTCGCGGCGACGTCGATCCTGATCCAGACGCCCAAGCCGGGCTGGAAGGCGACGATCTACGCCGCCCCGGCGGGCGGCGTCCCCAAGGCGCTCTCGGGCTGGACGAAGGTCGGGGGCGGCACGGTGCGGCGCGCCAAGCAGCGCTTCACGCTCCAGACGCGGGGCCGCGAGTACCGCTACTACCTGATCTGGATCACCGACCTGCCGAAGAACGCGCCCCAGCCGGCCAGCGTCCGCATCGGCGACGTGTCGCTCGCGCAGAGCACGTGAGCCGCCGGCTCAGCGGCCGCGCTCGCCCGCGAAGCGCTCGACCCCGAGGCGCACGAGGCGGTCGCAGACCTCGGTGAAGCTCAGCCCCGAGGCGGCCCAGAGCTTCGCGTAGACGCTCGTCGGCGTGAAGCCCGGAAGCGTGTTGAGCTCGTTGACGAGCACGCGGCCGTCGGGCTCGACGAAGAAGTCGACGCGGGCGAGGCCGGCGCAGCCGACGCGGGCGAAGGTCTCCAGCGCGAGCCGCTGCACGTCGGCGGCCGCCGCCGGCGGGATACGCGCGGGAACGACGAGCTCCATGCCGCCGTCGGCGTACTTCGCGTCGTAGTCGTACCAGTCGGCTCCGCCGGTGAGGACGATCTCGCCGGGCGTCGAGGCCTGGGGCCCGGCGTTGCCGAGCACGGCGCACTCGACCTCGAGGCCGTGCGACATCGCCTCCACGACGACCACGGCGTCCTCCGCGAAGGCGGCGTCGAGCGCCGCCGGGAGCGCCCCGGGCTCCGTGACCTTGACGATGCCCTTGGACGAGCCCGCCCGGGCCGGCTTGACGAACACCGGCAGCCCGAGCGCGTGGACCCCGTCGAGCGGGGCGTCGCGGCCGGGCAGCGTCGCGTGAGCGACCTGGGGGATGCCCGCGGCGGCGAGCACGTCCTTGAACATGACCTTGTCGAGGCTGAGCGCCGTGGCGAGCACGCCGGCGCCAACGTAGGGCACGTCGAGCAGCTCGAGCAGTCCCTGGACGGTGCCGTCCTCGCCGAACGGGCCGTGGAGGATCGGGAAGGCCGCGTCGGCCCCGAGCAGGCCCCCGGCCGGGGTCAGGGTCACGGGCGCGCCGGCGTGCAGCCAGGCACCCTCCCGGGTGAGGTGGACGTCGAGGACCTCGTGGCCGGCCTCGGCCAGCCCGGCCCGGACCGCCGCGCCGGACGCGAGGGACACCTCGTGCTCGGACGAGCGCCCGCCGCTGAGCACCGCGACCCTCACGGCGCGGGCGTCGGGGTCGGGGTCGGGGTCGGGGTGGGGGTGGAGGTGGAGGTGGAGGTGGGCGACGGGGTGGGCGTGGGGGTCGGGGCGGCGAAGGCGCCGACGACGATCGTCACCGTCGTCCCGGGGTCGCGCGCCGAGCCCGCGGAGGGCGACTGGCTGAGCACCTGGTCGTCCTCGTCCCGGTTCGTCGTCCTGCGCGTCTGCGTGCGCACGGTGAAGCCGGCCGCCCGCAGCCGGCCGGCGGCGGAGGAGGCGCTGACGCCCTCCACGTCGGGCACGTCGACCTTCGGCTGCGGCTTGGCGACCGTCAGCGTCACCGTGGTCCCCCGGGGGACGCTCGCGGCGGCGGCCGGGTCCTGGCCGGTCACCGTGCCGGGCTCCTCGTCCGACGCGCGCCGCACGACCGCGGCGGCGAGGCCGACGGCCTCCAGCCGGGCCCGCGCGTCGTCGACCGCCATGCCGCCCAGCGCCGGCACCGCGATCGGCTGTGGGCCGCGGGAGACGACGATCGACACCGTCCGGCCGATGTCCAGCGGCGTCCGCGCCGGCGGCCGCGTGCGGATCACGCGCCCGGACCGGACGGAGGAGGAGTACGCGCGCTTGACGTCGGCCTTGAAACCGCTGCGGCGCACGTCGCGGACGGCCGCCGCCTCGGGACGGCGCGCCACGTCGGGCACCGTGCCCTGGCCGGGTCCCGAGGAGACGAAGAGCGTCACCTGCGAGCCCTCGTCCGCCCGCTCGCCCGGGCTCGGGCGCTGGCGGATGACCTCGTCGGCGGGCCGGTCGGCGCTGCGCACCTGCTCGATCTGCGCCTCGAAGCCGTCGTTGTTGAGCCGTGCGGACGCGACGGCGGACTTCGACCCGACGACGTCGGGGACCTTGGCCTGATCGGGCTGCAGCAGGAGGAAGGCGCCCACGCCGATCGCCGCGAGGGCGAGGACGACGAGCGCGGCGATCAGCCGCCGGCGGCGGCGGTCGAGCCCGTCCTCGCCGGGCGCCGCCACCGGATAGCTGCCGGTCAGCGGCCCCGTGCGCCCGCCCACGTCGTCGCGCGCCGGGAGGTCGCGCACGGCGACGAGCGCCGTGACGAACGCGTCCGCGTCGGGGAACCGGCGCGCCGGGTCCTTCTGCAGCGCCGTGAGCACGACGTCCTCGAGCTCGGGTGAGATGGCCGGGTTGAGCTCGCGCGGCGGCGTCGGGTCCTCCGAGACCTGCTTGAGCGCGATGGAGACCGCCGACTCCGCCACGAACGGCGGCCGGCCCGTGAGCAGCTCGTAGAGCACGACGCCGACGGAGTACAGGTCGGAGGCGCCGGTCACCGCGTGGCCCTGGGCCTGCTCCGGGGAGAGGTAGGCGGCGGTGCCCATGATCGCGCCGGTCTCCGTCATGTCCGACGCGCCCGCGCGGGCGATCCCGAAGTCGGTGACCTTGACGCGGCCCTCGCCGTCGACGATGACGTTGTGGGGCTTGAAGTCGCGGTGGATGATGCCGCGCCGGTGCGCGAAGCGGGCGGCGCGGAGCATCTGGATGGTGATGTCGACCGCGAGCGCCGGATCGACCGGGCCGTCGCGGACGAGGTCCTTGAGCGAGCCGCCCTCGAGCAGCTCCATGGCGATGTAGTACGTCCCGTCCCAGGAGCCGCGGTCGAAGACCTGGACGATGTTGGGGTGCTGGAGCCCGGCCGCGGAGGAGGCCTCGCGGCGGAAGCGCTCGACGAACTCCTGGTCGCCCGAGAAGCGGCGGTGCAGGATCTTGAGGGCCACGCGGCGGCCGAGCTGATTGTCCTCGGCGCAGTAGACGTCGGCCATGCCGCCCGAGCCGATGCGCCCGAGCACGCGGTAGCGGCCGTCCACGAGGTCGTCGGCGTCGAGGCCCTCGCGCAGGCGGTCAGCCACCGAGGGCCTCCAGCACCTGCTTGGCGATCGGCGCGGCGACCGTCCCGCCCTGCCCGCCCTGGACGCGCTCCACCATGACGGCGACCGCGTGGTCGCCGGCGAAGCCGACGAACCACAGATCGTTGAGCCCGTTGGCGTTAAGCTCCGCGGTGCCGGTCTTGCCCGCGACCTCGATGCCGCTCAGCGCGGCGGCGGTGCCCGTGCCCTCGCGCACGACGGACTTCATCATCGTCGTCAGCTGCGCGGCCGAGCGGGCCGACATGACCCGCCGGGCGGCCTGCGGGTCGTGATCGAGGCGCGTGCGCCCGTCGGCGTCGAAGGCCTTCTCGACGAGGTAGGGCTCCATCCGCACGCCGCCGTTGGCGACGGCCTGCACGACGGAGGCCATCTGCAGCGGGGTGACGAGCAGCTTGTCCTGGCCGATGGCCATGCGCCCGACGTCGACGCGGTCCGAGGTCGGCGGGATCAGCCGGCCGTTCAACCGCTCCCCGCTGCGCGAGAGCTGGTCGCGCGGGAGGTCCACGGGCGGGAAGGCGTCGAAGCCGAAGCGCGTCATGTACCGCTCCATCCGGCGCTTGCCGAGCTGCTCGCCGATCTGGCCGAACACCGTGTTGACCGACTTCGTCAGCGCGAGGGTCAGCGGGATGGAGCCGAAGTCCTCGCCGCCGAAGTTCTGCAGCGGGACGCCGGAGATCGCGACGCCGTTGCGACCTGAGAGCTGCGAGTCGGGCGTGAAGCGGCCCGAGTCCAGCGCCGCCGCCGCGGTGACGACCTTGAAGGTCGAGCCGGGCGGGAACAGGCCCTGGGTGGCCCGCTCGAACAGCGGCGTGCTGCCCTCGTCCGTCGAGAGACGCCGGAACGTCGCGCGGTCGTCGAGGCCGTTGGGGTCGAAGCCCGGCACCGACGCCATGACCTTGACCGCCCCGGTCTTGACGTCGAGCGCGACGACCGCCCCCTTGCCGGAGGGCGCCGCCTTCAGGGCCCGGGTGGCGATCCCCTGCACCTTGGCGTCGAGCGTCGTCTCGAGGTCCTGACCGACCCGGGGGCGGTCCAGCAGCGAGTCCACCACGCCGACGAGCTCCGTCCGCACCCCGGTGAGGCGGTCGTTGTAGAAGCGCTCCAGGCCCGATCGGCCGAGGGCGGTGAACGCGTAGCCGACGGGGTGGCCGAAGAGCTCCCCGAGCGGATAGCGGCGGCGGTAGCGGCCCCCGCTCAGGCGGGTGGAGCCGGCGATCAGCTCGCCGTCGGCCGTGCGGATGGTCCCCCGCTTGATGCGCTCCTCCTGCAGCAGCGTGCGGCGGTTGGCCGGGTTCGTGCGCAGCGCCTGGGCGTCGAACACCGACCAGTAGCTCGTGAAGCCGACGAGCACGGCGAAGAGCACGAAGCTCAGGCCGTAGAGCTTGAGGATCGGCCCCTTCACCGCGTCTGCGCCTCCCGCCGCGCGCGATCCGAGACGAGCAGCAGCAGCGCGAGCAGGACGAAGTTCGCCATGATCGACGAGCCGCCGTAGGAGACGAAGGGCAGCGTCACGCCCGTCAGCGGGATCACCCGCGTCACGCCGCCGACGATGACGAACACCTGCAGGGCCAGCACGGAGGCGAGGCCGGCGGCCAGCAGCGTCGAGAACGAGTCGCGGGCGATCATCGCGGTCTTGAATCCGCGGGCGACGAGGAGCAGGTAGACGACGATGAGCCCGACCGCGCCGGCGAGGCCGAGCTCGTTGACGATGACCGCGTAGATCAGGTCGGTGTGCGGCGCGGGCAGGATGAAGCAGCCACGGGGATTCGCGTCGCAGGGCACGGACAGCAGCGCCTGGTCCAGGCCGGTGCCGAAGACGCCGCCGTCGGCCTGCGCGAACAGGCTCTGGGCGATCTGGTAGCCCTCCGTCTGCACCCGGCCCGGAGCGAACGGGTCCAGCCAGATGTCGACGCGATCCTGGATGTGGCCGACGAGCTGGATCATCACCCACGCGCCGATGCCGAAGGCGACGAGGCCGAGCACCACGAGGCCCAGGCGGTTCGTCGCCACGTAGAGCACCGCGAGGAAGGCCCCGAAGAACATCAGCGACGAGCCGAGGTCGCGGATGAAGATGAGCATCAGCATCGCGACGCCCCAGACGACGAGCAGCGGGCCGAACTGCTTCAGCGGCGGGAAGGTGAGCCCGAGCACGCGGCGGGCGCCGAGCATCATCGCGTCGCGGTTCTCGCGCAGGTAGGCCGCCATGAAGATGACGATCCCGAGCTTGGCGAACTCGACGGGCTGGAAGGAGATCGGCCCGACGCCGATGCCGAGGTAGGCGCCGTTGATCTGCTGGCCCAGGCCGGGCACCCGCGGCAGCACGAGCAGCAGCAACGAGGCGGCTGCGATCGTGTAGCGGTAGCGCTCGAGCACCCGGAAGTCGCGCCGCAGCCCGATGATCGTGGCCACGAAGAGCGCGAGGCCGAAGACGAACCACTGCGCCTGCTCGCGCGCGAGGTTCTCGTCGAGGCCGTAGATGATCACCAGCCCGAAGCACGCGAGGACGGCCACCAGCGGGAACAGGTACGGGTCGGCGTCCGGCAGCGTGAAGCGGATCACGAGGTGCGCGGCCACGCACAGGGCGAGGAAGACGCCGCCGTAGGTCAGCGACGCGTCCGACAGGACGTCGGAGCGCTGGATGAAGATCGCCGCGAAGCCCGCGGTCACCAGGAGGGCGGCCGGGACGAGCGCGAGCAGCTCCCGGTTGCGGGGCCTCATCGGGTGACCGGCTCCGCCGGCGCTCGATGCTTCGCGATCACCGGACCCTCCCGATCTCCAGCTGCCGGACCAGGTCGGTGGCGTCGCCGAAGGAGCGCAGCTCGTGGTCGGTGAACGTCGGCCGCCGCGCCACGGGCACCTGGTCGAGCGTCACGCCGCTCGTGTAGTCGCGGGTGTAGAGCTTGAGGCCGAACGGCAGCTCGTACGGCAGCCCTCGGTAGATGACCACGGAGCGGTTCGCGTCCAACCCGACGAAGAAGACGGCGCGGATCGCGACGAAGGCGCCGCCGAGGAGGATGGCCAGCACCACGAGCGACGAGATGAGCCACGGCACCGCGCGCCGCAGGCGGGAGTGGCGGGCGGGCGGCTCGTCGCCTCCGCGCCCGGCCCCGCGCGGCAACCGCGCGGTCCGTTCGGGCACCGCGCGCGCCGACGACGGAGGGTCGGCCACCGCGACGGCCGCCCGGGTCGTGGTGGCGTGGTCGCCCGTGTCGGCGAGGGCCGCGCGCTCCGTCGTCGCGGCGCCCTCGCCGGTGTCGTCGGGCGCAGCGCCCTCGACGCCCTCGAGCCGGAAGAGGATCACCGTGATGTTGTCGCGGCCGCCGGCCTCGTTGGCGGCGTGGATCAGGCTGCGGCCGAGCTCGGGCAGGCCGGCGTCCGCACCGTCGCGCAGGAGCTCGAACAGCGCGGCCTCGCGGACCATGGACGTCAGCCCGTCCGAGCAGATGAGGAACAGGTCCCCGGCCCGCGCCGCGATGCGCTCCGTGTCCACGAGCAGGTCGGGCTCGATGCCCAGGGCGCGGGTGATCACCGAGCGCTGGGGATGGACCTCCGCCTCCTCCTCCGTGAGCTTGCCGCGGTCTAGCAGCTCGCCGACGAGCGAGTGGTCGCGGGTGAGCCGGGTCAGCCGGCCGTCGCGCAGCAGGTAGCAGCGCGAGTCGCCGACGTGCGCGAGCACGACCTCGTCCGGCCCGACGTAGGCGGCCGTGCAGGTCGTGCCCATGCCCTGGCGCCGGCGGTCGGCGTGGGCGGCCTCGTTGATGCGGACGTTGGCGACGTTGATCGTCCGCACGAGCCCCGCCTCGGGCGAGCCGTCGGGGAGGCCGTCGCGGAACGTCTCCACCGCGAGCTCGGACGCGACCTCGCCGGCCTGCGCCCCACCCATCCCGTCCGCGACGACGAACAGCGGCGCCCGCACGAAGACGGAGTCCTCGTTGCCCTGGCGCTGGCGGCCGACGTCGGAGCCGTGCCAGTGTTCCGCGACGCGCAGCATCACCGTTGGAACGAGAACTCGGAGTCGCCGATGCGGATGCGGTCGCCGTCGTGCAGCGGCTGCGGGCCGGTCAGCGGATCCCCGTTGAGGTAGGTCCCGTTGGTCGAGCCTAGGTCCTCCAGCACGACCGCGTCGCCCTGGGAGATCAGCCGCGCGTGCCGGGAGGAGGAGTAGGAGTCCTGCAACGGGACGTCGGCCGCCGTGCCGCGGCCGAGCAGCAGGCCATCGCCGACCTCGAAGCCCTCTCCGCCGCGCAGGCCGGGCGCCGAGCGCACGACGAGCCGCGCGCTCCAGGCGTCCCCCGCCGGCGAGGGGTCCAGCGCCGTGCCCGCCTGGTGCATCGCGGTCGCGTCCCCGTAGTCGTGGTGCACCGGGCCGTCGGGCTCGGAGCCGGCGCCGCCCGTGCGGCGCAGGTCGCGCAGCGCCGAGCGCGCCACCCAGAGCAGGAAGAGGTACAGCACGACGAGGAAGCCGAACTTCAGCGCGACGGCGACGGGATCGAGACTCATCGGCGGAGCCCCACTCACTCCTCCTCGTACACGAGCTGGCTGAGGCCGACCTCGACGCGATCGCCCGGGCGCAGGGACTGCGCCCCGTCGACGCGCCGGCCGTTGACCTTCACCCCGTTGGTGGACCCGAGGTCGCGCACGATCCACGAGCCGCCGGAGGGCCGCACCTCGGCGTGGCGGCGGGAGACGTTCTCGTCCTCGAGCACCACGTCGCAGTCGCGCGAGCGGCCGAGCACGACGCCGGCGGTCCCGAGCAGCACCGCGCGGCCCTCGTGGCGCAGCTGGGCGCGCCCGCGCCGGAGGTTGGGCTCCGCCAGCTGGTCGGCCACCCGGCCCGCGGCCGAGTAGACCTGGGTGTGCCCGGCCTCGGCGGCCACCGGCGCGCCTGCGCCCTCCTGGTCCGGCCGCACGAGCCGGGCCTGGATGCCGAACTCCCCGAGGCGCAGCCGCTCGTCCGTGCGGAAGCCGATCTCCGGCCGCGACACGAGCGCGAGCCGCTCGCGGCGCGCGTGCTCGAGCAGGTAGCCCGACAGCTCGGCCTGCAGGTCGCCCTCGTAGCCCTCGAACTGCTCGCGGTCTCTGGGCGAGAGCCAGATCGTGTACTCGTTGGGCACGTAGGTGCGCGACAGCGACACGACCTTGTGCTGATCCATCTCGCGCGTGAGCTTGCGGGCGAGCTCCACCGGGCGCACCTGCGACTTGAAGGCGCGGGAGAACGTGCCCTCCACGAGGGTCGCGAGCTTCTCCTCGAGCGAGCGCAGGACGCTCATGCGCAGTCAGGGCCGGTCGTCATCCGCCGCAGAGGATCGCAGGCTCGCGTCCTCCGCCGTGCGGGCGCCCACGACCGCGGCCACGCCGGCCACCAGCGCGGTGACCACGAGCCCGCGCGGCTCGGGCGCGCCGAGCCGCGTCCCCAGCGCGGCGGTCGCCGAGGCCAGGCCGGCGCTCCAGGCCGTGGCCAGGACGAGGTCCGCGGCGAGGCTCACGCCCCGCACGAGCCACGGAAGCGCGACCGCCGCCGCGGCCCACAGCGCGAGCAGCACGACGCCGCCGCTGGTGAAGACGCCGCCCACCGTCGCCGCCGCCTCCGAGATGGCCTCCTGGGCCGCCGCGGCCGGGGGCGCCCCGGTCGGTGGGCCGAAGAGCAGGCGGTGGCCGGTGAGGGTCTCCGCGAGCAGCAGCCACCAGGCGCCCAGCGCACCGAGGGCGGCCCGCTCTCCTAGGTGGCGGGCGCGGCCGGCCAGGGCCGGGAAGGCGCCGGCGAGCCCGGCGAGGCCGAGCAGCGGCGCGAACGCGGGCAGCGTCCACGCCCGCGGCGACCGGCCCAGCGCGAAGGGGACGGGGAGGGCCGCGGCGAGCAGGACCACCGCGGTGCCGGCCGCCGCCGCCTCGCCGCCGAAGGCCGGCGCCAGCAGCAGGCCGGCGGCGGTGCCCAGCACGGCAAGGCCCCACCCGAGGCGCGGGAGCAGGAGCGTCACGAGCGCGGCGCCGGCCGCGGCCGGCAGCCAGGGCAGCTCGGACTGCGGCGCGGCGAGGGCGGCCGTGACGGCGACGAGCGCCCCGGTCGCCGCGGCGTGCAGCAGGCGCGGGAGCCCGCGCGGGACCGGCGGCAGCCAGGGCGCGCGCTCGGCCGGGTGGCGGGCGACGGCGCCGCCCTCGTCTGCGACCTCGACGAGGGCGTCCTCCAGGGCGTCGCCGAGCTCCTCGAGCGTGCCTCGGTGCACCGGGGCCACCCGCAGCCCGCGGTCCAGCGCCGCGCAGAGCTCGGGCGGCAGGTCGCGGCGGTGCCTGGCCAGCGGCGCGACCGGGCCGCCGACTCGGCGGGCGGTCTCGGCGGGCGTCGAGCCGCGGACGGGATGGACGCCGGCCAGCGCCTCGTAGAGCACGAGGGCGAGCGCGTAGACGTCGGCCTGGGCGTCGACGCGCTTGCCCGATGCCTGCTCCGGAGCCATGTAGGCGAGCGTCCCCACCACGTCGCCCGTGCGGGTCAGCGCGTCGTCGCCGGCGAGCGTGGCCACGCCGAAGTCCGTGAGCTTCGCCGCCCCGCGCCAGGAGCGCGGGCGGTCCGGGACGATGACGTTCTGCGGCTTGACGTCGCGGTGCACGACGCCACGCTCGTGGGCGTGCTCCAGCGCGTCGCACAGGGAGAGGCCGACGCGCAGGACGTCGCGGTCGGACAGCTCGCCGTCGGCCTGCAGCTGGGCGAACGTGCGCCCGTCGACGAGCTCGGAGACGAGGTAGCGCGCGCCGGCGTCCTCCCCGGCGTCGAAGAGCGCGACGATCCCGGGGTGCTCGAGGCGGGCGGCGGCCATCGCCTCGCGGCGCGCGCGCTCGGGCGCCGACCCGTCCGCCGGGATGACCTTGACGGCGACCCGGCGGTCGAGGCGCTCGTCGTGGGCCTCGTGCACGGCGCCGAACCCGCCAGCCCCGAGCCGCCGGCCCAGCCGGTAGCGATGAAGCGCCAGCGGCCCGGCGGTCGCGGTGACCGCCTCCCGTTCCTCCGTCAAGGACACGCGGCTAGGATTCGCCGCGGGGGTGCAGGCCCCTCCGCGCCGACGCCGAACATGGGAGCCGACCGGCGGCGGGGGCATACTGCGTCCCGACCGCCGGCAGCCAGGAGAGCCATCACCGTGTCCTTCTTCGAGGACGACGAGCCGACCACCGTCCAACGTGAATCGCGCCCGCGCCGCTCGGCGTCCGCGCGGCGTGGCGGCGGGGGCGACGGGGCGGACGACGGAGGTCGCGGCGGCGGCGCGGACGCCCAGACCCTGCGCACCCGCCGGCTCGTGGCGGCCGGCCTCGGGCTGCTGCTGCTCGTCCTGCTCATCCTCATCTTCAACGCCTGCCAGGACTCACGGCGCAAGAACGCCCTGCGCGACTACAACCGCGAGGCGTCCGATCTCGTCACCCAGTCCGACACCCAGGTCGGGCGCAAGTTCTTCGAGACCCTCGGGCAGGGCTCGAGCCAGTCGCCGGAGGACCTGCAGACCACCGTCTCGAGCCTGCGGGCGGAGGCCGACACCGAGCTCAAGCGCGCGAAGAACCTCTCGACGCCGGGCGACCTGGACGCGGCCCAGCAGTCGCTGCTGATCGCGCTCGAGCTGCGGCGGGACGGCCTGCAGTACGTCGCCAAGCGGATCGCCACCGCGCTCGGCAACGAGGGCGACGTCGCGGACCGCGCCATCGAGGGCATCGCCGGCGAGATGCAGGCCTTCTCCGCCTCCGACACGCTCATCCGCGCCCGCGTCACGCCCCTGGTGCGCGACACGCTGTCGAGCAACGACGTCGTCGCGGACCCCGTGTCGACCGCCGGCTTCCTCCCGAGTCTCGACTGGCTGCAGCCGAGCTTCGTGGCCGACCAGCTCGGGACGCGCATCTCCAACAATGGCAGTGGGCGCCAGACGAGCAAGACGGTCGCTCCCGGCCTGCACGGGACCGGGCTCACGGGCACGACCGTGGACGGCGTGGCGCTGCAGCCCGACCCGGCCTCCAACCGCGTGCCGGCCTCGGGCGACCTGGTCTTCAGCGTGAAGTTCTCCAATCAGGGCGAGAACGATGAGTTCGACGTCCCGGTGGCCGTGACGCTGGAGGGCCAGGGCAAGCCGATCACGGGCAAGGACACCGTCGCCCAGGTCGCCCAGGGCGCGGACGCGACCGCGGAGGTCAAGCTCTCCTCCAAGCCGCGGACGGGCGAGGTCTACACCGTCACCGTGAAGGTCGGCGCCGTCCCCGGCGAGAAGAAGACCGACAACAACACGTCGACGTACAACGTGCTGTTCCAGTAAGTTCGGCGGCCCGCATGAGCGGCTTCACCGACGGCCCCGGCATCGTCGCGCTCGCCGCGGCCGGCGGCGCCCTCGTGGCGCTGATCTGGCTCGCCGTCCTGAGTTTGCGGATGCGGCGGCTGCGGGCGGACCAGCGGGCGGTCCTCGGCGGGCGCGACGGACAGGACCTCGTCGGCCATGCCAGCGCCCTGCAGGCCGCCTTCGAGGCGCTGCACGAGCGCACGGAGGAGCTCGCGGAGCGTCTCGAGGAGCGGGTGGGAAGCGCCGAGCACCGGCTCGACGGCGCCATCGCGTTCCGCGCCCTCGTCCGCTACGACGCCTACGGCGAGCTCAGCGGCCACCAGTCGACCTCGATCGCGCTGCTCGACGCCGAGCACAACGGCGTCGTCGTCTCCTCGATCGCACACCGGGACACGGCGCGCGTGTACTGCAAGCAGGTGATCGCCGGCAGCGGGGAGCTCGAGCTCTCCCCGGAGGAGGCCGAGGCCGTGCGGATGGCGCTCGCCGGTGAGATCGGTTCCCGCACGCTCGACACGTTCTGATGCGGGCGAGCTTCCTCGGGCCGGCCGGCACCTACAGCCACGCCGCCCTGTGCGGCGATCCGCGCGCCGCCGGCTGGGAGGCCGTCCCGGCGCCGACCGTCCACGACGCGGTGCTCGCCGTGCAGACCGCGGCGGCGGAGCGGGCGCTCGTCCCGATCGAGAACTCGTTGGAGGGTGCGGTCGGCCCGACGCTCGACGCGCTCGCCGCCGGCACGGACGACGTCCGGATCGTCGGCGAGGTCGTCCTCCCGGTCGTGCATGCGCTCATCGCCCGCGAGGCCGTCGAGCTCGGCGCGCTGCGCAGCGTCCTCTCCCACCCCCAGGCCAACGCCCAGTGCGGGCGCTTCCTGCGGGAGTCGCTGCCGGACGCCACGGTGCTCGACGTCTCCTCGACCGCCGAGGCCGTGCGGCTCGTCGCCTCCGGCGAGGTCGCCCGGGGACCGGCGGCCGCCCTGGGGACGCCGCTGGCCGCCGAGCTGCACGGCGCCGTCGTCCTGCGCGACGGCGTCCAGGACGAGCCGGGCAACGTTACCCGCTTCGTCTGGCTGGCGCGCAACGGCGTGGCGCCGATGGGCCCGGCCACGAAGACGAGCGTCGTGTGGTGGGGCGCCGGCGACGAGCGTGCGGGATGGCTCGTGCGCTGCCTGTCGGAGTTCGCCTCCCGCGGGGTCAACCTCACCCGCATCGAGTCGCGGCCCCGCCGGCTCGGGCTCGGCCACTACATGTTCTTCGCCGATCTGGACGGCGCCGCGGCGTCCGCGGCCGTCACGGAGGCCGTTGCGGCGCTCCGCGAGCAGGCCCAGACGGTCAAGGTGCTCGGGAGCTATCCGGCCGCCTGATCCCGGATTGCGCGGCGGCGTGGCGCGCCGGGCGGTCATCTACACTGCCGCGCAGCCGTGACCAGCGCGATCCCAGCTCCACTGGGGTCCGTGTCGCTCATCGATCATCAGCGGCACGGGCCTGAGCCCGGCGGCTCGCGCTGGACTGGTGGTCGGGTGCTGGTGCTCAACGCGACGTTCGAGCCGATCAACGTCTGCACCGTGCGGCGGGCCACCGTACTCATGCTCAAGCGCAAGGCCGAGATCCTCGAGCGTGGCGAGGGCGATCTGCACTGGGCGACCGGGATGCTCCCGCGGCCCTACGTGATCCGGCTCGTGAGCTACGTGCGCGTACCACGCGATCCGCACCGCCGCAAGATCACGCGCCGCGCCGTCTTCGCCCGCGACGACTGGATGTGCCAGTACTGCGGCGCGCGGACGACGCTGACCGTCGACCACGTGATCCCGCGCTCCAAGGGCGGCGACTCGACGTGGGACAACATCGTCGCCTCGTGCGCGCCGTGCAATCGGCGCAAGGGCGACCGGCTGCCGCACCAGATCGGCATGCACCCGCGCACGCGGCCGCGGATGCCCAACCCGCACGTGTTCATCCAGCTCGCGAGCCCGACGATCCCGACGACCTGGCGGCCGTACCTGCAGACCGCCTGAGGCCTCCGGACGGCCTCAGGCGCTCCAGCGCCGCGTGTCCGTGATCTGCTCGAGGCCGGTCACGCGCTCCCCGCGCACGGTGAGCACGTGGGCGAAGCGGGCGTCCAGCGCCCGGCCCGTCGCCCGCTCGGTCCCGCGGTAGTGGCCGAGGGCGACGACGACGTCGTCTCCCGACGGCAGGTAGGCGTCGACGTCGAGGTGCACGTCATAGGCGGAGAAGATCGGGGCCCAGACCTCTCGGAGCATCGCGTCGGGGCCGTCGTGGCGGCCGCCGACGGCGAGCGGCATGCCGTCACTGACGCGCCCGACGAAGTCGTCGCTCAGGGCGGCGAGGATCGAGCCCGGGTCGCGGGCGGCGAGCGCCGCGTACAGCTGTCGCGCGCCGGCGGTGGTGTCGCGCATGGTGGGTTCCTCCTCGTATTTTGAAGGCTCGTCGCTATTATGTGTACCAGACGATGCGCGGCGTGGGAAGACCGAGGCTGTACGACACCGAGCGCCTGCTCGACGCGGCCGTCGCGCTCGCGGCCGGCGAGGGCCCGGCCGCGGTGACCATGGCCGGCCTCGCCCGGTCGACGGGCGCGCCGAGCGGCTCGCTGTACCACCGGTTCGGTGCGCGGGCGGCCCTGCTCGGAGCGGTCTGGCTGCGCACGGTCACGCGCTTTCAGGCCGGCTTCCTCAGCGCCCTCGGGAGAGACCCGCCCGCGCACGCCTGCATGGCGGCCGCCCGCCACGTCGTGACCTACAGCCGCGAGCACCCCGCCGATGCGCGGATCCTGCTGCGCGGGCCCGAGGAGCTCGGATCCGCGGCATGGCCGCCGGCCGTGCGCGCCCGCGTCGACGCCGCGCAAGGTGAGCTGGAGACCGCGCTCCGCGACGCCGCCGGGCGACTCGGCGGCGCGGACCGGCTCGCGCAGGTCGTGCTCGTCGCGGTCGACCTCCCGTACGCCGTCGTGCGCCGGCACCTGAGGACGGGCGGCGGTGGGATCCCCGCCCGGGCCGAGGACCTGGTCGAGCAGGCCGCCCGCGCCATCCTCCGCGGAGCTTGAGGATCGCCGCGTGGACCCGGCCGCCGCCGAAGCCTTCCTCGCCGCCCTGCACCGCGCGCAGGGCACCTTCTACGCCGGCGGCGAGGCCGGGCGCCTGCGCGAGCTGCTGGCGCCGGACGTCGAATGGCACGTGCCGGGCACGAGCCCGATCGCCGGAGACCACGCCGGCCTGGACGCGGTGCTCGCCTACATGGCCCTCCGGCGTGAGCTGACTGCGGCGACGTTCCGGATGCACCGCCGCGACGTCCTCGTCGGCCGCGGCGACCACCTCGCCGCGCTGACCGACGGCACGGCGGTGATCGGCGGGCGGGAGCGCGAATGGTCGACGGTCGGCCTCTACCACGTGCGGGACGGACGGCTCGCGGCCTGCTGGCTGCTGCCGCTCGACCCGGCCGGGTTCGACTCGATCTGGACCCCCGCTCGATGACCGCGGGAGCTCACGACTCGACGACGACCCCATGCGCCCGGGCCTCCGGCGCGACGGACCGCGCCAGGCGCTCGCCCTCCGCCACGAGACCGGAGAGCGCGCGCTTGGTCAGCCGGCCGGCCGGCCGCAGGCCGATGCGCGCCTCACGCCGTTTGACGGTGAGCGACCACGTCCCGGCCACCATGCCGTCCACGAGGAAGGCCGGGTCGATGCGCAGGTTCCCGGGCCGGTAGACGACGGCCTGCATGTCCGGCGACATGATGCGGGTGCGCCGGCCCGGGGCGTAGGCGAGGAGCAGGGAGTCGAAGGCCGCGAGGAAGCGGGGCGGGGTCTCGGCGTCCGGCCCAGGACGGGGCGCGTCCGGCAGGTCGTAGAGCGTCCGCCCGTCCGCGGCCTCGAGTTCGGCGGTGTCGCCCGTCAGGTCGGCCAGGGCGCTGCGCACGGGCCCGACGGAGGACCCGAGCCAGCTCGCCGCGTCCTCGGCGCCCGCCGGGCCGAAGGCGCGCAGGTGCGCGAGGACGCAGGCGCGCAGCGCGGCCTGTGCGTCGCGCCAGCCCTCTCCCGCCCACGTCGCCGCCGCGCTCGAGGGGGGCGTCTTCGCCGACCAGGCGCCGCCGGCCGGCACGCGCACGAGGTCCGGCCGGCGCGCGAGGGGACGCCACTTCACCTTGCGCCGCGCCTCGAGGGCCGCGTCGTCGAGGGCACGCGGGTTCGCGTCGACCCATGCCTCCGCCGCCGCGGCGATGGCGGCCGGCGCGACCGGCCCCGGCGTCGCGGCGGACAGGACCGCCCCGGCGATCGCGGCGTCGACCTCGGCGACGGGCCAGGCGCCCCACGCACCTCCGACGCCACCCGCACGAGCGACGGCGGCGTAGTCGGCGTGATCGACGGCCGGCACGAGGTGCAGGGTGCCGCGGATTCCGATACCGGCCACGAGCTCGCCCGCCTCCAGCGCGGACCACAGGCTCGCTGGTTCGAACCTCGCGAGCCGCGACGCGAGCGCGACGGGCACCGCCCCCCACTGCTGCGCCTGGATGGCGCCGACCGCCCGGACGGCGTCCGCGACGCCGAACTCAAGGGGCTCCAGAAGCCCCTGGCGCGCAAGGGTCGCCCGGTTGAGCGCCTCGTCGGAGAGCGGAGCGGCCACGGCCCGGACGCTACCGAGCCGGAGGCCAGTTAACGACGAAGGGCGCGGCTTCGACGAACCGCGCCCTCCGTCCGACTATCGCTGGAAACACCACGCCGGCGTATGCGCTTCCGCGCCGCCGGTGGGACGAATCCCGGCACCGACGAGGCGGGTGTCTCGGTCTGGATTCCGCTGGCCTGTCCAGCGGCTCGGGCCTGAGGCCCGAATCCGGCTAGCGGCCGGACACCTCCAGAGTCCCACAAGCACTGTCACTCAACTTCGGACCACCTCCTTTCTCTGGTCCGGCCAGAATACACCAGCCCACGGCGGCGGACGGCACCAATCGAGGCCGTCCGCGCCAGGTGGTCCGCTGCCCTACTCCTCGAGCTCGGAGTCCGGCCCCGTCCCGTCCGCGTCGCCCTCGGCGATGCCGCCGCCCTCGATCGCCTCGTCCGTGTCCTGCAGCGCGGGCTCGTCCGCGCTCCCGGAGGCGTCGACGGACACCGGCTCGTCGAGCTCGAGCGCGGCCTGGACCGCCTCCTCCTCCTTGGAGCCCTCGACGATCAGCGCGACGGCGCTGACGCGGTCGTCCTCCCGGACGTTCATCACCCGGACGCCGGTCGCGTCCCGGCCCTGCTGGGAGATGCCGCCGGCCTGCGTGCGGGTGACCATGCCGGCCTCGGAGATGAAGATCAGGTCGTCGTGGGCGCGGACCACGAGGGCGCCGGCGAGGTCGCCCTTGTGCTGCGCCGCCTTGATCACCCGGACGCCCATGGCGCCGCGCTTGGTCTTGCGGAACTGGTCGATCAGCGTGCGCTTGCCGAAGCCGGCGTCCGTGACGGCGAGCAGGAACTGGTCGTCGCGGGCGACGTCGACCGCCAGCACGAAGTTGTCCTCGGCGGAGACGTTCATGCCGGCCACGCCCGTCGTGTCCCGGCCCATGGCGCGGACGTCCGACTCGTGGAAGCGGACGGCCTGGCCGGCGCGCGAAACCATGAGGACGTCGTCGTCGCCCGACGTGCGGCGCACACCGACGAGCTCGTCGTCCTCGCGGACCTTGATGGCGATGATCCCGTCCGCCTTGATGGGCGTGTTGTAGGCCGTGAACTCCGTCTTCTTGACGATGCCCTGGCGCGTCGCGAAGAGCAGGTACTGCCCCTCGCTGAAGTCGCGCGTGGACAACACGGACTGCACGCGCTCGTCGCCCTGCAGCGGAAGCATGTTGCCGAGGTAGCGGCCCTTGGCCTGGCGCGAGTCGGGCGCCGGCAACTCGTAGACCTTCTGCCGGTAGACCTTGCCGCGGTTCGTGAAGAACAGCAGGTAGTCGTGGGTCGAGCAGACGAAGAGGTGCTCGATGAAGTCCTCGTCCTTCATCCCCATGCCGGTCACCCCGACGCCCCCGCGCTGCTGGTTGCGGTAGGTGTCGAGCTTCATCGCCTTGATGTAGCTCGACTGGGTGATGGTGATGACCATCTGCTGCTCGGCGATCAGGTCCTCGAGGTCGACCTCGTCCTCGGACGCAGCGATGTCCGTCTTGCGCTCGTTGCCGTAGCGCTCGCCGATCTCGAGCAGCTCGTCCTTGATCAGGCTGAGCACCATCTCCTCGTCGCCGAGCAGCTCACGCAGCTCGCCGATCCGCTCGAGCTTGTCGGCGTGCTCGCGGCGGATGGAGTCGCTCTCCAGGGCGGTGAGCTGCTGCAGGCGCAGCTCGAGGATGGCCTGGGCCTGGATCTGCGTGAGGCCGAAGCCGCCCATCAGCCCGGTACGGGCGGCGTCGCGGTCCGGCGAGGACCGGATCAGCTCGATCACCGCGTCGAGGTTGTCCAGCGCGATGAGCAGGCCCTCGAGGCGGTGGACCTGGGCCTCCAGCGTGCGCAGCTCGTGCTTGGAGCGGCGCACGATGACCTCGCGCTGGTGCTGGACGTAGTTGTGGATGACCGAGCGCAGCGGCAGCGTGCGTGGCACGGCGTCCACCAGCGCGACCATGTTGACCCCGAACGTGCTCTGCAGCGCGGTGTGCTTGTAGAGCTTGTTGAGGACGACCTTCGGGTTGGAGCCGCGCTTGAGCTCGACGACGATGCGCATCCCCGTGCGCCCGTCGGACTCGTCGCGGATGTCGGAGATCTCGGCGACCTTCTTGTCGATCGCGAGCTCGGCCATCTTGCGGATGACGCCGCTGTCGCCGCCCTTCTTCACCATGAAGGGCAGCTCGGTGATGACGATCGCCTCCTTGCCCTGGCCGATGTCCTGGATGCCGGCCTTGCAGCGCACGCGGATGCGGCCGCGGCCGGTCTCGTAGGCCTCCCGGATGCCCGCGCGCCCGAGGATGATCCCGCCCGTGGGGAAGTCCGGGCCCGGCAGGTGACCCATGAGGGCCTCCGTGCCGATGTCAGGGTCGTCGATGTAGGCGATCGTCGCGGCGATTGTCTCACGCAGGTTGTGCGGTGGGATGTTCGTCGCCATGCCGACCGCGATGCCGGAGGCGCCGTTGACCAGCAGGTTCGGGAACCGCGCCGGCAGCACCGTCGGCTCCTGGCGGTCGCCGGCGTAGTTGGGTACGAAGTCGACGGTGTCGGCGTCGAGGTCGCGCAGCATCTCGCGCGCCAGCGGCGCGAGGCGCGCCTCGGTGTACCTCATCGCGGCCGCCGGGTCGTCGTCGACGGAGCCGAAGTTGCCCTGGCCGTCCACCAGCGGCTCGCGCATGGAGAACTCCTGGGCGAGCCGCACGAGCGTGTCGTAGATCGCCGAATCGCCGTGCGGGTGATAGTTGCCCATCACCTCGCCGACGATCTTCGCGCACTTGGAGTACGGCCGGTTCGACCCGAGCCCCAGCTCGTTCATCGCGTACAGCACGCGGCGGTGCACCGGCTTGAGGCCGTCGCGCACGTCCGGCAGCGCGCGGCCGACGATCACCGACATCGCGTAGTCGAGGTAGGAGGAGCGCATCTCCTCCTCGAGCCCGCGCGGCTCGATGTTGCCGCCGGACAGCATGTCCGTGGAAGCCATCTAGTGCCTCACCTCTCCCTCAGACGTCCAGCTCGGCGGCGCGGGCGTTCTCCTCGATGAACTCCCGCCGCGGCTCGACCTTGTCGCCCATGAGCATCGTGAACAGCGTGTCCGCTGCCGCGGCGTCGTCCATCGTGACCTGCGCGAGCGTGCGGGTGGCCGGGTCCATCGTCGTCTCGCGCAGCTGCTCGGCGTTCATCTCGCCGAGCCCCTTGAAGCGCTGCAGGCGCACGCCCTTGCCCGCGACCTCGAGCACGGTGCGGCGCAGCTCCTCGAAGCTCTGCGCCTCGCCCGTCTCGTCGCCGAGGTGCACGGTGTAGGGCGGCTCGCCGGCGAGGCCGACGAGCTCGGAGTGCACCCGCAGGTACTGGCGGTACTCGTTGGACTCGAGCAGCGTCTCGCGGACGAGATAGGTGCGAGCCAGGTTCGTGCGCCGCTCGACGGCCTTGATCCGGACCTTGCCGTCCACGCGGCCGAGCAGCTCCGTCGTGTAGGGCGAGGCGTCGGGATCGTCCCCTTCGACGAGCGCCACGAGGTCGCCGATGGCCGCGACCCGCTGGTTGAGCATCTGCGAGTTCGCCATGAAGTCGACGATCTCGTGCCCGAACTCCGCCCGCAGCGCCGAGCCCCAGCCCTCGTACTGCTTGAGCAGCCGGCAGTAGCGCTGCCAGCGGGCCTCCGTGAGCTTGAACTCGTGCCCGTCGGCCGCGGCGACGGTGAACTTCTCCCAGCGGTCCCCGAGGAGCGTGTCCTCGAGCTCGGAGTCCTTCTCCAAGTAGCGCTCGCGCTTGCCCTGGGTCACCTTGTACAGCGGCGGCTTGGCGATGTAGACGTAGCCGGCCTCGATCAGCGGCTGCATCTCGCGGAACAGGAGGGTGAGGATGAGCGTGCGGATGTGGGCGCCGTCGACGTCGGCGTCCGTCATCAGCACGACCTTGTGGTACCGGGCCCGCTCGAGGTCGAACTCGTCGCGCACGCCGGTGCCCAGCGCGGTGATCAGCGCCTGGACCTCCGTGTTCTGCAGGACCTTGTCGATGCGGGCCTTCTCGACGTTGAGGATCTTGCCGCGCAGCGGGAGGATGGCCTGCGTGTGCCGGTCGCGGCCCTGCTTGGCCGAGCCGCCCGCGGAGTCGCCCTCGACGATGAACAGCTCGCTGAGGGAGGGGTCGCGGACGGAGCAGTCGGCGAGCTTGCCCGGCAGCGCCGAGTTCTCCAGCACGCTCTTGCGGCGCGTGAGGTCGCGGGCCTTGCGGGCCGCGGCGCGGGCCTGGGCGGCGCCGACCGACTTGCGGATCACACGGCGCGCGTCCTGCGGGTGCTCCTCGAGCCACTCCGCGAGCTGCCGGTTGACGATATTCTGGACGAAGCCCTGGATGCCCGGGTTGCCGAGCTTGGTCTTCGTCTGGCCCTCGAACTGCGGCTCGGCGAGCTTCGCGCTCACGACCGCCGTGAGGCCCTCGCGGACGTCCTCGCCCGAGAGCGCGGGGTCCTTCTCCTTGAGCTCGCCCTTGTCGCGCGCGTAGCGGTTGAGCGTCGTCGTCAGCGCGCCCCGGAAGCCGGACAGGTGCGAGCCGCCCTCGTGGGTGTTGATGTTGTTCGCGAAGGAGAAGATGGACTCCTGGTAGGACGAGTTCCACTGCATCGCGACCTCGACGGCGCCCTCGTCCGTCTCCCCCTCGAAGTAGATGACCTCTTCCTGGATCGGGTCCTTATTCGTGTTGAGGAACGTCACGAAGTCGCGGATGCCGCCCTCGTAGTGGAACTCGGCCTCGTGCCCCTCGCCGCGCAGGTCCCTGATCGAGATGCGCAGATCCTTCGTCAGGTACGCCGTCTCGCGCAGGCGCTGCTCGAGCGTCGCCCACTCGAACTCGAGCGACTCGAACACCTCGCCGTCCGGCTGGAACGTGATCTCCGTGCCGGTCTCGTCGGTGGGCTCGCCCTTGACCACCGGGCCCTGGGGCGCGCCGCGGACGTAGGACTGCGTCCAGACGAAGCCGTCGCGGCGGATGGTGACCATGAGCGCCTCCGAGAGCGCGTTGACGACGGACACGCCGACCCCGTGCAGCCCGCCGGAGACCTTGTAGCCGCCACCCTCGCCGAACTTGCCGCCGGCGTGCAGCACGGTCAGGACGACCTCGACGGCCGCCTTGCCCTCCTTGTCCATCGTCGCCACGGGGATGCCGCGGCCGTTGTCGCTCACGGTGACGGAGTTGTCCGGGTGGATGGTGATGGACACAGCGTCGGCCTCGCCGGCCAGCGCCTCGTCGACCGAGTTGTCCACGACCTCCCATACGAGGTGGTGCAGCCCGCGCGGACCCGTGGAGCCGATGTACATACCCGGACGCTTGCGCACGGCCTCGAGGCCCTCGAGGACCGTGATGTCCTGCGCGTCATAGCTGCCTCGTCCGTCGGGACGGGCGTTCGGGTCGTCGGCCACAGATCCTCCGTCTGCACACGTCGCCCCGGCGACGGCGCGCGCGGGATGCAGCGACGGCGACCGGGGCTTGAAGTTCTCCGTACAGACTAGCAGGTGCCGGGGTCGGAACCGGTCGGGACGAACCCTGGAAACTCCTGCAAAACGGGAATAAAAGCGGTCAGGAGCGAGGGGGTCTGGCCTGGGCGCGCAGGGCGAGGACCGCGGGGCGTCCGAGGCGCTCGTTGAGGTTCGCGACAACCCGCTCGGACATGAGGTCGAGCTCCTGGGCGAGCACCGCGGAGCCGCACGCGACGGTCACCGTCCCGTCGCGCTCGGCCACCGGCTCGGCGGCCGTGGCGAGGGCCGGGCCGACCGCGGCCGGCCACACCCGCTGGACGGCGGCGAGCAGCGTCGGGGGCATCCACGCGTCCGCTGCCCGCTCGAGCGCCGGCGCGAACGGCCGCGGCATGCGGCGCCGCGGCATCAGGCGGCCCGGGCGTCGGCGGCCTGCAGGATCGCGCCGTCGACGATCGCCACCCGGGTCACGTCCGCGGCGTCCGCGCCCGGCACCAGCCCGAGCTCCGTCGCGGCGATGACGCTCTGGCCCCCGCGACGCAGGACGTCCACGAGGCGCTCACGACGGCCGGCGTCGAGCTCGGACATCGGGTCGTCGAGGAGCATGAGCGGAGCCGCCCCGCGAGCCTCCGCGAGCGTCTCGCGCTCCGCCAGCAGTAGGGCGAGGAGGGCGAGACGCTGCTGGCCGCGGGAGCCGTAGGCGCGCAGGTCGCGGCCCTCGAGCTCGAAGCCGAGATCGTCACGGTGGGGCCCGTGGCCGGTGAACCCGCGCTGCAGGTCGCCGGCGGTGCGCTCGGCGAGCTCGGCGGCGAGCGCCTCCGTCGAGGTGGCGCGCGAGCGCGGCTTGTAGCGCAGCTCGGCGGCCCCGTCCAGCCCGAGCCCCTCCGCGTGGGCGGCGAAGCGCGGACGGAGCCGCTGCACCCCCTCCTGCCGATCGGCCATCAGCGCCACCCCGTGTCGCGCGAGCTCGTGATCCCAGGCGGCGAGGGAGCTCATGCCGGACCGACCGGCCTTGACCGCGGCGACGAGCGCGTTGCGCTGGGCGAGCGCCGCGGCGTAGGCCCGGCGCGTGCCGGCCCGCGACGGCCACAGCGCGGCGAGCACCTGGTCCAGGTGCGCCCGCCGCAGCGCCGGTGTCCCGGCGATGAGCTCGAGGCGGTCGGGCAGGAAGACGGAGACCAGCGGCCGGACGCTCGCGTCGGCGAGCCGCTCCACCGGCGCCCCGTCGACGGTGAACCGCTTGGCCTCCCCAGGCTGGAAGCCCACGGCCAGTTGGTGGGCGCCATCGTCGCCGAGCACGTCGAGCTCGAGCCGCAGCACGCCTGTGCCGAAGGCGACGCACTCGCGCTCGTTGCCCGTCCGGCACGAGCGGCCCGTGCTGGCGAAGTAGATCGCCTCGAGGAGGTTGGACTTGCCCGAGCCGTTGCGACCGGCCACCACTGTGATGCCCGGGCCGAGCTGGACCTCCGCCCGGTCGTAGCTCCGGAACCCACGCAGCCGGAGGGCGGTGGCGAGCACGACGGACGGGTGGCTAGACGTTGAGGCGGATCGGCATCAGCAGGTAGACGAACCCGCTGCCGTCCGCGGCCGAGAGCAGCCCCGGGCGCAGCGGGGAGATGAGCTTGAGCAGGACGTCGCCGGAGTCCACGCTCTCCAGGCCGTCGCGGAGGAAGTCCGGGTTGAACCCGATCTCCAGCGGCTCGCCGCTGAACGGGACGGGAATCGTCTCCGACGCCTCCCCGATGTCCGGCGTGCGCGCCGAGACCGTCAGCTCCCCCTCCGCGAAGGCGAGCCGCAGCGGGGCGTTCTTCTGCGCGAGCAGGGCGATGCGGCGCACGACGTCGGTCACCTCGCCGGCGGTGAGGCGCAGCTCGTGCTCGTAGGCGTCCGGCAGCAGCTGGCGGTAGTTGGGGAACTGGCCGTCGATGAGCCGGGATGAGAGCACCGTGCCGCCGACCTCGAACACGACCTGGTTGGTCCGCACGGAGACCTGGAGGTCCTCACCCCCCGACGCGGCGACGATGCGCGCGAGCTCCTGCAGCGCGCGGGCCGGCACGTTGGCCTCCACCGTGCCGTCCAGCGGCGCCTCCAGGGCGGTCTCCTTGACGGCGAGGCGGTAGGAGTCCGTCGCCACCATGCGCAGCTCCTCGCCCTGGGCGGAGACGAGGATGCCCGTGAGCACGGGGCGGGTCTCGTCGCGCGAGGCGGAGCGCAGCACCTTGCCGACGGTCTCCACGAAGGCGCCGGACGGGACGGAGACGCGCGAGCCGTCCTCGCCGTCCGGGAAGGGCGGGAAGTCCTCGAGGCGCAGGGTGCGGATGTGGAACGTCGCGTTGCCGCCCTTGATCTCGACGTCCTGCTCCGCGGGGCGCAGCTCGACGGAGACCTCGTCGCCGGGCAGGGCCCGGATCACGTCGACGAGCAGGCGGGCGGGGAGGACGACGGACCCCTCGCGGACGACCTCGCCGTCGAGCGGGACCCGCAGGCCGATCTCCATGTCGGTGGCGCGCAGCTCGATGCCGCCGGCCTGCGCGAGGACCTGGACGCCGGACAGCGCCTGGATGGCGCTGCGCGTGGACGCGGCCCGCGTGACCGTCTGCAGCTGGGTGAAGAGCGCCATGCGCCCCGTCGAGATCTTCATGCGGCGGACTCCTTGCCGGCGACCGACCCCGTACTGGATCTGAGGTCAGGGTCATAGGGCCTGTTCATCTGTGCACCGCGGCCGAGGCGGGCCGCTCCGTGCGGAAGTTCGGGTGTGGACGACGTGTGCACGAGCCGACGGAGTCTGCCACGCGCGGCGGCGGAGGCACTCATCCGGCCAGCTCGCGCGTGAGTCTGTGCACGGCGGCGTCGGCGGCGGGGTCCTCCGCGATGCGCCGCGCCGTGCGGCGGCAGGCGTGCATGACGGTCGTGTGGTTGCGCCCGAAGGCGCGTCCGATGGCCGGCAGCGTGGCGTCCGTGAGCTCGCGGGCGAGGTACATCGCGACCTGTCGTGCCCAGGCCACCTCGGCCGCGCGGCTCGCGGAGCGCAGGGCCTCGAGCGGGACCCCGAACGCACGGCTCGTGCGCTCCTGGATCTCGCCGAGGGTCGGCGCCGGCCGGCGCAGCTCGGGGTAGAGCCCGTCGAGCACCTCCGCGGCGAGCTCGCCCGTGACGGGGCGGCCCGAGAGGGACGCGAAGGCCACGACCCGGATGAGCGCGCCCTCCAGGGCCCGGACGTTGCCGTCCACGCGCGCGGCGATGAGCTCGACGGCCGCGTCGGCGACCCCGTGCAGGTCGTCCTGGCGGATCCGCTTGCGCAGGATGGTCTCGCGGGCGCCGAGGTCGGGGGCGCCGAGCTCGGTGACCAGGCCGGCCTCGAAGCGGGCGCGCAGCCGGTCCTGCAGCCCGTCCAGGTCGCGTGGCGGCCGGTCCGACGTGAGCACGAGCTGGGCGCCGGTCTCGTGCACCGCGTTGAAGGTGTGGAAGAACTCCTCCTCCGTGCGGGCCTTGGCCTGCAGGAACTGCACGTCGTCGACGAGCAGCACGTCGGCGTCGCGGTAGGCGGCCTTGAAGGTCTCCATGGCGCCCCCCTTCTCCTGCAGGGCCCCGACGAAGTGGTTGGTGAACGCCTCCACGGTCGTGTGGCGGACGACGAGGGCCGGCTCGTGGGCCTGCACGTAGTTCGCGATGGAGTGCAGCAGGTGGGTCTTGCCGAGGCCGGGCGCCCCGAAGATGAACAGCGGGTTGTACGCGAGGCTCGGCAGTTCGGCCACCGCGAGGGCCGCGGCGTGCGCCAGGCGGTTGGCGTCGCCGATGACGAACTGGTCGAAGGTCAGGCGCGGGTTGAAGGTGCTCGCCGCGCCGTTGCCACGCCCGAGCACCGGCCGCGGACCGCAGGGCGCGGGGGTCGGCGCGCCCGGGGCGACGAGCTCCACGCGGACCTGCGGCCCGAGCACGGCGGCAGCGCACGCCTGCAACAACCGGCCGAAGCGATCGCCGACCCACGCCCGGACCGCGTCGGGCGCCTCGAGGATGAGGCGGTCGTCGCCGAGCTCGCGCAGCTCGAGTCGCTCGAGCCAGCCGTGCCAATCCGCTTCGCTGACGGCCCGGTGCAGCTCCGCGCGCACGCGGCCCCAGGGGGCGTCGGGGAGCGGCGGCGCGGGCACGGACCCCACCAATACCGCAGCGCGGACCCCGGCCGGCCGCCGTACCCGCAAATCGCGGAGGCTTGTTCGCGCACACGCCGCGCACACGCCGTGCGGGCCTGTGCACGGCTCACCGCTACCCTCACGTCGCCCTCCGAAGCGACCGGGAACGCAGAGACCCATGAAGCGCACCTACCAGCCCAAGAAGCGCAAGCGCGCCCGTACCCATGGCTTTCGCCAGCGCATGAGCACGCGCGCCGGCCGAGCGGTGCTCAAGCGCCGCCGTGACAAGGGCCGCAAGCGGCTCACGGTCTAGCCGGGGCCCCGCGGATGGCCGCGAGACGCCGCCGCTTGTCGCGGTCCGCGGAATTCGAGCGGGTCTACCGCCAGGGCCGCTCCAAGGGCAACCGCCACCTCGTCCTGTATTCGTTCCCGCGCGAGGGGGAGCCGCCGGCGGACGCCGAGGCCGGCCCGCGGCTCGGGCTCTCCGTCTCGCGCAAGGTCGGCGGCGCGGTCGAGCGCACACGCGTGAAGCGCTGCCTGCGCGAGGCGTTCTGGGCCGAGGCCGACCGCCTCTCGGGCGCCGCGGACTACGTCGTGGTGGCGCGGCCCGGCGCGAGCGAGCTGACCGAGGCCCAGGGCATGGCGGGCCTGCGCCGCAGCCTCGCGGAGCTCGTGGACCAGTTCGGGGCCAGCTGATGCTGCGCGCCGTCCTGCTCGCGCCGATCCGCTTCTACTCGCGCTGGATCTCCCCCGGGCTCCCACCGCGCTGCCGGTACCATCCCTCCTGCTCCGCCTACGCGGTGCAGGCGGTGGAGCGCTTCGGCATACTGCGCGGGCTCGTGCTCGCCGTCTGGCGGGTGTTGCGATGCAACCCGTGGAGCCACGGCGGGTTCGATCCGCCCGAGGCCCAGACGCTGTTCCGCCGCCCACCAGCACCCTCCCGACCGCAGCCATGATGCACGTCTTCGCCGCCAACCCACTTCAGCCGCTGATCGACGTCTTCGCGGCCGTCCTGAAGTTCTTCCACGACGACGTGGGCCTCAGCTGGGGCCTCGCCATCGTCGCGCTGACGCTGATCGTCCGGATGCTGCTGCTGCCGCTGACGCTCAAGCAGTTCAAGTCCATGCAGTCCATGGCGCGTCACCAGCCGGAGATCAAGAAGCTCCAGGAGCGCTACAAGGGCGACCGCGATCGCCTGAACCAGGAGATGATGAAGTTCTACAAGGAGAACCAGATCAACCCCCTGGCCTCCTGCCTGCCGATGATCGCCCAGATCCCGGTGTTCATCTCGCTGTTCTACATGCTGCGCCACGACCTGCTCTACGACATCTGCCCGTCGGTCAACCCGGCGTCGCGCGAGACCCCGGTCCCGTGCCCGGCCGGCGGGCCGGCACAGTTCCTCTTCATCCCGAACCTCACGGAGCGGGCCACGGGGGCCGTGCTGATCACGCTGCTCGTGCTCTACGTGGGCTCGCAGCTGCTCTCCACGGCGATGTCGACGGTCAGCGCCGACAAGAACCAGAAGTACATCATGTACGCCCTGCCGCTGTTCTTCGTCGCGTTCGTGTGGCAGTTCCCGGCCGGTCTACTCCTGTACTGGGTGACGACGAACGTGTGGACGATCGTCCAGCAGCTCATCGTCCGCCGCCGGCTCGGACCGCTGCGACCACCACCCGATCCCGACGCCCCACCGCAGCCAGGGCTGTTCGAGCAGATCAAGCAGATGCGCGAGCCGGCCGCGTCGCCGGCGACCGCGACCGTGGCCAACCCGAAGGGTGGCCGCACCACGGCCGCCCCGCCGGCCCCGCCGCGCAAGAAGAAGAAGAAGACGGGCCGCCGCCGATGACCGAGAGCACTGCGGAGGACCGCGTCCGCGACCTGCTCGAGGAGATCGCGGACGCGCTCGACCTCGACGCGGACGTCGAGGTCGAGACGGTCGACGGGGAGATCGAGGTGCGGGTGGAGGGCGACGACCTCGGCGCCTTCATCGGTCGCCACGGCGCGACGATCGACGCGGTCCAGCACCTGGCCTTCAAGGTCGCGGGCGGGGGGTCGGCCTCCGGCCCCCGCGTCAACGTCGACGCCGCCGGCTACCGGGAGCGCCGCCGGCTGATCCTCCAGCGCCAGGCCGAGGAGGCCGCGGAGCGGGCCGAGCGCACGGGCGAGAGCGTCGCGCTCGACGCCATGAGCGCGATCGAGCGCAAGGTCGTGCATGAGCACCTCAAGGAGCGTGGCGGCGTGGAGACCTGGTCGGAGGGCACCGAGCCCGACCGCCACCTCGTCGTCGGTCCGGCCGACTGACGGCCGTGGCCGCGGGGCGGCCGCCGGAGGCGGCGCTCACGTGCCTCACCGCCGCGCTGGCGGAACCGGGAGCGCCCACGACGGTCGCGGCCGAGGCGGTCGCCGACGTGCACGTCGCGGACTCGCTCAGCGCGCTGCACGTGCCGGAGGTGGCCGGCGCCGCGTGCCTCGCCGACCTCGGGGCGGGGGCCGGGGTCCCGGGCCTCGTGCTCGCGACCGCCCTGCCGGCGTGCCGTGTGGTGCTCGTGGAGTCCGTGCGTCGCAAGGCCGCGTGGATCGCGGGGGTGGCGCAGCGCTGCGGGATCGCCAACGCGTCGGCGGTGTGGACGCGGGCCGAGGCGTGGGCGGACGGCCGCGAGGCCTGTGACGCGATCACGGCCCGCGCCCTGGCCGCCCTGCCCGTGCTGTGCGAGTACGCCGCGCCCCTCCTGCGCCCCGGCGGCGCGCTCGTGTGCTTCAAGGGGGAGGTCGGCCCGATGGAGGCGGCGGACGGCCGGGCGGCCGCGGCCGTGCTCGGGCTCGCCGACCCCGAGATCCTCGAGGTGGAGCCCTATCCGGGGTCCCGCCGGCGCACGCTGTGGGTCTTCCGCCGCACGGGGGAGCTGCCCGCCGGATTCCCGCGACGGCCGGGGATGGCGCTCAAGCGGCCCCTGGGCGCTCGGCAGGACCCGGGGCGCTGACGGCGAAGCACGGTTCGGGGCCGAATCCGCCGGACCGGGCGGTAACTTCGGACGCCGCATGAGCACCGTCTACGCCATCGCGAACCAGAAGGGCGGGGTCGGGAAGACCACGACCGCCGTCAACGTCGCCGCCTGCATCGCCGAGGCCGGCTACCGGACGCTGGTCGTGGACGTCGATCCGCAGGGCAACGCGACCACCGGCCTGGGCGGCGAGCGGTCCGCTCCCGGCCTCTACGACGTGCTGGGCGGTGAGGTCCCCGCATCCGAGGCGGTGCGCCCGACGGACGTCGCCAACCTGTTCCTGCTGGTCTCGACGCCCGACCTCGCGGGAGCGACCATGGAGCTGCCGCGCCTCGCCGGCTCGGAGGGGCGGCTGCGCGAGGCGCTGGCGCCGGTCCGCGAGACCTTCGACTACGTGCTGCTCGACTGCCCGCCGTCGCTCGGGCCGCTGACCGTCAACGCACTCGTCGCGGCCGACCGGGTGATCGTGCCGGTGCAGGCCGAGTACTTCGCGCTGGAGGGACTGGCGGGCCTGCTGGACACGCTCGGGCTCGTCCAGCGCGAGCTCAATCCGCGGCTGACCGTGGCGGGCATGCTCCTGACCATGCACGATCCGCGCACCCGGCTCGCCCAGGACGTCGAGCAGGAGGTGCGCCGGCACTTTCCCTCGCTCGTCTTCGACACCGTCATCCCGCGCAACGTCCGGCTCGGCGAGGCACCGAGCTACGGCAAGGCGGTCATCCACCACGATCCGCACTGCGCCGGGTCGGAGGCGTACTTCGAGCTGGCCAAGGAGGTGGCGGCACGTGGCTGATCGGCCGCGCGGCATGGGTCGCGGACTGGCGGCGATCCTGACCCCGACCACGGAGCCCGGGGAGGGCGCCACCGCCGACGACCTGCGCCACCTCCCGGTCGAGCTCATCGTTCCCAACCCGAGCCAGCCGCGGCAGCGCTTCGACGCCGAGGCGCTCGACGGGCTCGCCGGCTCGCTGGCCGAGCGCGGCGTGCTGCAGCCCATCCTCGTGCGGCCGGTGCCGGGCGGGACGTACGAGCTGATCGCCGGCGAGCGGCGCTGGCGGGCGGCCCGGCTCGCCGGGTTCGAGACCGTGCCGGCGGTCGTGCGCCCGCACGACGACGCCGCCTCGATCGAGCTCGCGCTCGTCGAGAACATGGCGCGCGAGGACCTCAACCCGGTCGAGGAGGCGCGCGCCTGCTCCCTGCTCGTCGACGAGCTCGGCCTGTCGCGGGAGGACGTGGGCCGGCGGGTCGGCCGCTCGCGCGTGGCCGTGTCGAACCTCATTCGCCTGCTGGACCTCCCCGACGACGCGCTGGACCTCCTCGCCGAGGGCCTGCTCAGCGCCGGGCACGGCCGGGCCGTGCTCCTCTGCGGCGACCACGACATCCGCCGCCGCCTCGCGCGCCGTGCGGCGGTCGAGGGCTGGAGCGTGCGGCGGACGGAGGACGAGGCGCGCGCGGCGGCCGAGGCCGGCGCGCCGATCCGCGTGCGACGGGGCACCGGCGCGCATCCGGACCAGGCGGCGGCGGCGGGCCGGCTCGCCGACACCCTCGCCGAAGCCCTCGGCTCGCCCGTCCAGGTCGCCCCGAAGGGCGACGGGTATCGCGTCACGCTGACGCTCGGCTCGCACGCCGCGGCGCTCGCGCTCGCGGAGCGGATCGCCGGCGCTCCGGCGAGCTGAGCGGGCGCTGTTGCGGCGCTATCATCGCCGGTCGCGCGGGCGATTAGCTCAGTCGGTTAGAGCGCTTCTCTGATAAGGAAGAGGTCCCAGGTTCGAGTCCTGGATCGCCCACTCGCCCTCGACGCACCGCGTGAGCGCTGCAGACCTCGCGGACGGCGACGTTGAACGCCCCGGGGCGCTCGAGGTTGCGCAGATGACCCGCACCGGCGACGACGACGAGCTGCCTGGCCGGGATCGCCTGCTCGACCTGTCGCGCGACCGTGAGCGGCGCGCGCGCCCGACCCCCCCAGATCAACGAGGTCGGCACCGCAATGCGTGGCAGCAGATCGCGCTGGTCGGCCTCGGCCATCAGGCGCTACGCGGTCCTCAGGCGCTCGGGGCGAACGTCCGCGTCCATCTCATCCAGGAGGACGCGCGACGACCGTGCCTACGTGGGTGCGGGCAAGTCCAAGCTGACCTTCGAGGTCGCCGGCCGGGGCCGGGAGCTGCCGAACTTCCGGGCGCGGTCGTCACCTACTGCAGCGGCGGCGTCAGCGTCTCGGACAAGTACATCGCCGTCTCGTCCACGATCGTCAAGCGCGTCGAGGTTGCGCCTGACGGTCGGTTTGCTGGCCGTCTCCAAGGTGTCCAGACCACGACGATCGTGTGCCGCCGTCCGCGCCACGGCAAGGTGACGAACGGCAAGGTCGACCTGAGCCTGCCCCCGTGCAGCGGCGCCCGGAGCTTCAAGGCGACCAAGCGCTGACCGGGCGCCCGGAGCCCCGGCCGCGCGCCCGGCGAGGACTATGCTGGCGCCTCGGTCCCCGGCTGCACCAGGAGCGTTTCTTGCAGGAGATGGTCATCTACGGCGTGAGCTTCGACATGGTGGGCAAGCAGCCGATCGTGCTGCTCAAGGCCGTCGACACCAACAAGTTCCTGCCCATCTGGATCGGCCATCCCGAAGCGGCGGCGATCCTCATGAAGCTCCAGGGCGCCACCACCCCGCGCCCGATGACGCACGACCTGCTCTTCGAGATGCTCGGGGAGATCGAGGCCTCGTGCGCGAAGGTCTCGGTGACTGAGCTGCGCGAGAACACGTTCTACGCGACGATCACGCTGTCCGTGGCCGGCCGTGACGTCGAGATCGACTCGCGTCCGAGCGATGCGCTCGCGCTGGCGGTGCGCGCCGGGGCGCCGATCTTCGCCGCCGAGGACGTCATCGCCGAGTCGGCGATCGAGTTCGAGCACGAGGTCGAGGACCAGGAGGACGTCGTGAACAAGTTCAAGGAGTTCCTCGACGACGTGACCCCGGAGGACTTCCGGGGCGAGTGAGCCGTGGCCGACGGGCTCGACGATCTCGGGCTCGCGCTGGCGCTGGTGGATTTGGGTGGCGCGCACGCCATGCGGCGCTTTCGGGCCGCGGACCTCGCCGTCGAGACGAAGGCCGACGGCAGCCTCGTGACGGACGCCGACCGGGCCGTTGAGCGGGCGTGGCGCGAACGCCTCGCCGAGGTCCGTCCGCAGCACGCCATCCTCGGCGAGGAGGAAGGGCCCAGCGGGGAGTCGGCCTCCCGATGGCTCCTCGACCCGATCGACCGCACGAACCACTTCGTCGCTGGCCGGCCGGAGTGGTACGTGCAACTCGCGCTCGTGCGGGGGCGGGAGGTCGTGGTCGGCGTCGTGAGCGCGCCGGCGCTCGGGCGGCGCTGGTGGGCGGCACGCGGCCACGGTGCCTTCCTCGACGGCCGTCGCCTGCGGGTGTCGACCACCTCGGTGCTGCGCCGGGCGACGGTGCACGACGACTGGTCCGCTGCGCTCGCGCGCGGCGAGGCCGGCCATCCGGTGGCGAGCCTCGCCGCCGTCTGCGGGTGCGTGGCGTCCGGTGCGGGGGACGCCTTCCTCGACGTTGCCGAGGGCCGCAGTGACGTCGGCCTGAGCGTCGGCGGCGAGCCGTGGGACTTCGCTCCCGCTCGGGTGATCGTGGAGGAGGCGGGTGGGCGCTTCAGCGATCTGGACGGCCGCGACACGCTCGACAGCCGCCACGCGCTCGCGAGCAACGGTCACCTCCACGCCGCCGCGCTGGCGGCGCTCGCCCCCGGCCGCGGCCGACCTCACCCCTGACGCAGCCGCTCCAGCCGGGCGATCGAGTCGGCGTAGCGCTCGCGCATCCGGCCGATGCGCTGTGCCGCGTGGGCGTCGAGCGCCTCGACGTCGACCTCCTCGAGCACTGGGAGGACGTCGAGCACGAGCGCCCGCCCGCGCGCCATCCACTGGAAGTAGCTGCGGTCGGCGTGCTCGTAGGGCCCGTAGAGCTTCGTCCGCGGGAAGCGCTCGACGAGCCAACGCAGCAGCTGCTCATGGCGTACGTGCATGCGCAGGGTCAGCTGCGGCTGCCGGCCGTCGCCCCCGAAGGACCCCTCGGCGATGAGGAGCCCGGCGATGAGTCCCTTCTCGCGCTCGGTCAGCGCCGGCGCGGAGGGTGTTTCACCGGGCGACAACACGTGAAACATCGGCCAGCGCCAACACGCGGCCGACGAGTGCATCGAAGGCCAGGCCGCCCGCGTCGGCGGCCTGCGGCAGCAGGCTCGTGTCGGTCAGGCCAGGTACGGCGTTGACCTCGAGGACCACGAGCTCGCCGGTGGTGGCCTCCTGCATAAGGTCGACCCGGGCGAAACCCCGGCAGCCGAGCACGTCCCACGCGTCGACGGCCAGCGCTTGGACGCGGGTCGCCACGTCGCCGGGCAGGTCCGCGGGACAGACGAACGTCGTGCGGCCGATCTCGTAGCGCGCCTCGAAGTCGTAGTCGCCGTGATCGGCGGGCACGGCCTCGATGACCGGCAGCGGCTCGCCGTCGAGCACGGAGACCGCGAGATCGCGCCCGTCCACGTGCCGCTCGAGGAGCACGCGGTCGTCGTAAGCGAAGGCCGCGACGAGCGCCCCCGGCACGTCGGCGGCCGCCGACGCCCGCTTGACGCCCAGCGAGGAGCCTCCCCGGGCGGGCTTGACCACCACAGGGAAGCCGAGGCCCCGTTCGAGCGCGGGCAGGGCCTCGGCGGCGCCGAGGTCGCGGAAGGCCGCCTGGGTGAAGGCGTGGAAGGCCGGCGTCGGCAGGCCGGCCTCCCGCAGCGCACGCTTGGTGACCACTTTGTCCCAGGACCGCGCGCAGGCGCCCGGTCCCGAGCCGGTGTACGGCAGGCCGAGGAGCTCGAGCAGCTCCTGCAGCGTCCCGTCCTCACCGTCGGCGCCGTGGAGGGCGACGAAGACGACGTCCGGGCCCGCCGCGCGCAGGCCGGCGACGAGCCCCGGCCCGACGTCGAGGCCCATGACGTCATGGCCGAGCCGAGCGAGGGCGTCCTCGACGCGGGCGCCGGAGTTCAGCGACACGCCGCGCTCAAGGGATCGCCCGCCCTTGAGCACGGCGACACGGCTCATGCGCTGCGCCGGCCGGCGCGACGGAGGGGCACCACGACATCGGCGCCGGGTGCCGGGACGGCGCCGGCGTCCGCACCGCCCCCCTGCGCGTCGGCCCGCGGGCCGGTCCTGCCAGTCAGCGTCGAGTAGAGCGCGACCTGCTCGCGTACGACCTTGCCGATCCGGCGCACGCCTTCGCGGATGGCCGCCTCGTCGGCCCCGGAGAAGTTCAGCCGCATGGAGCTGCCGCCCCGGCCGTCGAGGAACGCCGCGCGGCCGGGCACGAAGGCGACGTTCTCTCGCAGGGCCCGGGCCAGGAGGTCCGTCGTGTCGACGTAGTCGGGCAGCGTCGCCCAGACGAACAGGCCGCCCTGTGGCCGCGTCCAGGTCGCCTCGGCGGGCAGGTGCTCCTCGAGGGCGGCGAGCATGGTGTCCCGCCGGCGTCGGTAGATGCCGATCAGGTCCGCGACGTAGCGCCGCCAGTCCCCCTGGGCGAAGAACTCCGCGACGAAGTGCTGGGTCAGCGAGGCACTGCAGAGGTCCGCGGCCTGCTTGCCGAGGTTCATCTTGGCCAGCACGGGCCTCGGCGCGGCCACCCAGCCCAGGCGCAGCCCGGCGGAGAGGATCTTCGAGAACGTGCCGAGGTAGACGACGTACTCCCCGCCGTCGAGCGAGAACAGCGTTGGCAGGCCGGTGCCCTCGAAGCGCAGCAGGCCGTACGGGTTGTCCTCGAGCACGAGCAGCTCCCGCTCGCGGGCGATCTGCACGAGCCGGCGGCGCCGCTCGAGCGAGAGCGTCACGCCGGCCGGGTTCTGGAAGGTCGGCACGGTGTAGATGAACTTCGGCTTGCGCCCCTCGGCGTCGAGCTGGGCCAGCGCGGCCTCGAGCCCGTCGATGCGCATCCCCTCGTCGTCCATCTCGACCTGCACGACGTCCGCCTCGTAGGTCGAGAAGGTCGGCACCGCCCCGGGGTAGGTCGGCGCCTCGGCGATGATGACGTCGCCTGGGTCGATCAGCGTCTTGCACATGAGGTCGATGACCTGCTGGCCGCCCGTGGTGATGAGCAGGTCGTCGCCCGAGACCCGCATGTCCTCCGCGGCCATCACCTCGGCCACGCAGTCCTTGGCCGCCGTGACGCCCTCGGTCGGACCGTACTGCAGGGCATTCGTGAGCTGGTGGCGTCCGATCCGGTCCATGGCGGCGGCGAAGGTGCCGGACGGGAAGGTCGACAGGTCGGGGTTGCCGCCGGCCAGGGAGATGACCTCCGGGCGCGCGGTGACCGCCATCATGTCTCGCATGGCCGAGGACTTCATGACCCGGGTGCGCGAGGCGAACAGGCCCGCGTAGCGCTCGAGCTCGTGCTGGGTGGTGGGCCGGGGCATCGCAGGTGGGCTTCGACGGCGGACGCTCGACCCCTCGGGCCCTACAGTCCGCGAGCCAAGGTACCGCAGGTGGACACCGTCTTCGACATCCTCCAGGCCGCCGGAATCGGCGCGGCGGTCGGCATCCGGCCCTTCCTCCCGACCCTGCTGATCGGCGCCCTGGCGGCCGCCGACCTCGGCATCGACTTCGACGGCACGGACTTCGCCTTCCTCGAAGCGCCGGCCTTCCTGCTCGTCGTCCTCGTGCTGCTCGTGCTCTTCGACGTCGTCCGCCGGCGCGCAGGTGACGCTCGGCTCGAGACGGGCGGCGGCCTCTACGTCGTGGCGGCGCTCTCGACCGCGCTCGCCGTCCTGCTCGGCGCGGGCAGCCTCGCCGACCACGGCGGCCCGATCGTCGTGGGCATGCTCGTCGGTGCGCTCGCGGCGCTCTTCGCCCTCGGCGCGATCCAGCCGCTGTTCACCCGCGTGCGCTCGCGGCTGGACGCGGGCGCCGCCGCGATGCTGCCGCTGTACCGCGAGGGCGTCGGCTTCCTCGCCGCGCTGGTCTCCGTGCTCTTCCCGCCGCTGGCCGTGCTCGTGCTCGGCGGCCTCGCCTGGCTCGCCGCCGGGGGCCGCCGTCGCGAGGGCGAGAAGTACGCCGGGCTGCGGATCCTCAGGTGACATCGTCCGTAGGGAGGAGCTTGCGACGACCGGAGGCCGAAAGCTGGTTGGAGGGCGAAGCCCGTGCTCTGAGGAGCTTGCGACGACCGGAGGCCGAAAGCTGGTTGGAGGGCGAAGCCCGTGCTCTGAGGAGCTTGCGACGACCGGAGGCCGAAAGCCGGTTGGAGGGCGAAGCCCGTGCTCTGAGGAGCTTGCGACGACCGGAGGGCGAACGCCGGGACAGCGGCGGAGCCCGGTCTCCTGAGGGTCACACGGGATGAAGCTGGTGTTGGCGGTCATCGACGCGATGAAGCCCGCCATGCTCGAGCGGGCGATCTCGACGGGGCGCGCGCCGGCGATGAGGGCCCTGATGGAGCGCGGGCACTACGTCGACGAGTGCGTCGCGGCCTTCCCGTCCGTGACGCCGGTCTGCGCCGCCTCGATCACCACCGGCGCGGGCCCCGACGGCCACGGCATCCCGTCCATGAACTGGTTCCACCGCGAGGAGGGTCGCTACGTCGAGTACGGCACGAGCTTCGGCGCCTCGCGGGCGTTCGGCATCCGCCGCTCGCTGATCGACACGGTCTACAACATGAACGCCGAACACCTCTCGCGCGACGTGCGGACGGTGTTCGAGGCGCTCGACGACGCCGACGTGCGCACCGCCGGGACGACCTACCTGATGTACCGCGGGCGCCACGAGCATCAACCGGCGGTCGAGACGGCCCTCGCCCGCATCGCCACGCAGGTGTTCCGCAAGCCCGTGCTCGGCCCGCGGGAGTTCTTCTACGCCGACCTCTTCTCGTCGCGCAGGACCGGGTGCCGCGCCCAGCTCGGCCTGCCCGGCATCCGCGACCAGCACGCCGGGTGCGTCGGCTCCTACCTCGTCGAGCACGACCTGTTCGACTTCCTGCTGCTGTCGCTGACCGACAACGACACGCATTCGCACCGCAACGGCCCCTTCGCCCAGGTGACGTCGCTCGCCGAGGCCGACCGCCAGCTCGAGCGCCTCATGCACGCGGGCGGCGGCCCGGACGCGTTCCTGGCCGAGCACGCGGTCGTCGTCTGTTCCGATCACTCCCAGAGCCAGGTGGAGGCGGAGATCGACCTGTTCGCCGGTCTCGAGGACTTCGCGGTGCTGCCGGCGGACGGCGGCCGCCCCGAGGACGCCGAGATCGCGCTGTGCCCGGCCTCGCGCTCGGCCAGCGTCTACGTCCTGGATCGGTCGCGCGAGCGCGAGCTCGTCGAGCGGATCGTGCGCGCGGCGCTGCGCCTGGAGGGCGTCGACCTTGCCCTCCACCTCACGGATCACCCGGACGGCGAGGCGGCCGTCCGGACGGGGCGGGGCGAGCTGCGCTTCTCGCCCGGCGGCCCGCTGACCGATCTGCGTGGTGAGCGCTGGTCGGTGGAGGGCGTGCTCGACGCCCTGGAGCTGCGCACGGTCGACGGCGAGGTGACCTCCGCCACGTACCCGGACGCTCTGGGGCGCATCTGGTCGGCGCTGCGCTGCCGGCGCGCCGGTGAGGTGTTCCTCTCGGCGAAGCCCGGCTACGAGTTCACGGACTGGGGCCGCGGCGCCCACGTCGGCGGCGGCTCCCACGGCGCCCTGCACGCCAACGACTCCCACGGCGTGCTGCTGTGGGCCGGCGCGGGCCTGCCGGACAAGGCCGACCGTCGCCAGTGGACCCTGCGCGACGTCACGCCGATGGTCCTCGGAGCGTTCGAGCGGTGACGTCGCCAGGCGACGGTTCGGGAGAACGGGCTTCGCCCTCCAACCGGCTTTCGCCGTCCGGTCGTCGCAAGCTCCTCCCTCCCGGCGACCTCACAAGGCCCGCAACACGGCCTCGATCGAGTCCGCCCGCCGGGGCGCCGAGCAGCGGATCAGCACGGCGTTGAGCCACGGATCGTCCGTCGCGGGGTCGTAGCGCGTCGGCATCTGCGTGCGCATCACGCCGATCGACTGCTCCTTGACCACGCCGATGACCCCGCCCCGGGCGCCGGTCATGCCGACGTCGGTCACGTAGGCCGTGCCCTGCGGCAACACCCGGGCGTCGTTGGTCGGCACGTGCGTGTGGGTGCCGACGACCGCCGTCACCCGGCCGTCGAGGTTCCAGCCCATGGCGACCTTCTCGCTCGTCGCCTCCGCGTGCACGTCGACGAGCACGTGGTCGGCGTCGCGGACCTCCTCCAGGGCGTTCTCGACCTCGACGAAGGCCGGCCGGGCGGCGTGGAGGTAGAGGTTGCCAGAGAGGTTGATCACGCCGAGCGAGGTCCCGTCGAGCTCGACGACGCACGTGCCGCGGCCAGGCTGGGAGGGCAGGTAGTTGTAGGGGCGGACGATCGCCTGGCGCTCGTCGAGGTAGCGGTAGACGTCGCGGTGGCGGTAGGTGTGGTTGCCGAGGGTGATCGCGTCGGCCCCGGCGGCGAAGATCTCCTCCGCGGTCTTGGCGGTGATGCCGACCCCTCCGGCGGCGTTCTCGCCGTTGACGACGGCGAAGTCGACCCCGAGCTCCTCCCGCAGCGCCGGCAGCAGCGTCCGCAGCGTGCGCCGCCCGGGCGAGCCGACGACGTCGCCGACGAAGAGGATGCTCGTCACCCCGCGCAGCCTACGGAGGGCCATACTTGGGTGACATGGCCAGTCAGGACCTCGAGGACCCGACCGCCCCGGCCGATGCCGAGCCGCTCGCCGACGCGCAGCCGCAGCCGCAGCCGGCCGTGGAGCCGGTGCTCGTCCCGCGCTGGGTCCAGATGGTGCTGCTGCCGATCGGCCTGCTTGCCGCCTACGCGCTCGCGAAGGCCGCGGGGGGCGTGGTGCTGCTCTTCACAATCGCCGGCCTCGTCGCGCTCCTGCTCAACCCGTTCGTGACGCTCCTGCGCCGCGCCCGCATGCCCCGCGGGATCGCCGTGCTGCTCGTCTTCCTCACCCTGATCGCGGTCGTCGGCGGCCTCGTGGCGCTGCTGGCGAACCCGATCGGCGACCAGGTCTCCGCCATCCAGGACAACGTCCCGGCCTACGTGCGCGGCGCCAACCGCAGCCTGCTCAACGTCCAGAACTTCCTCAACGATCGCGGGATCGACGTCCAGATCGCCGATCAGGGCCGCACGGCGCTGCAGACCATCGGCGACCGCCTGACGGGCGGCGCGGGCGACATCGTCCGCCTGACGCGGGACGCGCTGACGCTGGTCGTCGAGGCCTCGCTGGCGGTCATCCTCGTCGTCGTCCTGTCGGTCTACATGCTGCTCTACGGCGAGCGGATCGGCACGGGCGTCCGGCGCATCGTCCCCACCGGCGACGGCTCGCCGGAGGATGACTTCCCCACCCGCATCCAGCAGGCGGTGCTCGGCTACGTCCGCGGTCAGCTGCTCTTCAGCCTCATCATGGGCCTCAGTGCGGGCGTGACGCTGTGGATCCTCGGCAGCCTGGGCATCTTCCCCGACGGCAAGACCTACGCGCTCGCCTTCGGCGCCTTCTACGGCTTCGCGGAGCTCATCCCGTACGTCGGTCCGGCCATCGGCGCGCTCCCGCCGGTGCTGATCGCGTTGTTCGGGTCCGAACCGATCGACGGCCTCTGGCTCGTGATCGCCTTCACCGCGCTGCAGCAGCTCGAAGGTCACGTGGTCGCCCCCAACGTCTTCGGCGCGGCGCTGCGCATCAACCCGATCCTCGTCATCCTCGCGCTGCTGCTGGGCAACCAGCTCTTCGGCCTCGTGGGCGCCTTCATCGCCCTGCCCATCGCGGCGATGGTGCGCGAAACGGTTGTGTACTTCAGTCACCACCTGCGGTTGGAGCCCGGGCCGCGCGTCGCGCTCGCCGGCGCGGCCGCCGGGGTCGAGCCGGCCGCCCCGCCGGGGGCCCGCTGCCCCGAGTGCGACACGCCGGTCGTGGCCGGCGCCGCCCGCTGTCCCGGCTGCGGCACGGAGCTCGCCGACGACACGGCCGCTCGCGCTGCCGCACCCTCCTAGGCACCGGGTTCCGGCCCTACCCTCGCATCGCATGGCCGTCGCCGCCCCCGCCCTGCGCGCCGACGGCGTCACCAAGCGCTACGGCGACCGGCGAGCCCTGGCGGGCGTGAGCTTCGAGGCCGGCCGAGGTGAGCTCGTGGCCATCATCGGGCCCAACGGTGCCGGCAAGACGACGCTGCTGCAGATCCTGGCCGGCTCCCTGCGGGCCACGGACGGCGCGGTGTCCGCGGACGGCGCCGTGGGGTGGGTCCCGCAGCAGGCCGCGATCTACGGCAAGCTCTCCGTGGCGGAGAACCTGCGGCTGTTCGCGCGGCTGGAGCGCGTCGGCGACGTGGAGGCCGCGGTGGACCGCATGCTCGACCAGACCGGCCTGCGCGAGCGGGCCGGCGACGAGACCGGCCGGCTCTCCGGTGGTAACCGCCAGCGGGTCAACGTCGCCGTCGGGCTCCTGGCCGAGCCGCCGGTCGTCCTGCTCGACGAGCCGTCCGCGTCGCTGGACCCGCGCCAGCGCGAGGTGCTGTGGGAGTTCGTCGGCGGCCTCGCCGGACGCGGGACGACCGTCGTCTACACGACCCACAACGTCGCGGAGGCCGAGCGCTTCGCCGACCGGGTGCTCGTCCTCGCCGACGGGGAGCTCCTCTTCACCGGCTCGCCGGGCGAGCTCCAGCAGGCCGCGGAGGGCGAGGACTTCGAGGCGGCCTTCGTCGCCTTCCTGCGAGAGCGCGGCCACTGATGCGCTGGCTGCTGCTCAAGGACCTCCAGATCCTGCGCCGATCGCCCCTGCTCGTGTCCCTGCTCGTCCTCTATCCGATCGTCCTCGCCGTCCTCATCGGCCTGGCGCTCTCGGCCGGGCCCGCCAAGCCGCGCGTGGCGTTCGTCAACCTCGTGCCCAAGGACGCGACGACGTTCGAGCTCGGCGGCGAGAAGCTCGACGCCGCGTCCTACGCCGACAAGCTCTTCGAGTCGATCGACCCGATCCGGGTCAAGACGCGGGCCGAGGCGGTCGACCTCGTTCGCTCCGGCGACGCGCTCGGCGCGCTGATCCTGCCGCGCGACGCGACGGAGCGCCTGCAGAACACGATCAATCTCTCGGGCGGCCCGCCGCCGCGGGTCGAGGTCCTCTACAACGCCGAGGACCCGGTCAAGCGCCGCTACGTCGAGGCGACGATCGAGTCGCGCCTGAGCGAGGCGAACACGCTGCTCTCGGCGAAGCTCACGACGATCGCGGCCAAGTACATCGGCATCGTCGTCTCCGGTGGCACCTTCTCGCTGCTCGGCCAGACGATCGACGTGCTCGGGCTGCGCCGCTCGCAGGCGGTCATCGACGGCGTCGCGGCGGGGCTGCCGGCGGACTCGCCGCAGCGCGCGGCGCTGGCGCAGGTGTCGCGCTTCGCCCGGCTCGCGTCGGACAACCTCGACGTCTCCAAGCCCATCCTGGCCTCCATCGGCTCGCCCGTGCGCGTGAAGCAGACGATCGTCGCGGGCAAGCGGACGCCGCTGGACGCCTACGCGGTCGCCGTCGCGGTGACCATCTCGCTCATGTTCGTGACCCTGCTGCTCGCGGCCGGCATGCTCGCCCTGGAACGAGAGGAGCACGCGTTCGGCCGGCTCGTGCGGGGCCTGGTCACGCGCGGCCAGCTGCTCGTGGAGAAGGTCGGGCTCGCCGCGTCGTGCGCGTGCGCCGTGACGCTGCTCATGCTCGCCGGCCTCGGCCTCTTCGTGGGCCTGGACTGGAGCCGGGCGCCGCTCTGGCTGGCCGCCCTCGCGCTCGGCTCGCTGGGCTTCGCGGCCATGGGGGTCGCGATCGGCGGCCTCGCGCGCGAGGTCCGGGCAGCCTCCCTGCTGGCGCTCATGCTGTCCCTGCCCATCGCCTTCCTCTCCCTCGTGCCGTCCGGATCGGTGTCGGCCGCGCTGTACCGGGTGATCGAGGTCGTCTCGGCGCTGTTCCCGTTCAAGCCCGCGCTGCAGGCGCTCAACGCGGCGCTCAACGACGCCGACCCGGGCCTCGCCGTGCCGCTCGTGCACCTCGCCGTGTTGACCGTCGCCTTCACACTGATCGCGCGGCTCGCCCTGCGGCGCTTCGACTGACCCACGACCCCCCGCCACCCCTAGTGTCTGCGGGCGTGAGCTTCCCCGCCACCCGGATGCGCCGTCTGCGCCGGACGGGCGTCCTGCGCGACCTCGTGCGCGAGACGTCGCTGCTGCCGCGGCACCTGATCTCGCCGATGTTCGTCCAGGCCGGCGCGACGCGGCCGCGGAGGCCGATCGAGGCCATGCCGGGCGTGGACCACCTGAGCGTCGACGGCGCCGTCGCCGAGGCCGGCGAGTGCGCGGCGCTCGGCATCCCCGGCGTGCTGCTCTTCGGCCTGCCGGCGAGCAAGGACGAGGAGGGCTCGGGCGCGTGGGACGACGAGGGCATCGTCCAGCTCGCGACCCGGGCGATCAAGGCAGCCCACCCGGACCTGCTCGTGATCACCGACCTGTGCCTGTGCGAGTACACGAGCCACGGCCACTGCGGCGTCCTGCGCGAGGGCACCGTGGTCAACGACGAGACCCTCGAGCTGTTGGGCCGGACGGCCGTCTCCCAGGCCCAGGCCGGGGCCGACATCATCGCCCCGAGCGACATGATGGACGGCCGGGTCGGGCACCTGCGGGCCGCGCTGGACGACCACGACCTCGCCGACACCCCGATCATGGCCTACTCGGCCAAGTTCGCCTCCGCCTTCTACGGGCCGTTCCGCGAGGCGGCCGACTCCACGCCGAGCGACGGCGACCGGCGCGGCTACCAGATGGACCCGGCCAACGGCGACGAGGCGATCCGCGAGATGCTCCTCGACGTCGAGGAGGGCGCCGACATCGTCATGGTCAAGCCCGCCCTGCCGTACCTCGACGTGATCTGGCGCGTCAAGCAGTCGACCCGCTTGCCCGTGGCCGCGTACAACGTGAGTGGGGAATACGCGATGCTCAAGGCCGCGGCCGGCCAGGGACTGCTCGACGAGCGCGCCGCCGTGCTCGAGGCGCTCACGGGCCTGCGCCGCGCCGGCGCCGACATCCTCATCACCTACCACGCGAAGGATGTCTGTCGATGGCTGACGTGACGTCGACCGGAGGTCAGAACTTGAGCAGAGGCCCAGCGAAGCCGGATGCCGGTGGCGAGCCGAAGGCGAGACCGACGAAGGGCGAGACCAAGGGCGCCGTGCCCAAGCTCCGATCCCGCAAGGGCGGCTCGGCCATCCCGCTCGACGACGACGACCGCAAGCTGCTCAACCTCCTGCAAGGTCACTTCCCGGTCGCCCGGCGCCCGTTCGCCCACGTCGCCGAGCTGGCCGGGCTGACCGAGGCCGACGTGCTCGAGCGCGCCCAGCGGCTGCTCGACGGGCGCATCATCCGCGAGATCACCCCGATCTTCGATACCCGTGCGCTCGGCTACGAGTCGATGCTCGTCGCCGCCAAGGTCGACGGCGAGTACCCGCACCGGGCGGCGCAGGTCATCAACGCCCACCCCGGCGTGACCCACAACTACCTGCGCAACCACGACTTCAACCTGTGGTTCACGCTCGCCGTCGAGCCCGACTCGCCGCTGGGCATGCAGGGCACGCTCGACGTCCTGCAGGAGGCCACGGGGGCGGAGTCGATCCGCCAGCTGCCGACGCTCAAGCTCTTCAAGATCCGCATGGACCTCGAGATGGTGCAGGGCACCGATGCCCTCGCCCAGGCCGTCGAGGCCGCCGAGCCGCTCGAGCTCGACCCGATCGAGGTCACGGAGTCCGACGTGGAGGTGATCAAGGCGACGCAGGGCCCGATGCCGGTCTGCGCGGAGCCCTACGCCCCCGCCGCCGAGCGGCTGGGGACCGACCAGGACGAGGTCTTCCGCCGCCTGGACTCGCTCCGCGAGCGCCATGGACTGCGCCGCGTCGCGGCCATCCTCTACCACCGCCGCGCCGGCTTCTCCGCCAACGGCATGGGCGTCTGGGAGGTGCCGGCGGACCGGGTGCTCGAGATCGGCCGGGAGATGGCCGCCACGCGCGGCATCTCGCACTGCTACGAGCGCCCGACCTACCCCGACTGGCCCTACGCGCTGTTCACCATGGCCCACGGGCGCTCCAAGGAGGAGTGCGACGCCGTGCTGGACGCGATCGCCGCCAAGACCGGGGTCACCGGGCGTGCGACGCTGTATTCCTCGACGGAGTACAAGAAGATCCGCATGCGCTATTTCACGGGCGAGTTCCGCGCCTGGGAGCGCGAGCACGCCGGTGTCTGAGGGTGGCGGCGGCAGCTTGGACCTCCTGGGGCCCTTGACGACCGGCCGCGCTGCCGGAGGTGGACCCCCGAGCGATGTCCTCGCCTCGACCTCCTCGCTGACGGACGCGCGCTCGGCGGCGCTGTTCTCCCGCGCGGTCGGCGTGCTGCCCGGCGGTGTCAACTCGCCCGTGCGCGCCATGCGCGCGATCGGACGCGACCCGCTCTTCGTCTCCCGCGCCCAGGGCGCCGAGCTGATCGACGTCGACGGCAACCGCTTCGTCGACTACGTCTGCTCCTGGGGCCCGCTGATCCACGGGCACGCCCACCCGGCGATCGTGGAGGCCGTCGCGGAGGCCGCCGCGCGCGGCACGACGTTCGGCGCGCCCACGGAGGGCGAGGTGCTGTTGGCGGAGGAGATCGCCACGCGCATGCCGGCCGTGAGCATGAGCCGCATGACCTCGTCGGGCACAGAGGCGGCCATGAGCGCCATCCGGCTCGCGCGCGCCGCCACGGGGCGCGAGAAGCTCCTGAAGTTCGCCGGGGCCTACCACGGGCACGTCGACGGCCTGCTGGTCGAGGCCGGCTCCGGGCTGGCGACGGCGGCCATCCCGTCCTCGCCCGGGGTCCCGCTGGCGGCGACCGCCAACACCGTGATCGTCGGCTGGAACGACTTCGCCGGCGTCGAGGCCGCCGTCGCCGAGCACGACTTCGCCGCCATCCTCGTCGAGCCGTGGCCGGCGAACATGGGGCTCGTCCCGCCCCGGTGCGGGTTCCTCGAGCATCTTCGCGAGCGCGCGACCGCCACGGGAGCGCTGCTCGTCTTCGACGAGGTCATCACCGGCTTCCGGGTCGCTCCGGGGGGCGCCCAGGAGCTCTCGGGCGTCTCGCCGGACCTCACGGTCATGGGCAAGGTTGTGGGCGGCGGCCTGCCCGCCGCGGCCTACGGCGGCTCCGTGGAGCTCATGGAGCGGATCGCCCCCGCGGGGCCGGTGTACCAGGCCGGCACGCTGTCGGGCAACCCGCTCGCGGTCGCGGCGGCGCTCCAGTCTCTCGCGATGCTCGACCACGACGCCTACGACCGGCTCGCGGCCACGACCACCGCGCTCGCGGACGGCCTCCGGGAGGCGGCGGGCGACCGCCCGGTCCAGGTCGTCAACGTCACGGGCCTGCTGACCGTCTTCTTCTCCGAGACGCCGGTGACGGACTACGCGAGCGCCGCGGCCTGCGATCTCGACGCCCACGCGGCCTGGTGCCGCGCGCTGCTGGCTCGCGGCGTCTACCCGCCGCCCTCGCAGTTCGAGGCCTGGTTCCCGTCGCTGGCCCACACCCCCGACCACGTGACCCGCACCCTCGAGGCGGCCGCGGCGGCGTTCGCGGAGATCCGGTGACGTCGCCGGGAGGGAGGAGCTCGCGACGACCGGAGGAGCAGGTGACGTCGCCGGGAGGGAGGAGCTTGCGACGACCGGAGGGCGAAACCGGGCCAGACCGCGAAGCCCGGTCTCCCGTCCTCAGGCAGCTCGCCGCCGAGCTCCGGGCCGGGAACGGGCTCCTCGCCGGCGCGACGGTCGACCCGCCCGTGGGCGCCGACGACGCGGTCGGCGCCTCCGCGGCCGCGGGGGCCCGCACGGCCGATCCGGCCGACGGCTACGCGCTGGTCGTCGAGGCCGTCCACGAGGGCCACCGGCTCCACGCCGGCACCGGCCGCCTGCTCGACGGGGCCGACCCCGACCTGGCGCTGCTCGCCGGGGACCACCTGTACGCCTTCGGGCTCGACCGGCTGGCCCGGCTCGGCGACCTCGCGTCCGTCGCGGCGCTCGCCGGGGTCATCGCCGAAGGCGCCCGCGCGCAGGCCGAGGAGCGGCCCGAGCGCGCCGCCCGGGCCTGGGTCGCCGGCGCGGCCGCCATCGCCGCTTGCGGCGGTCCCGGACCCGAGCGCGCCACGGACGGCGACCGGGCGCACGCACGGTCGGCTCAGGCGCCCTCGGACCGCGGGTGAGCGGTACAGTTCTGGCCGTACCACCCCTAAAGGACCCTTCAAGCTCAGTGGCCACCGGACGCAAGACACCCAAGTCGAAGTACACCGCGGACCGCAACATCCCGGGGGCCTTCGAGGGCGAGACGGTCACGCGCCGGCGCTTCATGACCGGCGTCGTCAACGGCGCGGGCGCCGTGGCCGCCATGGGCTTCACGCTCCCCGTGCTGGCCTTCGCGGCGGGCACGCCGCTGTTCGAGCGGCCCGACCCGATCTGGAACCCGGTGGGGCCGGCGTCGGACTTCCCCGACGACACCTACGTCCCGAAGGTCATCTCGCTCGTCCAGGGCGTCGGGGAGATCGGCAAGTCCACGGCCTACGTACGCAAGTACAACGAGTCCATCGACGGTCCGCGCTCCCAGCTGCCCAAGGGCGAGAACTTCATCGCGCTGTCCACCCGCTGCATGCACCTGGGCTGCCCCGTCCGGTACGTGGACGCGGCCAAGCGCTTCATCTGCCCGTGCCACGGCGGCGTCTACGACTTCCGCGGCAGGCGCACCGGCGGCCCCCCGGTGCGGCCGCTGGACCGCTTCTACACCCGCGAGCGCAACGGCCAGCTGGAGATCGGCCCGCGCTACTCCGTCAACGGCGAGTTCACCCGCTTCCCGTCCTACCGGGACCCGGGCGAGGATCTCGACGGCGTCGGCCAGTACTTCTACCCCGGCCGCGTCTCGACCCCCCAGGGATGACGTAGTGCCCAAGCTCCCCCTGCCCCCCGTCCCGGACACGCTCAAGCCCTCGCCCAACCGGCCAGGCGAGGCGCCGCCGGCCCAGCCGCTCGAGCAGCTCAAGGAGGCCGGCATCTCGGCGGCCGACTGGGTCGACGAGCGCACCGCGCTGTCCGGCGGCATGCGCTGGACGATGTTCCGCAAGGTGCCGAAGGGGACCAACTGGTTCTACACGCTGGGCTCGGCCAGCCTGTTCGCCTTCCTGTCCCAGGCCGTCACGGGCGTGTTCCTCGCCATGTACTACCGGCCGGACGCGGCGGGCGGGGCCTACGAGTCCATCCGCCACGTGACCAACGAGGTCTTCCTCGGTGAGTTCGTCCGCGGCATGCACCGCTGGGGCTCGACGGTGATGGTCGTCCTCGTCTTCCTGCACATGGCGCGCACGTTCTTCTTCGGCGCGTACAAGTACCCGCGCGAGCTCAACTGGATCATCGGCGTCGTGCTCCTCATCCTCACGATGACGATGTCCTTCACGGGCTATCTGCTCCCGTTCGACCAGCGCTCCTTCTGGGCGACGGTCGTCGGCGTCAACATCAACGGCACCGGCCCGTTCGTCGGGCCGTTCCTGTCCGACTTCCTGCGCGGCGGCGCGGAGTTCGGGGCGACGACCCTCTCGCGCTTCTATGCGATCCACATGCTGCTCGTGCCCGGGGTGCTCGCGGCGATGATGGGCGCGCACCTCTACCTCGTCGCCCGGCTCGGGACCACGGCTCCCCCGTGGATTCGGTCCGACGTCGACGAAGCCCTCCGCACGGACAAGGTCTAGGAACGGTCTCGCATGAACCAGCGCGAGAAGGAGGCCTACCTCCGCGAATACTCCGTCCTGAAGTCCAAGGGCAAGCCGTTCTTCCCCTACGCCGTGGCGAAGGACTCGATCATGGCGGTGATCGTCGTCCTGTCGATCATCCTGCTGGCGCTGGTCTTCGGCGCGGAGCTCGGCCCGAAGGCCGACCCAACGACCACGACCTACGTGCCGCGCCCGGAGTGGTACTTCTTCTTCCTCTTCGAGTTGCTGCGCGTCATCAAGCCCGCGATCCTCACGCCGCTCGCCACCATCGGCGTGCCGACGATCGCCATGGTCCTGCTGTTCACGCTGCCCTTCATCGACAAGGGCCCGGAGCGCCGCCCCGAGCGCCGGCCGATCGCCACCACGGCGGGCATCCTGACGATCTTCGCGATGGGCTACCTGACCTACCTCGGCGCCTCGGCCGGCTCTCCGAACGAAGTCGACATGAAGACGGCGGCGAAGTACGAGCCCGGCAAGCTCGTCGTCGCCCAGTCCGGCTGCCTCGCGTGCCACAAGATCGGCGAGAACGGCAACAGCGGCCCGGGGCCGAACCTCACGAACATCGGCGACCGGCTGTTGCCGGCGGCGATCAAGCGCACGCTGGAGAACCCGACCGCGCCCATGCCGTCGTTCAAGGGACTGCCGGCCGACAAGAAGTCCGAGCTCGTCGCCTTCCTCGCGTCGCTCAAGGACAAGGAGGCTCCCGGAGCGCAGAGCCAGAGGGCCTCGGCCGGCGGGTAGTGCTCGCCGACGGTCGCCAGTAGTGCCGTCCGCCGAGGCCCGCGCGGGCACCTTGCCCGACAAGCAGGTCCGCGCGATGTTCGACCGGATCGCCGGGGTCTACGACGTGATGAACTCCGTCATGACCGCCGGACTGCACCATCGCTGGCGCGCTCGGGCGGTCGAGCTGGCCGAGGTCGGGCCCGGTGACCGGGCGCTCGACGTGGCCACGGGCACCGGCGACCTGGCCATCGAGCTGCTGCGGCGGGTGACGCCCGGCGGCTCCGTGGTCGGCTCGGACTTCTCCGAGGGCATGCTGGACCGCGCCCGGGTCAAGGAGCCGGCTGTCGACTGGCAGTGGGCGGACGCCATGGCGATGCCCTACGCCGACGACGCCTTCGATGCGGCCACGGTCGGCTTCGGGGCCCGCAACTTCGGCGACCTCGAGCGTGGCGTCGGTGAAATGGCCCGGGTCGTGCGGCCGGGCGGCAAGGTCGTCGTGCTCGAGATCACGACGCCGACGAAGCCGCCGCTGTCGACCTTCTTCTCCGTCTGGTTCGACCGGATCGTTCCGCAGCTCGGCCGCTTCGACGACGCGTACACGTACCTGCCGAGCTCCGTCCGGCGCTTCCCGCAGCCCGTGCCGCTCGGCGGCGTACTCGCCGGTGCCGGCCTCGTGGACGTCCGCTGGGTGCTCACGGCCGGTGGGATCATCGCCCTGCACCACGGGCGTGTGCCGAGCTGATGGCCTCCGCCGAGACGGTGCTGGCCGTCATCGAGGCCGCGGGAGTGCACGTGCCCGGGCTCATGGACCGGCTCGAGTCGCGCCTCGGCGCCCTCGCCCGCGAGCACGGGGAGGTGCTCGGCGAGTACGCCGGCTCGACGATCGCGGCCGGCGGCAAGCGCCTGCGGCCGCTGCTCGTCCTGCTCGCGGCCGGCCCGCCGGCCGACGCGGCGGCGGAGGAGCGGCTGCTGCGCCCGGCGGCGGCCGTGGAGCTCGTGCACTCGGCGACGCTCGTCCACGACGACGTACTCGACGCGGCTGCGCTGCGCCGCGGGGTCCCCACGGTCTTCGCCTCGGCCGGCCGGGGGATGGCCACCGCCACGGGTGACCTGCTGTTCGCCCAGGCCTTCGCCGAGCTGACCGCCAACGGCCGGGTCGACGAGGTGCGGGTGCTGTCGGCGGCGGCGTCGGCGCTCGTGCAGGGGGAGCTCGTCCAGCGCGCCGACGCGTGGGACCTCGCCGTCTCCGTCGATCGCTACCTGCACCGCTGCGACCTCAAGACCGCGCGGCTGTTCCAGGCCGCCTGCGCGCTCGGAGCGTTGGAGGGCGGCGGTCCGCCCGACGTGCTCGGGGCCTTTGGCCGTCGGATCGGCCTCGCCTTCCAGCTGCTCGACGACGTGCTCGACGTCTCCGGGCCCGTCGAGCGCACGGGCAAGCACCGCGGCACGGACCTGCTGGACGGCACGGTGACGCTGCCGCTGATCCTCGCGCGGGAGCGCGCCCCGCTGCTCGCCGACCTCGACCTGCGCGCGGTCACGACGCCCGAGCAGGCCGAGTCGGTGTGCGACGCGATCGCCGCCACCGGCGCGCTCGAGGCCGCCCGGGAGCGGGCGCTGGCCATGGTCGAGCAGGCTCAGGCGTCCCTGCCCGCGCTGCCGGAGGGCCAGCGCGGCGCGCTCGAGCTCGTGGCCGACGGCGTCGTCGACCGGTATTCGTAGCGTGACGTCGTCCGAAGGTCGCCGGCGGAGCCGGGTGACCGAAGGCCGAAACCTTCAGAAGTCCTCGGGCAGGAGCGCGTCGGCGGCGAGCGCGCGGCTGATGCACTCGAGCTCCTGCTCCATGTTCGCGACCGTGAGCCGGCGCAGGTCGCGGGCCAGGGCGTCGGAGCCCCGGTCGAGCACCTCGTCGAAGCGGTCGACCGCCGCCTGGGCGTAGGTGCCCACGGTGCGCCGCTCGCAGCTCGGGCAGCGCAGCTCGACCTCCCAGGAGACGGCGTCGTGCTCCATCCAGCGGACGGGGTAGACGAACCGGCCGCGGCACCCGGAGCAGACGTGCAGGTCGGTGGCGGGCGGGGCCGCGGTGGTCTCGCCGCGGTCGAAGTAGACGACGTCGATGGAGCGCCCGGAGGGGAGCTTGACGCGCCGGATGCGCTCGGAGGGGTCGGAGAGGTCGCTCATGGCCGCTTGCCCGCGGTGTTCGGCAGCTAGCGGCCGGGCTTGAGTGATCCGGTCGGAGGGGGTCGCGCGCTAGCCTCGGATGGCCATGACGCCCGGGATCCCCGAGCTCCTCGTCGTCCTCTTGATCGTGCTTGTGCTGCTCGGGCCCAAGCGCTTGCCGGCCCTCGGGCGTCAGCTCGGCGGCGGCCTGCGCGAGCTGCGCTCCGGCCTGCGCGGACGCGGCGACGACGCGGCCGGGCCGGCGGCGCCGCGCGCGGACGAGGACGAGGTGCTCGAGGGCGAGGTCGTCCCCGAGCGCCGGCGCTGAGCGCCTTCCCATGGCCACCGCCCTGCGCTCAGTCCGGCACGAGGACCAGCTCAGCCTCGTCGAGCATCTCGACGAGCTGCGTACTCGGCTGATCGTCTGCGTCGTCGCCTTCCTCGCCTGCTTCGCCCTCTGCTTCTGGCAGAGCGACTTCGTCCTCAACGCGGTCAACCGGCCGTTCGAGATCGCGACCAAGGGCCAGTCGAACAAGGGGGCCCTGGCCAAGACGAGCACGTTCCAGCGCCGCATCGGCGCCCTGGCGCGCACCCAGGGCGCGCTCGCCGCCACGCTGGCCGACGACGCGGGGGCGTCGGCGGCGACGAAGCGCGCCGCGACCGCCGTGCAGGCCGAGGCGCGGCGGCTGGAGGCGGCGGTCCCGCCCGTCCAGGCCCGCCAGCCCGTGACCCTCGGGGTCGCCGAGCCGTTCACCCAGACCTTCAAGGTCGCCGCCTACGCCGCGCTGCTGCTGTCGTTGCCGATCCTGCTCTGGCAGGCCTACGCCTTCGTCCTGCCGGCGTTCTCTTCGCGCGAGCGCAAGGCGGCGGTGCCGCTGATGCTCATGGTGCCCTTCCTCTTCGTGGCCGGTGCGTCCTTCGCGTACTTCGCGGTGCTCCCGAACGCGATCAGGGTCCTGCAGAACTTCAACTCGTCGAACTTCGACATCCTCATCCAGGCCCGGGACCTCTACAAGTTCACCGTCCTGACCTGCATCGGCCTGGGCGCCCTGTTCCAGGTCCCGATCGGCATCCTGCTGCTCGTCCGGGTCGGGATCATCTCCGTCGCCCAACTGCGGGCCAACCGCCGCTACGCGATCCTCGCGATCGCCGTCATCGCCATGCTGCTGCCGGGCACGGATCCCGTGACGCTGTTCCTCTCGATGGCCCCGCTCTACGTCCTCTACGAAGGCTCTATCGTCATCGCAGCGCTGATGGACCGGCGGGCCAAGAAGCTCGCCGCGGCGGAGGACGACGACGTCTTCCCTATCGGCGACGACCCCGACTGAGATGCTCTTCGACCTCCGCGGCCGTGGCCGCAAGAACACCGTCAAGGTGATCTACCTGTTCCTCGCCGTCCTCATGGGCGGCGGACTCGTCCTGTTCGGGATCGGCGGGCAGACCAACGGCGGCCTCGTGGATGCGATCACCGGCAACGGCGGATCCGGGGGCAACGGGTCAGCGCGCTACGTCAAGCAGGAGCGCGCGGCGCGGGCCGCGGTGCAGGCGAATCCCCGGGACGAGCAGGCCTGGGTCGAGCTCGTCCGCGCGCGATCGAACCTCGCCCGCACGACGGATGGCTTCAACGCCACCACGGGCACGTTCGACGCGGCCGGCAAGAAGCGCCTGCGCGAGGCCGTCCAGGCCTGGGAGGGCTACCAGGCCACGAACCCCAAGAACGCCGAGCTGCAGTCGCAGGCCGGGAACCTCGCCTTCAAGGCCTACGCGACGCTCAACGACCGCACCGGGGCCGTCGACGCGCTGGAGATCGTGGCGAAGGAGCGCAACGCGGCCGGGCCGTACGCGAAGTGGGCCGCGGTGGCCTACGAGGCGGGCCAGACCCGCAAGGGTGACCTGGCCACCAAGAAGGCCCTGAGCCTCGCCGACGCGGACCGCCGCCCCGAGATCCGCTCCCAGCTGCAGCAGGCCAAGCAGCAGGCCCAGCAGCAGGCGGGCGCGGCCTCGCCGACGCCGGCGCCGCCGAAGTAGCGCCGCCGCCTCCCGCTATCCTCGCTCCCCGCGCCCTTGTAGCTCAACTGGCAGAGCAGCGGACTCTTAATCCGAAGGTTGAAGGTTCGATTCCTTCCGGGGGCACTATCGGAACCACGTGCTGAAGCCAGACTCTTGGCGCGCCGTGCTCGGTCCAGCCCCTCTGGATCAGCAGGAGATTCCCGGTGGAGTGCTGCCCGCTCGGACGCACGGGCGTCTCGTTCATCAGTCCTGCCCCGGCAGGATGATGCGCGGCGTTCGGGGCGACCGACCACGACGACGCCGTCCGCGGTGATCGGTGAAGGCGGCCGCCCACGAGGCTCGCTGTACGGATCCTCCTCGGACACTTGTACACTTTGGCAGATGGATGTTGCGATCAGCACGCTGCGGGCCGAGTTGTCGAGTTGGATCGAGCGCGCCCAGGCTGGGGAGGAGATCGTCGTGACCGCCCGCGGTACTCCGGTGGCGCGGCTACTCGCGGTCGACACGGCCCCGTTGCTCGAGCAGCTCATGGAGCGCGGCGTGCTCAGCAAGCCGCAGCGGACCGACCGTCCTGCCGCGCGGCGTGCCCGCCGGGTGCAGGCACGCGGCCCGGTCGCCGACCTTGTGAGCGAGCAGCGGCGCTGACCGCGGATGGCGATCGTGTATTTCGACAGCAGCGCCTTCGTGAAGCTGCTCGTCGAGGAGAAGGGCAGCGACCTCGCCGCCACCCTGTGGGATGGCTGCGATGCCGCGGTGTCCAGCCCGCTTGCGTATCCCGAGGTGTGCGCCGCGCTGGCCGCCGCCGGCCGGGCGGATCGCCTGGACTTGGCGGAGCAGCGTCGGGCCGAGTCCGCATGGGAGGACTACTGGGCGTCGACGAGGCCGGTCGAACTCACCGAGCCGGTCACCGCGCGCGCTGGACGATTGGCCAGCCAACACGCACTGCGCGGCGCCGACGCAGTCCATCTGGCCAGCCTGCTCGCCGTCGACGGTCGCGACACCGTGTTCGCCGTTTGGGACCACCGCCTGCGGGCGGGTGCGCGCACGGCCGGCGTGCGACTCGTTCCGTCGGCATAGCCTCAACCGCGGTCCGGCAGCGCCTGCACGGCCCAGGCGTTGCCGTCGGGGTCGGAGAAGTAGACGAAGTCGCCCCAGGCCAGGCGGGCGATGTCGCTCACCTCGATCCCACCGTCGACCAGCGCGGATCGGGCCGCCTCGATGTCCGAGACGACAAGCTGCAAGCCCCTGACCGAGCCGGGCTCGGCCGGGGTGATGCCCTCGCCGAAGCAGATGGAACAGGCCGAGCCCGGCGGGGTCATCTGCACGAAGCGGAGTGTCTCGTCGACGCGCTGGTCGTGGTCGGCGTGGAAGCCGGCCGCCACGTAGAAGGCCTTCGCGCGGTCCACGTCGGTGACCGGGACGGCGACCAGCTCGAGCTTGAAGTCCATCGGCGCTCCTGTGGTTGGATGGCTGAGCCACGACCGTACGCCGGCTTGCGGTCAGGTCGGGTCCGCGGCGGCCGGCGACCTGCGCGAGTGCCTCCGACGACCCCGCGGCGGTAGGCTGGCGCCATGAGCGTGCCGCTGCTGGCCTCGATCGACGGCGTCGTCGGCCCCGCGGCCGACGCCATGATCCCGGCGACCGACGAGGGCCTGCTGCGCGGGGACGGCGGCTTCGAGGTCATCCGGCTCTACGCCGGGCGGCCGTTCGCCCTCGAGGAGCACTACGCCCGGCTGGAGCGCACCTGCGCCGGTCTGCGGCTCGAGCCCGACGTGGACGCGCTGAAAGCCGAGGTGGCCGAGCTGCTCGATCGCGCCGGCGCCGTCGAGGGGCTGCTGCGCGTCGTGCTGACCCGTGGCGGCCGGCGGGTGCTGCTGCTCGAGCCGCTGCCCCAGAACCCGCCGACCCAGTCGGTACGGACCGTGACCTACGCCCCGACGCGCGTGCTCGACGGGCTCAAGACGCTCTCCTACGCCGCCAACATGCTCGCGGGGCGGCTCGCCAAGGAGGACGGCGCCGACGAGGCGCTGTTGGTCACGCCCCACGGCCGCGTGCTCGAGGGCCCCACGTGGACGCTGTTCTGGGTCTCCGGCGGCCGCCTGCTCACCCCGCCGCTGTCCGAGCGGATCCTGCAGTCGATCACCCGCGACCACGTGATGGCCTGCTGCGACGTGCAGGAGCGCGTGACGACGCTCGAGGAGCTCTTCGACGCGGACGAGGCCTTCATCGCCTCGTCGGTGCGCGAGGCGATGCCGATCAGCGCCATCGACGGCAGGCCGCTGCCGGCCGCCCCCGGTCCGGTGACCGAGCGGGTCGCCGCCGCGCTGCGCGAGGACGTCGAGCGCACGCTGTCCGCGGCCTGAGCGCCGGCGGCTTGAAGGTCCTCACGGTCATCGGCAACCGGCCGCAGTTCGTCAAGGCCGCCGCCGTCTCGGGCCGCCTGCGCGAGGTCGCCGACGAGGTGACGGTCCACACCGGCCAGCACTACGACGACGACATGTCGCGCGTGTTCTTCGACGAGCTCGGCCTGTCGCGGCCCGAGCACCGGCTCGACCTCGGCGGCGGCTCCAACACGGCCCAGACCGCCCGCATGCTGGCGGCGGTCGCCGAGCTGCTCGTGGCCGAGCGCCCGGATCGGGTGCTCGTCTACGGCGACACGAACTCGACCCTCGCCGGTGGACTCGCGGCCGCCCAGGGGCGGGTGCCCGTGGCGCACGTCGAAGCGGGGATGCGGTCCTTCGACCGGGCGATGCCGGAGGAGCTCAACCGCGTGCTGACCGACCATGCGGCGGATCTGCTGCTGTGCTCCTCCGAGGCGCCGGCGCGCCGGCTGCGCGCCGAGCGGGTCGCCGGCGAGGTCGTCGTGGTGGGCGACGTGATGGTCGACGTGGCACGGCTCGTCGCGCCGCGCGCCCGCGCGCGCACGGACGTGCTGGACCGGGCAGGCGTGAGCCCCGGCGCCTACGTGCTGGCCACGGCGCACCGGTCGGGCAACGTCGACGACCCCGAGCGCCTGCGGCGCCTGGTCGAGCTGCTGCTCGCCGTCGAGGCGGACGTCGTCCTCCCGCTGCACCCGCGCACCGGCGCGCGGCTCGCCGCTGCCGGGCAGCTCGGCCGGCTCGAGGCGTCCGCGCGCGTGCACCTCACCCCACCGCTGGGCTACGTCGAGTTCACCGCCCTGCTGCTGCACGCCAACCGGGTGCTGACCGATTCGGGCGGCGTCCAGAAGGAGGCCTATCTCGCCGGCGTCCCGTGCGTGACCCTGCGCGACACGACGGAGTGGCGGGAGACGGTCGAGGCCGGCTGGAACGTCCTCGTCGACCTCGACGCCGGGGCCGCCCGGGCCGCCCTGGAGCGACGGCGCCCCGCGCGGCGCCCCGAGCTCTACGGCGACGGGCACGCCGGCGAGCGCGTGGTCGCCGCGCTGGGCGCGGCCGGTGCCTAGGCTCCTGACCGTGCCCGAGCCCGTCCGCATCGCCGTCGCCGGCCTCGGCTACTGGGGCCCGAACCTCGCCCGCAACTTCGCCGGACTGGCCGGCTGCGAGCTGGCGTGGCTGTGCGACGCGTCGCCCGACGCCCTCGACCGGGTCGGCGCCCAGCACCCCGGCGTTCGGCGCACCGGCGACTTCGACGACGTGCTCGCCGACCCGACGCTCGACGCCGTCGTGCTCGCGACGCCGGTGCCGACCCATGCCGCTCTCGCGGTCCGTGTCCTGGACGCCGGCAAGCACTGCTTCGTGGAGAAGCCGCTGGCCACGACGGTCGCCGAGGCCGAGCTTGCGGTGGCCGCGGCCGAGCGCGCCGGCCGGCTGCTCATGGTCGGCCACCTGCTCGAGTACCACCCGGCCGTCGAGACGCTCAAGGCCATCGCCGACTCCGGTGATCTCGGCGACCTGCACTACGTCTACTCGCACCGGCTCAACCTCGGCAAGCTCCGCGCGGACGAGAACGCCCTGTGGTCGCTCGGCGCCCACGACGTGTCCGTGCTGTTGCACCTGCTCGACGGGGAGGAGCCCAGCGAGGTCGAGGCGCGGGGCGAGGCGTACATGCGTCCGGGTGTCGAGGACGTCGTCTTCGGCTTCCTGCGCTTTCCCTCCGGCCGCGCCGCTCACCTGCACCTGTCGTGGCTCGACCCCCACAAGGCGCGCCGCTTCACCGTCGTCGGCGCCCGCCGGATGGCGACCTTCGACGACATGGACCTCGAGCGCAAGGTCACCGTCTACGACAAGGGCTTCGACGAGTCCAGCGCCGGCTACGGCGAGTACATCACCCGCTCGGGCGACATCTGGAGCCCGCGCGTCCCCAACCGCGAGCCGCTGCGCCTGGAGTGCGAGCACTTCGTCGAGTGCGTCCGCAGTGGGACCACCCCTCGCTCGGACGGCCACAGCGGCCTGCGCGTGGTGCGGGTGCTCGAGGCGGCCCAGGCCGCCCTGGACCGATCCCGACGTGCGGTCGTCTGACCGCGCGCCGGGCCTCGTGCTCGGTGAGGACGTCGTCCTGCCGGACTCGGTGGAGCTCGGGGCCCACGTCGTCGTCCACGCCGGCACGGTGCTCGGCGAGGAATGCGTGGTGGGCGACGGCGCGGTGCTCGGGAAGGCCCCGCGGCTGTCGGCGACCTCGAGCGCCGCCCGCGGTCCGCTGGCGCCGCTGCGGCTCGCGGCCGGCGTGGTGGTCGGAGCGCAGGCCGTGGTCCTCGCGGGCGCGTCGGTGGGGCCCGGGACGATCCTCGGCGACCAGTGCTTCGTACGCGAACGGGCGGTGATCGGCCAGCGCACGGTGATCGGGCGCGGCTCGGCCGTCGACTGCGACGTCACCGTGGGCGACCGCGTGAAGGTCCAGACGTCGTGCTATCTGACCGCCTTCTCGGTCGTGGAGGACGACGTCTTCGTCGGGCCGGGCGCGAGCACGACCAACGACGACACCATGGGTCGCCATCCGCGCGGCTCGGCGCTGCGCGGGGCGACGCTGCGGCGGGCCTGCCGCATCGGCGGGGGCGCGGTGATCTGTCCCGGCGTGGAGGTCGGCGAGGAGGCCTTCGTCGCGGCGGGCGCGGTCCTCACCCGCGACGTCCCGGCGCGCGCGGTCGTCATGGGCGTTCCCGGCCGGGTGGTCCGCGAGGTCGGGGAGGCCGACCTCCTCGAGCGCTGGCGATGAGGCGCCCGACCGGCACGGAGGCCCTGGCCGGCGCCGCGGCCGGCTTCACCGCGGCGGCCACGGGCTTCGAGTATCTCAACGTCTGGCGGCGGGGCCGCGCGCCCTTCCCCGTCGAGCCGGACCGGGTGCTGGAGGCGGGCGCCGAGGCGGCCCGCGAGACCGTCGAGGTCGCGGTCGTGGGCTACCAGAGCGGCTCGGTGCGCGAGAACGCGCTGCTCAACCTCCTGCTCAGCTACGTCGTCACGGCCGGCGCCGTGCGACTGAGCACGCACGCCATCCGCCGCCACGGAACGTTCGGCCCGCTTCGCGACCGCAAGCTCGGCGGCCGCCACATCCACCACTTCATCCCCGGGATCGCGATCGCCTTCGTGGCCGGGGCGGCGTCGATCATCTCGCGCGACGAGGGCCTCGACCGCTTCCTGGCGCTGCCGTTCGGCGCCGGCATGGCCCTGACGCTCGACGAGGCGGCCCTGCTCGTGGAGCTCGACGACGTCTACTGGTCCGAGGGGGGCGTGCTCTCCGTCCAGCTCAGTCTCGGCACGATCGCCGGCCTCGGGGCGCTCGCGGTCGCCTCGCGCGTCGTCCGGCGCGGCGAGGCGGAGGTCCTCTCCACCGACGCCGAGGCCGGCGCCGGCGCCGGCGGCTAGGCCGCCGCGGCGAGCGACACGGCGCTGGTCGCCCCCGCGCCCGTCCAGATGACCTGATCGCGGCCCGGACCGACGCCGATCAAGGCGATCGGCACGCCGATGAAGTCCGCGAGAAAGGTCAGGTAGGCCTGCGCGGCCTGCGGCAGGTCGGCCTCCGACCGGGCGCCCCTGATGTCCTCGTCCCAGCCCTCGAGCGTCTCGTACTCGCCCGTGACGTGGTGCAGGACGGACTGGTGGTAGGGGAACTCCGTCCACGTGCGCTCGTTGCCGCGGTAGCCCGTGCAGACCTGCAGCGGCCCGAGCCCGGACAGGACGTCGAGCTTGGTGATCGCGAGGTGGGTGAGTGAGTTGAGCCGCACGGCGTACTTGAGCGCGACGAGGTCGAGCCAGCCGACGCGCCGCGCGCGGCCCGTGGTGGTGCCGTACTCGCCGCCGCCCGAGCGCAGGGCGTCGCCGAGCTCGTCGTCGAGCTCCGTCGGAAACGGGCCGGCCCCGACGCGGGTGGTGTAGGCCTTGGTCACGCCCCAGATCTCGTGCAGGTCGCGCGGACCCGCCCCCGTCCCGGCGCTCGCGGCGCCGGCCACCGGGTTGGAGCTCGTGACGAACGGATACGTGCCGTGGTCGATGTCGAGCAAGGTGCCCTGGGCGCCCTCGAAGAGGATGTTCTCGCCGGCGTCGAGGCAGTCCCAGACGAGGCGCGGCGTGTCGGCGATGTACTGCTCGAGCGCGTGGCCGTAGGAGAGGTACTGCTCGGTCATGGCCTGCAGGTCGAGCTCCGGCGAGCGGGCGTAGGGGCGCAGGGACAGCCGCTTGGGCTCCAGCGCGGCCATGATTTTCTTCTTGAGGATCTTCTCGTCGAGGAGATCCTGCAACCGGACGCCGAGCCGCGACGCCTTGTCGGCGTAGCACGGGCCGATGCCGCGGCGCGTGGTGCCGATCTGCGCCGAGCCCAGGCGCGTCTCGCCCGCGGTGTCGAGCAGCAGGTGGTAGGGCATGATGATGTGCGCGTTGGAGGAGACGCGCAGCCCGGTGAGGTCGACGCCACGGGCGCGCAGCTCGTTGATCTCCGCGGTCAGGACCGCCGGGTCGACCACCACGCCGTTGCCGATCGCGCATTTCTTGCCGGGGTACAGGATCCCGGAGGGGATCAGGTGGAACTTCCACGTCTCGTCCCCCCGCACGATGGTGTGCCCAGCGTTGTTGCCACCCTGGAAGCGGATGACGAGGGACACCTGCTCGGCGAGCAGGTCGGTGATCTTGCCCTTGCCCTCGTCGCCCCACTGGGCGCCGATGATCACGATGCCGGCCATCTCGCGCGCAGTCTACGGGGCGCTCAGTCGCCCCAGCCACGCAGCGCGGGCGCCTCCCCGTAGCGCAGCGGCGGCGCGGCTGGGGCCCGCAGGTGCTCGGGGACAGCGTGCTCGGGTCGCCGCTGGTCGGACCCGAACAGCGGCACGGGGTCGCCGCAGAGCTCGAGCAGGCGGGAGACCGTCCGCTCGCCGATCTGCTCCACGAGCCGGTCCGGGCTGAGGTTCGTCGTGAGGACGATCGCGCGCTCGTCCTCGTACCGGGCGTTCACGATCGCGTAGAGCTGTTCGAGCACCCACTCGCTCGAGCGTTCCGCGCCGACGTCGTCGACGTGGAGCAGGTCGACCTGGCCCAGGGAGTCCAGCAGCTGGAGGTAGGAGAGGTCCGAGGACTCGTCGAAGGTCTTGCGCAGCTCCGAGAGCAGGCGGGGAAGGGAGTAGATCGCGACGCTGCGGCGCCGCTCGAGCGCCGCCTTGGACACGAGCATGGCCAGCGTCGTCTTGCCCGTGCCGACGTCGCCCATGAGCCACAGGCCGCGCCCTGCGTCGAGCTGCTCGTCCAGGCGGTCGACGTAGCGGCGCACCTGCTCGACGACGCGCGGGTCGATCTCCGTCACCGGTGGGCGATCGAAGGACACGCCCTCGTAGCGGTGGGGGATGACCGCCGAGAGCCGCCGGGCCTTCGCGTCGGCCAGGCGCCGCGGGCGGCAGCGGCAGGCGCGCGTCGCGTAGGCGTCGAGGTCGACGACGAAGCCCGAGCCGTCGCACTCGCCGTAGGGGCAGGCGGCGCTGTGGCCCTCCGCGTCGAGCTGGATGCGCTTCCTCACGCCGCGTACCGGTCCGCGTCGCGGATCCCGGGCATGAAGCGCGGGTACTCGTGCTGGAAGACGAGCGGCACCGTCCCGAGACCGCCGTTGCGGTGCTTGGCGATTAGCAGCTCGGCCTCGCCCTGGTGCTCCGAGTCGTCCTCGTAGTACTCCTCGCGGTAGATGAACATCACGAGGTCGGCGTCCTGCTCGATCTGCCCGGAGGAGCGCAGGTCGGAGAGCATCGGGCGCTTGTCGTGGCGCTGCTCGACGGCACGGGAGAGCTGGGAGAGCGCGAGCACCGGCACCTGCAGCTCCCGGGCGAGCGTCTTGAGCCCCTTGGAGATCTCGCCGATCTGCTCGACCACGGAGTCCGAGCGGCTGTCCGAGCGCATGAGCTGGAGGTAGTCGACGACGATCAGGCCGAGCTCGCCGTCGACCTGCTGGGCGAGCCGGCGAGCCTTGGCCCGGATGTCGAGGACGGAGAGGTCCGAGGAGTCGTCGATCCACAGCGGCGCCGCGCTGAGCGCCTTCAGCGCCGTCGTGACCTTGGGCCACGCGACCTTGCCGCGCCGCAGGTCGTTGCCCTTGATCGAGCCTTGGGAGGCGATGAAGCGCTGGGCGAGCTCCGATTCGCCCATCTCGAGGCTGAACATGACGCCGGCCCGCCCGTGGCGCACGGCCGCGTTCTCGAGGAAGTTGGCCGCGAGGCTCGACTTGCCCATGGAGGGCCGCGCCGCGAGGATGATCAGGTTGCCGGGCTGGAAGCCGGCCGTGATGTCGTCGAGGTCGGAGAAGCCCGACGGCGTGCCCGTGACGGCGCTGCCGGTCTCGGCGAGCTTCGCGAGCTTCTCGACCTCTTCGTCGAGGACCTCGGAGATGACGCGGAAGTCCTTGCGGCGGTCGTCGTGGCCGATGTCGAGGATGGAGCGCTCGGCATGGTCGAGCAGCTCGCGCGGGTTGCCGGCGCGCTCGGAGACGTCCCGCTGGATCCGGTAGGTTGCGTTGAGCAGCCCGCGGACGAGCGCGGTCTCCTTGACGATGCGCCCGTAGGAGGCCGCGTTGCCGACGACGGGCGGGGAGGCGGCGAGCCCCTCGATGGCGGCCGCGCCGCCCGCCGCGTCGAGCCGGCCGGTCTCCTTGAGCTTCTCGACGACCGTGAGCGTGTCGACCGGATCGCCCTGCTCGTAGAGCGCGAGCATCGCCTCGAACAGCGCGCCGTGCTGGGGACGGTAGAAGTCCTCGGGCTTGAGGGCGATCTCGATGACCAGCGCGTACAGCGTCTGGTCGCTGAGCAGGACCGCGCCGAGGACGGACTGCTCGGCCTCGAGGCTCTGCGGCGGGAGAAGGCCGCCGCCGCGGCCGTTGGTCTGCTCCATGGTGCTCATCGGGAGGGCGAGGCTAGGCCCCGTACCGGACGCGGCGGACGCTGCCGTGACGGTCTTGCCGCAATCTCCACGGACTTGTCACAGCCCGGCGGCGGTTCGCCTGCGACGGGGGTGCCGGCCACGGGCCGGCACCCGTCCGTCGACCTACTTGAGCTCGGTGACGAGGGTCTTGACCGTGGCCATGACGCCAGGACCGACCTCGACGATGACCATGTGGGTGCCGACGGACTTGATCGGCTCCTCGAGGTGGATGTGGCGCCGGTCGATCCGCAGGCCGCGGGCGGCGCGGATGGCCTCGGAGATGTCCTCGGTGGTCACGGACCCGAACAGCCGGCCGTCCTCGCCCGCCTGGTGGCTGATCGTGAGGACCGTCTTGTTGAGGACCGCGGCGTTGTCCTGCGCCTTCTGGGCCTGCTCGGCGACCGCGCGGTCCGCGGCGACCTGGCGCCGGCGGGCGGCCTCGATGGAGCCGCGCGTGGCGGGCTCGGCGAGCTTGCGGGGGACGAGGAAGTTGCGCAGATAGCCCTTGGAGACCTCGACGACGGTGCCCTTGGTCCCGACGTTCTCGACGTCGGAGAGCAGGATGGCCTGCGGCATCAGCGGTCGCGGTCGCCGCGGTCGCGCCGGCCGGGCCGCTCGTCGCTGCCCGTGGACTCCGAGACGTAGGGCAGCAGCGCCAGCTCGCGCGCGCGCTTGACCGCGGTGGCGATCTGGGCCTGGTGCCGGCGGCACGCGCCGCTGATCCGCCGGGAGCGGATCTTGCCGCGATCGGAGACGAACTTGCGAAGCGTCGCGATGTCCTTGTAGTCGACGAAGTCGACCTTGTCCCGGCAGTAGGGACACGGCTTGCGCCGCCCGGGACCGCCGCTTGAACGCTTCTCTCTCCGGCGCGTCGGCCGGCTGCGCTGCTTCGCCACTGTTTGAAGACCTCGTGTGTCGTCCCTCCGGCGCGCGGGGATCGCGCTCCGGCGTCGCTGCCGGACCTCCGGCAGGCCGGGCCTTGGACGCCGGGCGCGAGCGCGCGAGGCATCCGACTCGGAACGGCTCAGTGTAGCGGCGGGCCGTCCGGGCGCCCGTGGGCGCCCGGAGCGCTCGGCGGCCTAGAACGGGATGTCGTCGTCGGCCGCGGAAGAGCCGCCGCCGGAGGGCGCGCCCACGGGCGCGAAGTCACTCGAGTCCACGGGGACATCCGAGCGCTGCGGGGTGAAGCTCGAGCCACCGCCCTGACCCTGGCCCTGGTCGTCCCGGCCGCCGAGGAACTGGACGCCGTCGGCGACGATCTCGACCGCCTGGCGCTTGTTCTGGTCCTTGTCGGTGTACTCGCGCCACTCCAGCCGTCCGTCGACCGCCACGGGGCGGCCCTTCGACAGGAAGCGCGCGCAGTTCTCGCCCTGGGCACCGAAGACCGTGACGTCGAAGTAGTTCGGCTTGTCCACCCACTGGCCCGACTGGTCCTTGCGGCGGGTGTTGGTGGCGATGCGCATGGCGCAGACGGCGAGTCCGGAGCCGGTGGAGCGCAATTCCGGATCGCGGGTGAGGTTGCCGGTCAGGACGACGCGGTTGATGTTCGTGGCAGCCACTGGAGGGCTCCTTTCGCAGGGACTCGAAGACGCTGGCGCGAGTCTACGTCGGAGGTCGGCTGTGATCGCCGACGCGCCGCTCTTTGGTGCGAAATCGTTGCCGTGACGTCACGAAGCCGGCACGGAGCGGGCACGTCGCGGAACGGCCCCTCACGGGCCGGCCGCGGCCGGGTCAGTCGTCGAAGGACTCGTCGGCCGGCTGGTCGCCGGCGGCGCCCGCGCGGAGATCCGGTGCCTCGGGGGTGCCGGGCCGCAGCTTGATCACGCGGTAGCGATTGACGCCGTCGGTGATCTTAAGCGTGTGGTCCAGCGCCTCGAGCACCTCGTTGTTGGCGTAGAACTGGATGAGGTGGTAATCGGCGTTGGACTTCTTGTCGATCTCGTACGTCGTCTCGCGCACGCCCCAGTCGTGACGACCGACGAGCGAGCCGCCCGTGCGATCGATCAGCGTCTCGACGTCGGCCACGATCTTGTCGCGGCGCTCGCTCTCCGCCTCGGCGTCGAGGAGGAGGGTCAGGTCGTAGATCGGCGCTTCGCGGGTCATGCGGCGGCCGACTGTAGCAGGGCCCCAGGTGGCCGAAATCCGGGTCAGGGGGGGCGAATTCCGGGCCCTCGCGGCCTAGGAGGGGCATGCGATCCGATCTGCTCACCCGCGTGCGCTGGGGCAACGTCGCGGCGGTGGCGGCGTCCCTCGGCGTCCTCGTCCTCGTCGTCGCGTGGCCGCGCCTGTCCCCCGCTCCGCCGCCGCTGCCGTCGGGGGCCGTGGCGCCGGCGACGGCCGCGCAGGCGGCGCCGACTTCGGCGGGCCTAGCGGGCGCGACGGGCCGGTCCAGCGGGGAGCGCCAGTCGCCTCACGCGCGCCCTGGCGACCAGAGCGCGACTGACGCTTCGCGCCGGCGGGAACGCCAGTCGCCCCAGGTGCGCCCAGGCGACCAGAGCGCGACTGACGCACCACGGCAGCCCAAGGTCCGACCTCGACGCCGGACCGTCGGATCGCCGACTCGGTCGCCGACCCCGCCCGCACCCTCGACCGCGCGCCGCCCCGCGCAGCGTCGGGCGGGCCGCCCGCCCGCCCCGGTGACGTCGCGCGGCCCGTCGCATCGGCCGTCCT
>JBBSPV010000013.1:0-80165 GCA_038258425.1 Solirubrobacterales bacterium | reverse complement strand
TACAACCCCGGGCCGGGCGCTCCCGGGGGCCCGCCGGCCCCCACGACGCCGTCGCCGAGGTCGTCGACGTAGACCGGACTGAAGATCCCGCGCCCGCCGGCGGGCAGCAGCAGGCGCCGGCGCCGCAGCAGCTCGGCGGGGATCGCGGCCCAGGCGCGCGAGCCAGGCCCGTAGACGTCGCCGGGGCGGACGACGACGACCTCGGCGCCGCGCTCGAGCTGGGCCTGCAGCAGCAGCTGCTCGGCCGCGACCTTCGTGTCCCCGTAGGGCAGGCCGGTGATCGCCACGGGGTGCGACTCGTCGACGCCGTCCGGGAAGGCCGTGCCGAAGACCACGACGGTCGACAGGTGCACGAGCCGCGCGCCCGCGCGCTCGGCGGCGTCGAGCGCATGTCGGGTGCCGAGCACGTTGGCCCGCCACGTCTCCGCCCGCCGGGAGGTGCGCAGGGAGACGATCGCGGCGGTGTGGACCACGAGGTCGCAGCCGGCCGCCCGGTCCTGCCACGGGCCCGGCACGGCGACGTCGCCGGCGACGACTCCGCGTTCGAGGTCGGCGACCCGGTCGACCCCGCGCACCTCGGCGCCGGCGGCCCGGTAGCGGTCGGCGAGCGCACGGCCGAGGAAGCCGGACGCGCCGGTGATCAGCACGCGCCCGGCCACGTCAGCCGGGTTCGGGCGCCGACCAGCCGTCGAGCTCGGCGAGGGAGATCTGGCCGACGGCCGCGCCCGGGTCCTCGCCCGAGCTGCGCGCCCAGTGGTCGACGACCTCGGCGAGCCGCGCCGTGCGGGCGCGCACGCCGCGCTCCAGCGGCTCGACGGCGAGCTCGCCGCCCGCGCCGGCCCCGAGGACCTTCGCGTAGAAGAGCCGCCCCCGCTGGTTGACGAAGACGAGATCGCCGCGATGGACTGCCGCAGAGCGCACGGCCGGGCATGCTCGCAGGCCGGGCGGCCGGGACGGCGGCTCGGGACCGGCCGCCCAGGCGCATGCGCACGGGTAGCATCGCCGGCATGGCGGATCCGGCGGGTGACGACGCGACCGCGATGCGCATCGGCGCGGCCGCCACCGCGCTCGGCGTGAGCGTCGACACGCTGCGGCGCTGGGAGCGCGACGGGCGGGTGCGCTTCGAGCGGCGGGGGTCCGTCCGCTACATGGCCGCCGACGACGTCGCCCGGCTGCTGCGCGAGCGGGCCGGCGGACGGCGCACGAGCGCCCGCAACGCGCTCGACGGCATCGTGCTGAGCGTCAAGCGCGACCTCGTGATGGCCCAGGTGGAGCTCGCCTGCGGCCCCTACCGCGTCGTCTCGCTCATGTCCCGCGAGGCGGCGGACGACCTCGACCTCAAGCCGGGCGATCCGGCCCGCGCGGTCGTCAAGTCGACGACGGTGGTGGTCGAGACGGGCTGAGCCCGCGCCCAGGTCCGGGGTGCCGGTCCGCGGCGTCGCGTCAGGACGCCGTGACGATCGCGTCGGCGCGGTCGCGGACCGCGGCGACGAGGGCCGCGTTGGCCTCGTCGGAGCGCCGCACCCAGGCCTCGGCCGCGGCCGGGGAGCGGCCGTGGGCCACGTGGCGCTCGACGAGCCGGCGCACGCGGGTGGCGTCGTCGAGCTCGACGAACCACACGGCGTCGAGCCGGCTCCGCGCGTCCCGCCAGGCCGGGGTCTCGAGCAGCAGGTAGTTGCCCTCCGTGATGACGAGGGTCGTCTCGGGCGGCACGGCGATCGCCCCGGCGACCGGCTCCTCGAGCTCGCGGCGGAAGGCGGGGGCGTAGACGGTGTCGCGCCCCTCCCGCAGCCGCGCGAGGAGGGCGGCGTACCCCGCGGCGTCGAAGGTGTCCGGCGCGCCCTTGCGGTCGGCCCGCCCGAGCCGTTCCAGTTCGGCCTGGGCGAGGTGGAAGCCGTCGAGCGGCACGACCACCGCGCGCGTCCCGACGGCCCGCGCGAGCCTCGCGGCGAGGGTCGACTTGCCCGCGCCCGGCGGCCCGGCGACCCCGAGCAGCCGGCGCTCGGGACCGGCCGCCATGCGCCGCGCGCCCGCGATGGCCGCCTCCGGGGTCACCCGGCGGACACTATCGCCCGCCGATGAGCGTCCAGGCGAGCACCACGCACGGTGCCTCCTCCCCCGCCCCGGCGCGGCGGTAGGTCGCGCGCGCCGCGCGGTTGTCGGGATCCACGGCGACCCACATCCCGTAGCAGCCGCGCTCGCGCGCCAGCTCGCCGAGAGCCTGGACCAGCGCGGTCGCGACGCCGCGCCGCCGCTCCTCGGGCTCGACGCCGAGCTCGTAGATCAACAGCTCGGTGCCCTTGTCCGGGTGCGTGGTCTCGACGCCGGAGATCATGCCGACCGGGTGATCGGTGTCGTCGTAGGCGAAGAGGAGGTGATGGCCCGGATCCCGGAGGAAGTCGGCGGTCGCCGCCTCCGCGGGAGGGTCGTCGAACAGCGCCGCGCCGGCCCGCACGGCCGCCGCCTCGACGACACGCTCGATCCGCATGGCGCAGACCGTACCTCCCGCGGGCGCGGGCAGAGGTGCACCCGTGCGGAGCGTCTGACGGGCAGCGCGGGCCGGCGCGATCAACCACGCCGAGTCGGTCGGGATCGAGACGCAGCGCTGAGCGCCGGGTCGCGCCGAACGCCGAAGACCCCGCGTCCGCAGGGTCCTCGGGAGTGGTCGCTACTGGGCTCGAACCAGTGACCTCCTGCTTGTCGAGCAGGCGCTCTCCCAGCTGAGCTAAGCGACCGCTGGGAGGCGCAAGGCTAGCAGCGGAACGCCGCGCGCCCGCGGTCTCAGACGAAGATCAGCCGCTCGCCCGGGGCGCCGACGGGCTTGCCGTACTCGCGCGTCCCCTCGTCGTCGACCGTGTAGGGGACGAACACCCGCAGCGGGTCGTGCTCGACGTGCTCGAGCGACACGGAGACGGCGTCGACGGGCCCGTCCTCCCCGTCGATGCGGACGTCGGTGCAGACGCCGGCGGCGCGGATGGAGTGCTCACGGGCCTGGGCGAGAAGTCCCTCCTGCAGTGTCTGGACGACCTCCGCCGCGGCGGGATGCTCGCCCGACAGCTCGGCGGCGACCATCCGCACCTCGCCGTCGAGGCCGACGGCCGCTCCGAAGGGCAGGAAGGCGTCGTACTTCTCCAGCATGTCGCGCGCGAAGGGCACGACGGCGTTGAGCAGCTGCTCGAGCTCGTCCGAGGCGTCCATGTCTCCCGGCGATACCCGTTCGGCGCCTCCGCGATCTCGTAGGCTGGCGCCCGCCCCTCCCGGCGCGGTGGCGGAGTGGCTACGCAGCGGCCTGCAAAGCCGTGTACACCGGTTCGATTCCGGTCCGCGCCTTGAGGTCACTCGCCGACGAGGGGGACCTCGGCCTCGACCTGAGCGTTCCAGGTCGCCTTGATCTGCCGCCAGGCCTCGTCGTCGAGGCCCCGGCGCCAGTAGGGCGAGCAGGACAGGCGCGAAGGGTCGACACCACGGTCGGCGAGCAGGTGCCTGCGCACGGCCCGCGTCTCCGCCGCCTCACCGTGGACGAAGGCGTGGACCCGCCCGGCCGGAACGGCGAGGTCGCGGACCGCCCCGGCCAGCAGCGCCTCGTCGCGCGGGCCTCCCGTGCGGTGATGCCAGACGAGATCAAGGGCGCCGGGCGAGTCGAGGGGGATCTCGTGGCCCGGTCCGTCGCACACGAGGCGGACGACGACCGGCGTGTCGGCCGGCATCGCCTCCACCGAGGCGGCGATGGCGGGCAGGGCCGACTCGTCGCCGACGAGCAGGTGCCAGTCGGCCTCCGGGTCGGGGCGGTAGCTGCCGGCCGGGCCCGTGAACACGAGCGCGTCAGCCTCCCGGGCGCGGGCGGTCCAGCCGCCGCCGGCGCCGGCATCGCCGTGCACGACGATCTCCAGCGTCAGCTCACCGGCAGCGGCGTCCCAGCGCCGCACCGTGTAGCGGCGGCGGAACGGGCGCTGCTCGCGCGCAAGCGTCTTGAGCCCGTCGAGGTCGAACGGCGCGCCGTAGGACGCCGCCGCGGGAGGGATGGCGACGTTGACGTAGGCATCCGTGTCGCTGAGTCCCGTGAAGCCGGCCAGCCCGTCGCCGCCGAGGACGACGCTCGCATAGTTCGGCGCAAGCCAGGTGATGGAGCGAACCAGTCCGTACACGTCTGCCGCGAGCCTAAGCCAGGCTCGTCGGATGCTCCTCTGGGGCGAAGTGACGCCCGCATCGTGACGCGACGCGACCGGCCTAGCCGGCGATCAGCGCGCCGACCAGCCGCTCGAGCGCGGGCACCATCCGCTCCGCGGCCCGCTCCGGGTCGTCGCGGGCCAGTTGCTCGAGCTGGAGGCCGTCGATGGCGGCGACCACCAGCCGCGCGTCGAGCGCGGGCCGGCGGGTGCCGGCGCGCACGAGGAGCTCCTCGACCACGGCGGCGTAGGCGTCGGTCCAGCCACGCTCGATCCCGCGCAGCTCCGGCCGTCGAGCCGCCTCGATCCACAGGGCGTAGGCGGCGATCACCGCCGTCCGCCCCCCGGACACCTCCGCGGCGACCAGCCGGGCGAGCGTCGCGGCGATCTGCGCGGCACCCGCGTCGCCCAGCTCGTCGGCGAGCGCGCGGACGCGCGCGACGTCGCGCTCGGCCGCGAGCCCGTAGGCCTCGGCGAGCAGGTCGGCCTTCGAGGCGAACCAGTACGTCGTCGCCGCCAGTGGCAGCCCGGCCTCGGCGGCGACGCGCCGGTGGGTCAGCGCGTCCGGCCCGACCTCGCCGACGACCCGCAGGGCCGCCTCGAGGATCAGCTCGCGCCGCGCCGCGCCGCGGGGGGCGGGCTCGCTCCCGCGCCCCGGCAGGCTCAATGCGCCCCGGAGAGGTTCAGCCCCACGACGCCGGCCACGATCAGCGCGAGGCTCGCGAGCTTCAGCGCGGTCGCGGGCTCACCGAGGGCGAGCACGCCGATGAGCGCGATCGCGGCGGTGCCGACCCCGGCCCACACGGCGTAGGCGGTGCCGATCTCGATCGAGCGCAGGACGAGGAACAGCAGTCCGAACGAGGCGCCGTAGCCCGCCACCACCACGACGATCGCCCAGGGCCGGCCGGCGCCGGCGGCCCGCAGCGCGACCGTGCCGGCCACCTCGGCCGCGATGGCGAGGGCGAGAGCGAACCAGGCGAACATCGGAACAAGTGTACCAATGATTGGGCCATGCGTCCCGATCCGGACCATGGGCGGCGTCGCCGTACGCGCGCCGTGGGCGCCCCGCCCGACGTAGACTGCGCCGCCATGTCGCCCCTCGTCGACGGCCGGACCTGGCACGCGGTCGTCGTCTCACCGCTCCACCCGCCCGGCGGCGAGACGGTCTCCGACTCCCTCGAGCTCGACGCCGTCGGCCGCTGAGGCTCATCCCGGCGATGGCCCTGCACCGGCTCGACGCCCGCCCCGAGCACCAAACGGCCCCGTCCGGCCGGGTCGCGCGGCTCACGCTGCGCCTCGTCATCGTGGCGCTGACGCTCGCCAGCGTCGCGGTCTACATCGCCCGCACCCGCGACGACGACCTGGCCGGCAGCCAGGTCGAGCGCTACTGCCGCTACCTGGTCTTCAGCCAGCTCCAGCTCGACCACTGCGTGGAGAACATCAACGACGACTTCGTGGTGCGGGCCCGCAACCAGGCCGCCGAGTACGCCATGGGCATCGACACGCGCTGCCTGGCCGACGCCGGGCCGCTCTGCGTCGAGTAGCGGACCCGGCTGCGGGTACGGTCCGGGCGATGAGCGCCGACGTCGAGAATCGCCCGATCGGCGCGCCGTTCGGCGGCCGTGGGGTCGGCGCCCAGCTCGTCGCGGCCGTCGGGCTGCGGGCTTGAGCGACCGCCAGCTCATGCGCGCCGTGCGGGCGGCGTGCGAGGAGCTCGTGGACGAGCTGCCCGGCCTGGGCTGGGACTTCGACCACGCGGAGCCGCTGCTGGCCCCGGGCGTGGTGACGCTCGACCACCTGGAGGCGCTGGAGTCGATCGTCGGGCCGGTGCCGGAACTCGCCGTCGACTTCTGGCTCGAGGTCGGCGGCGTCGACCTCTCCGGCGAGCACCCGGACTGGGACGAGCAGCCGGCGGCGCCCTTCGTGCTCGAGGCGCCCGTCGACGACCTGCTCGAGCGGCTCACGCGCCAGACCCACGAGGCGCCGGTGACGGCGCTGCCCGTGTCCCCCGACTACGCGCTCGCGCTCCCCGACGCCGCCGTGCTCGGCGCCGGGCCACAGCCCGTCGGGCTCGTCGACCACCTGCGCCACGTGCTGCTCGACGCGGCCGGCCTCCCGGGCTTCTCCGCCGAGCCCCCGGCCGAGCTGGTCGAGCTCGCCGCCGGCCTCCCGCGCTTCTAGCCGGCGACGGCGAACGCCGCGACCGGGTGGTCGACGGTGACCCGCACGAGCAGCTCGCCGGGCATGGCGCTGCGGCGCCCGAAGGCCTCCACGGCGACCGCGGCGACCGCAACCCTGGGACCGGCCTCGCGTTGTCTCCGGGACATGCGCATCGCCCGTCTCCTCCTCGCCCTCGCCGTCGCGGCGCTCGTCCTGGCCCTCCCGGCCGCCGCCTCGGCGAGCCGCGGCCAGTTCACGTTCTTCGAGGCGCCGGGCGAGATGGCCTCGGGCAACACCGCCCTGCGCCAGACGACGCTCGACCAGATCGCCGGCTTCGGAGTCCGCCAGCAGCGGGTGCTGCTGTACTGGAACTCGGCCGTCCGGTCGCGCAACCAGCGACGCAAGCCGCGGGCCCTGCGCGAGCGCGATCCGAACTCGCCCGGCTACGACTGGTCGCGCTACGACGCGATCCTCGCCGAGGCCGAGCAGCGCGGCATCGCGATCACCTTCACGATCACCGGGCCCGTCCCGCGCTGGGCCACGGGCCGCCGCCGCGGCCACCTCTACAAGCCGAGCGCCAAGCGCTTCGGCCGCTTCGTGGAGGCCGTCGGGCGCCGCTACGGGTCCCGGGTCTCGCGCTGGTCGGTCTGGAACGAGCCGAACCAGCCCCAGTTCCTCGCCCCCCAGTACGTCAAGCGCCGCCCGTACTCGCCGGGGCTCTACCGCCGGCTCTACCGCGCCGCGGTCAAGGGCCTGCGCGCCTCGGGCAACGGCGCGGACCAGATTCTCGCGGGCGAGACCTCGCCGCGCGGCAACGCCCACGTCGTGGCCCCGATCACCTTCCTGCGCGGCTTCTTCCGCGGCCGGCGGCTCCGGGTGGACGGCTACGCCCACCACCCGTACACGACGAAGTCCGGCCCGTTCTTCGTGCCGCCGGGGCGCAACGACGTGACCATCGGCGTGCTCAGCCGCCTGACCCGGGCCCTGGACCGCTACTCCCGTCACCGGCGCCTCGGCGTCTACCTCACGGAGTTCGGCACCCAGTCCAAGCCGGATCCGTTCATCGGCGTCACCTATACCCAGCAGCAGGAGTTCCGGGCCATCGCCGAGCGGATCGCGTATCGCAATCCGCGCGTGAAGGGCTTCTCCCAGTACCTCATGCGCGACGACAAGCCGCTGCGCGGCGTGCCGCGCTCCCAGCGGTACAGCGGCTTCGAGTCGGGCCTGCGGACCCCGCGCGGCAAGAGGAAGCCGGCCTACGCGGGCTTCCGGCTGCCGCTCGTGCTCGACCGCTACCGCGTCCGCCGCATGGCCGTGTGGGGGCTCGTGCGCCCGGCCGGCGGGCGGACGTCGATCACGGTCCAGTACCGGATGAAGCGCGGACACGGCTCGCGGCGCTGGCGGACGTTCCTGACCCGGACGACCGACGCCCGGGGCTACGTCGACGTGCGCGCGCGCTACGTGCGCTTCCGCGAGTACCGGATGCGCTGGACCGCGCCCGGCGGGAAGGTCTTCACCGGCCCGACCACGCGCGTCTACCGGGCCCCGTAGGGCGACCGTCCGCTGCCCCGTAGGGTGGCGGCGCGCATGCCCGTCGACCCCCGCCAGCCGGTCCTCGTCGGGGCCGGCCAGCTCACCCGCCGCGACGGGGAGCCGCTCGAGCCGCTCGAGCTCATGGAGCGCGCCGCGCGGGCGGCGGCGGACGACGCCGGCGTCCCGAGACTCCTCGAGCGCCTGCAGTCCGTGGCGGTGGTCGACTCGCTCTCCGCGCCGCTCGGCGACCCGGGCGCGGTGCTCGCCGGCCGGCTCGGTGCCCGTCCGGCCGAGACCGTCACCAGCGGGCTCGGCGGCAACGGACCGCAGCTGCTCGTCAACGACCTCGCCACCCGGATCGCCCGCGAGGGCCTCGACGTCGCGCTGATCGCCGGCGCCGAGGCGATGGCCACGGTGACCCGGCTCATGAAGGCCGGTGAGGCGGCGCCGTGGCCGCAGGACGACGGCGCCGCCCGGCCGACCCGGACGCTCGGCGACGAGCGCGCCGGGTCGAGCCCGGCCGAGGACGCCGCCGGGCTGATCGCCCCGGTCTTCTTCTACCCGGCGCTCGAGCACGCCCTGCGCGCGGCGGCCGGCCGCACCCGCGCCGAGCACCTCGCGGCCATCTCGGCCCTGTGGGCCGGCTTTGCGGCCGTCGCGGCCGAGAACCCGCACGCCTGGACGCGCGAGGCGCCCTCGGCGGGGACGATCGCCACCGCCGATGGGTCCAACCGGCTCGTCTCGGACCCCTACCGCAAGCTCCACAACGCGCACCTCGCCGTCGACCAGGGCGCGGCGCTGCTGCTGTGCTCCGCCGAGGCCGCGACGGCCGCGGGGGTGCCGCGCGATCGCTGGGTGTTCGTCCACGCCGGCGCGCACGGCCACGACCACTGGTACGTCACCGAGCGCGACGCGCTGGATCGCTCGCCCGCGATCCAGCTCGCCGGCCAGGCCGCCCTCGCCCACGCCGAGATCATGGTCTCCGAGCTCGCGCACGTCGACCTGTACTCGTGCTTCCCGTCCGCCGTGCAGATCGCCGCGGCCGAGCTCGGGCTCGGGACGGGCGACGGACGGGGGCTCACCGTGACGGGCGGCCTGACGTTCTTCGGCGGGCCGGGGAACAACTACGCGACGCACGGCATCGCCACGCTCGCCGGGCGGCTGCGGGAGGACCCGGGCAGCTTCGGGCTCGCCACCGCACTCGGCTGGTACGCGACCAAGCACGCGCTCGGGGTCTACTCGACCGCCGAGCCCGCCAGGACCTTCGAGGCCTTCGACGTCCAGGCCGCGGTCGACACCCTCCCGCGCCGGGCGGTCGCCGACGGGTTCGCCGGCGATGGTGCGGTCGAGACCTACACGGCGCTCTACGAGCGCGACGGCGCCCCCGGCATGGGCATCGTCGTCGCCCGGCTGGCCGACGGGCGGCGGGCGCTGGCCCGCTCGCACGACCGCGGGGCGCTCGCCGAGCTCGTCGGCGCCGAGGACCCGCTCGGGCGCTCGGTGCGGGTCACCGCGCCCGAGGGCTTCGAGCTGCGCTAGCGCCGTGCCGGCCGTCGTCGTCTCGATCGTCCTGCTGGCGCTCAACCTGCGCACGGTGATCGCGAGCCTGCCGCCACTGCTCGGCGAGCTGCGCGCCGACCTCGGCCTGTCCGCCACCGTCGCCGGCCTGCTCACGACGCTGCCCGTCGTCGCCTTCGGCGCCCTCGCGCCGGCCGCGCCGCGCCTCGCGCGCCGGGTCGGCCTGGAGCGCATCCTGCTCGGCTGCGCGGCGCTGACGGCCGGGTCAGCGGCGCTCCGCGGCCTCGGGTCGCTGTGGGCGCTGTTCGCCGGGAGCCTCGCATCCGGGGTCGCCGTGGCGCTGGCTCAGGGCTGCCTGCCGCTGCTGATCCGGCTGCGCCACCCGGAGCGCACCGGCCTGCTGACCGGGGCCTACGCGATGGCGCTGCCCCTGGGCGCGACCCTCGGGGCCGCGCTGTCGGTCCCGCTCGCCCACGCGCTCGGTTGGCGCGGCGCGCTCGCCGTCTGGGCGCTGCCGGCGGTGGCGGCCGCGCTCGTGTGGCTGCCGCCGGCCGCGCGCCGCGAGACCCTGGCCGAGGCGCCGGTGGCCGTCGGCCTGCGCCGCTCGGGGGTCGCCTGGTGGGTCGCCCTGTTCTTCGGCGCCCAGTCCGTGGCGTTCTACGCGCAACTCGCGTGGCTGCCGACCATCCTCGAGGCCGGCGGCGTGTCCGAGGGCCGCGCCGGGACCCTGCAGGCGTTCGGTGCCCTCGTCTCGGCGCCGTTCGCGCTTCTCGTCCCCATCGTCGCCGCGCGCCGCGCCCGGCAGACGCCCGACCTCGCCTGGATCGTGGCGGTCGCCGCCGTCGGCGTCGCGGGCCTGCTCGTGGCGCCCGGGCTGCCGGCGCTGTGGGTGGCCCTGCTCGGGATCGGCCAGGGTGGGGCGCTCGGCCTCGCCCTCGTCCTGCCGGCCGTCCGCGGCGCCGACGCCGGCTCGGTGGCCGAGCTGACCGCCCTGTCGCTGTGCGTCGGCTTCCTCATGGGCTCGACCGGCCCGTGGCTGCTCGGCGGGGCCCACGACCTGTCCGGCGGCTGGACGGTCCCGCTGCTCGTCCTGCTGGCGGTCACGCTGCTCGAGCTCGCCCCCGGCCTGCCGGCGGTGCGGGCCGGGCGGTTGGCTACACTGCGGCCCACCGCGCGGCTGTAGCTCAGTTGGCTAGAGCGTCTGCTTGCCATGCAGAAGGTCGAGGGTTCGAGTCCCTTCAGCCGCTTGCCCCGAAAGCCCCGCCACGCGGGGCTTTCAGGTTCCTGAGGCCGCAGAAGCTAGCCGCGGGCGGAGATCTGCTGCACCGCCCAGCCGTTGCCGTCCGGGTCGCTGAAGAAGACGAACCCGACGTTGTCCAGCTCGTCGGGCTCAGCTGCCGGGTTCTCGCCCATGACTTGAATCTCGCTGACCTTCACGCCTCGCTCGACCAGCTGAGCACGCGCGGCCTTGATGTCCGACACCACGAGCTGCAAGCCCTTGAGCGAGCCGGGTGGTGACAGGTCGGGGACGACCCCCTCACCCACGACGATCGAGCAACCGGACCCTGGAGGAGTGAGTTGGACGATGCGCTTGCCCTCGATGAACTCGACGTCGTGGTCCACGTTGAAACCGAGTCGCTCGGCGTAGAAGGCCTTCGCACGGTCCACGTCCGAGACCGGGATCACCACCACTTCGAGCGTCCAGTTCATGAAGCGTCTCCTGTGTCGTCGTGTACGGGAGGTGGTTCGGTTCGCCGTGCAACTTCGTCGTGGCGATCCGGTGATCGGTGAGCGACCGGGACCGTAGCGGCCGACTTGGTCGCGGTGGTCGGGTCCCCGTCAGCGCGGCGCGCCCGAGCCGTCCACACCCCGAGATGTGGAGCCCGGGTTCTAGTATCCGACTTCGCAATGCCGCGACCGCAGCTGCACGCCACCGACGGGATGCTCGACGCGGCGCGCGACCTGCTGCTCCAGGACGGCTCGGGCAGCGCGACGATGGACGCCATCGCGCGCACGAGCGGCGCGCCGACCGGGTCCCTGTACCACCGCTTCGGGTCGCGCGACGAGCTGCTCGCCCGGCTCTGGGTCCGCGCCGTGTATCGCTCACAGGCCTCGTTCCTGGCGGCGCTGGAGGACTCCGACCCCCGGTCGGCCGCCTTGGCGGCGTCGGCGTCGATCCTCGCGTTCTGCGAGGAGCATCCGGCCGACGCCCAGCTGCTGGTCGCCTTCCGGCGAGAGGACCTCGTCCGCACCCTGCCGCCGGGACCGCTGGCCCAGGAGCTCGCGGAGCTCAACCGGCCGGTCGAGCGCGCGGTCGTGGACCTCGCCAGGCGCCTCTACGGCACACGCGGCAGGGCGGCCCTGGACCGGACGCTGCTGGCGGTCTTCGACCTCCCCTACGGCGCGGCGCGGCGCTACCTGATCACGGGGCAGCGGCTCCCCCGGAGCCTGCGCGCCGACCTGACCCGTGCGGTCGCCGCGGTGATCGATCCGCCGCTGGGCGCCGTCCGCGGCTCCGCGTAGGGCAGCCGGACACGCGACCGATCGCGCCCCTGCTCCAGACCCGAGAGCTCGAGTGGCTGCGAGCTCGCGACGGCGCCCGTCCGAACCGCTCAGGCTCGCAGGTCACCCCGGGCGCGGTCGAGGAAGGCGAGGATCGCGGCGGTGTCGTAGTGGAACATCTGCGCTCGCGCGAGCTGTTCGTCGCGGACCTCGTAGAGCGCCAGCACGGCCGACTCGAACCGCTCGCCGCCGGGGCTGAGGGCGCGCTGGCGGTAGAGGACCACGACCTCGTCACCGGCGGTGCCGATCACCCGCGGGTCCAGGCGCCGTTCAGCGCCGGTGGGCTGGAGCGGATCCCAGGTGCCCAGCCACGTCTGCTCGGGGTGCTCCTCGAGCTGCCTCAGCAGCGCGCCCCGGCCGCGCATCGTGCCGCCGTAGGGCAGCGAGCCGGCCTCGTGGAACACGACTTCGTCGTGGTAGAGGGAGAACAGCGTCTCCCGGTCTCGATCCTCCACGGCCCGGATGGCGGCCAGGACGACGGCGTCGTTGCGGTGCATGGGTTCTCCCGTGCTCTGCGAGGGCCGGTCGGTCGGCCGTCGCGTCGAGCGTGTCGGATCATAATAGAATACATACTCTATTTACTCGGGCACGAGACGCGAACGACGGGGGGCCCCTTGGGCATCTACGAGGATCTGGTCAGCGCCGGCAACGACACGCAGCGCCGCTTCGTCGACATCGAACGCGGAGGCGCGTCGGCGTGGGTCACGCTCAACGAGCCGGACCGCCTCAACCCCCTCGGCGCCGGGCTCGTGATCCAGCTCAAGGCCGCGCTCACCGAGCTGACGGCCGACCGCGCCATCCGCTCGATCGTGCTCACGGGTGCGGGCGAGGCCTTCAGCGCGGGCGGCGACCTCGAGATGATGGGGCAGGCCGAGACGCGGCTCGCCGACCCCGAGGGCTCGACCGACATCTGGCGTTGGATCCGGAGCGAGTTCGGCGGGGTGCTGCGGCTCATCACCCGGTCCGACACCGCGTTGATCTGCGCCCTCAACGGTCCCGCCGCCGGCGTGGCGCTCGCCTGGGTGCTCAACTGCGACGTGGTCGTCGCGTCCGAGCGGGCGGTCCTCGTCCCGGCCTTCGGCCGGCTCGGGCTGCTGCCGGAGGTCGGGACGAGCTGGGCGCTCACCCGCCGGCTCGGCTATCAGGGAGCCTTCGGCTTCCTCGCCGGCGGCAGGCACCTGCGCGCCGCCGAGGCGCTGGAGGCGGGTCTGGTCGGCGAAGTGGTTGCCGCGGACGAGCTGCGAGCGGCGGCCGACCGCTGGTGTGCACGGATCGCCGCGCTGCCCGCGCACGTCATCCCCATGGCCAAGCCGCTGTTGCGAGGTGCCGCGGACGCCTCCTGGGACGCCTCGGTCGCGATGGAGGAGTTCGCCGAGCCCAACTGCTTCACCACCGCGGACTTCCAAGCGGCGGTGCGGGGGTTGCGGGCCCGTCCACCGGGCTCCTCGACATCGGGCGCGCACGTGGACCGCTGACCGCGGTCGGCTCCGGTCGGCGCGGCGACGAACCGGTCGCCCGCGTCCGCGGCGTCCTCGGGGTCTCCATGGGCGAGCCGAAGGCGGTCTGGGACGAGCGCGTCCAGCCGCCGGGCCCCGTATGAGACGAGTGGTACTCCACGCCCAGCTCGAGTAGCGCAGGCTCCCGACGCCCCAGGTCGCAGGGACCGAGCCCTCAGGCGGTGGCCGGCCCGGGCGCGAGCGAGCGCTCGGGGATCACGGTGACGGGACAGGACGCCAGATGCAGCGTCTCGTAGGCCACGCTGCCCAGCAGGGCGTGCAGATAGCCGACGCCCCGGCTGCCGATCACGATCGCGTCGGCGCCGACCTCCGCGGCGAGCTTCGTCAGCTCCCCGGCGGGCGTGCCGGCGGACAGGCGGCCCTCCCAGTGCACGTCGGCCAGCCGCGGCTCGACGGCCGGCAACTCGTCGAGCAGCGCCTACGCCCGCACATCCTCGCGCGATACCGCAGTTCGACCCGCGCTCATCCGCGGATCGCCGCGGCCGCCGGCGGGTTCCCCGTGCCCGCTCCGTCCCGATTGCGGATGCCGCCGCGTCGCCTCGTCGGCATCGTCGGAGTGGTGTCGGGCCGGACCCCACCCGCCGTCGGAGACCGAGGCCGGTGAGCGACGACCGCCGGCGCGTGCTCGTCGCCGGAGGCGGCGTCGGCGGGCTCGAGGCGATCCTCGCCCTCCAGGCCCTCGCCGCGGATCGCGTGCGGATCGAGCTCGTGACGGCGGAGCCCCGCTTCGTCTACCGGCCGCTGCTCGTCGGGGAGCCGTTCGGCGCGACGGGCCACGCGGAGCTCGATCTGGCCGGCTTCGCCGAAGACCGCGGCGTCGAGCTGCGCCTCGGGCGGGTGCTCGAGGTCGACGCGGATCGGCGGGCCGTTCGGACGCCGGACAGCGAGCGCACCTACGACTCGCTGGTGCTCGCCCTCGGCGCGCGGCCGTTGCCGATCGTGCGCGGCGCCGTGAACTTCCGCGACGTGGCCGACGTGGCCGCGCTGCAGGCCGCCCTCGGCGCCGCCAGCACCGGGGCCCGCGTGACCTTCGTCGCCTCGGCCGGTTCCTCGTGGACGCTGCCGATCTACGAGCTCGCGCTGCTGACCGCAGCCTGGTCGCGCGCGCGGACGGCCGGTCTGCGGCTGAGCGTGGTCACGTTCGAGCGCGCGCCGCTCGAGGTCTTCGGCCCGAACGTGAGCGGACGGGTGGGCGAGCTGCTCGAGGCGCAAGGCATCGCGCTGCTCACGGGGACCGTGCCGGAGTCCGTCGGTCACGGCCGGCTGTTCGTCCCGATGGCCGGCAGCCTTCCCGCCGATCTCGTCGTGGCGTTGCCGGGCCTCGCCGGAATCGCCGTCGCCGGCGTGCCGGCGAATCCCGTCGGATTCGTCGAGGTCGACGACCACTCGCGCGTCCGTGGGCTGGAGGACGCCTTCGCCGTCGGCGACATGACGGCGGCGTCCACGCGCCAGGGCGGCCTCGCCGCCCAGCAGGCCGACGCCGTGGCGGCGACGATCGCCGCCGCCGCCGGGGCGGACGCGGCGCCCGCGCCCGTGCCGGCGGCTCTGCGCGCCGTGCTGCTGACCGGCGACGGGCCGCGCTACCTGAGCCGGCCCGCCGCCGGCGACGGCGAGGAGTGGGCGACCGACCCGCCGTGGTGGCCGCCGCACAAGATCGTCAGCCGCCATCTCGGGCCCTACCTCGCCAGTCATCCGGAGCTTCAGGGCGCCTGAGGAGGCCGTGGCGATGGACGACACCCTGGCCGGCCTCGACGAGCCCGTGAGGCGCTACCTCGAGCACGCGCTCGGCCGACGGACCACCGGCCCGGCGGGCGTGAGGCTGCGGATGCGTGGGCGCATTCGCGTCGGTCGCTGGCTGTCCTTCGTGGCCGAGCAGACGTTCGAGGGCCACGCCTTCACCTGGCGAGCCCGAGCCGGCTGGGGTCCGGCCAGGCCCCTGCACGTCACCGATCGCTACGCGGGAGGCGTCGGGAGCCTCGACGGGAGCCTGCTCGGCCGGCTGCCCTTCCTGCACGAGGAGGGTGAGGACGTCTCCCGGTCCGCGGCCGGGCGGGCGGCGGCCGAGAGCGTCTGGGTCCCCGCAACCCTGCTCCCCGGCTCGGACACGCGCTGGCGCGCAGAGAGCTCCACGCGCATCGTCGCGACCCTCAGCGTGGCGCCGGAGCGGCCCGAGGTCACGCTCGACATCGACGCCCGGGGCGCCGTCCGGCGCATCTCGATGCTGCGCTGGGGCAACGTCGGCCGCAGGGGATACGGCTACATCCCGTTCGGCGCCGACGTCCACGCTGAACGCCGCTTCGGCGACCTCATCCTGCCCAGCCACGTGACGGTCGGCTGGTGGTTCGGCACGCCGCGACATGGCCCGTTCTACGAGGCGACGCTGCTCGCGGCCGACCCGTCGTAGGCGCCGGGACAACAGGGCGTGCAGCGGGGCCTGACGGAGGTGACGCCGCATGACAAGATCACCACGTCGAACGCCTCCATCCCAGCGACCGGACCACCATCATGCCCCTGCGATCGCGCCGCGACCAGCGCCGGCGTTGACCGAGGAGCACGGCGTGGACGCGCGACGCCTGCGGGCCCTGCTCTCGGCGGGCGGCGCGCTCGCCTTCGAGCTCGACCGGGAGGCGGTGCTGCAGCGTCTCCTCGAGCAGGCGCGCGGGCTCACCGGCGCCCGCTACGCGGCGATCGGAGTGCTCGACGAGGCCCGGACGGGCCTCGAGGACTTCATCACCGCCGGCGTCGACGCCGAGACACACCGCGCCATCGGCCGGCTGCCCCGCGGCCACGGGGTCCTCGGTCTGCTGATCAGCGATCCGCGGCCCTTGCGCCTGCCCGACGTCGAGGCGCACCCGGCGTCGTTCGGCTTTCCGGCGGCGCACCCGCGGATGCGGACGTTCCTCGGAGTGCCGATCCTCGTGCAGGGCACAGCGTGGGGCAACCTCTACCTCACCGACAAGGACGCCGGCGAGTTCACGGCCGAGGACGAGGAGATCGCGACGGTGCTCGCCGACTGGGCGGCCGTCGCGCTGGCCAACGCGCGCCTGTACCGGGCCGAGGCCGACCGCCGAGCCGAGCTCGAGCGCGCCAACCGCGCCCTGGAGACCACGACCGACGTCTTCCGGGCGCTCAGCGGTGTGACCGACGTCGACCGCGTGCTGGAACTCGTCGTCGAGCGATCCCGGGCGCTGCTCGGCGCCCGCGCCGCCGAGGTCGCCCTGCTGGACGGCGAGGAGCTCGTCATCGCGGCGATCGCCGGCGACGACCTCGATGGACTGCGTGGCACGCGCGTGCCCGTGGAGAACTACCTCGCGGCGCCGGCGCTCGAATCGGGGCGCGCGCGAGCCTTCGACGCGATCCCGGAGTGCTCCTACGCGCGCCACGAGCTCGGCGCGCACCGGGCCCTCTCCACCCCCCTCGTCCACGAGAACCGCACCATCGGCTTCCTGCTCGTCCTCGACCGAGTCGGCGAGGATCGGCCGTTCAGCGCCGACGACGAGCGTCTGGCGGAGGCCTTCGCGGCCGGCGCTGCCACGGCGGTCGCGTCGGCCCAGACGGCGACGGACGAGGCGCTGCGCCGCAGCATCGCGGCGTCGGAGGACGAACGTCGTCGGTGGGCCCGCGAGCTGCACGACGAGACGCTGCAGGAGCTGGCCGGCGTCCAGGTGCTGCTATCGGGCGCCCGCCGCAGTCAGGATGCCTCTCGCTGGCGGACGGCCATCGAGGACGCCGTCGAGCTGATCAGCGGCGGGATCCACAACCTCCGCGCGCTGATCACCGACCTCCGGCCCGCTGCGCTGGACGAGTTCGGCGTGCAGGCCGCGGTCGAGGCGCTGGCGGCGCGCGTGGCGCGCCAGCACGGGCTCCAGGTCGACCTCGAGATCGACCTCGACGTGCGCCTGCCCGAGGACGTCGAGGCCACCATCTACCGCTTCGTCCAGGAGGCGCTCACGAACGTCGCCAAGCACGCGTCGGCTCGTCGCGTGCTGGTCTCGCTGGAGGCGGCTGACGAGCGCGTCGAGGTGACCGTGCGCGACGACGGGGCCGGCTTCGACCCGCGCCGGGCCAGGTCGGGGTTCGGTCTGGTCGGCATGCGCGAGCGGCTGGCGCTCGTGCGCGCCGAGCTCGACGTCGAGAGCGCGCCCGGCGGCGGCACGACGGTGCGGGCGGCGATACCCGTTCGGAGCCGCTCGCCCGTCACGAGAGCCGCCGCGTGGCGTCCGGCGTGATGACCAGGCGACGCACCGGGCGCCTGGCGGGCTCGAGCTCGGGCTCGATCCGCGGGCGTTGCCCTTCGGTGTCGAGGCGGTCAAGCGCCGGCGCGAGGCGCGGCCCGGCGATCTTGCTGGGCGGCCACCACAGCGCCCGTGACGAGGCCTGTCCGGGGTCGCGACCGTCGAGACGGCGGCGCAGGAACCACGCACGGCGGCCGGCCACGAGCATCGCACGCAGCACCGGCTCGAACGGCGTCGTCTCGACACTGCAGCCGGCGGTCGCGGCGATGGACCGGGCCGCGACCTCGGCCTGCTGAGCGGCCAGGCCACCCTGCTTGATCGGATAGTCGATGACGTCACCGGCCGCCCAGACGCGCTCGGCCCCCGCCAGGCGCCCGCACTCGTCCACCTCGAGAAAGCCGTCACTCCCCGCCGGAAGTCCGTCGACCGTGCGCCCGCGCTGCACCGGCAGCGCGACGAGGCGGTCGGCGGTCGGGACCACCTCCCCGCTCACGAAAGCGACGCCGCGTTCGGCCAGCAGCGATTCCACGAGGTCCGACGCCGCCTCGCCGAAGATCTCCAACGGGCGTGCCTCGGGCGAGACGACGGCGACCTGCAGCCTGTCGAGACGCCGCTCGCGGGCACGCTCGGCGGTACGGAGCGCGAGCTCGTACAGGGGAAGCGTCCAGCCGGCGCCCACGGTCGCGACGAAGACCGCGGTCTGCAGGCATTTGGCCTCGAGCGCCTGGAGCATCCGGCGCACCCGCTCGACGTCGTCCTGACCACCGAAGGTCAGCGCGTCCGGAATCGGCGCCTCGGTGCGGGCGCCGATCGCGAGGAGCAGCGCGTCGTAGTGCAGGCGCTCACCGCTGTCGGTCGCGGCGAGGCGCCGGTCCGGGTCCACGCCGGTCAACACGCCCGGGCGGACCGTCACCCGGGGTCCGGCCAGGTGGGACAGCGGATAGCGGCGCGCGCCGGGGCGGGCGAACGGCTCGAGCACGCTCAGCGGCCTGGACACGAGGTGCGTGTGGGGTGCGAGCAGCTCGGCCTCGAGCCGGGGAGCGACCTCGCGCAGCGTCAGGATCGCCTCGATCGCCGCCGGCCCACCGCCCGCAACGAGGACCTTGAAGCGGGCCTCCCCACGCATGCGCGCAAGCTACGGGCGCGCGGACGCGCGGGCATCCGGAAGGATTCCGGCCGCCCGCCGTAGTTCGCCGCACCTCAGGGTTCGAGCAGGCCGTGGTCGAGCGCGTAGCGCACGAGCTCGGCCCGGGTCGAGCGGCCGAGCTTCTGCTGGACGTGGGCGCGGTGGGACTCGACCGTCCGCACGGAGAGGAACAGCTGCTCGGCGATCTCGGTGTTCGTATGTCCGAGCGCGATCAGGCGCAGGATGTCGACCTCGCGGTCAGTGAGCGCCTCCGGCGCGCCCGGGCCCTGCGCCGGCGCCGCGGCCAGCCGCGCCCCCAGCGTCGGATTGAGATACGTCCCCCCGTCGGCGGCGGCGCGGATGGCGGCCACGAGCTCGTCGTTCGCCGCCTCCTTGAGCACGTAGCCGGCGGCGCCCGCCTGCATGGCCTCGCGCGCCCAGGCTGGATCGTCCTGCATCGTCAGCACCACCACGCGCGTGGCCTCGCTCACGCGGGCGACGTCCGGCAGGATCGACCGGCTCGAGCGCCCCGGCATGTTGAGGTCGAGGACGAGGACGTCGGGGCGGCGCAGCTGCACCAGGCGCAACGCAGCCTCGGCGTCGCCGACCTCGCCGATCACGTGCATGCCGTCCTCGCCCTGCAACAGCAGCCGCAGCCCCGACCGGACGACCCGGTGGTCGTCGGCCAGCACGATGGTGATGCCGCCGTTCACGATGCGCCCGCCAGGGCAACGTCGACGAGGCAGCCGGCGTCGAACGGGTCCTTGGGGACGAAGCGGGTCAGGCGGGCGGCGCGGTCGAGGCGCTCGAGCATGCCCTCCGTGATGCCGCGATGCAGCGAGCACACGACCTCCGGGTTGAGCACCACCGCCTCGCGATACGGGCAGTTGCCGAGCACGAAGCAGGCCTGACCCGGGCTGCCCGACGCGTCACGCGGCGCGAAGCCGAGCGCCGCCAGGGCGTCGTGCAACGCGGGCGCGAGCGGCCGTTGCGCATCGCCCTCGGGAGCCAGTCCGCGACCGATCTCGCGGCCCGCCGACTCGACGTCCGTCAGCGCGATCCCACGGCCGATGGCCCAGGCCAGCCAGGTGCTCAGCTGGGTCATCGCCTGCGGCGCCCGGCCGGCCGGGCGCGCGCTCGCGACGACGGCCCACGTGTGCCGCGGACGGCCGCGGGCCTGCGGCTCGTCGCGCCGCTGCACGAGCCCGGCGCTCGCGAGCCGCTCCAGCTGCACGCGCGTCGTGTTCGCGTGCCGGCCGACGCGGTCGGCCAGCTCCTGGGTGCTCGCCGGGCGGCGCAGCTCGGTCAGTGCGGCGAACAGGCGGGCGCGCTGCGGCGCGGCGAGCACGTCGTCGTCGTCGGGTCGGGAGGGCACGTCCATCGTCGCTGCCTGCCCATGAGAGCAGATCGCGGGTCGGGCGTCGGGAAACATTTTCACTGCCATCAGGGAAAACTGGCATGATGCCCGCGCCTGTTCTCTGAGGGGCCCTGACACCGCGACGAAGGGATGGACGTGGGGACTTCCCAGCGACGACCGATGCTCGTCTCCAAGGGCTGGATCCAGGGCGTCGTCCTGGTCGTGCTGGTCGGCTTCTTCATCCTCGGCCTGCTCGCCTACCGCACCTACATGGCCAAGCCGCCGGTGCCTGCGCGCGTCGTGGACGAGCAGGGCAAGCTCCTCTACACCGGAACCGACATCTCCCGCGGCCAGCAGGTCTTCCTGCACAACGGCCTGATGGAGTACGGCTCGGTCTTCGGTCACGGCGCCTACCTCGGTCCCGACTACACGGCCGACTACCTGCGTCGCTCCTCCGAGCTCGTCAAGCGCAGCTACGGCGGCGCCGGCTCGGACTCGGCGGGGAGCCGGACGATCGAGGAGCTGCGCACCAACCGCTACGACGAGCCCAACGGGACGCTCAGGCTCACGCCCCGGCAGGTGTCGGCCTTCCGCACGCTCGTCGGCCACTACCGCCGCTTCTTCTCCGACCCGACCAGCGAGCACGGCCTGCGGCCGAAGGCGATCACCGACCCGCGCGAGCTGCGTCAGCTCACGGCGTTCTTCGCCTGGACCGCCTGGGCGGCTTCGACGAACCGGCCCGGGCACGACTACTCCTACACGAACAACTGGCCTCCCGAGCCGCGCGTGGACAACACGCCGACGGCCAACGTGCTCGTGTGGTCGGTGCTGTCGCTCATCGCGCTGCTCGGGGGTATCGGCCTGTTGTTCGCCGCGTTCGGCCGCTGGGGACGCCGGCTCGGCTGGCACGGCCGGGAGCAGGCGGCGCTGTCCTTCCGGACGCCCGGCGACGTGGCGCTGACGCCGGCGCAGCGCGCGACGGCCTGGTTCTTCTTCGTGATGGCCGCGCTGTTCGTGATTCAGACGTTCGTGGGTGCGGCCTCCCAGCACTACCGGGCCGAGATCGACGGCTTCTTCGGGTTCGACCTCGCCAAGGTCTTCCCGTACAACCTCATGCGGACCTGGCACGTGCAGCTCGCGCTCTTCTGGGTCGCCACGAGCTTCGTGGCCGCCGGGATCTTCCTGGCGCCGATGATCGCTCGGCGCGAGCCCAAGCATCAGGGCAAGCTCGCCTTCGCCCTGCTCGGCGCGCTCGCGATCGTGGTCTTCGGGACGCTCATCGGCTCCTATCTCGGCGTCCACGGCGTGCTGCGGGACGCGGCCTCGAACTGGTTCGGGCTGCAGGGCTTCGAGTACCTCGACCTCGCGCGGCTCTGGCAGGTGCTGCTCTCCGTCGGGTTGTTCGTGTGGGTGTTCATGCTCTGGCGCGTCCTGCGCCGGCGCCTGAGGTCCGAGCACGTCGGCAACATGCCGTGGCTGTTCTTCCTCGCGGCGTGCGCGATCCCGGCCTTCTACGCCGTCGGCCTGATCGCCCGGACCGCCGACAACTTCACCACGACCGAGTTCTGGCGCTTCTGGGTCGTGCACCTGTGGGTCGAGGACTTCCTCGAGCTCTTCACCACGGTGATGGTCGCCTACATGTTCGTGCTGCTCGGCGTCATCCGGGAGAAGGTCGCGCTCACCGTCGTGTTCCTCGACATCATCCTGTACTCCGTCGGCGGCGTGGTCGGCACGATGCACCACCTCTACTTCTCCGGCGAGCCCGCCGAGCACATGGCCCTCGGCGCCTTCTTCTCCGCCGCCGAGGTCATCCCGCTCACCTTCCTGACCGTGGAGGCCTGGTCCTTCCTGCAACTCGGGGCCGCGCAGCAGTCGCGCTCGCAGACGCCCTTCCCGCATCGCTGGGCGGTGATGTTCCTCGTCGCCGTCGGGTTCTGGAACTTCGTCGGCGCGGGGATCTTCGGCTTCCTGATCAACCTGCCGATCGTCTCCTACTACGAGATCGGCACCGCCCTCACCGCCAACCACGGCCACGCCGCGATGATGGGCGTCTACGGCATGCTCGCGCTCGGGCTGGCGATGTTCTGCCTGCGCTACCTCATCCCGGCGGACAAGTGGCCGGAGAAGTGGGCGAAGGTCTGCTTCTGGTCGACGAACCTCGGACTCGCCTGGATGTGCTTCGCGACCCTGCTGCCGCTCGGGATCGTCCAGCTCTACAAGTCCGTCAACACGGGCTACTTCGAGGCGCGCGAGCTGAAGTTCGTATCCAACTCGACCAACGCGCTGATCGAGTGGCTGCGCCTGCCCGGCGACGTCGTGTTCATCCTGGGCGGGGCCCTGCCGGCCCTCTACATCGCCTACCTCGGCGTTCGTCACACGGTCAAGCGGGTCACGCTCGACGAGCCCGAGGACATCCTCTTCACCGAGGTCTCGGGCGCGGACGGCGGCGAGCGCGAGGCGAGCGCGGCGAAGGTGTCATGAGCAGCGAGGTCCTGTTGGCCGTCGGCTACGGCGCGGCGCTGGTGCTCGGCGCGTTCTGTTTGGAGTGGCTGTCCGCGCACACGCATCGGCGCGCGCTGCGCTTTCGCACCGCCGGCTTCGCCTACGACGCCGACCACGATCACTGGGAGTGCCCGGAGGGCCAGCACCTGTGGCCGCACGAGTTCGACCACGAGCGGCGCCTCGTCCGCTACCGCGCCAAGGCCCACGTCTGCAACGGCTGCCCGCGCAAGCCCGACTGCACCGACTCCGACCGCGGGCGCGAGGTCGTGCGCCCGCTGGATCCGTGGCCGCATTCCGAGGCGGGCCGCTTCCACCGGGTGGTGTCGCTGCTGCTCGTCGCCCTGGCGGCGCTGATCGGCGTGATCGAGCTGGCGCGCCACCACCGTCTGACCGAGGCCGCGGCGCTGCTCGGCGAGCTGACGGCGGCGGCACTGGCCGCCCACTGGCTGCTGAGGGACCTGCGCGCACACCCGGCCGGCTTCCCGGACGCGCTGCCGGCGACCGGCGCGGACGGCGTCCGGCGACCGAGCCGATGGGCCTCGCAGCGATGATCGGCCTGGTCGTCGCCGCGCTCGCGCTGCTCGTCGCGGGCCTCGCCAGCCTCCGGATCCTGCGCGAGTACGAGCGCGCGGTCGTCTTCCGGCTCGGTCGTCTGCTCCCCGTCCGCGGCCCGGGCCTCGTCCTGCTGGTGCCGCTCGTGGACCGCATGGTGCGCGTCGACCTGCGCACGATCACCCTCACGATCCCGCCCCAGGAGGTCATCACCCGCGACAACGTGCCGGCCCGCGTGGCCGCGGTGTGCTACTTCCGCGTCGTCGATCCGGCCGCCGCCGTCACGGACATCGAGGCGTTCGCCCCGGCGACGTCGCAGATCGCCCAGACGACCCTGCGCTCGGTCCTCGGCGGTGCCGACCTCGACCAGCTGCTCGCCGAGCGCGAGGGCCTCAACGAGCAGCTGCAACGGATCATCGACGAGCAGACCGAGCCGTGGGGCATCAAGGTGAGCACCGTGGAGATCAAGGACGTCGAGATCCCCGAGGCGATGCAGCGGGCGATGGCCCGCCAGGCCGAGGCCGAGCGGGAGCGGCGCGCGAAGATCATCAACGCGGAGGGGGAGTTCCAGGCGGCGCACAAGCTCGCCGACGCGGCCGCCATCATCAATCGCGAGCCCTGCGCCCTCCAGCTGCGCTACCTGCAGACCCTGCTCGAGATCGGCGCGGATCAGAGCTCGACGATCGTGTTCCCGCTGCCCATGGAGCTCGTCAAGCCGTTCCTCGACAGTCCCCTGAGCCCGAACGGGCTGACGAGCGACCGGTGACGACCTGGACGCTGGTCCGCTTCCTGCACGTGTGCGCGCTGGTGCTCTTCGTCGGCGGCCAGCTCATGCTCGTGATCGCCGTGGCCCCGGCCGTGCGGCGCCACCCGGCCGAGACGACGATGCGCTCGCTGGCGCGGCGCTTCGGGGTCGCCAGCGCCGTCGCCCTCGTCGTGCTCGTGGCCACCGGCGCGGCCATGGCCTCGCACTACGGCGTCTGGGCCTCGCCGACCCTGCAGGCCAAGCTCGTGGCGCTCGTCTTCGCGCTCGCGCTGCTCGCGCTGCACATCGTGAGTCCCAGGGCGCGCGGACTGTCCTACGCGACGGCGACGGCCTCCCTCGTCGTCGTCTACCTCGGCGTCAAGCTCTCCTCCGGTTGAGGCCCCACCCTCAGCGCGCGCCCTGGCACCGTTCTCGGAGGTCCTCGAGCTCCTGCGTGAGCACGCCGTCGAGACGCTCGACGGTGGCCAGCCAGTGCAGGGCCGCGTCGTGGTCGCCCCAACGGGCCTCGGCGTGGGCGAGCTCGACGGCGATGCCGCGCACGTCCGCGCGATCGCGGGCGGCCCGCTCCGGATCGCTTGCGGAGGGACGGTCGACCAGGGTCTCCATCGCGCCGACACGGTGCTGCTCGGCGAGGTAGGGGCCGAGGTAGCGGCCGGCGATCTTGCTCGGTGGCCACCAGAGCGCATCGAACGTCGCCTGCATGTCCTCCTCCCCGTGCCGAAGGTAGGCCGAGGCGACCCCGGTGAGCAGCAGTCCGCGCAGCACGGGCCGAAACGGCTGCAGCTCGACCATCGCTCCGAAGCGGCGCGCGATCGACGCGGCCGCGGCGTCGGCCTGCTGCGCCGCCAGCCCACCCTGCTTGACGGGCTGGTCGGTGAGATCTCCGACGGCGTAGACGCCGTCGCAGCCCGGGACGCGCGCGTGCTCGTCGACGGCCACGAACCCGTCGGCATTGGCGGGGACGCCTGGCACCGGGGTCCGCAGCAGGCGCGGCAGCGTGACGACCGCCTCGACGTCCAGCGCCTCGCCCGAGGACAACCGCACCCGCCGGCCGTCGAAGCCCTGGGCGTGGACGCCGACGAGCAGCCGGATTCCACGGTCGGCGAGCAGGCCGGTCACGAGCTTCGCGGCCGCCTGGCCGAAGATCGACAGCGGGACGGCCTCCGGCGTGACCACGGAAAGCGCGACGCTCATGTGGTGCTCGGCGCACCAGCTCGCCGTGAGCAGCGCGAGCTCGTACAGCGGAAGGGTCCAGCTCTCCGACGGCGCCGCGAAGCAGACGGACTCGACCGTCCCGGCCGCGATCCCGTCGAGCACCTCCCGCACGCGCGGGACCGCGTCCGGACCGGTGAAGGTCACCGAGCCCTGTAGCCAACCCTCCTGGCGGGCGCCCAGCGCGAGGATCAGGGCGTCGTAGGGCACCGTGGTGGAGCTGGACAGCTCGATCTCACGGACGTCGGGCCGGACGGCGGCCAATGAGTCGCGCCAGAGCTCGACGCCGTGGCTGCGCCTCAGCCGGGCCAGGGGCAGGCTCATGGCGCGCGCGTAGCCGAACGGCTCGGCCACGCTGAGCGCGCGATACACGACGCGCGGCTGCGGCGCGATCAGCTCGATGGACACGCGCTCACCGGCGAGCTCGCGGACGGCCAGCGCGGCCTCCAGCCCACCGACCCCGCCGCCGGCGATCACGACCCGCGGCCGCCGGCGCTCGGGCGTCATGCGGCCGCCATCACGCCGCGCAGCTCGGCGAAGGCGTCCCGCAGGCCCTGCCCCACGCGGCCTGCGTCGGGCATTGCGTCGCGGTCCGCGGTCACGCAGATCGTCACCTCGTCCCCGACGGGCAGGACCGCGATCCCAAGGGCGTGCCCGGCCGCCGGGGGCACCACGGGCATCGCCTCTCGCAGGAGGCAGCCGAAGGCGGCCGACGGCAGGGACGGGCCGGGGACGAGGGTCACCGTCAGATCGAACAGCCGCCGGCCCAGCACCGACTCGCAGAACGGGGCCTGCAAGGCGGCGGGCAGCCACGCGGGAAGCTCGGGCGGCCCGGTCTGCCCAGAGCCCGTCCGACCCAGCGTCGCCCGCTCCCGCTGGGTGCGGAGCCGGTCGAGCCAGCGGAGCGGATCCGGCTCCTGCACCGGCAGATCGACGACCCGCGCGACTGAGCGACCGGCATCGCACGCCGGGACCATCGCGCGCAGCCCCGCCGCCGGCGGCGTCTCACCGCGCCCGAGCAGGAGAGCTCGCAGCCCGCCGGTGACGGCGGCGAGCACGACGTCGTCGACCGCCCCGCCTGCACCCTCGAGCCCCTGAGCGCTGCAGCGCTCCACGGTCAAGCGCCCCCGCGCGCTGAGCGGCGCGTCGAGCGAGCAGCCGGCCAGCGGCGAGCGCGCGTCGCCGACCGCGGCCGCGGCGCCGGGACGCCCGTCGGCGCCCCCGGCGAGACTCAAGGCCGCGCGGACGAACTCCAGCGGTGCAGGCTCGGCCCTCGGCCCAGGCGATCCCCTCGCCTCGGCGCCGTCGGCGATCAATCGCAGCGCGTCCAAGCAGCCGCCGTCCGCCGCGAGGCAGTGGTGCGTCTTGGCGGCCAGTGCCCAGCCGTCGCTCTCGGGACCGGCGAGCAGCACGAGCTCCCACAGCGACCGCTGTCGATCCAGGCGCTGCGAGAAGTAGTCCCCCGCCCAACCCTGGAGCCCGGCGTCGGCGACGGGTTCGGGCGTCAGCGCCGGTTTGACGTGCGCCGCGACGTCGAACGCGTCGGCGGACGACCACCATCGGCGCGGCTGGCGCCCGGAGAGCGTGTCGACGAGTTGCCGGCGATGCCGCGGTACCCGGACCAGCCGCTTGCCGACCCGTTCGACGAGGGCCTCGTGCGACGGCGGCCGGCCCTCGAAGACGAGCACGGCACCGACGTGCATGTGCGCCGACGCGTCGGCATCCTCGAGCTCCAGGAGCATCGTGTCGCGGGCGGTGAGCTGCTCGGCGACGGCCACCCCCGCATCCGATCGCGGATGCCTCATCTCCGCGTCCGTAGTCGGCCCGCTGGTGAGGGGGACGACCACGGAGAGCAGCCGCCGCCGAGCTCTGCCAAGCTCTGGCGGTGACCGATGATCCGGCGTGACCAGCGCCATCCACACCCAGGGGCTGAGCAAGGACTTCGGCGCGGGCAGGGGCGTCTTCGAGCTCGATCTCGACGTCCGCCGGGGCGAGATCCTCGGGTTCCTCGGACCCAACGGATCGGGCAAGAGCACGACGATGCGCCTGCTGCTCGGGCTGGTCCGGCCGACGGCCGGTCGGGCCGAGGTCCTCGGCTACGACATCCGGCGCGACAGCCTCGCGCTGCGCCGGCGCGTGGGCTATCTGGCCGGCGACTTCGAGCTGTACGCCCAGCTCGACGGCGCCGAGCTGCTGCGCTACTTCGCACGGCTGCACGGCGGAGTCGCGCCGAGCCGTATCGACGAGCTGGCCGAGCGCCTGGGAGCCGACCTCGCGCGACCCGTGCGCGAGCTGTCGACCGGCAACCGGCAGAAGCTCGGGCTGATCCAGGCCTTGATGTCCGACCCCGAGCTGCTCATCCTCGACGAGCCGATCGCCGGGCTCGACCCGCTCGTGCAGCACGCGTTCCACGCGGAGCTCATGGCGCTCCGCGAGACCGGGTGCACGGTGTTCCTGTCCTCGCACACGCTCTCGGAGGTCGACCGCGTGGCAGACCGCGTGGCGATCCTGCGCGCCGGTCGCCTCGTGGTCGTCGATGCGCTCGAGCACCTGCGCGCGGTCGCCGTGCGCCACTGGGAGATCGAGTTCGCCCATCCGGTGCCCGCCGCGGAGTTCCGCGACCTCGCCGGCGTGCACGAGGTGCGCATCGACGGGCCGCGGCTCAGCATCGCCTTCGAGGGCACTGCCGATGCGGTGGTCAAGGCGGCGGCCGGCCACGACGTCCGTGCCGTCGACACGCGCGACGGAGACCTCGACGAGGTCTTCCTGCGCTACTACCGCGACGATCCATGATCCGCGCCGCGATGGGCATGGAGCTCCGCCTGCGGGCCCGGATGGTGATCCTCGCGAGTCTCGGCCTGATCGCCATCACCGCGATCACCGGCGCGCTGTTCCCGGCCTTCGGCGAGTCGCTCGGCGGCGTCGACCTGCCCGAGGGCGTCAGCGGTCTGATCGGCACCGGCGACTTCACGACGATCGCCGGATGGCTGAACACGGAGGTCGTCAGCGTCTACGGGCCGCTGGTCGTCGCGGGCGTCGGCATCGTCGCGGCCGCCGCCACGACGGCCGGCGAGGAGGAGGCACGCATCCTCGCGCTGGTGCTGGCCCACCCCGTTGACCGCACACGGCTGCTGGTCGCCAAGGCAGCCGGCGTCGCCCTCCCGCTCGTCGCGCTCGGAGTGGCCGCCTGGGCCGGGCTCGCGCTGGCGGTCGTCCTCGCCGGCGGCGGCGTCGGCGCCGGCCGCCTGGCCGCTCAGGCCCTGCATCTCACCGGCCTGGCCCTCGCCCTGGCGTCGGTCGCCCTGGCGCTCGGCGCCTCGACCGGCCGGCGCAGCGTCGCGACCGGCGGCGGCGCGACGGTCGCCGTGCTCATGTTCCTCGTCAACGGCCTCGCGCCGACGGTCGCCGGCCTCGCCTGGTTGCGCTACCTCTCCGCTTTTCATTACTACTCCGGCAGCGAGCCGCTGACCACGGGCGTGCACGTCGGCGACCTCGCCGCGCTGCTCGGATTCGCCGCGGTGCTGACGCTGGCCGCCATCGGCGGGTTCGCGGGTCGCGACCTGCGCGCCTAGCGGGTCGCGCCGGCGACCGGTCGGGGTCGTGCCTCGACGCCCGCGACGTGCAGCGGGCGCGCCCCGGGCTCGAGCGTCGCCTCAGCGGGACGGTGCGTCGCACACCGGATCGACCTGCAGCAGCTCGCCGTGGGTAGCGAGATAGATCCCGAGGTGCTCCGCCACGATCTTGTGCGGCGGCCACCACGGCTCCAGCCCGTCCTCGACGGGTCCGACGGGCGCGCGGGCCGCGGGCTCCTGAAGCATGAGCGGGCGGTCGCCGGTGAACAGCATCGCGCGCAGTCGCGGCGTGTAGTCGGCCGTGCCCAGGCCCGCGATCCGTGCGGCGACGGTGTCGGCCTGCTGCGTCGCGAGGCCCCCCTGCTTGACGGGGCCGGCCGCGAGATCGCCGATCACGTAGGCGTGCCCGTGCCCGTGCCCGCGGACGCGGCACGCCTCGTCGACGGGCACGAAGCCGGCCGCGTCGTGGGGCAGGCCGTCGAGCGACACCCCGCGCAGCCGCGGCAGTGCGACGACGAGGTCGGCGCCCGCGAGGTCCTCGGCGGCCGGTGTGGCGCCGCAGCGCAAGGCGATGCCGCGCTCGGCGAGCAGCCCGCGCACCTGGTCGCCGGTCGCCGCCCCGAACGCGTCGAGCGGCGCCGGTTCCGTCGTCACGAGCTCGAGGTCGAGCGTCAGCCGCCGCTCGCTCGCCCAGCGTGCCGTCATCAGCGCCAGCTCGTACAGCGGCAGGGTCCAGCCGGCCTCCGCGCCCGCCACGAACAGGACGTGGCCGCCGCCCGCGTGCACGCGTTCGGCGAGCGCATCGCGCAGCCGCCGCACATCCTCGGGGCCGCGGAAGGTCAGCGCGCCCTCCAGCGCCGCGAGCCGGCGAGCGCCGACGGCCACGACGAGGTCGTCGTAGGCCAAAGTGGCGCCGTCCGAGAGCGCCACCGTGCGGCCGTCCAGGTCGACGCCGGCCAGCCGACCCGAGCGGACGACGAAGCCGCGGTCCGCGGCGATCGCGGCCAGCTCGACGCGCACGACCGACGCGCCGCCGAAGGGCGTGGCGACCGCGAGCGGCCGGTAGGCGAAGTGCGACTCCGGCGTGACGAGGGTGATCGCGTGCGGGCCCGCGAAGGCGGAGAGGGCGAGCACCGTCTCGAGCCCCGCGACGCCGCCGCCCACCACGAGCACCTGGCCTCGCTGGGGCGCGGACATGGGAGCATCGTCGCGTCCGGCCGCCCTGACCGCATCCGCGCTCGTCGCCCAACCGCGTGCGTAGTCCGCCGCAGTGGCATGCTGAGTCCCCGACCCGAAAGGCCGTCCGTGTTCGCCCAGATCCTCGTCGGCATCGACCCGACCGATGCCGCGGACGACGCGCTCGCGCTCGCCCAGCGCCTGCGCGACTCCGCCTCAGGGCGTCTCGTCCTCGCCATCGTCATCGACGCCCTGCCCGACGTGCGCGATCCGCTGGCGGCCACCCGGCCCGCGCACGAGCTGATCGAGCCCGCCCAGCGGCGCCTGTACGCCGTGTCGGAGGGTCTGCCCTCCGACGTGCCGTGCACGACGCGGATCCTCTCCGGCGCCTCGCCGGCGCGCGCGCTGTACGGCGAGGCGGAGGCGCTGGGCGCCGACCTGATCGTGCTCGGCTCGACGCGTCGCCGGCGGGTCGGCCGCTGGCTCGAGCGCGCCACCGTGCAGCGACTCATGCGCGGCGCGCCGTGCGCGGTCGCCGTCGCCGCGCCCGGGCAGGCCGTGCGGGACGTCCCGTGGTCCACGCTGCGCGTCGCGTTCGACGGCTCGCCGGAGTCCGACGTCGCGCTCGAGGCGGCCTTCGCGATCGCCTCCGGACCGGGCGGAGAGGTCGTCCTCCACACCGCACTGGAGCGGCTGCCGGTGCCCGTCGGCTTCACCGGGGTGGCGGTCGCGCCGGTCGCGGTCGAGGACCTCGAGGCCGCGTCCCGGCGGGCCGCGGAGACGGCGGCACGTCGTGCCCCGCCCCGCGTGGAGACGAGGGTGCAGGTGACCGTCGACGGCGATCCCGCAGCGCAGCTGCTCGGCGAGGCGGAGCCGACGGCCCTGCTCGTCGCGGGCTCTCGCAGCTACGGTCCGCTGCGTCGCGTCCTGGCGGGCAGCGTGTCGGCGCGCCTCGCCGTCAACGGCGACGTGCCGATCCTCATCACTCCGCGCGCACTCGTGCCGTCCGGCGGTGACGCGCCACCGGGAGCCGACGCGCCGGCCTGACGCGCACGTCGCCCAGATCACGAGGCTGGTCGCCCGACCCGCCCGCGGCGCATGCCGGCCCCCGAGCCACCGCGCTCCAACCCGTCGAGCACGGGCCCCAGCCGCTGGCCGGCGATCTTGCTCGGCGGATGCCACAGCGGGCGCCGCGAGACCTCGCCGAGGGCGCCGGGCCGCAAGGGCGTCTGGAAGTGCCAGCGCTCGGTCGCTCCCGCGACGAGCAGGCCCCGCAGGATCGGCGTCCACCGCGGCGGCTTCGGCCCGCGCCCGGCGACGCTCAGGATGTCGTGGGCCGCCACCGCCGCCTGCTGGGTGGCGAGCCCGCCCTGCTTGACCGGCTGACTCGTGCAGTCGCCCGCCGCCCAGACGTGAGGCAGGCCGCGCACCGCGGCGTGCCCGTCGGTCTCGAGAAAGCCCCCGCGGCCGGTCGGCAGCCCCGCGATCTGCCGACCGCGTGGCGCGGCGAGCGCGATCCGGCGGTCGCCCGAGGAGTCGCCCCACCCCACGCGGCCCGCACGCAGCAGCGCCTCCGCCGTGGCCGACGCCGCCGGGCCGAACAGCTCCAGCGGTCGCAGCTCACCCGTCGACACGGTGATCGACGATTGCGGGGCGCCGTGCGCGTCGACCAGCTCCGCCAGCTGCAGCGCGAGCTCGTAGAGCGGCATGGTCCACTCCACCCCGTCCGGGGCGAGGAAGGCGACCGACACCCGTTCGCGGCGCTCGACCGCCTGCCGGAGGGCCAGCATCGCCGCGACGCCCGCACGCCCGCCGAACGGCACGGACCCCGGGGGCTCAGCGCCCATCTCGGCGCCCACGGCCACCAGCAGGGCGTCATAGGCCACGGAGGCCCCGGTCGCGGTGCGGGCGATCCGGCCCTCGACGTCGACCTCGACGAGCCGGTCCTCGTGGAAGCCGATCCCGCGGTCGGAGAGCAGGTGCAGGGGATAGCTGCGCATGGTGCCGTGGCCGAACGGCGCGACGACGCTCATCGGCACGTCGAGATAGCGGCGGTCCGCCGCGAGCATCTGCACGTCGACGTCGGGCGCGAGGTCGTCGAAGGTCAGGGCGGCCTCCACGGCGGCGGGCCCGGATCCCGCGATGACGACGCGAAACGGCCGGCGCGCCGGGGATGGATCGGGCGCCGCGCCGGTCATGCCGCGACGGTGGGGGTCGCGTCCGGCGAGCCTCCGGCGATCGCGGCACGCGCGGGGGCGACGACCACGAGCCAACGCGCGTGGTGGAGGCCCCGATAGCCGGCGATGACGAGCGGGCGCTTGACTGCAGACACGAGACCTCCGGGATCGAGCGGGCCGTCGTCGTCGCACCGTACGCCGGATGGGCACGCACCACGTCCGTAGCGTGGTGTGGACGCGGCCGTAGTTCGCCGCACGGACCGACGTGATCCAGTGGAAGGTCCTACCCGGCCGGGGCGTCGTGACCGTCCGCCCGCTGCGTGCCTCGCTCCTGGTAGGCCCGGGCCCGCTCGACGGCCGCCGAGGCCATCTGGGCGAGATGGACGAGGGCGGCCTCGTCCTCGGCGGTGAAGCCGCCGCCGAGCTTGTCGAAGAGCTGGACGGCGCCCAGCTCACCGCCGTCGAGGGCGGTCAGCCCGGCGGCGAGCCAGCCCTCGAGCGGCCGGTCGCGGGCCGCGGCGCGGAAGGGCGGCAGGTGGGCGAGCTGCTCCCCCGTCATCCGGGCCGAGCCGCCGCTGGCGCCCAGCAGCCGGTAGATCGCGGGCAGCTCCAGCCACCGCACGACCGTCGCCCAGCGCCGGTCGCCCTCCGGGTAGGACGCCGCCTCGGCGATCCGGGGCCGGCCCGGCACCGCGACCGTGGCCACGCAGCACGCCGCCCCCACGAGCTCGCGCGCCTGCTCGGCCACCAGCCGCAGCATCTCCTCCAGCGAGTCGCCGGCGTCGAGCGCGAGCGACGCGTCCGCCAGGAAGCTCGAGAGCTGCCGCGAGAGCTCCATCCGGCGCCGCTGGAGCCCGGCCGCCTCCTGGGCCTCCCGCAGTCCGCGCTGGACCATCTCGAACGTCGAGAGCCCCTCGAGGAAGAAGTCACCGGCCGCGGCGGCGACGCGCCGGGCCTCGGGGGCCCCCGAGATGCGGGCGAGCGCCGCGGCGTGGGCCTCCTGGTGGGCGACCGCCAGGTCGAGCACGCTCAGCTGGTCGCGCACCGCCTCGCGCGCGAGCTCGTAGGCGACGCGCAGGGCCGTCTCGGTCGAGTCGGCGAGGTAGGCGTCCAACGCGGCCGCGTAGTCGGCCCGGAACCGCCTCCGCGGGTCCGCGCCGGCGCTCACGCGCGCACCCCGAGGTAGCGCACGGCGACGACGAGGGCGTCGTCGCGCGGGTTGCGGTGGGCGGCCAGGATGCGCTCGCCGATCGCCTGGGTCGACCCGGAGATGTCGGGCGTGTCGGCGAAGGCGGTGTGGACCCCGTCCGTGGCCAGGACGAGCACGTCCCCCGGCCGCATCTCGAGCGTCGCGGTGCGCAGGTTCGGCAGCTCGTGCCCGGGCACGCCGTTGCTGAGCGCCAGCGAGCCCTTCGGCCGTGTCGCGGACGGATGGCCGCTCAGCACCCGGCCTTCCACGCTGCCGACGCCGATCCAGGTCATCGCGCCGCGGAAGGGCGAGACGAAGGCGAGACTGATGGCGGCGCCGCGGGTCCCCTCGAGGGCCGCGTGGCAGCGGCGGAGGAGCGCGGCGAGATCCTGGCTCGGGCTCGCGTGCACGATCTCGGCGGCCCGCCGGGCGGCGCGGGCGGCCTCGTCGCCATGCCCGAGCCCGTCGATGGCGGCGACGAGCACGCCCTCCGGCAGCAGCGTGACGATGGCGAGGTCCCCGCTCGTGGTCTCCCCGCGCCGGCAGCGCGTGGCCACGCCCCACTCGACCGGTGCACGGGCCGCCACCTCAGTCACGGGCCCGGCGCTCCTCGCGCCGGCGCGCGAGCTCGTCGCGAAACCGCCACTTGCGCATCGTGACGGTCGTGCCGCAGTCGGCGCCCGACGCCACCTCGAAGTCGTCCATCAGCCGCCGCGCCCCGGGCAGCCCGAGGCCGAGGCCGCCCCGCCCGCTGTAGTCCTCGGTGAGGGCCGCGTCGACGTCGCGGATCCCCGGCCCGGCGTCGGTCGCGACGACGACGACGCCGTAGCGGCCGCCGTCCTCGAACGGCTGCAGCATGATCTCCCCGCGGCCGACGTGCACGACGATGTTGCGCGCCACCTCCGAGATCGCCGTGGCGATCAGCGTCGGGTCGGGCCGCGGGAAGCCGAGCCGCTCGGCCATCGCGCGTCCCGCCGCGCGGGCGGTCACGAGGTCGGCGTCGCCGGTGATGGCGACCCGGACCTCATCCGCCATCCGCGGCCCCTCCCCGGGCCGTGCGATCGAGCAGGGCGATCGCCGCGTCGAGGTCGAGGGCCACGCGCAGCGGCTCGAGGTTCAGCCGGAACTGCACCATCGCGATCGCCACGTCGGGCTGGATGCCGACGATGATCGTGTCCGCGCCCCGCAGCTTCGCGGTGAGGACGATCGAGCGCAGGGCGCGGGCGACGAACGAGTCGATCACGTCGAGCGCCGCGACGTCGATGACGATGCCGCGCGAGCGGTGCCGGCCGACGAGCTCGGCGAGCCGTTGGCGCAGCTCGAGCACCTCGCGGTCGGAGAGGTCCGACTGGATCGACGCGATGAGGTAGTCGCCCTGCCGGAGGATCGCGACCGACACGCGCGGCCCGGCCTAGGTTCCGGCGTCGAAGATCGGGTCGGGGGCCTCCACCCCGCGGTAGCCGGCGACCCGCTCGGCCTCCTCCAGGCCGCCCTGCAGATCCCCGACGGTCTTCATCATGCCCAGGTCGACCTCGAGGTCGACGAGCGTCTGGGCGATCTCGGGCGAGAGCCCGGTGAGGATCGTGCTGGCCCCCATGAGGCGCGACGCCTCGACGGTCTGCACGAGGTGGTTGGCCACGGTGCGGTCGATCGTCGCGACCCCGGTGATGTCGATGACCACCACGGTGGCCCGGTTGTCGCGGATCCCGGCGAGGAGCTGCTCGGTGAGCTGGCGCGCCCGCGCGGAGTCGAGCTTGCCGATGATCGGCAGGATGAGCAGCCGCTCGCGGAGCTGGAGGACCGGCGTGGAGAGCTCGCGCATCGCCTCCTGCTGCTCCTGGATCACCCGCTCGCGCTCCTCGACGAAGCTGACCCCGACGGTCACCGCGATCCGGTTGGCCGCCGGCTCGTAGGCGTCGAGGATGCGGTTGAGCAGGTCCAGGTCCTCCTGGTACTTCGCGAACAGCGAGCGTGCGAGCACGTCGCGCAACAGGAGCACGATCCCGAGCACCTCGTGGGTCTCGACGCCGCGGGGGATGATCCGCTCGGAGAGCTCGCGGGCGTAGGCCTGGAGGTTCTCGATGCTGCCGGTCTCCAGCGCGTCCACGTAGTTGTCGTAGACCTCGGTCGCCTCGGAGAAGATCTCCTCGTCCGACATCACGCCCAGCAGCTCGGCCTCGCTGATCCGCCGGGCCCACTGCTCCCGGAGGTCGGTGCGGTTCTCGCGCAGGTATCCGACGAGCTCCTGCAACAGCGAGTCGTCCTCGGCCATCATCTTCCCCTCGTGTCGTTCATGCCGCTCGCGGTCCGCGAGCGCGGGCGCCGTCCAGGAATAGACCGGTGATCGTCGCGGTCATGTCCTCGGTCCCGTACGACGGCGTGGACGTGAGCACCCCGACGACCAACCCGATCAGCGACTCGGTCAGCCGGGCGCTCGCGATGTCCGCGCGCACGTCGCCGCCGGCCTGGCCCCGGTCGAACAGCCGGCGCAGCGGCTGCGTGAGCCGGCGCTCGAAGGCCTCCGGGTCCGACCGCCGCCGCTCGCGGGTGAGCAGCACGAACGAATCGCCGACGTCGACGAGGGCGCGCACGGCGCGGGCGATGCCCTCCTCGGGCGCCACCTGGTCGATCCGCGCCGCGGCGAGCCGGGCGTCGACGTCGCTCACGGCGGCCTGGGTCAGCTCGTCGAGCAGGGTCTCCCGGTTCGGGAAGTAGCGGTAGACCGTGGCCCGCGCGACCCCCGCGGCGACGGCCACGTCGTTCATGCTCGCCTGGCCGCCCTCGACGGCGAACAGGTGCGCGGCCCCGTCGAGGATGGCGGTGGCGACGCGCTGCTGCAGCGCCTGTCTGGGGGCGAACTCGGACATCGTCGTCTCACGCGAAGTCTATGCGCTCGCTTGACAAGACGCTATTGTCTCGTCGAGAACTTCTGTTGTTCCATGCCCTCAGGGAGGCTGTCGCTGATGTCGCTGTCCGAACGCACACGAACGGGTCTGAAGGAGATGCCGTCCAACGCCGCGTGGCTGTTGTCGCGCGTGCTCAAGCCGGCGGACGCCGTCGGCAGCGCGGCGGAGACCGCGACCGCGGGCGTCCGCGACCGGGGGCGCCAGGTGCGGGCGGCCGTCGTCGACGCCGCGCCCGTCGGGGGCGACTCCGTGGACGTCCGGATGCGGCGCGCGCAAGACGCCGGGGCCCGCGCCCGGGCGGCCGAGCAGCAGGCCGTGGAGGCCGCGCAGGAGTCCAAGGACCGGTCGGAGCACGCCCGCCAGGTCTCAGAGCGCGGCCGGGCACGCGTCAAGGACGTCAGCCGCGAGCTGGAGCGGCGCGTCAAGCAGCGGGTCGCCGAGGCGCAGAAGGCCGCCGACGAGACCGTGCAGCGTCAGCGCCAGGCCGCCAAGGCCGAGGCCGACGAGCAGCAGCGCGAGGTCCAGGAGGAGGTCGACGAGGCCGTCGAGGATGCCCGGCGCGACGCCGAGGAGTCGCGACAGCGCGCCGAGGAGCTCGTCGAGGACGCCGCGGAGAAGCTCGCCGAGGCCAAGCGCCTCGCCGGTGAGGCGTCGCAGGCCGCGCGGGCCGCCGCCGAGGAGGCGCACCGCCAGGCCCAGCAGCTCGCCACCGAGGCCGAGCAGCAGGCCAGCGACGCCGACGCGCAGGTCAAGGCGACCGAGCAGCTCCGCGTCCACGCGGAGACGACCGCGAAGCACACGGCCCGCGAACTGGACTCCAAGAACGGCGGCCTGGACGCCTACAACAAGGCGGAGCTCGTCGATCTCGCCGAGAGCATCGGCATCGAAGGCCGGACGACGATGACCAAGCCGCAGCTCGTCGACGCCATCGGCAAGGCGTCCCGCAAGCGATGACCGTCCCGCGACCTACGGAGAAGACCCCACGATGAACCTCCTGAACCGCAAGAGCCGCTTGCAGCGGCTCGTCGAATCCCTCGGCGGCTCGCTCGCCGCCGCGGACGCGCTCAAGTCCGCCCTGCCCGGCGACCGCGGCCCCGCCAAGACGCTGAGCGCCCACCTGCCCTCGGTCAAGGACCTCAAGGGCGGCGTGCCCAAGGACACGGCCGTCAAGGCCGGCCTGGTCGCCGGCGGCCTGACGGTCCTCACGGCGGGGAGCACGGGGATCTCCTCCCTCCGGCGCCGCAAGGAGAGGGCGGCGGACGATTCGTGAAGCTCTCGGAGCTGACGGTCTTCGCGGTCGGGTACGTGGTCGGCGCGAAGGCGGGGCGTGAGCGCTACGCGCAGATCCTGGAGGGATTGGCGCGGGCGTCGAAGAGCCTCGAGGAGTTCAGCGAGCGCCGGCCCCCGCGTGGTGCGCAGCTCGGCTCCGCTCGGGCTGACGGCCGTCCCCGATCGTCGTCGAGCCCTAACTGACGGCGTCCTCGTCGAGGCGTCGGTGCGGGCGCGCGTGCTTGGCCTGCGGCTGCTGAAGCTCGACGCCACCGTCGTGCTCGTGCCGGCCGACGTGACGGACGGGTCGTCCACGCCGGTCAACGGCCGCCGCCGCGCGTTCCTGCCGGCCGCCGGCCGCACCGGACCCGGCTTGGCCGAGGCGCTCCGCAGCCTCGACCAGGGCGCCGAGCTCCTCGCCGAGGTGCAGCGCCCGCGGCGCCACACGAACCGGCGCTCGAGCCCGGCGAGAAACGCCTCGGAGGGCCGGCGGAAGTCATCCGCAGCCAGCCGGATCCCGTCGCCGACCTCGTAGTGCAGCCGCGACTCGGTGGGCTTCAGGCGAGGCCGGCCCGGATCCGGCTTCGCGCCGCAGCGCGTCGTACGCGGTCAGGTGAGCCTCGAGCTTCGCGGCGGCACGCGTCGACGCGCGCCCGGGTGTCGTACGGACCGGAGCGCAGGTCACCGGCCTTCGGGCGAGGGATCGAGCTCGGCCAGCCGGCGCTCGAGCAGGCGTCGCTCGGCGTCGTCGTGGACCAGGGCGAGCGCGCGGGAGAAGGCGGCGCGGGCCGCCGCCGTGCGCCCGAGGCGGCGCAACAGCTCGCCCCGCGTCGCGTGCAGGTAGCGGTAGTCCTCGAGCCCGAGACCGTCGGCGAGCGCCAGCCCCGCCGCGGGACCGTCCGTCTCGGCGACCGCGACCGCCCGGCCGAGCTCGACGACCGGCGAGTCGGTGAGCCGGGCCAGCTCACCGTAGAGGGCCGCGATCTGCGGCCAGTCGCGTGGCTCGTCGGCGTGCAGGGAGGCGATGGCCGCCTGCACGACGTACGGGCCGCGACCGTGCAGCGCGAGGGCGCGGTGCAGCGCCGCGCGGCCCGCCGCGATCTGTCCCGCGTCGTAGCGCGACCGGTCCTGGTCGGCGAGCAGGACCAGCTCGCCGCCGTCGAAGCGCGCCTCCCGGCGCGCGTCGTGCAGGAGCATGAGCGCCAGCAGGCCGTGCGCCTCCGGCTCGTCGGGCATGAGCTCGGCGAGCGCCCGCCCGAGCCGCACCGCCTCGGCGACGAGGTGGCCCCGGCCGGCGTAGCCCTCGTTGAAGATGAGATAGACGACGGCGAGCACGGCGGCGAGCCGATCGGGCAGCAGGTGCGGCGGCGGCACCCGGAAGGGGATCCCGGCGGTCCGGATCTTGCGCTTGGCCCGTACGAGGCGCTGCGCCATCGCCGGCTCGGCGACGAGGAAGGCCCGGGCGATCGCGTCCGTGCTCAGGCCGCCGAGCGTGCGCAGGGTCAGGGCGACCTGGGCGTCCGTGGCGAGCGCCGGATGGCAGCAGGTGAAGACGAGCTCGAGCCGCTCGTCGGGGAAGGTCGTCTCGTCCACGGTGTCCTCCGCGGCCTCGGGGGCCTCGAGTAGGCGGGTCTTCGCGGCCAGCGTCCGGTCGCGGCGCAGGCGATCGATGGCCCGGTTGCGCGCCGTCGTGACGAGCCAGGCGCCGGGGTTGGCCGGGACGCCGTCGCGGGGCCAGCGCTCCGCGGCGATCGCGAACGCGTCCTGCGCGGCGTCCTCGGCGAGGTCGAAGTCGCCGAGGAAGCCGATCAGGGCGGCGAGGACGTAGCCCCACCGGTCGCGGAAGGCCTGCTCGAGGACGGCTAGCGCTCCACCATCGGCCGCACCTCGACGGCGCCGCCCATGCGCGCCGCCGGGATCCGCGCGGCGAGCTCGATCGCCGCGTCGAGGTCGTCGGCCTCGAAGAAGCCGTAGCCGCCGATCGCCTCCTTGAGCTCGGCGAACGGGCCGTCGGTGGTCAGCGTCCTGCCGTCCTGCACCCGCACGGTGGTGGCCGTGTCCGGGGGCTGCATCTGGCCGCCGGAGGTGAAGCCGGGCGTCTCGTTGAGGGCCTGGTAGGCGGCGTAGACCGCGCCCTTCTCCTCGTCGGAGAGGTGGTCCCAGGCCTCCGACGGCGGGGTCGGGGTGGTGCCCTGGTGACGAACGAGATGCGGAGAATCGACACGGCGAGCTCACCGGTCGAGCGCGTCGAGCCGCTCGACGATCTCGTCCAAGCGGTCCTCCACCGCCCGGGCCTCGCGCCGGCGCTGGCGGATGAAGCGCTCCGCGGCGCCGGCCGTGACGATGGCCACGAAGCCGATCCCGACGATCATGACGACGATGCCGATGACGCGGCCGAGGACGGTCACCGGCACGAAGTCGCCGTAGCCCACCGTGGTCACCGTCTCGACGGCCCACCACACCCCGTCCCAGACGGAGATGACCTGGCCCGGATGATGGCCGCGCTCCACCGCGGTGAACGCCTCGCCGCCGGCGAGCACCGTGAGGACGGCGAGCACGGCCGCGTCCCGGACGCCCTCGCCGCTCCACAGCCGGCGGGTGAGCTGCGCGGCCCGCAGGACCCGCAGCAGCCGCAGCAACCGCAGCGCCCGGGCGGCCTGCAGGCTGACGGGAAGCACCGGCGGGGCGAGGACGACGATCACGACCTCCAGCGGATGGTCGCGCAGCCACCGGCGCGGGTCGTCGACGACCCGCAGCATGAGCACGGCCTCGACGACGAACGCGAGCCAGGTACCCCAGTTGAGCACGTCCGCCACGCCCGCCCAGAAGCCGGAGACGTCGGACTCCCCCACCGCGATCGCGGGGATGGTCAGCAGCGCGGCGACGAGCAGCGGCAGCTGGAGCCGGCGCTCCAGCCGGCGGGCGCGGTCGTTCACGCGGCGGACTTCGACGCACGGCCGGCCAGCCCTCCGTCGCGGGGGCGGCTGGGCGGCGCGCGTTCAGGCGGCGCTCGCGAACGGGCGGCGGTGCGCCGACGGCGACACGCCCCTCAGCGCGGCCGGGCGAAGATCTCGCCGAGCAGGTGGGTGACGATCCAGGTCGCGACCCGCGACGTGATGCCGGACGGGTCGCGCGCGGGATTGAGCTCGACGACGTCGAAGCCGACCACCCGCCCGCGGCGCGCCACCTCGGCGAGCAGCGCGCGCAGCTGCCGGTAGTCCAGCCCGCCCGGCTCGGGCAGCGAGTGCCCGGGAGCGACCGAGGCGTCGAGCACGTCGAGGTCGATCGAGACGTACAGCGCCGCCGCGTCCGCGACCGTCTCGTGCACGACGTCGCCGGGTCCGCGGTCGAGCACGTCGAGCGTCGTCGCCCACCGGGCCCCGAGCTCCCGCATGGCCTCCATCTCCGCCCGGTCCACGTTGCGGATCCCGAGAGCGGTGACCGTGCCGACGTGCGGGAGCTCCGCCAGGCGCCGCAGCTGGCTGGCGCCCGTGAGCCGCGCGCCGTCGAGCTCGTCGTAGAAGTCGGCATGCGCGTCGACGTGGACGACGTCGAAGGGTCCGAGCGGCTCGAGGCCGGTCGCGAGGGGGAAGCTGACGGAGTGGTCGCCTCCGATGGCGGCCAACAGCGCCCCGCGCTCAGCGATCCGCCGCGCGGCGCCGGCGATGCGCCGGTGGTTGCCGTCGGTGTCGGCGCCCTGGATCGCGACGTCGCCGGCGTCGGCCATGGTCACGCCGACGAGCAGGTCGCGATCGGTCTCCACGTCGTACCAGCCCTCGGCGCCCCGGTCGCCCGCGGCCCCGGGCCGGGGATAGGCGAACTGGGCCTCCGTCGCCTCCCGCGCCGCCGCGGGGCCGCCCCGCTGGCCGGTCGCGAGCCCGGGCTGCGGCGTGCCGCCGTCGTAGGGCACGCCGAGGAACGCCACCTGCGCGTCGAGCGCCGCGAGGTCGGGCACGCTCGGCACCCCGAAGAAGGTCCGCGGTGCGGGATCGATCAACGGTGCCGACGCGTCCACAGCTCCCAAGTGTGGCGGACGGGCCGATGAATTACGCTCCGCGCGGCCGTGAGCCCGACGCCGACGCCAAGCGAGCAGAAGGAGCTCGATCGCGTCGGGGCGTTCAGCGACGGTGTCTTCGCCATCGCGATCACGCTGCTGGTGCTCAACGTCCACGTGCCGACCGTGCCGGAGGCCGAGCTCGCCGACGCGCTGTCCAAGCTCTCCAAGGACCTGACGACGTACGTGATCGGCTTCGCTGTCATGGGCCGGTTCTGGTACGGCCACCACAAGCTGTTCTCCGGCCTGCAGCGCTCCAACGGGCGCCTGGTCCTCGCCAACATGGTGCTCCTGGCGCTGATCGCGCTGATGCCGTTCACCACCGCGGTGCTCGGCGACTACGACGGGGCGCCGGCCGTCGCGCTCTACGCCGTCAACGTCGGCCTCGCGGCCCTCCTCGACGGGATCACGGAGGCGATCGCGATCCACGACGGGCTCCAGGGACCCACGGCCACCGCGCGCGACGAACGGGCCCCGCTCACCGACATGGCCATCGTCGCGGCCGTCTTCTTCGGCTCGATCCCGGTCGCCTACGCGGTGTCGCCGTCGCTGGCGAAGTGGCTGTGGCTCGGCCTGTTCATCATCCCGCGGGTGCGGCGGCGGGCTGGGCGGCGCTCCGCGGCCTGACCCGGACGGTCGTCCCGGCCGGCTAGGCGCGACGGCGTGGCCGCTCGTCCGGCCAGTGCCCGTGCTCGGCGAGGTAGCGACGGGCGGCTTCCTCCTCGTCGCGGTCGCGCTCGCCGGCGTTGCCGATGCGCACGAGGAAGGTCAGCACCAGCAGGGCGAGCGCCGAGCCGAGGCACATCGCCAGGCCGTCGTAGCGCACGGACCCGTCGACGGTGACGAAGATGACGACGCCCGCGACGACGAGCACCCCCGGCAGCCCGTAGCGGAGCATGACCATGCGTTGGAGCGTAGACGCGCCGACCCGACCGCCTCTGGGGCGGTCAGGCGACGGAAGGCGCGTCGGCGCGAAGCGGGCGGGGCAGCACCTATGGATGACAGCCTTGAGCAATCCCGGCGGCGACGCCGTCGCGAACACCGCCCGCGCCGCCCACGACGTCGGCCTTGCCGCCTGGCTCGGCGGCTCCATGTTCGGCAAGTTCGCCCACAACCCGTCGCTGCGGCGCATCGAGAGCCACACAGAGCGTGGCAAGGTCACGAACGCCGCGTGGAACGGCTACAACGCGATCAACGCCGCCGGCCTGGGCGCCGCGTCGATCGGCTGGCTCGCCGCGCGCTTCACCGAGGCGCGGCCCGGCAAGCTCTCCGATCGCGAGCGGACGCTCTCGACGGCCAAGGACGCCCTCATGGGCGTGGCGGTCGTGTCCGGCGTGGCCACCGGCATCCTCGGGGCCCAGCTCGCGCGACAGGCCCCAGAGGGCGCGGTTCCGGTCGACACGGGCACGGTGCCGGCGCCCGAGACCCCGAAGGGCGCCGCCCGCATCCAGCGCGCTATCGGCGCGCTCGCGAACGTCAACATCGTGTCGGGCGCGGGCCTCGTGGCGGTCAACGGCGTGCTCGCCCAGACCGACCACAGCCGGCCGCCGCTGCGCCGGGCGCTGCTGCGCCGCACGAAGTGAGCGAGCGGGACCTGACGTCCCACCCGGGCGCGTCGCGCCTGGGCTACAGCTCGTCGTCGCCGGCGGGGGCGTCGATGGGCGGGAACTCGCCCGGCACGCGGCTGCGCCGGCGGTCGCGCCGCTCTCGCTGGCCGCCGCCCTCGGCCGGGCCGGCGGCGCGGCGGGAGGACCGGCGGCGGTCCACGATGACAGTCACGTTCGGGTCGCCGTCGTAGTAGTCGACGAGCCGGTCGTAGAGCTCGCCCGTGAGCTCCTCGGGGACCACGGAGTAGATCATCGCGCGGGCATCCTAGCCACCGTCCGACGGCCGCGTCGCCGCTTCAGCCGGCCAGCGCGACGTTGCCCCGCTCGTCCGCGGTCGCGTTGATGACCCGCACGCCGGACTCCAGCTCGCCGAGCTCGGCACCCTGGGCGACCCGCCGCGCGCCGCCGGCCTCGTCGGAGAGGTCGACCTCGTAGCGGTACCAGCTGAGCTCCCACATGACGTAGATCGAGACGACGCTCGGCTCGGGCTCCGACGTCCGGACGCTCACCTCGGGGATCCCGAGCGAGCGGGCGACACCGGCCACCGTGCGCGGGTGCTCCGAGCCGTTGAAGACGTCGATGGCGCGCTCCATCTTCAGCTCGGCGTTGGTCGGCACCGCCCGCACCTGGCGGGACTCGCGCGCGGGATCCGGCGGCGGCGGGGGCGGCGGGCGCCGCGGGCGCTCGGTCACCACGGGATGGTGCTCGAGCTCGGCCGCGAGCGCCGGATGCAGCTCCTCCTCGAGCGCCTCGTCCTCGACGGGCTCGCCCGTCTCCCGCCGGGCCCGCAGGCGCCCGATGAGGCCGCGCCGCCCGTCGTGGCGCGGCACGCGCGTCTCGAGCTCGTCGGCGCCGGACTCGCGGATCCAGCCCTCGTGCGCGGCACGGACGGTGCACAGCTCGCAGACGAGCCGCCGCTGACCTCCGGCGAGGAAGGGCTCGGCGTCCTCGCCCCGCAGCAGCGTCCGCCCGCACACGTCGCAGACGACGTCCGCGCGGTTGGTCTTGATATCGCGGTGGCGCAGGGGCGACACGCGGCGAGTGTACGCCCCGCCCGTCGTCACGAGGGCGTCGCCACGGCGCTCGCGCACACCTTCTGCGCGAGGTGCGCCGGCACCTCCTCGTAGCGGGCGAGCTGCATGGTGTACTCGCCCTGCCCACCGGTGAGCGAGCGCAGGTCGGGCGCGTAGGTCAGCAGCTCGGCCATCGGCACCTCGGCGCGCACCTCGGTCATGCCGCCCACCGCCTCGGTGCCCAGCGGCCGGCCGCGGCGCGCGGACAGATCGCCCATGACATCGCCGACGTGCTGGTCGGGCGTCGAGACGGTGACGGCCATGAGCGGCTCGAGCAGCGCGGGCGCCGCGGCGGCGAGCGCCTCGCGCATGGCGAGGGCGCCCGCGAGCTTGAAGGCCATCTCGGAGGAGTCCACCTGGTGGGTGGACCCGTCGAAGAGCCGCACCCGCACTCCCCGCACCGGAAAGCCGCCGAGCGCACCGGAGGCCATCGCCTCCCGCACGCCCTTCTCCACGGCGGGGATGTAGCTGCCGGGGATCACGCCGCCCTTGATCTCGTTGACGAACTCGAAGTCGCCGCCCTCGAACGGCTCGATGGTGATGTGACAGTCGCCGAACTGCCCTCGCCCGCCCGTCTGCTTCTTGTGGCGACCGTGGGCGGTCGCCGGCTTGCGGATCGTCTCGCGGTACGGGACCTGTGGGGCGTGGAGCTCGACCTCGACCCCGAAGCGGTCCTTGAGGCGGCCGACGAGCACCTCGACGTGCAGCTGGGACAGGCCGGCCACGATCTGCTCCCCCGTCTGCGGGTCGCGGTGCAGGTCGATCGTCGGGTCCTCCTCCTGCAACCGCAGCAGCGCGACGTGCATCTTCTCCTCGTCGCCCTTGCGCGCCGGCTCGATGGCGAAGGCCATCACCGGCGCCGGCAGCTTGATGGCCGGCATGGCGATGGGCTGGTCGCGCGCCGCGAGCCAGTCCCCGGCGCGCGTCTCCTTGAGCTTGGCCACGGCACCGAGGTCGCCCGGCCCGAGGGCGTCGACCTGGGTGGTCTCCCGGCCCTGGGGCACGAGCAGCTGGCCGACCCGTTCCTTGTGGTGGGTGCGGGTGTTCATGACGTGCGTGTCGTGGTCCATCCGGCCCTGGTAGACGCGGAAGAGGTTCACGCGGCCCGCGAACGGGTCGGCGCGGGTCTTGAACACGTAGGCGAAGGTCTCCGCGTCCGCGTCGGGCACGAGCGTGACGCCGTCGGCCTCGACCGCGCCGCGCTGGGCCGGCGAGGGCAGGTCCTCGACGATCGCGTCCAGCAGACGGTCCGCCCCGAGGTGCGCGGTGGCGACGCCGCAGGTGACGGGGAACAGGCGGCCGTGCTCCGTGCCGTCCTCGAGCGCGTGGACGATCTCCGCGTGGGCGATCTCCTCGCCCTCGAGGTAGCGCTCCATCAGCGCCTCCGAGGTCTCGGCCACCTCGTCCATCAGGCGGTCGCGGTAGGTCTGGGCGAGCTCGGCGAGGTCGTCGGGGATCGGGATCGCGCGGCGGTTGTCCTGGCCGGCCCCCTGGTACTCGAAGGCCTGCATGTCGATCAGGTCGACGAGGCCGCGCACGTCGTGCTCGGCGCCGATCGGGATCTCCGTGGCCACGACGTGCGGGCCGAAGGCCGCCTTGAGCCCCTCGAGGGTGCGGAAGAAGTCGGCCCGCTCCCGGTCGAGCAGGTTGACGTAGAGCAGGCGCGCGACCCCGAGCTCGGCGGCGCGCTCCCACAGCCGCTGGGTGCCGACCTCGACGCCCATGACCGCGTTGACGACGAACACCGCGGACTCGCACACGCGCAGCGCGCCGAGGGCGTCGGCGACGAAGGACGGCTCGCCCGGCGTGTCGATGAGGTTGACCTTGACGCCCTGCCAGTCGAAGGAGGCGAGGCTCGCGCCGATCGACATGTTGCGGGCCTGCTCGTCGGCGTCGGCGTCGGAGACCGTCGTGCCGGCCTGCACGGAACCGAGGCGCGAGAGGGTGCCGGCCTCGAACAGCAGCGCCTCCATGAGCGAGGTCTTGCCGCCGCCCCGGTGCCCGACCAGGGCGACGTTGCGGATCCTGTCTGCGGATGCGTACGACATGCCAGCTCCTCTCCTCGGGGACGGGTGCGCGGACCCTCGCGCGGCGCCCCGGGCTTGTCAAGGCCCGCGGATACCGCGGCCGGCCGGACCGGCCTAGGGGCGGAGGTTGTCGCCCTGCAGGCGGCTCTTGAGCCGCAGCACCGCCTTGGTGTGCAGCTGGGAGATGCGCGACTCGGTCACGCCGAGCACCTCGCCGATCTCGCGGAGCGTGAGGTTCTCGTAGTAGTACAGCGCGATCACGAGCTTCTCCCGCTCGGGCAGGGCGCTGATGGCGTCGGCGAGGCGGTCCTTGAGCTCGGAGGCGTCGAGCAGGCTCTCGGGGTCCGGCGCGTCGGGGTCGTGCAGCGTGTCGAGCAGCGAGACCTGGTCGCCCGAGGCGTCCGAGACCGACCACAGCTCGTCCAGGGCGACCACCGTCGAGGTCGAGATCCGGACGAGCGCGTCCTGGAACTCCGTGGCCGACAGCCCCATCTCCGTGGCCATCTCGTCGTCGGTCGGGGTCCGCTGGAGCCGGTGCTCGAGCTTGCCGTGAACCCGCTCGATCTCACGGGCGCGGGCACGGACGGAGCGCGGCACCCAGTCCAGCGCGCGCAGCTCGTCGATGATCGAGCCCTTGATGCGGGTGATCGCGTAGGTCTCGAACTTGATCTCGCGGCCGAGGTCGAAGCGCTCGATCGCGTTGATCAGGCCGATCAGCCCGTAGGAGATGAGGTCGGCCTCCTCCACGTGGGCGGGCAGGCCGCTCGACATCCGGCCCGCGACGTACTTCACCAGCGGGGAGTACGCCACCACGAGCTGTTCGCGCGCCCGATCCGAGTCCGTCGACTTGTAGCGACGCCACAGGTCACGAAGCTCGATGGCTTTGACGTTCGTCTCCAGGGTTCCCCGCTCCTTGGCCCCTGTCAGGCCCGTGGATGGCTGCGCGAGTAGGCGGCTCGCAGCCGCGCCGACTCTACCCGAGTGTAGACCTGGGTCGTGCTGATCGTCGCGTGTCCGAGGAGCTCCTGGATGGCCCGCAGGTCGGCTCCGCCCTCGAGCATGTGCGTCGCGTAGGAGTGACGCAGCGCGTGCGGATGGACGTCGTCCGGGGCGCCCGCCGAGCGCGCCCACACGCGCAGCCGGCGGCGGACGTCGCTCGTGGAGAGCCGGCGTCCGGACTTCGAGAGCAGCAGCGCCGGCTCGCCCGCGCCGCCGCCCTCGGCCCGCAGCGCGGGCCGGCCGCGCTCGAGGTAGGCCTGCACGGCGCGCAGGGCCGGCTCGCCGGCGGGCACGATCCGGGTCTTCTGGCCCTTGCCCTCGACGCGCACGGCCTCGGCCTCGAACTCGACGGAGCCGAGCTCGAGCGTCACGAGCTCCTCCGCGCGCAGCCCGCAGCCGTAGGCGAGCTCGAACAGCGCGCGGTCGCGCAGCTCGAGCGGGGCGTTGGCGGGGATGCGGTCCAGCAGGCCCGAGACGTCGGCGGCCGTCATCGCCTTGGGCAGCGGGGCGGGGCGACGGGGCAGGGGCATGAGGTCGGCCGGGTTCGCGCTCATGCGCCCGTGCTCGACCAGTGAGCCGAAGAACTGCCGGGTCGCCGCGAGCTTGCGCGCGACGGTCGTCGCCGCCACCCCGCGCTCGGACAGCCGAGCGGCGTAGCGGCGCAGGGCCCGGTAGTCGACGGCCTCCGGGGCGACGCCGGCGGCCGTCGCCCAGGCGGCGAGCTGGCCGAGGTCGATGCCGTAGGCGCGGCGGGTGCGCTCGGCGGCGCCGCGACGGCGCAGGTCGCGCTGAAAGAGCGCGAGCGCGTCGCGCCAGGCGGGGTCCAGGCGCGGGGGCTGCGACCTATCGTCTGCGCTCGTGGCCGCGTTCTTCATCGACACGACCTCGGGTCAGGTGGCGACCGAGCGCCAGCTCGCGGAGGCCGGGCTCGCCGATCCCCGCGAGGGGCCGCAGCGGCCGTGGTTTCGCATCCAGGGGACGCTGGACGCGCAGATGATGTGGTACGCGGTGATGCGCAAGGCGACTCGGGGCGTGTACATCGGTGCCCTGTGCATTCGCCACTCGCCGCACCACGCCTCCCTCCTGGCCGAGGGCTGGGAGGAGGTGTCCGTCGCGGAGGTGGGCATCGGCGACGCGCGCGGGCCCGCCCCGGACGCCGACACGACGTTCTGGTCGCGCTGAGGCGAGCCGCTCAGAGGACGTAGACCGGCGTGCCGACGTCGACGCGGTCGTAGAGGTCGATCACGTCGGGGATGGCCATGCGCACACAGCCGTGGGAGGCCGCGCTGCCGAGGGAGCCGATGGAATCGGTGCCGTGGATGCCGGCGCCGTTGTAGATGCCCATCCAGCGCGCCTTGAGCGGGTTGGACGGCCCGGGCGGCACGGCGGTGCCCGCGAGACTGCCCGCCCACGCCGAGTTGGGGACGTTCCAGACCGGGTTCTCGGCCTTGTTCTGGATCGTGTAGCGCCCGGCGGGGGTCTCGAGGCCGATCTGCCCGACAGCCACGGGGTAGGACTTCTCGAGCTTGAGGTGCTTGTAGAGCGAGAGCTGGAACGCGCCCCGGTTGACCATGACGACCGTGGGATAGTGCTTCGCGAGCTCGCCCGTGGTCACGTCGGGATCGACGTGGCGAACCCGGATCCGGACGTGACGGGTACCCGTCGGCGACACGAGCGCCTCGGTCACCTGGCGGCGCAGCGTGCCCGACCGCACCTGCATGCCCTCGTGGGAGGCGACCCGGTCGACCGTCCCGCCGGCGAAGTCCACCCGCGCGTCGACCGGCTCGCGGTCGAGCCCGCTGCGGACCCGGTCGACCAGGCGCGAGACGCCGCGGGCGTCGTAGTCGACGCTCGGGTCCACCTCGGCCTCGACGTCGCCGCCGGTGAGGCCGCGCACCGTGCGCGAGAAGATGCCGCCGTCGCGGGACCGCTCGACGGCCGCGCGGACGGAGGAGTCGACGTCGACGGTCACTCTCGAGGTCTTCGGGGTCAGGGTGTAGCGGTGGTGGCGGTAGCGGGCGACGACGGGCCGGCGCAGCGGTCCGGCGACCTCGGCGTGTACCTTGGAGCGCGCCTGAGAGGCGGAGAGGCCGCCGACGTCGACGCCGGCGATCGTCACCCCGTCGGCGATCCGGTCCTCGCGGCTCGAGTCGTACGCGTAGACGCCGCCCGCGGCGACGAGGAGCACCAGGAGCACGGCGGCGACCGCGATGAAGGTCTTCGAGCGCATGCGTCGTGGGGTCTCCGGTCGGAGATTCTAGACCGGCATGCGGACGGCCGCCAAGGGCGCGCCCGCGTGCACGCGAAGTTGCAGGCCGCGTAGGCTTCGCCGCGCCATGGCCCCGCGCTCGGCGCTGCTCGACGTCACCCGCACCCTGCTGCGCCCGGGGCCGTCGGCGGACTACGACGGACCGCGCGCGGCGTGGCTCGACGTGGACTGGGCCGCGCACCGGCGCTCCGTGCGCGTCGGCGACGAGACGCTCCAGCTCGTCGAGCTCGGCGAGGGTCCGCCCGTACTCCTCGTCCACGGTCTGGGCGCGGCCTGGCCGGTGTGGGTCATGCAGCTGCCCGCGCTCGCCGCCACCCGCCGGGTGATCGCGCTCGACCTGCCGGGCTTCGGCGGGTCGCCGATGCCCGCCGGGCCCATCTCGCTCGCCGGCTACGCCCGCACCGTCGCGGCGCTGCTCGGCGCGCTGGGAATCGAGCGGGCCGCGGTCGTCGGGCACTCCCTCGGAGGCCTGGTCGCCGCCGAGCTCGCCCTGCGGCGTCCGGCGCTCGTGCAGCGGCTCGCGCTGGCCGCGCCCGCGGTGCTGTGGGGCGCCTACCGGCGCTCGCGGGTCCTCGTCGCCCTCGCGGGCCGGGCCGAGGCCCACGCGCAGCGGGACGGCACGCCGGGCGAGCCGGCGCCGGTGCCGCGCCGGCCGCGGCTACGGGCCACCGCGGTCGGGGGGACGGGGATCCACGTGCCCCAGCGCCTGGCGCCGGAGCTCCAGGTCGAGCTGCTGCGCCTCGCGCGGCGCACGCCGGGCTACCTCGACGCCATGCGGGCGCTGCGCGGTCTGGACCTGCGCGACGAGCTGGAGCGGATCGCCTGCCCGACGCTGCTGCTGTGGGGCGATCACGACACGATCCTCGGCGTGTCGGACGCCGCGACGATCGCGGCGCCGATCCCGGACGCGCGCACGGTCGTGCTCCACGGGGCGGGGCACCGGCCGATGCTCGAGTTCCCGGAAGCGTTCAACGCCGAGTTGCTCGACTTCCTGTGACCGCACCCGCGGACGCTGGGCGTCCGGTACTGCGGTCACTCAGCGGGTGACGGCGCCCTCCGAGGCGCTGGAGACGAGCCGGGCGTACTTGCCGAGCACCCCGGTGGTGTGCAGCGGCGCCGGCACGTCGTAGGCGGCGAGCCGCTCGGCGATCTCCTCGTCGGAGAGGTCGACGTCCATGCGGCGGCGCTCGACGTCGATGGTGATCGTGTCGCCCTCGCGGACCGCGGCGATCGGGCCGCCCCTGACCGCCTCGGGCGCGACGTGGCCGGCCATGAAGCCGCGCGTCGCACCGGAGAAGCGGCCGTCGGTGAGCAGCGCGACGTGCTCCCCCATGCCGGTGCCGGCGAGCGCGGCCGTGACCGCGAGCATCTCGCGCATGCCGGGCCCGCCGACCGGGCCCTCGTTGCGGATCACGAGCACGTCGCCGGCCTCGATGGCGCCCGTCGTGACGGCGGCCATGGCGGCCTCCTCGCCCTCGAAGACCCGCGCCGGCCCCTGGTGGTAGCGGCGCTCGTGGCCCGACAGCTTCACGACGGACCCCTCGGGCGCGAGGTTGCCCCCGAGGATGGCCAGGCCCCCGGTCGGCTTGAGCGGGGCGTCGGCGGGCAGGACGACCTCCTGGCCCGCCGCCTCGACCGCGGTCCGGGCGATGTCGCCGATCGTCTGACCGGTCACCGTGGGCGCGTCCGCGTGCAGGACGCCGAGCTCGAGGAGCCGCCTGGCCACGAGCGGGACGCCACCGGCCCGGTACAGGTCCGCGGCGACGAACCGGCCTCCCGGCTTGAGGTCGCAGGTCGTGGCGGTGGCGGTCGAGATGCGGTCGAAGTCCTGCAGGCCGAGCTCGACCCCTGCCTCCTGGGCGAGCGCCATCAGGTGCAGGACGCCGTTGGTCGACCCACCGCTGGTGGCGATGGCGGCGATGGCGTTCTCCAGGCCGTCGCGCGTCACGATGTCGCGCGGCCGCAGTCCCCGGCGCAGGACGTCCATCACGAGCCGGCCCGCCTCCCGGGCGACCTCCGGCTTGCGGCCGTCCTCGGCCGGCACCATGCTCGACCCCGCCGGGGACAGCCCGAGGACCTCGAACACCATGCCCATGGTGTTCGCAGTGAACTGCGCGCCGCAGGCGCCGGCACCGGGGCTCGCGTGCTGCTCGAGGTCGGCGAGGTCCTCGTCGCTCATCGTGCCGGCGGCGTGCGCCCCGACCGCCTCGAAGACGTCCTGGATGGTGACGTCGTGGCCGCGCCAGTGGCCGGGCATGATGCTGCCGCCGTAGAGCAGCACCCCTGGCACGTTGACACGCGCGAGCGCCATCGCCCCGCCGGGGATCGTCTTGTCGCATCCCGTGAGCACCACGAGGCCGTCGAACAGGTGGCCCTCGGCGACGAGCTCGATCGAGTCGGCGATGACCTCGCGCGAGACGAGCGACGTCTTCATGCCGCTCGTGCCCATGGTGATGCCGTCGGAGATCGCGATGGTGTTGAGCTCCATCGGCGTGCCGCCCGCCTCGCGGATGCCCTCCTTGACCCGGGCGGCGAGCGCGCGCAGGTGGAAGTTGCAGGGCATCGTCTCGATCCAGGTCGAGGCGACGCCGATGATCGGCTTCGAGAGCGCCTCGGCGTCGAAGCCGATGCCGTGCAGGTAGGCCCGTGCGGCCGCGCGGTGCGGGCCGTCGGTCAGGGCGCGCGAGCGGTGCTTGGGATCCAGAGCCTCCGGCATGGCGCCGAGGAGCTTATTGCCGGGTCGGGGTCAGGCCTGGCCGGAGGCCTCGCGGGGCGCGCGGGCGGCGCGCTCCATGCGGGTGCGCTCCCACTGGCGCAGCCGCCAGAGGTCGCGCGCGACCTTGCGCGGATCGACCTGGCGGCCCGGGAGGTGGAGGTTCGCGGAGGCGATCAGGCGCTGCTCGTCGCCCTTGAGCGCCATCCACTTGGCGAGCACGTCGTCGGAGTCCGGGAGGCGGACGGAGCCGAAGGGCCGCGTGTCGTCCGGGAACTCGACGCAGTACTCGTTGAGCAGCTGGGTCGTCTGCGGCAGGTAGGCGACGATCGGCTTGTGCGGGTAGACGAGGTACGCGTACGGCGCGCCGCCGAGGTCCCAGCCCTCCTCCGGCCCCATGGCCTGGCCACCCCACACGCGCAGGAAGCCGAGGTCGCGGTACATCTCCCACTCCTCGTCGTTGACGCAGGAGCGCAGCAGCTCGCGGGCACGCTGCTCGGCGCGGCGCTCGCGACCGGGGTCGTAGGCGGGCACGCCGTCGGCGTGCGCCCGCCGGCGGGCCTTCAGCCCCTCCCAGCGGCGCGCGACGGCCGGCACGGTGGTATCGGCCATCAGGGCGAAGGCGACGATCGCGGTGACGATGAGCGCGGCGATCACGAGGCGCCGCCCGCCGCCCGCGGGAAGAAGATCACGCGGTCGGTGTCGCGCGGGATGTCGCCGAAGCGCTGGACCATGGTCGCCTCGCGGCGGCCGGTCCGGCTGCGCACCGGCACGGCCGCCCACATGCCCGCGTCGAGCTGGCGGCGGAACTCCTCCACGAGCGCCCGCTCGTCCGCGTCCACCGCGGGGTCGCCCTCGGCGATCAGCTGCTCGCCGTGTCCTGGTCGCATGCGGAGGAACTTCATGGACGGGCGATCATGACAGATCCGTTGCAGGCTCCGGCGGATGGCGGGCGCTCTGGCGCGCGCGGGCGGCGACGCCGAGCACGTCGACCGGGCCCTGACCGGCGCCGAGGCCGCGCAGGCCGTCGCGCACGGCCCGGGCCGCGGCGGCGCGGGCCGCGACGGCCGCCTCGAGCGGGTCGTCGCCGAGCGCCAGGCGGGCGGCGAGCGTCGACGCGTGGGTGCAGCCGGAGCCGTGGGTCGCGCCCCCGGGATGGCGCTCGCCGGCGAGGCGGTGCAGCTCCGTGCCGTCGTAGACGACGTCCTCGAGGACCTCGCGATGGCCGCCGGTGATCACGACGACGGCCGGGCCGAGGCCGTGCAGGGCGCGAGCCAGCGCCTCGACGGCGGCCGGGTCGTCGTCCGCGCCGGCCACGTCCAGGCCGGCGGTGCGAGCCAGCGCGCGCGCCTCGGGGAGGTTGGGCGTCACCACGGTGGCGAGCGGGAGCAGGCGCTCGACCACCGCCGCGCTGGCCTCCGCGTCGAGCAGCGTGGCGCCGGACTCGGCGACCATGACCGGGTCGACGACCACCGGCGTTCCCGGCGCCAGCAGCCCGAGGGCCGCCTCGACCGCGAGCACGGTCTGCGCCGAGCCGAGCATGCCGGTCTTGACGGCGTCCACGCCGAGGTCGTCGAGCACCGTGCGCACCTGCTCGAGGACGAAGGCGGGCGGCACGGCGTGGATGCCGGTGACCTCGACGGTGCTCTGCGCGGTGAGGGCGGTGACGGCGGTCATCCCGTGGACGCCGGCCGCCGCGAGCGCCTTGAGGTCGGCCTGGATGCCGGCCGCACCGCCGGAGTCCGAACCCGCCACGGTCAGCACGGTGGGCACGGGACGCGGCACGCCGGCCAGGGTAGATGAGTCCTCGCGCCACCCGCGGCCGGCGCACCGGCCTCAGTCCGCCGCGCGCAGGTAGCGACCGCCGTCCACGCGGCGCACCAATCCGCGCAGCTCGAGCTCGCCGAGGTCGCTCGAGAGCGCCAGGCCGTCGGCCGCCCCGGTGGCGAGGACGGCGAGGGAGTCGGCCCCGCGCTCGATGCGCCCGAGCAGCGCCCGCAGGTGCGGTTCGAGAGCGAGCTCGCCGGCGGGATCGGCCGCCGCCCGGCCGCCGCCGGGCGGCGGCGGCGTGCCCCGCCCGACGACGAGCCGCAGCGGATCCTCCCCGTCGCCCGGCCCCGGAAGGCCGGCGAGCAGCTCGAGCACGTCGGCGCTGCCGCGGACGAGCTCGGCCCCGGCCTTGAGCAGCGCGTGCGGGCCCGCCGCGAGGCTCGAGGTCACGGCGCCGGGAACCGCGCCGACGAAGCGCCCGAGGTCGGCCGCGAAGTCCGACGTGATCAGGGAGCCCGACCGCTCGCCGCCCTCGACGACGATCGTCCCGGCGGCGAGGGCGGCGATCAGCCGGTTGCGGGCGGGGAACGCCCAGCGACGCGGCTCGAAGCCCGGCGGCAGCTCCGAGACGACGCAGCCCGTCGCCCCGATGCGCGCGTGCAGGCCGCGGCTGCGCGCCGGGTAGGGCCGGTCGGCGCCGGTGGCCAGCACCGCGACCGTCGCCCCGCCGGCCGCGAGCGCCCCGGCGTGGGCAGCCGAGTCGATGCCCATCGCCATCCCGGAGACCACGGGCACGCCGGCGGCGGCCAGCCCGCGCCCGAGCGCGCCGGCGACCTCCAGGCCGTAGGCGGAGGCGCGCCGCGCCCCCACGACCGCCACCCCTCCCCCGGCCAGCAGCCGCCGCTCGCCGCGCGTGTGCAGGACGGCCGGCGGGTCCGGCAGCTCCGCCAACCCGGGCGGGTAAGCGGCCGAGCAGCGGCAGACGGCGTCCAGGCCGGTGGCGATCAGCGCGTCGACCGCGCGGCCGGGGACGAAGGCCGCGTGCCGACGCGCGACGTCCGGGTCGCCCGCCCAGGCGAGCAGCGCCGAGTCGGTGAGCCCGAGCAGCTGCGGCCGGCCGCAGCGCAGCCGCCACTCGTGCTCGATGCGCCCGGCCAGGGCGGCGATCAGGGCCGTCCGGCGCAGGCAGGCCTCGCAGGCGTCGATCACGCCGCCACCGCGTCCTCGCGCGGCTCGTGCCGGAGCCCGAGGGCCGCCTTAATGTGCTCGGGCTCGACGCTGCGGCTGTCCTCGAGGTCGGCGACCGTGCGGGCGACGCGCAGCACCCGGTGATGCCCGCGGGCGGTCAGCGAGGCCCGGTCGTGCAGCTCGTAGAGCAGCCGCTGCGCGGCCGGGGTGACGCGGGCCAGCTCGCGCAGCATGACCGGCGTCATGTGCGCGTTGCAGACCGCGCCCGTGCCGCGCAGGCGAGCCGCCTGCCGGTCGCGCGCCCGGACCACCCGGGCGCGGACGTCCGCCGAGCTCGGTGCTGCCTCGTCGCGCAGGGCCGCCGCGGTCGGACGCGGCACCCGGCCGGCGAGGTCGATGCGATCGAGCAGCGGCCCCGAGAGCCGCCGCCGGTGGCGCTCGCGCTCGGCGAGGCTGCACCGGCAGTGCGGATCCTCCAGGCCGCACGGGCACGGGTTCGAGGCGGCCACGAGCATGCAGCGTGTCGGGAAGACGAGCACGCGCTGGGCCCGGACGACGACCACGCGGCCGTCCTCGAGCGGCTGGCGCAGGGACTCCAGCGCCCGCCGGTTGAACTCGCTGAGCTCGTCGAGGAAGAGCACCCCGTTGTGGGCGAGGGTGATCTCGCCGGGCATCGGTGTCGCGCCGCCGCCGACGAGGCCGGAGGCCGAGATGAGGTGGTGCGGCGCGCGGAACGGCCGCTCGGGCACGAGGCCCCCGCCCTCGTGCAGGCCGGCGATGGAGTGGATGCGCGTGACCTCGAGCGCCTCGGCGTGGGTCAGCGGCGGGAGCACCGTCGCGAGCCGGCGGGCGAGCATCGTCTTGCCCGTCCCGGGCGGCCCGTGCAGGAACAGGTTGTGCCCGCCGGCGGCCGCCGTCGCGACGTAGGCCACGAGCCCCGGGTGCCCGCGCACGTCGGAGAGATCGGGACCCTCCGGCCGCCGGACCGGCGGCGCGGTCGCGCTCGCCACCGGCTCGGCGTCGCCGCGCAGCACGGCGACCGCATGCTCGAGCCCGTGCGCCCCGAGGACCTCGAGCCCGTCGACGAGCGAGGCCTCCCCGGCCCGGGAGGCGGGCAGCAGGAGCCGGTCCAGGCCGCAGCGGCGCGTGCCCTCGGCCAGCGCCAGCGCCCCGCGGATCGCCCGCAGCTCGCCGCCCATGCCGAGCTCGCCCGCGACCGCGCAGCCCTCGACCCGGGCGGGATCCAGCTGGCCGCTGGCCACGAGCACCGCGACGGCGAGCGCGAGGTCGAAGTGCGGCCCCGCCTTGCGCAGATCCGCCGGGGCGAGGTTGACCGTGATGCGCTTCTGCGGGAACTGAAAGCCGCAGTTCGTGATCGCGGCCCGGACGCGCTCACGCGCCTCGCGGACCGCCGTGTCGGCCAGGCCGACGACGGTGAAGGCCGGCAGGCCCGTGCGGATGTCGGCCTCCACGGTGACGCGGCGGCTCTGCACGCCGTCGATGGCGAAGGTCGTGACCGCGGCGAGCATCAGAACGCGTCCTCGACGTGGTCGAGGGCCACGAGCGCGCCCACGGCGTCGACCGTGACGCCGACCGCGTCGAAGCGCAGGTGCTCCGCGTACGGCCGCTCGCGCGGCTCGGCGAGCCACGCCGCGGCCATCCGGCGCACCTGCAGCCGCTTGCCCTCGTGCAGCGCAGCCCACGGGTGCCCCGAGCCGGACCGGCGCGTCTTGACCTCGCAGAACACCAGCGTGTCGCCGGCTCGGGCGATGAGGTCGATCTCGCCGAACCGGGTGCGATGGCGGCGCGCGAGGACGGCGTAGCCGAGCCGCTCGTAGTGCGCGGCCGCCAGGGCCTCCCCCGCCCTGCCGAGCCCCTGTCGATGGTCCGTGGCCATGGCCACAGCCTCCCGCCGCGAGCTGTGCCGGAACCAGACGCAGGCGTGACGATTGCGTGCCGGTTCAGCGCCGGCTCACAGCGCCGCCCGGCCCGAGGGTCCCGGCCGCGGCCACGGAGGACCCCGCAGGGTCTCTAGAGCGCGAGCTGGGCGTAGGCCACGGACTGGAACGACCGCCGGTGCAGGGGCGAGATCCCGTGGGCTTCGATGGCGGCGCGGTGCTCGGGGGTCGAGTAGCCGACGTGGGTCTCGAACTCCCACTGCGGATAGTGCTCGGCCGCTCGCTGCATGAACCGGTCGCGCGACACCTTCGCGATCACGGAGGCTGCCGCGATGGCGGCGCTCGTCGCGTCCCCGCCCACGACGTGACGCTGCTCGGACCCCGTCGCCGGGACCGGGAAGCCGTCGGAGAGGCAGAGGCAGCCGGGGACCGCGACCCGCCGCAGCGTGTCCGAGAGCGCCGCGAGGTTCGTCTTGTGCAGTCCCCGGGCGTCGATCCCCCGGACGCAGCGCGAGGTCACCGCTACGCGCGTCGCCGTCCGCAGCACGCGGGGATAGAGCTCCTCGCGGGCCTCGGGCGTGTGCTGCTTGGAGTCGTTGAGCGCGGTGAGCGCCCGCAGGTCAGACAGGCTCAGGCGCTCGAGGTCGAAGAGCACCGCCGCCGCGACGAGCGGGCCGGCGAGGCAGCCCCGCCCGGCCTCGTCCGCGCCGGCCACGAAGCGGAACCCCAGCCCGCGGTCAAAGCGGAACAGACGGGCGCCGGTGGAGGCCTTGCGGCGCCGCCTGCGCCGCGCCGCGCTACCGCGCACCGCCATCACCTCAGAGGGTGCCGATCCGCTTGGGTGGCCAGTAGGTGGCGAAGGCGCCACCGATGATCCACGTGTTCGGGACTGGTCCCCAGAAGCGGCTGTCGTCGGACGATCCACGGTTGTCGCCCATCATGAAGTAGTGCCCGGCCGGAATCGTGATCGTGTCCGGGAAGTCGCAGTCGCCCTCGCCGCACGGCTCGGTGAACGGCTCCTTCTGACGCTTGCCGTTGAGGATCACGTGGCCGTCGCGGACGCTCAGCCGGTCGCCCGGGCCGGCCACGACGCGCTTGACGAAGTTCGTCGAGTCGCGCGTGGGCAGCGGGCGAGGGCACACCTCGCCGGCCGGGTGCCGGACGCCGCAGCGCGCCTGGGTGTCCGCGCCCTCCGGCGGGTGGAAGACGACGACGTCGCCGACCTTCGGCGCGTTGAACGAGTGCCCGATCCGGTTGACGAGCACGCGCTGGCCGATCACGAGGGTCGGGACCATGGACTCGCTCGGGATCCGGTACGGCTTGACGAGGAAGGCCTGGATGCCGAGTGCGAGCCCGAGCGCCACGGCGACGATGAGCACCAGCTCGAGCAGCGAACTGCCGGTGGACTGCTGCTTGGCGCCCACGGCCGGGAGGGGTTGCTAGCCGGCGGCGCCGGCGTCGGCGGGGTCCGCCGTCGCGACCGGCTCGCCGTCCGTGCCGCCCTCGACGAGGGCCTCGGCCTCGACCTGCGCCGCGGGATCGTGGACCAGCCCGGTCTCGACGACCTCCTCCGGACCCACGTAGCGGCGCTCGCGCACGCGGGAGGCCTTGCCGACGCGGCCGCGCAGGTAGTAGAGCTTGGCCCGGCGCACGTCGCCGCGGGCGGCGACCTCGATGCGCTCGATCTTCGGCGAGTGCACGGGGAACGTCCGCTCCACCCCGACGCCGAAGGACTGCTTGCGAACGGTGAACGTCTCGCGCACGCCCTCGCCCTGGCGCTTGATGACGACGCCCTCGAAGACCTGGGTGCGCCGGCGGGTGCCCTCGACGACCTGGAAGTGGACGCGGACGCGGTCGCCCGCCTGGAAGCTTGGGACGCGCCGCAGCTGCTGGCGCTCGAGGGTGTCGATCACGGTGCTCATGGCGAAAGAAGGCCCGCGGAGGCTGGATGCCTGACGCGGGCGCGACTCGGAATGCTAGCGGCTCCCGTCCGCCCCACGGCGCCGGCTCTGCTCCAGCCGCCACTCGCGCACGCGCCCGTGGTGGCCCGACAACAGCACCTCGGGGACCTCCCAGCCGCGGTAGGCGGCGGGGCGCGTGTACTGGGGATACTCCGGCAGTCCCCCGAGGGCGGCGCTGAAGGACTCCTCGTGCGCCGACTCCGCGTGGCCCAGCGCCCCGGGCAGCTTGCGCAGCACGGCGTCGAGCACGACCATGGCGGCGAGCTCCCCGCCGGCCAGCACGTAGGGCCCGACGGAGACGCGGTCCGTGCAGAAGCACTCGAGGATGCGCTCGTCGAAGCCCTCGTAGCGGCCGCAGAGCAGCGTCAGGGCGTCCTCGTCGGCGAGCTCGGCCACGAGCGGCTCGTCCAGCGGCCGGCCCGATGGGGTCAGCGCCACGACGCGCCGGGACTCGCGCACGCGCTCGCCGTCGACCCCATAGCGGTCCCGCAGCGCGGCGTCCATGACATCGACGCGCAGCACCATGCCCGCCCCGCCCCCGAACGGCGTGTCGTCGACGGTGCGGCCCGAGAGCGTCGTGGACTCGCGCGGGTCGACGGTCTCCACGCGCGAGCCTGCCGCGAGGGCGTTGCGGACGTGGCGCTGGGCCAGGAACCAGTCGAAGGCGCCGGGGAACAGCGTGAAGACGTCGACGTCCATCAGGCGCCGTCCGCGCCGAGGAAGGCGAGGTCGACGTCGACGGTACCGGCGGTGACGTCGACGGCGCGCACGGCGTCGGCCACGAGCGGGACGAGCAGCTCGCCGACCACGAGCGCCTCGCACGAGGGCAGCGACACGACGCGCTCGACCCGGCCGACCTCGCGGGCGCCGTCGCGGACGCGGAGGCCGACGAGGTCGTCCGCCCACCACTCGCCGGCCTCCAGCGCCGGGGCGTGCGCCCGCTCGACCCACAGCACCTCGCCGCGCAGCGCCTCGGCCGCTTCGCGACTGCCGACCCCCTCGAGCCGGACGATCGGGCGGGCGTCCGTCCCGGCCCGCCGGACGATGGACCGCCGCCGCCCGCCGACGGTCACTGTGGCGCCGTGCGCGAGGAGCTCCGGCTCGGCGCGGGCGACGTGGAAGGTGCCGTCGAGGCCGTGCGGGCGCGCCACGCGCCCGGCGTCGAGCAGGCCCTCCGGCACGGCCCGCTCAGTCGACGATGTCGACGAGGACCCGGCGGTCCTGGCGCGCACCGGCGGCCTTGACGACCGTCCGCAGGGCCGCCGCGGTGCGCCCGCCGCGGCCGATGACGTGCCCGTAGTCGTCGTCGTCGACGGCGAGCTCGAGCACCAGGGCACCGCCCTCGTCGTCGAAGGAGTCGACCTTGACCTCGCCCGGCTTGTCCACGAGGGCCTTGGCGAGGTACTCGAGGAGGTCCTTCGGCACGGTGTGCGCCTAGGCGATGCCCTGCGTGCGCAGGAGCTTCTTGACGGTGTCCGAGGGCTGGGCGCCGCGGCCGAGCCAGTAGCGGACGCGCTCCTCGTCGAGCGAGATCGTCGACGGGTCCGTCTGGGCGTTGTAGCGGCCGATCGTCTCAATGGACCGCCCGTCGCGGGGCGAGCGGGAGTCCGCGACGACGACGCGCCACACCGGGTCCTTGCGCCCGCCGATGCGGGTCAGTCTCATTGCCACTGCCAAGGTCGTTCAGCTTCCTCGTTCGGGAACGCCCGTGAGGCTAGCGCCCGCGCATGAGCGCGCCGAGGTCGGGCATCTTTCCCTGGGAGAGCCCGCGCATCATCTTGCGCATGTCGGCGAACTGCTTGACGAGCTGGTTGACCTGCTGCACGGTGGTCCCGGACCCGTTGGCGATGCGCGCGCGGCGGCGGCCCTTGATGAGGTCGGGCTTGCGCCGCTCCTCGGGGGTCATGGAGAGGATGATCGCCTCGAGGCGGTCGAACTCCTTCTCGTCGACCTTGAGGTTGGCCAGCTGGGCGCCGCCGAGGCCCGGCAGCATCCCGAGGAGGTTCTGCAGCGGGCCGAGCTTGCGGATCTTCTTGAGCTGGGAGAGGAAGTCGTCGAGGTCGAACTCGTTGCGGCGCAGCTTCGCCTCGAGCACCTTGGCCTCGTCCTCGTCCACGGTGCGCTCGGCCTGCTCGATGAAGGTCAGCACGTCGCCCATGCCGAGGATGCGCTGGGCCATCCGGTCGGGGTGGAAGGCCTCGAAGTCGCCGAGCTTCTCGCCGGTGGAGGCGAACAGGATCGGCTTGCCGGTGACGGCCTTGACCGACAGCGCGGCGCCGCCGCGGGCGTCGCCGTCGAGCTTGGAGAGCACGACGCCGTCGAACTGCGCGACCTCGGCGAACTGCTCTGCGACGTTGACCGCGTCCTGGCCGGTCATGGCGTCGACCACGAGCAGCACGGTGTGGGGCCGGACGGCGCGCTTGATGTCCGCGAGCTCGGCCATGAGCTTCTGGTCGACGTGCAGCCGCCCGCTCGTGTCGACGATGAGGACGTCCTTGCCGTCGCGCTCGGCCTGCTCCCGCGCCCACCGGGCGATGTCGACCGGGTTGCGGTCCGTGCCCTGCTCGTAGACCGTCGCGCCGGCCTGGGCCCCGACCTTGACGAGCTGCTCGACCGCGGCCGGCCGGTAGACGTCGCAGGCCGCCACGCCGACGGAGGAGTCGTGGCGCTCCTTGAGGTGGCGGGCGAGCTTCGCCGTCGCGGTCGTCTTGCCCGAGCCCTGCAGGCCGGCCATGAGGATCACCGTCGGCGGGCGCGGGGAGAAGGTGATGCCCGCCGCCTGGCCGCCCATGAGGGCGGTCAGCTCCTCGTCGACGATCTTGACGATCTGCTGGCCGGGGTTGAGCTGCCGGGCGACCTCCGTGCCGAGGGCGCGCTCCTTGACCGTCGCGGTGAACTGCTTGACGACCTTGAAGTTGACGTCCGCCTCGAGCAGCGCGAGGCGGATCTCGCGCATCGCCTTGGCGATGTCCTCGTCGGTCAGCGCGCCACGCTGGCGCACGCCCTCGAGGGCGCCCTGGAGCTTGTCGGAGAGGGAGTCGAACACCGAGCGGGTGAGGCTAGGCCGCCGCCGGCGGCTCCGGCTCGGGGTCCGGCGCGGGGTCGAGCTCCGCCGGCGCGGCCGGGGACCGGGGCACCTCCGGCGCGCCGCCCCCCGGCGTGGCGGCGCCCTCGGCCACCGCCGTCGCATCGCGGGCGGCCTGCGCGGCCTCCTCGGCGTCCTTGCGGGCGGCCTCGGACGCGAGCCGGTTGGCCTCACTCGGCTCGGCCGGTGGCACCGGCGGCTCGGGCGTCCCGTCGCCGCCCGCGAAGCGGCCGATGGCCCCGCCGAGGTTGCCCAGCGCCGAGGAGAACTCGCTCGGAATGACGAACACCTTGTTCGCCTCCCCGCGTGCGAGCTCGGGCAGCATCTGCAGGTACTGGTAGGAGAGCAGCCGCTCGTCCGGCCGGCCGGCGTGGATCGAGGCGAACACCGTCTCGATGGCCTTCGACTCGCCCTCGGCGCGCAGGATCGCGGCCGTGCGGGCGCCCTCGGCCTTGAGTACCGCGGACTGCTTCTCACCCTCGGCCGTGAGGATCTGGGACTGCTTGACGCCCTCGGCCGTGAGGATCGTGGCGCGCCGGTCGCGCTCGGCGCGCATCTGCTTCTCCATCGCCTCCTGGACGGTGCGGGGCGGCTCGACGGACTTCAGCTCGACGCGGTTGACGCGGATGCCCCAGCGGCCGGTGGCGTCGTCGAGCACGGCCCGCAGCTGGGAGTTGACCGTGTCGCGGCTGGTCAGCGTCTCCTCGAGGGTCATGCCGCCGATGACGTTGCGCAGCGTGGTGACGGTGAGCTGCTCCATGGCCTGCAGTGGGTTGGCCACCTCGTAGGTCACGTCCTTGGCGTTCGTGACCGTGAAGTAGATGACGGTGTCGATCCCGACCACGAGGTTGTCCTCGGTGATCACGGGCTGGGGCGGGAAGGAGACGACCTGCTCGCGCAGGTCGACGAGTGGCTTGACGCGGTCGACGAAGGGCACGAGCAGCGCGAGCCCGGGGTCCAGGGTGCGCTGGAAGCGCCCGAGGCGCTCCACGACCCCGGCCCGCGCCTGCGGCACGATCCGGACGGCCGCGGCCGTCACGAAGAGCACGAACACGATCACGACGATCAGGGCGATGACGCCTGCGGTCACTGGGAACTCCTCATTCGCTCACAAGGGCGGTAGCGCCCCGAATCTCCATCACCTGCACGCGCGCGCCCGCCTCGAGCGGATGGCCGTCGTAGGACCGGGCGCTCCACGTCTCGCCCTCGAGCTTGACGGCGCCCTCGTCCTGCGTGGTGCGCTCGAGCACGAGCGCCTCGCGGCCGACGAGCCGGGCGGCGCCCGTGCGGATCCGCCCCGGGGTCTTCAGGTGGCTGCGGGCGATGGGGCGCAGCAGCGTCAGCGTGGAGACGGAGATCACGAGGGCCACGGCCAGCGAGAGCGCGTCGCCGAGGCCGACGAGGCTGACGATCATCGCCGCCAGCGCACCGACGGCGAACGGGGCGAGGTACAGCGACAGGGAGAGGACCTCCCCCACGCCGAGGAGCACCGCCACGATCAACCAGATCAGCCAGGGCTCCATGACCTCTCATGGTAGGGCTCCGGTGGCCCTGGACTGCGCCTAGAGGACGCCCTCGAGGCCGAGGATCCGGCGCAGGATGGCCAGCGAGGAGGCGTACGTCGAGTCCATGCCGTAGTAGTCCAGCCCTCGCGCGCCGAGCGTGCGCGCCTGCGTGTACGGCGTGTCCGAGGCGTAGTGGACCATCCCGAAGTCGATCGGGAGCTTGGAGAAGTTCACCGACTCGCCGGCCGGATGGCGGTCGGCCTCGGCGATCTCGTAGACCGCGTTGGCGAACGGGCCGGCTTCCATCTCGACGACCGTGAACGCCTCCTGGTAGTAGAAGTCGAGGTAGGAGCGGTTCTGCAGGAAGGTCGACTTCACGGTCACCGCCCGCTGGTTGTCCAGGCCCGAGCCGAACACGAGGTCGGGCTGGATGTCGGCCACGGTGAACGCGTTGTCGAGCCAGAAGGTGTTGCCCGAGTGCTCGTCGTGCACGACGCTGGAGATCATCACGTCGCCCACGTCGGCGTTCAGCGTCGCCGCCTTGCCGAGCACGTAGACGCCGCGCAGGCCGCTGACGGAGATCGCCACCTCCCGCAGGATGTTGTAGGCGGCGAGGCCGAGCGGGTACTCGATGTTGACGATCCGCGCCTCGGAGGCCGCGAGCCGCTCGCGGTCCAGTGCGCCGAGCCTGGGGTCCATCCCGTCGGGGTCCAGCCGGGCCAGGTCGATGACCTGGGCCGAGACGCGCAGCGCGCTGCGGCTGGAGAGGTGGCGGACGCCGACGGCGTGCTCGGCGGCGCGGCGGACCTCGCCCTGCTCGTCCTCGGTCACCGAGAACCAGCCGCGCGCCGCGTAGTAGAGGAAGTTCGCCCACGACCCGTGCGTGCGGGCCGTCTCGAAGCGGTCGAGCTCGTCGCGCAGCTCCAACGGGCCCGACCGGCGCACCCAGTCCGTGATCGCCGCCTCGTGGGACCGGGCCCAGCTCGTGACGAGGTTGACGAGGGAGTGCGGGTTGGAGGAGACGAAGTACGTCGGGCGGTCGGCCTCGCGGTCGTCGTCGCCGAGCTCGGCCTGGATGGGCAGCCACCAGCGGCGCGTCAGCCGCGCGTAGCCGACCTCGGAGCCGCCGAGCAGCTGGATGCGGAGGTTCAGGCGCCGGTCGGCGACCTCCTCCAGGCGCGCCGACGTCTCGCCGCCCCAGGCCTCGTCCAGGCGCTCCCAGTCCGCCACGGAGCCGCCGAGCGCGTCCGACGCCTCGGGCGCCGATGCCGGAACGGGGCCGACGGCGCGCAGGCGGGCGCGCAGCTTGTTCCACTCGATCTGGTAGGCGACGAGCGTCGGGACGACGTCGTCGAGATCGGACTGGGAGGCGAGGAGCATCGCGAGGCGGCCCTCCCCCGCGTCGTACCAGTGGCGGCGCCGCGCGGGCGCCTCCAGCGGCACCCAGTCGTCGATGCCATGAAAGCCCGCGCGCACGAACTGCGCCCGCTCCTGCCCCATGACCACGAGCCGCGCGCGCCAGATCGCGTCGGGCAGGCGGCGCGTGGCGTAGATGAAGGCACCGAGGTCGAGGTCCTCCGAGGCCGCCAGCGGGTGCATGCTCGGACCCATTGTCCGGTGCGCGGACTCGAGGACCCGCAGCAGCGTCTCACCCGAGGAGCGCAGCAGCGTCGTGTACGTCCGGTGGTAGAGCTCGACCTCGTCCGAGGACAGACCGGCCGCCTGGCGCAGGGAGCTCCCCGAGGGGACGGTCGGGACGCGTACGCCGGGCATGGCCGGACCCTACAAGCCGTCCTCAGTACCGCTCGTACGGCACGCCGTCGGCCGCGGGCGGGCGCGAGCGGCCGACCAGGCCGGCCACCGCGACGAGGGTCAGCAGGTACGGCAGCGCCTGAAAGAGCGTCGCGGTCGAGGGCGAGAAGGCCGGCAGCCGCTGGGCCAGCGCGCTGGAGAAGCCGAACAGCAGGGCCGCGGCGAGCGCGCCGCCCGGCTTCCAGCGGCCGAAGATCACCGCCGCCAGGGCGATGAAGCCGCGCCCGGCGCTCATGTTCTCGCTGAAGGAGTGCACGAAGCCGATGGAGAGGAACGCGCCGCCGAGCGCCGCGAGCACGCCCGAGCCGGTCACCGCGAGATAGCGCGTGCGCGCGACGGAGATGCCGGCCGTGTCGGCCGCCAGCGGGTTCTCGCCGACGGCGCGGTGGCGCAGCCCGGCCGGGGTGCGGAACAGATACACGGACGCGATCGCGACGACGATCAGGGCGACCCAGACGAGGAGGTTGAGCTGCTTGAGCGCGTCCCCGAAGAACGGGATGGCCCCGATCGGCAGCTGCACGTCGGGGACCTGCGCCAGGTCGTCCGGTGTGCCCTGTTCGCCGTAGAGCTTGACGAACAGGTAGCCCGTGGCCCCGAGGGCGAGGAAGTTGATCGCCGTGCCCGAGACGATCTGGTCCGCCCGCAGGGAGACGGCGAACGTCGCGTGCAGAAGGCCGAAGAGCCCGCCCGCGACCATGGCGATGAGCAGGCCGGGCAGCCAGCCGCCCGCGACGTCGGCGCCCCAGGCGCCGAAGAAGGCCCCGACGAGCAGCATCCCCTCCAGGCCGATGTTCACGACGCCCGCGCGCTCGGAGACGACGCCGCCCATCGCCGCGAAGATCAGCGGGGTCGCGTAGCGCAGCATGGCCGCGGCGAGCGCGGACCAGGCGAAGACGTCTGCGAGCTTGGCCTCGTCGGCACCCGCGAAGACGACGGCCAGGGCCCCGGCCACGATGGCGGTCACGATGGCGGCCCGGCCCAGCCGCCGCTCGCCGGCGCGCAGGGCGGCGCCGGCGGCGCCCAGGGCGGCCACGGCGAGCAGCAGGGACGGGATCGGGGTGCGCAGGCCGAGCGGGGGCAGCGTCAGGTAGACCGCGACAGCGGCGAGCGCGAAGGCGACGTAGAGGCCGCGGCGCGCGCTCACGGGGACCCGCCTCCGCGCGCGAGCCGGCCGCGCCAGCCGAGCAGCCGCGTGGCGATCACCGGGGCGGAGACGAGCAGGACGATCAGGCCCTGGATGATGAGCGTGAGGTTCCCGGCGAGCGCGGGAGGGAAGACGGCCGGGTCGAGGTTGCGCACCGAGGTCCCGTTGACGAGTGCGCCGAAGAGCAGGGCCGCGAAGACCGTCCCCACGGCCGTGTTGCGGCCGAGCAGCGCGACCGCGATGCCGAGGAAGCCGATCTGGGACGTCTGGATGTCGTTGGTGGCGAGGCGGAACTGCCAGCCGAGGATGTCCAGCGCCCCGGCCAGCCCGGCGAGCAGGCCGCAGATGGCCATCGCCTTGACCTGCTGGCGGCCGGCGGAGATGCCGCCGTACTCCGCCGCGTCGGGGTTGAAGCCGACGGCCCGGATCTGATAGCCGGCGACGGAGCGGTTGAGCAGGACCCAGGCCAGCGCGGCCCCGGCGAGGGCGATGAAGATCCCGACGTGCAGGCCCTGGAGCTCGGGGTCGCCCCAGAAGACCGGCAGCCGGGCGCTGGAGGCGATGTCGGCCGACACGGGTACGGACGGCTGCGTCGTGTTCTGCAGCGGCCCGTCGAGGCCGAACAGGTAGACGCCGAGCCAGAGCGCGACGTAGTTGAGCATGATCGTCGAGATCACCTCGTTGGCGCCCGTCGAGGCCCGCAGCCACCCGGCGATGGCCGCCCACAGCCCGCCGGCGGCCATGGCCGCGAGCACGGCGAGCAGCACGTGGACGAGGCCGGGCGCGCCGGGCAGGCGGGTGCCGACGAACACCGCGGCGATCGTCCCCATCGTGTACTGGCCCTGGCCGCCGATGTTGAACAGCCCGCCCCGGAAGGCGATGGCCACGGCGAGGCCGACGAGGATGAGCGGGACGGTGATGATCAGCGTCTGCTGGAGGTTCAGCGCCGCGAGCGTCCGGTCGTCTGAGGAGATCCACGGGAACAGCCAGTTGAGGCCGGACCCATCGAAGATCGCCTTGTAGGTCGACAGCGGGTTGCGGCCCGTGGCGAGGACGACGAGGCCGCCCGCCACGAAGGCCAGGAGCGCGGTGAGCAGCGGCACGGCGAGGCCGCCACGCATGAAGCCGCTCAGGCGCGCGGCGGAGGTCGTGGCGCCGACCTCCGCGGGCGGCACCTCTGGCGGAAGGCTCACTCCGGCTCGCTTCGCTCGCCATGTCGGGGGGCAGCGCCCGCGCCGCTCGTCATGGCGAGGCCGAGCTCCTCGTCGGAGGCGTCGGGTCCGAACTCGGCGACGATCCGGCCGTCCGAGATGACGAGCAGCCGGTCGGCGACGCTGCGCAGCTCCTCGAGCTCGAGCGAGACGAGCAGCACCGCCCGGTCCTCGGCGCGCTGCTCGAGCAGGCGCCGGTGGACGAACTCGATCGCGCCGACGTCGAGCCCGCGGGTCGGCTGGGCGGCGACCAGCACCCGCGGATCCTGCTCGAGCTCGCGTGCGATGACGACCTTCTGCTGGTTGCCACCCGACAGCGACGCGGCCGGGGTGTCGACGTCGCCGCCGCGTACGTCGTAGGTCTCCAGGCGGGGCCGGGCGAGGGCGCGCAGCCGCTTGGGACTCAGCAGCCCGTGGCGCGCCAGCGGCGGCCGCCGGTACTCGCGCAGGGCGAGGTTCTCCGCGAGGTCGAAGGGCAGCACGAGGCCGCGCCGGTGGCGGTCCTCGGGGATGTGGCCGACCCCCGCCGCCAGACATTCGCGCACACCGCGCCCGGCGACGTCGGTGCCCCCGACCCGGATGGCGCCCGCCGTCGGCGCGCGCAGGCCGGTGACGCACTCGACGAGCTCGGACTGGCCGTTGCCGTCCACGCCGGCGATCCCGACGATCTCGCCCGCCCGGACGGTGAGGGAGAGGCCGTCGAGCGCCGGCAGCCCGCGGTCGTCGGACGCGTGGACGTCGTCGAGCTCGAGCAGCGCCTCGCCCGGCCGGGCCGCGGCCTTGTCGAGCCGGAAGAGCACCTCGCGGCCGACCATCAGCCGCGCGAGCTCGGGCTCCGTCGCGTCTGCGGCGTCGAGCGTCGCGACCTTGCGGCCCCGCTGCAGCACGGTGATCCGGTCCGCGACCTCGAGCACCTCGCCGAGCTTGTGGGAGATGAACACGACGGCGGCGCCGCGGCGCTTGAGCTCGCGCAGGACCGCGAAGAGCTCGGCCGTCTCCTGGGCGGTCAGCACGGCGGTCGGCTCGTCGAGCACGAGCACCTCGGCTCCCCGGTACAGGGCCCGGAGTATCTCGACCCGCTGCTGCTGACCGACGGTGACGTCCTCCACCACGGCGTCGGGATCGACGGCCAGCCCGTAGCGGTCGGAGAGCTCGCGGACCCGCTCGCGGGCGGCGGCCCGGTCGAGCAGCGCTCCGCGGGTCGGCTCGTCGGCCAGGACGATGTTCTCGGCCACCGTCATGACCGGGATGAGCATGAAGTGCTGGTGCACCATGCCGATCCCGAGCTCGATCGCCCGTCGCGGGGAGTCGATCCGTACCGGCTCGCCCCGCACGAGCACCTCGCCCTCGTCGGGCTGGTGGAGCCCGTAGAGGACGTTCATGAGCGTCGACTTGCCGGCCCCGTTCTCGCCCAGCAGGGCGTGGACCTCGCCTGCGCGCAGGTCGAGGTCCACGCCGTCGTTGGCCACGAGCGAGCCGAAGCGCTTGGTGACGCCCCGCAGCTCGAGGGCCGGCACGTCGGCCACTAGATCATCCAGGTCCTACTGGCCGCCGACCTCCGTCGGGATGTCGGCGATCTTGCCGTCGATGATGCCCTGCTTGGCCGCGTCGACCTGCTTGGTGTACTTCGCCCCCTTGGCGTTCGTCTTGCCGATGCCCACGCCGTCGGACTTCAGGTCGAAGACCGTGTCCTTGCCGACCGGCATATCGCCGGACTGGGCGGCCTTGACCGTCTGCAGCACGGCCTGGTCGATCCGCTTCAGCGCGGAGGTCATGACCTGAGGGCCGAGGTAGGCCTGGTCGGCGTCGACGCCGATGCCCTGCACGGACTTCTCCTTGGCGGCGTCGAGTGCGCCGAGGCCGCACTGGCCGGCGACCTGGAAGACGACCTGCGAGCCCTGGCCGATCTGGTTGAGGGCGATCTCCTTGCACTTCGCCTGATCGACGAAGTCCTGGGAGTAGGCGTTGAGCGTCTTGACGGCCGGATTGGCCTTCTTGGCGCCGGCCTGGTAGCCGGCGATGTAGCCGTCGACGGGCGGGATCTTCTGGCCGCCGACGGAGGAGATGACCTGCTTGCCGCCCTTGGCCTTGACGTAGAGGCCTGCCATCGTGCCGGCGAGGTAGCCCGCCTGGTTCTCGGCGAAGAGCAGGCCCTCGACGTTCTTCGGCTTGGACTTCATCGCGGCCTGGGAGGAATCGATGATCGCGAACTTCGTGTTCGGGAAGGACTTCGCGACCTTCTCCGTCGCCTCGGCCATGAGGAAGCCGACGGCGAAGACGACGTCGTACTTCTGGCGGGCGAGCGTCGAGAGGTTCGGCACGTAGTCGGCGTTGGACTTCGACGTGAGCACCCGGATGTCGGCGCCCAGCTGGCTCTTGGAGTCCTTGAGGCCCTGGTAGGCCGACGCGTTGAACGAGCGGTCGTTGAGGCCGCCGATGTCGGTCACCATGGCGACCTTGAGCTTCTTGGCGCTCTTCTTCGAGCTCGACCCGCTCGAGGACGAGCTCGAGGACGAGTCGCTGCCGCAGGCGCTCAGGCCGACGGTGAGCGCCAGCAGCGCGAGTACGAGGATGGCCAGTCCCCGAGGGGAGGTCCGGTGCTGCACGTGTGCATCTCCTTGTCTGGACCCGGGTGCCGGGTGAGGGCGGCGATGCTAGTCGCCGGACCGGCGCCGCGGAGGCTTCAGATTCCCGCGAGGAGCGCGGTCTTGAGCTCGGCTTCTGCGAACGATGCGTCCAGGGCGGTCCGGGTGACCTCCAGCAGCTCGGCGTCCGTGAAGCCGAAGTGGCGAGCGGCCACCTCGTGCTCGCGCCCGATCGTCGTCCCCCAGTAGGGCGGGTCGTCCGAGCCGAGCGTGACCGCGACGCCCGCGTCGCGCAGGCGCCGCAGCGGGTGCTCGGTCCAGTCGGCGTAGACGCCGAGCACGAGGTTCGAGGTCGGACACACCTCGAGCACCGTCCCACGGTCGGCGAGCTCGCCCACGAGGCCGGGATCCTCCGCGGCCCGCACGCCGTGGCCGATCCGCATGACGCCGGGCAGCGCGAGGGCGGCGCGGACGCTCTCCGGGCCGGCCCACTCCCCGGCGTGCGCGGTGCAGCCGAGCCCGGCCTCGTGGGCGACGGCGAAGGCGCGCGCGAACGGCGCGGGCGGGTGGCCGGCCTCGTCGCCGGCGAGGCCGAAGCCGACCACGTAGGGATGCGGCGTCGCCACGGTGCGCTGTGCGACGACCTCGGCGCGCTCCGCGCCGTACTGTCGCACGGCGGTCATGATCACCCGCGCCTCGATCCCCGTGTCCCGGCGGGCGTCGTCGATGCCGCGGGCGAGCGCGAAGACGTGCTCGGCGTCGCTCAGGCCGGCGGCGGCGGCGTGGTCGGGCGAGGCGGTCAGCTCGACGTAGACCACCCCCTCCTCGGCGCAGCGCGCGAGGTAGTCGTAGGTGATGTCGCGATAGTCCTCCGGCGTGCGCAGCAGCCCGACCGTCGCGTCGTAGAGCGCGAGGAAGTGCAGGAAGTCGCGCCAGGCGTAGCGGTCATCGTCGCCGATGATCCCCGGCGGCACGTCGAGCCGGTTGCGGCGGGCGATGCGGCGCATCAGGGCCGGCGTCGCCGTGCCCTCCAGGTGGACGTGGAGCTCGGCCTTGGGCAGCACTAGAGCAGGGCGTCCAGCAGGCTCGAGGCGCCGATCCGGAACGTCCGCGGCGTCGTCCAGTCCGGCCCGAGCAGCTCGTCGGCCAGGGCGAGGTAGGCCTCGGCGTCCTCGGGGGCGCGCACCCCGCCGGAGGCCTTGAAGCCCCCGTGCCCGGCGTCCCGGACGGCTTCGAGCATCGCTCGCCCGGCCTCGAGGGAGGCACCCGGCCCGTGCTTGCCCGTCGAGGTCTTGACGAAGTCGGCGCCCGCCGCGAGGGCGGCGTCGGCGGCGGCGCGGACCGTGCGCGCGTCGCCGAGGCTCCCGCTCTCCAGGATGACCTTCAGTGCGCCGGGGGTCGCCTCCCGGGCGGCGTGGACCGTCTCCAGCGCGCGCTCGGGCTCGCCCGCCAGCCACGTCCGCCACGGCAGGACGACGTCGACCTCGCCCGCGCCGGCCTCGACGGCCTGCGCGGCGTCACGGCGGGCGCGCTCGGGATCCGGTTCGCCCGCGGGGAAGTTCGCGACGGCCGCCACGGCGATCGGCGTGCCCGCCAGCTCGCGGGCGCACCGGGCGGCGAAGCCCGGGTACACGCAGACCGCGGCGACCGGGCCGGCCGGCGTCTGCGCCTTCGCGCAGAGCTCCGCGATCTCGGCCTCGGTCTCCTCGCCGGTGAGCGAGGTGAGGTCCAGCAGCGCGACGGCGCGGTGGGGCGGGCTCATCCGAAGTCCTCCAGGAAGCGGCCGAGCAGGCGCGCGAAGGCCTCGGCGCCCTGCGCCGCGCCGGCCAGCGTCTGCTCGTGGGAGAGGGGCACGTCGGTCAGGCCCTCGGCGAGGTTCGTCACCACCGCGACGGCGGCCACGGCGAGGCCGCAGTGGGCGGCCGCGATCGCCTCCGGCACCGTCGACATGCCGACGAGGTCGGCGCCGAGGGTGCGGAAGGCGCGGATCTCGGCCGGCGTCTCGAAGGCCGGGCCGCTGACCGCGAGGTAGACGCCCTCCGTCAACCGCACCTCCTCCGCCGCCGCGGCGGCGTGCAGGGCGGCGCGCAGGCCGGAGTCGTAGAGGCCGCTCAGCGGGGGGAAGCGCGGGCCGAGGGTGTCGTCGTTGGGGCCGATCAGCGGGTTCGTCGGCTGCAGGTCGATGTGGTCGGCGAAGGCCACGAGCGAGCCCGGCGGCGTCTCGGGGTCCAGCGAGCCGGCTGCGCAGGTGAGCACGACCGCCTCGCAGCCGAGGGCCCGCAGGGTGCGGACCCCCGCGGCGACCTCGGCGCCCGTCGCGCCCTCGTAGACGTGGGCGCGCCCGGCGAGCATCGCGACCGGCGTCGTCCCGTGGCGGCCGACGACGAGCCGGCCGGCGTGCCCGCCGACCGTCGGTGCCCGGAACCCCGGCAGCTCGCCGTAGGGGATCGCCGTCGCGTCGCCGAGACCGTCGGCGAGCGCGCCGAGGCCGGAGCCGAGCACGAGCCCCACCTGCGGGCGCAGCGGCGTGCGGGCCTCGGCGAGGGCGGCGGCACTGGCGGCGTCGGTGGCGGGGCCACTGGTGGCTGCCGGCCGTGGGTCGGTCACTGCGGCAGGTCCGTCTGCTCGAACGCGTGCGGCAGTAGCTCGCCGAGGGTCAGCGTGCGCAGCACGCGCTCCTCGTCGGCGAGGTGCACGACGGTCTCCGCGGTGCCGAACTCCTTCAGCCGCTGGCGGCAGCCGCCGCACGGCGCGACGCCGAGCTCGGAGGCGACCACGACCTCCTGCACCCGCCGGCCGCCCGCCGAGGCCATCGCCCCGAGCGCGGTCGCCTCCGCGCACTGGCCCTGCGGGTAGGCCGCGTTCTCGACGTTGGCGCCCGTGAAGCGCCGGCCGTCGTCCGTGCGCACGGCAGCGCCGACGTGCAGCGTCGAGTAGGGCGCGTAGGCCTCGGCCATCGCGGCGCGGGCGCCGGCCAGCAGCTCGGGGTCGGCCGCCGGGACGAGCGCGTCGGCGTAGGAGCCGGGGCGCAGGTCCTCGTCGCGGACGTCGAGCAGTTCGCGCAGGCGGTCGACCTTCCCCCGCTCGGCGTGCAGGTCGGCGTCCGGCGCCACCACGGCCTCGAGCTCGAGGAAGGCGCCGAGCCCATCCACCTCGTCGAGGTGGATGCGCACGTTGTCGGCGAGCAGCAGGCGCCGGCGCTTGGCCACCACGGCGCGGACGCCGCAGGTCGCCTCGAGCGCGGCGCGGGTGCCGGCCGGGTCGCCGACGTCCACGAGCCGGTAGCGGGACAGGCGCACGGTCGGCTCGTCCGGGCGCTCGTAGGCGATCATCACGGCGCGGGCGCCGTCGGCGTCCTCCTCCTCGCGGAGCTTGAGCCGGCCGTGGGGCACGCCGAAGTACGTGTCGCGCTGGACGAGGGTGCCCCGGTCCTGCGCGCCCGCGCCGAGCGCGGCGGCGAGCGTGGCCGCCGGGTCGCGGTCGACGGCCTTGAGCTCGACGTTGCGGCGGGGCTCGGGCACTCGCCGCGAGCCTAGCCGCGCGGAGCCGGCGCTGCGAAGCGGTGAGCCAGCCGTGGGGTGGTCGAGGTTGAGGCCCTTTATGGGACCTAACCTCGACCACCCCGGCACTCGCCGGTAGGTTCCGGGCCGTGGCCGACCCGCCGCACCCGCGCCTGACCGTCGTCGAGCATCCGCTCGCCGCCCGCCACCTCGCCGTGCTGCGAGACCGCGACACGCCGTCGCCGACGTTCCGCGCCACCCTGCAGGACGTCTCCGTGCTGCTGCTCTACGAGGCGCTGCGCGACCTCGCGGTCGTCGAGACGACGGTGACCACGCCGCTCGAGGAGGCGCCCGCCCGGCGCCTGGCCGGCGACATCGTCGTCGTGGCCATCATGCGGGCCGGGCTGGGCATGGTCGACGGGGCGCTGCGCGTGGTGCCGGAGGCGCGCGTCGGCCACCTCGGCGTCTACCGGGACGAGGAGGCGCTCAAGCCGGTCAACTACTACGAGTCGCTGCCGCCCCGGCTCGGCGGCTCCGAGCTCATCGTCGTCGACCCGATGCTCGCCACGGGCGGGTCGGCCGTCCACGCGCTCGACGTGGTCAAGGCCTCCGAGCCGGCGGGCCTGCGCTTCGTCTGCCTGGTCGCCGCCCCGGAGGGTCTGGGGGCGCTCGCGGAGCGCCATCCGGAGGTCCCCGTGACGTGCGCCGCCATCGATGCCCGCCTGGACGAGCGCGGCTACATCCGCCCGGGCCTCGGCGACGCGGGCGACCGGCTGTTCGGGACGACGTGACGTCGCGCGCAGGGAGGAGGGAGGGAGTCGTCGTCCGGTCGCCAGGGCGACCGGAGCGCGACTGACGCTCTGCCCAGGCCTCCCACCCGATCGCGGAGGTGAAGGGCAGGCCGAGCGGCGCTTGGCGGACAGGATCTGAAGCGTGACGTCGTCGCGGGTCATGGCCGCCGCCCCACCCGGGCCGATCGCCCTTGACGTCCGGGCCCCGAGGGGTAGAACTGACCCATGCGACTGACGCTCATCCGCGCCTTCGAAGTCGCCCCGGAGGCCGACGACGCGTTCCTCGCCGGCTGGGAGCGCGCTCGCGACTGGCTGCTGGGCCGCGAGGGCTTCGGGCTCACGGCCGTGCTCCGCGCGCTGCGGCCCGACGCGGCGTTCCGCTTCGTCGAGGTCGCCGGGGTCGACTCCGCCGAGACCTGGGACGAGGTCCTCGCCGACCCGGCCTTCCCCGGCGCGCAGCTGCCCTTCGAGGCGCATCAGGGCGTCTACGACGTCGTCCACGAGGACGGCACGCCCGACGACGACGGGGGCGTGGACCTGATCGACCCGTTCGAGGTCCCGGCGGACGCCGACGCCGACTTCCTCGCCGGCTGGGACCGCGGCCGCGACCTGCTCGCCGCCCAGCCCGGCTACCTCGGGACCCGCCTGCATCGCAGCGTCGGCGCCACGGGGTTCCGCTTCGTCAACCTCGCCCGCTGGTCGAGTCCCCTGGCCTTCGCCAAGGCCGTCGAGCACCCGGGGTTCCGGTCGGTGACCGGCGCCATGCCGTTCGCCTCCCACCCGTCGCTCTACCAGGTGGTCGAGACCGGCTAACCCTGCAGCAGCGCCCCGGCGAAGGCGTCGGCGTCGAACGGGCGCAGATCCTCGAGCTGCTCGCCGACGCCGATGAGCTTGACCGGGATGCCGAGCTCGCTCGCGATGGCCAGCGCGATGCCGCCCTTCGCCGTGCCGTCGAGCTTGGTCAGGACGATGCCGGTGACGTCCACCGCCTCCCCGAAGAGCTTGGCCTGGCGCAGGCCGTTCTGGCCCGTGGTGGCGTCGACGGTCATCAGCGTCTCGTGCGGTGCCTCCGGCAGCTGCTTGGCGATGACCCGGCGGATCTTCGTGAGCTCCTCCATGAGGTTGTCCTGGGTGTGCAGGCGCCCGGCGGTGTCGACGATGACGACGTCCGCGCCGGTCTCGCGCCCGCGCCTGACCGCGTCGAAGGCGACGGCGCCGGGATCGGAGTTCTCCTTGCCCTTGACGAACTCGCACTCCGCGCGCTCGGCCCAGCGCTCGAGCTGCTCCACGGCGGCGGCCCGGAACGTGTCCGCGGCGCCGATGACCACCCGCCGTCCGAGCTCCTTGCGCAGGTGCCAGGCGAGCTTGCCGATCGTCGTGGTCTTGCCCGTGCCGTTGACGCCGACCACGAGGATGACCGTCGGCTCCGGCCGCAGGTCGATGCGGTCCGAGCCGGTGCGGGCGATGGCCGCGAGCAGTTCGGCCAAGCGCCCGCTGAGCGCCTCCCCGCCGATGAGCGTGCCGTCCTCGGCCTCCTGCTCGAGCTGCCCGACGACCTGGGCGGTCGTCCGCGCGCCGACGTCCGCGTAGATCAGCGCCTCCTCCAGCCGCTCCCACGTCTCCTCGTCGAGGTCGCCCTCGAACAGCGTGGCCTGGACCTCGGCCTGCAGCGCCTCCCGCGTCTTGCGCATGTTGGAGCGCAGGCGACGGAAGAACCCGCGGCGCTCGGACTCGCGCTCCTCGGCGGGCGGCGCGCCGGCGGGCTCGCCGGCGCCGCCGCCGGCGGTGAGGAAGAGGTCGTACCAGTCACGGGCCATGGCGGTCGGGGACAATAGGTGCCGATGCCCGAGGCCCGGACCCTTCCCGCCGACTCCCCGGACGCGCTGGCGCTCGTGGACGCCATGGTCGCGGAGATCGTCGACCTCTACGGGAGGGACCTCGGACCGGGGCCCAGCGCGACGCCCGAGGACTTCAGCCCGCCCGGCGGCCGCTTCGTCGGGCTCTACGACGGCGAGAAGGCGGTGGCCGGCGGCGGGATCAAGCGCCTCGACGAGGAGGCGGCGGAGATCAAGCGGATGTACGTGACGCCCGGCCGGCGCGGTCGGGGCCTGTCGCACCTGCTGCTCGCGGCGCTCGAGGACGCGGCGCGCGGGCTCGGGTACCGGCGGGTGCGGCTCGACACCGGCGTCCACCAGCACGCCGCACTACGTCTTTATCTCGGGGCGGGATACTCCGAGGTCGCCGACTACAACGGCAACCCCTACGCCTCCTTCTGGGGAGAGAAGCAGCTGTGACCGCCGAGCCGACCCGTACGTCCCCCACCCGCCGCCTCCCGGCGCTCGACCCCGACCGGGTCCGGGCGCTGCTGCTCGTCGGCGCGATGGTCGTCGTCATGTGGGTCGTCGAGGCGATCAACGCGCTCGACCGCTACCGGCTCAACCCCGAGGGCGGCATCCTGCCCCGCCACGTCGACGGGCTCGACGGCGTCGTCTTCTCCCCCTTCCTGCACGGCTCGTGGTCGCACCTGATCGGCAACACCGTCCCGTTCCTGATCCTCGGCGGGGTCGTCGCCCTCAGCGGCCTGGCGCGCGTGATCCTCGTCACCGCGACGGTGGCGGTGGTCGGCGGCCTGGGCACGTGGCTCGTGGCGCCGGGCGACACCGTCCACATCGGGGCCAGCGGCCTCGTCTTCGGCTATGCGGCCTATCTCGTCGGTCGCGGGGCGTTCACCCGCAGCGTGCTGCACCTCGTGACGGGCGCCGTCGTCGCGATCATCTGGGGGACGACGCTCATCTCCGGGCTCGTGCCGCGCGACGGGATCTCCTGGCAGGGCCATCTGTTCGGCGCCCTGGGCGGGTTCCTCGCCGCGTACTGGCTCGGCAGTCGCGACCGCGCCACGCGCCGGGCGCCGGCCGGCGGGAGCCCCTCCCCGGGCGCGCGCGGCAAGCCGGCGGGCAAGAAGAGCACCGAGGAGCTGCTGGCCGAGCTCGACGCCGTCCGCTGAGCGGGCGGCGGCGGCGCCTCAGGCGGCGGCGGCCTCCGGCGGCAGTCGCCGGGAGACGACCTTCGAGACCCCGTTGCCGGCCATGGACACGCCGTAAAGGCAGTCCGCGGCCTCCATCGTCCGCTTCTGGTGGGTGACGACGATGAACTGCGCGCGGTCCGCGTAGCGGCGCAGGACGGTGAGGAAGCGGTCGATGTTGAGGTCGTCGAGCGCAGCCTCGACCTCATCGAGGATGTAGAACGGGCACGGCCGGGCGAGGAAGACCGCGAACAGGAAGGCCAGGGCGGTCAGGGACTTCTCGCCGCCCGAGAGCAGCGACAGGCGCTTGGTCGCCTTGCCCGCCGGGGTGATCTCGATCTCGACGCCGGCCAGGTCCTCCTCCGGCACGGTCTCCCCGCCGACCTCGGCCTCCTCGGGTTCCGGGGCCGCCTGGCCGGCGTCCACACCCCCGAGGACCGGGCGCGGCCCGGCGTCCTCGCGCACGAGCCGCAGCCGGCCGCGGCCGCCCGGGAACAGCTGGCCCACGAGCTCCTCGAAGTTGCGCGCCGTCGCGGCGAACGTCTCCTCGAAGGCCTGCTTGATCTTGAGGTCCGTCTCGCGAATGACGCCTTGCAGCTCGTGGATCGCCCGCTCGGCGTCCACGCGCTGGGTCTCGAGCTCCTCGACGTGCGCGACGGCCTCCTCGTACTCGGCCTTGGCGAGCGGGTTGACCGGGCCGAGCTGCTCCCGGCGCCGCTGCAGCCGCTCGATCTGCACGGCGAGGCGCTCGCGCTCCACGTCGGCGAGCGGCTCGGTGGCCGGTTCGGCCTCCAGGCCGAGCCGCCCGGCGAGCCCCTCGCGCTCCGCGCCGGCCTCCGCGGCGCGGTCGCGCGCCTGCTGGGCGCGCACCTCGGCGCGGGTGACGTCCTCGCCGCGGGCCTTCAGGTGCGCCTGCACCTCCGCCTCCCGGCGGGCGCCCTCGCGCAGCTCGGCGGCCAGCCGGTCCCCCGCCTCGCGGTCGGCACGCAGCTCGGCCTCGAAGGCCGCGACCCGCTCGCGGACCGCCGCCGCGGCGGCGCCCAGGGCGTCCGCGAGGCGCTCGGCCTCGGGTGCGAGCGCCTCGCCGGCCGTCGCGCGCTCGGCCTCGAAGGCGATCCGCTGCGCGCGGCGCTCGCGCTCGCGCGCCGCCTGCTCGAGCAGGCGGCGCTCCGCGTGCAGCGCGGCGGTGGCCCGGGCGCGACGGGCGGCCGTCTCCGTGTCGTCGGGGGCCCGGCGGCGTCGCTCGACGGCGCCCGCGGCCCGGCGCTCGGCCTCGACGGCGTCCGCGTGGACGCGCGCGGCCTCGCGAGCTGCGCGCTCGACGCCGTCCCGGGCGGCGTCGGCCTCGCGGGCGGCCGTGGCCGCCGCCTCGACCTCGGCGAGTGCGGCTCGCTCGGCCGCGGCGGCGGCGTCGACCGCGGCGACGAGCCCGTCGCGGCGGTTGCGCTCGGCCAGCACCCGGTCCTCGCCGCCGGCGGGAACGCGTCGCAGCTCGCCGACGCGCGCGTCCCACACGAGGCCGTCGCGGGTCACCGCGACGCCGCGGAAGCCCGGATCCAGCCCGGACAGGGCGTCGACGACCCCGACGTCGGCGAGCAGGACGGCCGCGAGCCGCTCGCCCGCCGCGCCGTCCGCCATCACCTCGTCGTGCAGTCGCGTGGCGCCGGCGCAGGGTGCCGGGCCGCCACCATCGTCGGACGCCGGCCCGGCCACCAGCGCCACGCCGCCGTCGCGCCCCGCCCGCTCGAGCAGCGCCTCGGCCGCGGGGCGGTCGTCGGCGACCGCGGCCCGCAGGCGCGGGCCGAGCACGGCGGCCAGCGCGAGCTCGGCGCCGGCCGACGCCCGCAGCGCGTCCGCCAGCGCGGATGCCCCGCCCGGCGCGCCCGCCTGGGACCGCAGGAAGTGGTTGATCCCGGCGAGCTCGGAGCCCGCGCCGGCCGCCTCCCGGCGGGCGCGGTCGGCGGCGCCCTCGGCGGCCCGCAGTCCGCCCCGCGCGGCCTCGAAGCGCTCGTCGGCCTCGCGCCGCTGCACCGCCCGCGTCTCGGCCGCCTCGGCCGTGGCGGCGGCGTGGGCGGCGGCGGCCCGCCGGCTCGCGTCGAGCTCGGCGAGCTCGCGTGCGAGCCGCTGCGACGCGTCGCCCGCGAGCTGCTCGAGCTCGGCCTCCAGTCCGGCGACCCGCTCGAGCCCTGCGGCGTCGGGCTCGTCCCCGGCCGCCTCGGCCTCCAGCGCCTCGACGAGCGCACGGCGCCGCAGCGCCCGGTCGGCTGCGCCCTCGGCGGCGGCCCGCGCCGCCTCCCCGCGGGCCTCGATGCGCTCGGCCGCCGTGCGGGCGGCGTGGAAGCGCTCGGCGAGCGCCTCGCGCGCGGAGCCGCGCGCGGTCAGCGCCGCCTCGGCCGCCTCGCGGCGCTCGGCGACGGCGGCGAGCTCGGCCTCCACCCGGCCCGCCTCGGCCCGGG
>JBBSPV010000012.1:0-80818 GCA_038258425.1 Solirubrobacterales bacterium | reverse complement strand
CGTAATTGCTTCGCGTTGCATGTATATATAGGGATCGCCGTTTCGGCCGTTTCGGCCATAACCTGTTATGCTGCAATGGGTTGCGTTCGACCGTTGCGGGGCTGGACTCAAAAGTGTAAACCCCTCCCCCCATCGGGACCGTTTACACCTGTATCGTTTGGTTTACACTCGCATAACCTGTTATGCTGTAACGGGTTATTGGCCGAAATGCGGGGCAACCCCCCATTGGTACTGTAAACCTAAATGAACAACCACCTATTTGCGGGGGAACGGGCGGAATCGGCGTAACTTGTTATACTGCAATGGAATGCAACCGATTGCACTGGAAATTTCGGATTGGCACACGGGTTGCAATGTACCTTTTCCATCGAAACGCACTAGGGGGGGGGGGGGGGGGGGGGGGGGGGGGGGGGGGGGGTGGGGGGGGGGGGGGGGGGGGGGGGGGGGGGGGGGGGGGGGGGTGGTCGAGGTTAAGGCCCACCGTGGGCCCCAACCTCGACCACCCTCGACCACCCTCCCAGTTATCGGCCCACCCTTGACATATCGACGGTTACGATATATCTTTGACGTGTTCTTATAACCGACCAGAGGACAACCACATGACCAGTGCATACGCACTCCCACACCGCGGCGGCTCCGGTCGTCGCTGCCGGCCGGACTGGCGCGAGGCCATGGCGGCGTACGCCATGACCGGACGCGGACCGGGCGGCCACCGCCACGGACCGCCATGGGGCGGCCCGGGCGACCCGGCCGAGGGCCTGCGCCGCAGCGGCTTCGGTCCCGGCGGCTTCGGCGGCCGTGGCGGCCGGCGGCGCCGGATGCGCCGCGGCGACGTCCGCGCCGCCCTGCTCGTCCTGCTCGCCGAGGAGCCGCGCAACGGCTACGGGCTGATGCAGGAGATCGAGCAGCGCTCCGAGGGCGCCTGGCGCCCGAGCCCCGGCTCGGTCTACCCCGCGCTCGCCCAGCTCGAGGACGAGGGGCTCGTCAGCGCCGGAGAGGTCGAGGGCCGCAAGGCCTACACCCTCACGGACGCCGGCCGGACCTACGTCGAGGAGCACCGCGAGGAGCTCGGCGAGCCGTGGAAGCAGGCCGGCGAGCACGTCGGCGAGGAGCGGCTCGAGCTCCGCGGGCTGCTGTGGCAGCTCGGCTCGGCCGCGATGCAGGTCGCGACCGCGGGCAACGACGCCCAGGTCGCCCAGGCCCGCGACATCCTCAAGGACGCGCGCAGGTCGCTGTACCGCCTGCTCGCGGACGACGAGGACGAGACGACGCCCGAGGCCGGCGGTCCGACCGCGCTGTAGCGGCCGGCTCCCCTCGGCGACGACGGGGTCCGGGCGAGTCGCTGTCGCGCCAGCGACCGCAACCCGCCTCCGGCCCCGGCTCGCCCGCCGGGGATGCCTCCCGAATAGAACGAGCCCCGCGAGAGCGGGGCTCGTTCCGTAGCGGGCCTGTAAGCCGGATCCTGTCGAGAGCAGCCATCCATCTGAGCGGCCAACCTGGACCTCGGCGGGCAACCTGCGAACGGTCCTGCTCGGCCTTGCACCGGGTGGGGTTTGCCTTGGCCGCCGCGTCACCGCGACGCCGGTGCGCTCTTACCGCACCATTTCACCCTTGCCGGGCCGCGCCCGTGGGCACGGCCTTGGGCGGTGTCATTTCTGTGGCACTTTCCCGCGGGTTTCCCCGGGTCGGCGTTACCGACCACCTCGCCCTTCGGTGTCCGGACTGTCCTCGAGGGCGCACGCGCCCCCGCGGCTGCTCGGCCTGCCCGCCCGACGCTAGCGCGGCGGACTTCCCCGCGCCAGCGGGCTAGCTTGCGGCGGACAGTCGAGCGAGGAGCGTCGGATGCGGGTGGCAGTCGTGGGCGGAGGCCAGATGGGGTCGGGGATCGCGGAGGTCTGTCTCCGGGGTGGCGTGGACGTGACGGTGATCGAGGACGGCGCGGAGCGCGCCGAGCGCGCCCGCGCGACGATCGAGACGTCGCTGGACCGCGCCGTGCGCCGGGGCAAGCTCGAGGGCGACGCGCGCGACGCCGCCCTGGACCGCCTCGCCGTGTCGCACGCGCTCGAGGACGCGGCGGGAGCCGACGCCGCGATCGAGGCCATCGTCGAGGACGAGCAGGCCAAGCGCGACCTCTTCCGGCGCCTGGACGAGCTGCTGCCCGACGCCGACTGGCTCGCCTCCAACACCTCCTCCGTGCCGATCATGAAGCTCGCGGGCGAGACGGCGAACCCCGACCGGGTCCTCGGCCTGCACTTCTTCAACCCGGTGCCGGTGCTCGACCTCGTCGAGCTCGTCCGGTCCATCATGACCGCGGAGGAGACGCTCGCCACCGCCCGCGCCTTCGCGCAGGACACGCTCGGCAAGACCTGCATCGACTCGCAGGACCGCGCCGGCTTCGTCGTCAACGCGCTGCTGATCCCCTACATCGTCTCGGCCATCCGCATGTTCGAGTCGGGCTTCGCCGCCCGCGAGGACATCGACAACGGGATGGTGCTCGGGTGCGCGCACCCCATGGGGCCGCTGCGCCTCGCCGACCTCATCGGCCTCGACACGACGCTCGCGGTCTGCACGTCGCTCCACAACGAGTTCCGCGACCCGGCCTCCGTCGCTCCCGCGCTGCTCAACCGGATGGTCGAGGCCGGGCTGCTCGGCCGCAAGAGCGGCCGCGGGTTCTACGACTACACGAGCTAGGGCGAGATCGCGAGCCCGAGCGAGTTGGCTCCGAGGGGCTTCGGCGAACCCGCTTCATAGAACACGTCGAGCTCGCGGATCTCGAAGCCCGCATCCACCAGCAGGTCGACGACCGGCCGGGTCAGGTGACACCCGCCCACCAGCCGCTTCTGGAGCGGCTCCAGGCGATGCTGCCAGCGGCGCACCGACTCGTCGGGGGCGAGCCCGTGCTCGACGAAGTGCAGCTGCGCGCCGGGCTTCAAGACTCGTCGGACCTCCCGAAGCGCGGCGACGACGTCGGGGATCGAGCACAGGGTCCAGGTCGACAGGGCGGCATCGTGACTGTCGTCGGGCAACGGCAGGGCTTGCGCGTCGCGGCCGTCCCGCACGACGCGCAGGTTCGTGGCCCGCAGGCGCTTGGTGGCGAGCTTCCAGCCGAGGTCTGACGGTTCGACGGCGGAGACCCGCGAGACGGCCGACGGGTAGAAGGGGACGTTGAGTCCCGAGCCGAAGCCGAGTTCGACGACGTCACCCGCGAGTCCGTCGCAGACGCGGCGACGCTGGGCCTCGACGGGCTTGACCCCGCAGGCCAGGTCGATGATGCGAGGCAGGACCCGGTCGTCGTAGAACCCCATCCGGCCACGGTACCCCTCGAGTCGTGCGCCGCCCGCCTACTCCAGCGTCGTGCCGCAGTCCCCGCAGCGACCGCCGACGGCGCCCGCCCCCGCCGACCAGCGCGGCCGCAGCGCACCCGTGCACAACGGGCACACGGCCTGGCGCCCGGCGGCGACCTCGCCCCATGCGGCGCCGAGCACGTCGCCGAGCGTCCGCACCGGCGCCCGCGCCGCGACGGGCCGCCGGCCCGGCGCGTCGGCCACGGCGGTACCGCCCGGGCGGGCCGGATCGGCCACGACGAACAGCGGCGGCTGCGCCGGACGCGCGACCGGCCCCGCCCGGCCCTCGACGGCCAGGGCGCCCATCTCAGCCCACCTGCCGGAACACGCCGACGACCCGGCCGAGCACCCGCACCTCGCGGGAGCGGATGGGCTCCATGGTCTGGTTCTCCGGCTGCAGGCGCACGTGGTCGTCCTCCCGGAAGAAGCGCTTGACCGTCGCCTCCTCTCCCACGAGCGCGACGACGATCTCGCCGTCGGTGGCCGTCTCCGCGCGTTTCACGACCACGTAGTCGTCCTGGAGGATGCCCGCGTCCTTCATCGAGTCGCCGCGGATGCGCAGCACGTACTCGCCCTCGGCGCCCCCCGCCAGGGGCGGCACCTCGACGTACTCCTCGATGTTCTCCTCCGCGAGGATGGGCTGGCCCGCGGCGACGGCGCCGACGATCGGCAGGCCGGTGCCCCCGACGACGGAGCGGATGGCGTCCGCGGCCGCGCCGGCCGCCCGGTCGAGCAGCTCGATCGCGCGCGGCTTGGAGGGATCCCTCCGCAGCAGGCCCGCCTTCTCGAGGTTCGCGAGATGCGCGTGGACCGTGGAGGACGACGCGAGACCCACGGCCTTGCCGATGTCGCGGACCGTCGGCGGATACCCGTACTTCGCGGAGTACTTGCCGATGAAGTCGTAGATCTCCTGCTGGCGCTTCGTGAGTTCCTTGCCGATGTCCATGCGGGGGGACGCTCCCTTCCGAGCGGGTGATGCGAACACGTGTTCGACACCGTAGTACCCCCGGCAGACGGAAGCAACCGTCGGCCCGCCGCGAGCCGGCGGACCCCCGGACCGCTAGGCTTCCCGGTCGCCGCGCGGCCGTGGCGGAATAGGTAGACGCGCAGCGTTGAGGGCGCTGTGGGCGAAAGCTCGTGGTGGTTCGAGTCCACTCGGCCGCATGGAGTCGGACGGCCTCCCAGGCCCCGAGGCTTCGGGGCTTGGGCCGCCCGAAGGCCGGCCCCGCCTCCGGGCTCGGCCTGCGTGGCCCGCTCAGCGCGCCGTGGCGCCCACGGCCCGGCCCCGCAGGCCGGTCGCGCGACCGCGGATCGTGACCGGCACGCCGGGTCCGATGCGGGCGGCCAGCCAGCGGACGTTGCGATTCTCGAGCCGGAGGCAGCCGTGTGAGGCGGCCGTACCGGGAACGCCGCCGACCCGGTCGAGCCCGTGCAGCGCGATCTGCCCCGGGCCGCCGGCGAACTGGTGCAGGACCGACGACCGAGCGCTCAGGGCCAGGGCGAACGGCGCACCGGCCCGCCCTCGAGGGAGCTTCACGGTCTCCTCGACGAAGAAGTGCCCCAGCGGGGTGGGCGTCGAGGGCTTGCCCACGACGGCCCGGAAGCGGCGCACGACCCGGCCGTCGCGGAAGACCGTCACGCGGCGCCTCACCGGCTCGGCGAGCAGCCCCCAGCCCGTCCGGCCGAAGCGGGTCGCGCGAGACGAGATCCAGCCGGCGTGGCCGTTCGGGCGTCCGGGCAACCGGACACGCAGCCATCGGCGCCCGTCGCCAGCGGTGAGCTCACGCAGCAGCGGCAGCACCGTCCGTCCCCCGGTGATCGGGCGCCGGCGATGGACCGTGGCTCGCCTCGGGGAACGTCGGTCGGGACGGGCGAACACCTCGTGCCCGCGCTCGAGCGTCACGAGCCGCTGGACCGCCGGCAGCGCGGGCCGCGGTGCCGCGCCCGCCGTGCCGGCCGCGGCGACCGCCGAGCCGCTGGCGCCGAGGATCAGCACGGCGGCGATCCGGATGGGCACGTGGCGAACGCTGGGCACGATGAGCTGGGCGGCAGGCGGACCGGAGGGCGGGCACCGTGGCGCCCGCCCTCGCTTGCAGTTCAGCCCGTGAACCCGCTGTTGGTGTGCGGCGGACGCGCCGGGGAGCTCGACGGCCCGCGCGGTCGCCCGCGCGTGCGGAACGTGTGGTCGGCACCGTGGGTCTTGCGGCCACCCGGGCCGACGCCGACGAGGCGATAGTGGTAGGTCCTCCCCGCCTTCAGTGGCCGCGTGCGGCCGTGAACCCGTGCCGACGCTCCGGCCCTCGGCGCCCGGTGGCGCGTCGTGCGGTGGCCGTAACTCCGTGTCCGCCCGTACTGGAAGTAGTACGTGCTACCGGTCGACCGTGAACGCACCCGGCCCCTCAGCCGGACTCGATGGCCGCCGACGGCCGACGCCGACCCGCTGGTGACCACAGGGGGGCGCGTGGTGGTGGAGCGTGAGCTGATGGGCGTGCCGTCGCTCGCGCCCGGCGAGCTCTCGGGCGTGCCGGAGGCGGTCGCGCATCGCGCCCGCGTCACCCGATTGTTGTCCAGGGTGACCGCGCCGTTGCGCGCCAGCGCCCGGCCCTGGACCGTCGCGCCGGTCTTCAGCGAGATGGACGTCAGGGCCAGGATGTTGCCTGTGAAGGCCGTGGTCGTCCCGATGGTCGCGGAGCTGCCGACCTGCCAGAAGACGTTGCACGCCTGAGCGCCGCCGATGAGCTGCACGCGGCTGTTCGTGCCGGTGGTCAGGGTCGATCCGGCCTGGAACACGAACACCGCGCCCGCGTCGCCCTGGGCGTCGAGTGTGAGATCACCGCTGAGGCCGAGCGACGTGGCCGACGTGTACACACCGGAGGTCAGGCGCTGGCCGGCGAGGTCCGCCGACACCGTCGCCGTCGAGCTGCGCCCGGCGGCGTCGTCGTAGGCGGTCGTGAGGTCGGACTGCGCCTGCAGGGCGACGGCATCGTTGGCGTGGACCACGCCGGACACCGTTCCGGGCGGGAATCCCGAGATGGCCGTACCCGGACTCACGCCGAGGTCGCCGCCGAGCGTGCTGGGACCGGTGTTGGTGACGGCGCTGCCGCCGAGCACGCTGAAGCTCTCGGCGGTGCCCAGGCCGACGGACGCCGCGTGGGCGCTTGCAGCGAGCGTCGCGGCGAGCAGCAGGGCCATCGCCAGCGCGCCGAGGCCGCGTCGGATGCCGGTGCCGGCCGTGGGGGCGTGGCGGTGGCCGAGGACGCGTGCAGCGTCCACCGGCTGGGTGGCTCGTGGAGCCATGTGATCCTCCGTGCTGCGACGAGGACGCCGCGGGGTGCAGTTCAGAGAATCAAGTGTGGCGCGGCGCGCTCGGGCGGGTCCAGTGGACCGGCGAACGGCGTCAGGCTCAACGCTCCCGTTCGAGGCCTATCGGCCGGAACGCCGCCGGGCTTGAGGCGGCGTGGACGGATGGTCGACGTCGCCGTCGGGCCCGGCCCCTACGACGCCAGCGCGAGCTCGCGGCGGTCGCCCTGGAAGCTGCGTCCGGCCTCGGCCAGGACGTCGAGCATCGCGAGCGCCGCGGGCGAGCGGTACCCGCCTGCGAGCGTCGCCGCGACGATCAGCCGCGAGAACGGCTTGGGCGCGATGGCCCGGATGACCACGTCGTCGCGCACGGAGATCAGCGCGAGGTCGGGGATGAAGCACACGCCCATGCCGGCGGCCACGAAGCCCTGGTTGGCGAGGTAGTCGTCCGAGTTGAACGACACCTGCGGCTCGAAGCCGGCCTTCTCGCACGCGCGCAGGAAGATCGCGTTGTCCGGGCAGGCGCTGCCGGAGGCGCCGAGCAGCCACGGCTCGTCGGCGAGGTCCTCGAGCCGCAGCCGCGCCTTGCCCGCCTTGGGGTGGTGCTCGGGAAGGCAGATGAACATCGGGTCGGCGACGATGGGGAGCCGGTCGAACCCGTCGTCGGGCGCCGGCTCCCACGGGGTCTGGATGAGCAGGGCGACGTCGACCTCCCCGGCACGCAGCATGTCCATCGCCTGGTCGGGCTCGGCGGGGACGAGCGAGATGGCGACGCTCGGGTGCAGCTCGCGGAAGCGGGCGATCGCGCGCGGCGCGATCGTGGCCCCCGCCGTCGCGAAGGACGCGAGCCGCAGCCGGCCGCCGCACAGGCCGGCGATGGCCTCGAGCTCGGCTTCCGCGTCGGCGAGCCGGTTGAGGATGACGTCCGCGTGGCGCACGAGCGCCTCGCCGCCCTCCGTGAGCCGGACCCCGCGGGCGTTGCGCTCCACGAGACGCATGCCGGTCTCGCGCTCGAGGGTCGCGATCTGCTGGGAGACCGCGGACTGGGTGAAGTGCAGGGCCTCGGCGGCGGCGGAGAACGAACCGCGCACCGCGACCTCCCGCAGGACCCGGAGACGGCGGACGTCGAGCATCACCGGAGCTTATACCACGCTCGAGCAGCTGTCATTTGTGCTGATGCCGCGGCAGCGGGACACTTGGCCCATGCCCGAGATCACCATCCGCACCGCCCGCGAGACCGACGAGGCCCGCCTGCGCCGGCTCGCCGCCCTCGACTCCCAGCGCCTCCCGGCCGGCGACCTGCTCGTCGCCGAGCTCGGGGGCGAGATCCAGGCCGCGCTCGCGCCGGCCTCCCAGCGCGCCGTCGCCAACCCGTTCAAGCGGACCGCGGGCCTCGTCGAGCTCCTGCGCGTGTACGCGACCAGCACCCGCCCCGAGCCCGCCGGTGTCCGTCGTCGCGCGTACGCCTCCCCCCGCCTCGCGTGACCCGCTGCGCCCGGCCGGCGGTCCCTCCACCGCCGGCCGGGGCGCCAGCGCTACGCCACACCATCTCGGCGGGGCTTAGGATCGGCCCGACCGGTAAAGGAGGACGCGGTGCCGCGATATGTCGTCGAGCGTGATTTCGGGCTGGTGGGCGAGGACGAGATGCAGGAGTTCGCCGCCCGGTCGAAGGCCACGGGGATCGAGCAGTTCCCGGACATCCGCTGGGAGCACAGCCACGTCTGCAGCGACGATGGAGGTGCGATCAAGAGCTTCTGCGTGTACGCCGCGCCGAGCCCTGATCAGCTGCACGAGCACGCGGACCGCGTGGGCGGCCACCTGGTGACCAAGATCTACGAGATCGTGGGCGACATCACGTCGGAGGAGGTCACGCTCTGACCGTCGTGGGGTCCGCCGACGCGACGATGGCTTCCGCTCGCGTCGCGCCCCGGGGCGTGTCCATGACCGAGTGGAAGAGGGCCTGGTAGGCCAGCGCGCGCTTGAGCGCCAGTGTCCGTCGGCGCTCGTCCTCTGCCGGGAGCAGGGAGAGCGCGCGGGTGAAGAGGTCGACGGCTTCCGCGTAGGCGAGCCCGGTGATCGCCTGCTCGGCCGCCCGGGTGGCGTAGTCGAGCGCGTGTTCGCGATCTGCCACCGGCAGCGCCTCGCACAGGTGGTGGGCGATCTCCAACAGGGCTGCGTCCCCGCGGCAGGTCGTGAGCGCCTCGGCGACGCGCGCGTGGATGCGACGGCGGTGCGCGTGGGTGAGCCGCCCGAGGAGGGTGCGCCGCACGAGGGCGTGCGAGAAGGTGAAGCGCTCGTGGTCCTCGTGCGCCATCTCCAGGACGAGGCCGGCCGCGAGCGCCTCGTCGAGCGCGGCCGCGAGGTCCTCGCCCTGCAGGTCGCTCACCTGCTCCAGCGGTGCGAGCTCGAACTCGGTGCCGATCACCGCGGCCAGGGTCAGCAGCCGCACGCAGGGATCTCCGAGGCGCGCGAGGCGGAGGTCGACGACCTCGCGGATGCCCTCGGGCACGTCCGCGGGGGCGAGCGAGAGCGCCCCGCCGCGGCGATCGGACTCGCTGAGGTGGCGGACGATCTCCTGCACGAAGAACGGGTTGCCGCCGGCCTCTTCCCGGATCGCGTGCACCAGCTCGGTCGAGAGCTCGTGGCCGGCCAGGCCGTGGGACAGCTGGGCGACGTCCGCGTCGTGCAGGCCCGACAGCGTCACGCGCGCGAGGAGGTGCTGCTGTGAGAGGCGCTGCAGCGCCTCGGCGAGCGCTCCTGCGCGCGTGGCTTCGACCGGGCGCTGCGTGGCCAGCACGAGCAGGCGCATGGCGGGGCGCGACTCGAGCGTGTGGCGCAGCAGTGCCGCCGTGGACTGGTCCGCCCAGTGCAGGTCGTCGAGCACCAGCAGGACGGGGGCCTCGGCGGCGAGCTCGTCGAGCAGCGAGGCGACCGATTCGAAGAGCCGATAGCGCCGGCTCTCCTGGCGCCCGTGCTCCCGAGCGTGGGTACCGGCGGCCCTCGCGAGACCGGGGGCGATCGGCTCGAGATCGGCGGCGCGGGGTTCCACGCGGCGCCGCAGCTCGCTCGGGGCCGCGACGGCGAGATAGTGCCCGAGCCCCTCGACGAAGTGCTGGTGGGGCACGAGCAGGTCCTCTTCGGCGGAGCCGTGCAGCACGATCGCCCCCTGCTCGCGACCCTCGAGCGCGAGCTCTCGCACCAGGCGGCTCTTGCCGATGCCCGGTTCCCCGACGACGAGCGCGATGCGGGCGCCGCTCGCCGCGCGAACTCCCGACCACAGGCGACGGAGCGCCGCCAGCTCCCACGTGCGTCCCACGAACGCCGCCGGCGCCGGCTGACGGAGCCGCGCAGGCAGGGGGAACGGTGCGCCCGGCGTCCAGCCCGCGTGGCCATCGCCCCCCGCCGGTCGCGCGTGGCCGGGCTCGGCGACGCCCGTCGGCTCGCCCGCCGTGGCGCCCTCCCGGACCTGGAGCACGAGCTCGCGCGTCTGGCGGGACGCGGACAGCCCGAGCTCTCGCCGCAGCCGCTCGCGGAGCCGGGCGTAGGCGGAGAGCGCGCCGGCACGGTCCCCCGAGGTGGACAGGCGGGCGATCAGCGCGCGTTGGGCCTCCTCGGCCAGCGGATCGAGCGCCACCCGCTTGCGCGTCCAGGCGATCGCACTCGCCAGGTCGCCCCCCGACTCCGCGCGCGCCGCTCTGCGCTCCAGGAGCTCCGAGAAGCGGCCGCGATGCGCGTCGCGGAACTCGTGGACCCACTCCTCGTCGAGGCCGGCCAGCAGCTCCCCTCTGCACAACGCGAGGGCGTCGTCCAGACGGCCCTCCGCGACGTACTCGCCGAAGGCCGTGGCGTCGACCCACACGGCAGGCGGCCCCTGGAGGCCCACCCGTTCGCGGCTCGTGTTCAGCGCCTGGGGTGCGTCCGGGCCGAGGGCCCGCCGCAACGCCCACAGCGCGTTGCGCAGGCTGGCCCGAGCGCTCGAGTCCAGCACATCGGGCCAGAACCGAGCCGCGAGCTCGCCCCGCGGATGGCTGCCGGGATTGAGCGCGAGCCAGGCGAACAGCGATCGCACACGCCACGAGCCGCCCAGCTCGATCACCCGATCGGTGCCCTCGACGACGAGTTCGCCGAGCACGCGAACGCGAACCATGGTGGAAACCCTACCTCGAGCGTCACAGCGGCGGCGGATCTTTCACGGCGATTGTGACGGGGACTGGGACGGTCGTCCGGGAGCCTGCGGCGAACGACCGAGGAGGACCCATGGCAGTCGACGGACATCGGACCCCTGGACGGCGCATGAAGCGCCTGCTCCTACCCCTGGCGCTGGCGGCCGTCCCGGCCCTGGCGGCGACGGCGGTGGCCGCGGGCGACCATGGCGCCGGGCCGGCGCCGGCCGACGGGCCGGCGGGCGTCTCGATCGAGCCGCTGGCCCACGCGACCCTCCCCGAACGCGTCCGTGCCCACGGCGCCGGGATCACGATCAGGACGAGGGGGCCGCGCGACGTGCTGGTCACCTCGATCACCGTGGCGCCCGGCGGGACGTTCGGCTGGCACACCCATCCCGGGCCGGTGCTGGCCTCGGTCGCGAGCGGGACGCTCACGGAGTACGAGGCGCACCACCGGGGCTGCCGCACGCAGCGCTTCGGACCGGGGCAGGCGTTCGTCGAGAGTGCCGGACACGAGCACCTGGCCCGCAACGAGGGCACCGAGCCGGTGCGGATCTACGCCACCTTCCTGGCGCTCACCGGCACCACCGAGTTCCTCGCGCCCGCCCCCGACCCCGGCACCTGCCCCGTCTGATCCACCACACCATCACCACCAGGAGGAACCACATGCCACTCATCAACGTCAAGCTCATCGCGGACGTCTTCACGCCCGACCAGAAGCGGGAGGTCGTGGAGCGCCTGACCGACGCGATGGTCTCCATCGAAGGCGAGAACCTGCGCCCGGTCACCTGGGTCGTCGTCGAGGAGGTCGCCAGCGGCGACTGGGGCATCGGCGGCAAGCCGCTGACCACCGAGGACGTCCAGACGCTGGCCGCCGGAGCCCCGGCCTAGGAACCGTCGACGGACGTCCGCGCGGTCGACGGCGTTCGCGTCAACCGTGCGGACCTCCGGAGGCGGGTACGGGCCCGGACCGGCCGCGCGACCCGCCGCCCGGCGGGCGCGTGGCCGTCCCTAGGTCGCGACGGGCCGCTCGAGCAGGGTCGAGAGCACGACCTGGGTCTGGGTCCGCGTGATCCCCGGCGCCCCGCGCAGGCGCTCGAGCAGCTCCTCGAGGTGCGCGGTGTCACGCGCGCGCACGTGCACGAGCGCGCTCGCCTCGCCGGCCACGGTGTAGGCGGCCACGACCTCGGGGTGCTCCTCGACCGCCGCGCGCACCTCCCCCGCCGCCATCCGCCCCTCGCAGTAGAGCGCCACGAACGCGTGGGTCGTCCAGCCGAAGCGCGCCGGATCCACGAGCGCGCTGTAGCCGCGGATGACCCCCGCCTCCCGCAACCGGTCCACGCGCCGCTTGACGGCCGGCGCGCTCAGCGACACCGCGGCGCCGATGGAGCCGAAGGACCGGCGCGCGTCCTCGCGCAGCAGCGCAACGATCTGCTCGTCGATGCCGTCCATCCTGGCGCGATCTTACCCACTCACGCAACGCTTTGCCCTTGAGCGGCGGCTCGCACCGCGCAATCATTGCGTACATGAGCACGCACGCCGCCGTCGCGCCCCCGCGGGCCGCCAAGGATCCGATGCCGCTGCACGGCATCGACCACGTCGAGCTCTTCGTCGGCAACGCCAAGCAGGCGGCGTTCCACCTGCGGCACGCGTACGGCTTCCGCGAGGTCGCGCGCGCCGGCCTGGAGACCGGCGTCCGCGACCGAACGTCGCACGTCCTGCGCCAGGGGCGGATCACCCTCGTGCTCACGGGCGCGCTGCACGCGGACTCGCCCATCGCCGAGCACCACCGCCGCCACGGGGACGGCGTGAAGGTCATCGCCCTGTCGGTGCCGGACGCCGCCCACGCCCACCGGCACGCGCTCGAGCACGGGGCCACCGGCGTCCAGGCCCCCGAGGCGGCCACGGACGAGCACGGCATGGTCCACACGGCCTCCATCGCCGCCTACGGCGACACGCTGCACACCTTCGTCCAGCGTGGGGACTACACCGGCCCGTTCCTGCCCGGGTTCGTCGCCGTGAAGGACGAGACGCCGGACGCCGGCCTGCTGACGCTCGACCACATCGTCGGCAACGTCGAGCTCGGGCGGATGGACGAGTGGGTCGGCTTCTACGAGCGCGTCTTCGGGATGACGGAGATGCGGCACTTCTCCGATCGCGACATCGGCACGGAGTACTCCGCGCTGATGTCCAAGGTCGTCTCGGACGGCAAGGGCCGCGTGAAGTTCCCGATCAACGAGCCGGCCGAGGGCAAGCGCAAGTCCCAGATCGACGAGTACCTCGAGTACTACGAGGGCCCCGGCGCGCAGCACCTCGCGGTCTCCACGCGCGACATCGTCAAGACCGTCGAGCATCTGAGCGCGCTCGGCGTCGAGTTCCTGCGCACGCCCGACTCCTACTACGACGAGGCGCCGGCACGCGTCGGGGAGATCGCGGAGGACCTCGACGACCTGCGCCGCCTGGGCATCCTCGTCGATCGCGACGACGAGGGCTACCTGCTGCAGATCTTCACCAAGCCGATCGGGGACCGCCCGACGGTGTTCTTCGAGGTGATCGAGCGCCACGGCGCGCGCGGCTTCGGGGACGGCAACTTCAAGGCGCTGTTCGAGGCGATCGAGCGCGAGCAGGACAAGCGGGGCAACCTCTGATGCGCTACGCGACGCTCGGCGAGATCCCGCGCAAGCGCCATGTGCAGGTGCACCGCGACGGGCGCCTGCTCGTCGAGGAGGTCATGGGCTATGAGGGCTTCAGCGGCAACGAGTCGATCCTCTACCACCTGCACTCGCCGTGCCGGATCGCGGAGGCCGGTCCCCACGTCCCGCTGCGGCTCCAGGAGTGGGGGCCCGACGCCCACGTGCACCGGCTCACGGACACCGCCGGCCTCGAGCCGGCCGGCGACCCGGTGACGGGGCGGCGGGTGCTGCAGTACAACGACGACGTCGAGCTCTCCGTCTGCCTGCCCGAGCGCGAGGCCGAGGGCTTCCACCGCAACGGCGAGGGCGACGAGGTCGTCTTCGTCCACGAGGGCTCCGGGACGCTCGAGACGGTCTTCGGCGACCTGCCGTTCGGCCCGCACGACTACGTCGTCATCCCGCGCGGCACGACCTACCGCTTCCGCCTGGACGCGGGGGCCCAGCGCTGGCTGTGCTTCCACACACCGGGCGAGATCGAGACGCCCAAGCGCTACCGCAACCGCTACGGCCAGCTGCTCGAGCACGCGCCGTACTCCCAGCGCGACTTCCGCGGGCCGGGCGAGCTGCGCACCGTCGACGAGGAGGGGCGCTACGAGCTGACCGTCCGGGTGCGCGGCGGGATCCAGGCCTACGTGCTCGACCGCCACCCGTTCGACGTCGTCGGCTGGGACGGCTACGTCTACCCGTACGCGTTCAACGTGGCCGACTTCGAGCCCAAGGCCGGCCGGCTGCACCAGCCGCCGCCGGCGCACCAGACCTTCGAGGGGCAGAACTTCGTCATCTGCTCGTTCTGCCCGCGGCGGCTGGAGTGGGACCCGGAGGCCGTGCCGGTCCCGTACCACCACTCCAACCTCCAGTCCGAGGAGGTCATCTACTACGTCGACGGCGAGTTCTCCTCACGCCGAGGCGTCGGCCCGGGGGCCATCACGCTGCACCCGAGCGGGCTGCCCCACGGGCCCCAGCCGGGCGTGGCCGAGGCGGCGCTCGGGGCCGAGTGGACGAGCGAGCTGGCCGTCATGTGCGACACCTTCCGCCCGCTGCGGCTGACGCCGCTCGCCCGCGAGCTCGACGACCCGGCCTACGCCTTCAGCTGGAACCCCGACCGCGAGTCACGCGCGACCCCGGCCTGAGGGGGCGCGCCGATGGAGGCCTTCGACTGGCGCGACGGCGAGCGGCGCGTGCACTTCGGCCGTGGCCGCGTGGCGGAGGCCGAGTCGCTGCTCGGCGGCCCGGGCTTCGTGCTCTTGACCACGCAGCGCGGCCGGCGCGCGGCGCCGGCGCTGGCCGAGGCGGCCGGGCGGGTGCTCGACGTGCCGGCCGGCCGGGTGGACGAGGTCGCCGCCGGCCTGCTCACGGACGTGGCCGCCGACCGGATCGTCGCCCTGGGCGGCGGGCGCGTGGTCGACACGGCCAAGGCCGTCGCGGCCGCCCGGCGGCGCGAGGACCCCGCCGCCCGCGCCATGGCCGTGCCGACGACGCTCTCGGGCGCCGAGATGACCTGGGTGCACCGCCACGCCGAGGGGGTCCCGGCCGACACCCCGCGCGCGCGGCCCGTCGTCGTGGTCAACGACCCGGCGCTGTCGGCCTCCCAGCCGGAGGCCGAGCTCGCCGCGAGCACGCTCAACGCGCTCGGTCACGCCGCCGAGGCGCCGCTCACGCGGCTCGCCAACCCCGTCGCGACCCTCACGGCGCTCGAAGCCGCACGCCGCCTCGCCGGCGGCTGGGCGGGGGCCGAGCCCGACCGCGAGGCCCTCGCCGTGGGCGCCCTGCTGGCCGGGGCGGCGATCGACTCGTCCTGGTACGGGCTGCACCACGTGCTCGCCCAGACGCTCGTGCGCTTCGCCGGCCTCGCACACGGCGCGGCGAACGCCGTCATGCTGCCCCACAGCCTCGGCGCGCTCGCTTGGCGCTTTCCCGACGCGAACTGGCGGCTCGGGGAGGCCGTCGGCGAGGACCCGGCGGTCTTCGCCGGCCGCCTGGCCGGCCGCGCGCGGGCGACGACGCTCGGACGGCTCGGCGTCGATCCGGAGCGCCTCGAGCGCTGCGCGGACGAGGCCGCCGAGCGCGCCGAGCTCGACCTCACGCCACCGCGGGCGGCGCGGGCCGAGGTCCTGACGCTTTACGAGCAGGCGCTGTAGTCCCGCGTCAGTCCGTGTCCTCCGGCACCGCGGCACCGGACGGCACGCCCCCGTCGACGTAGGCGTCGTAGTGGGCGCGCCAGTCGGCGTCGGCCGTCGTGCCGTCCAGCCAGGCGCCGAGGTCGGCGAGGCAGACCTCCCAGCCCGCGGCGTTGCGGGCCGCCTCGTCCTCGGCGTCGAGGAGGTTCACCAGGCGCAGCCGGCAGGCGTCGCCGTCCGGCTCGAGGTCGAGGCGGATCTCGCCCGTCCCCCAGGCTAGGTGCAGCCGCCGGGGCGGGTCGTAGGCGAGCACGCGGCCCTCGAAGCGGATCCCGGGGGCGACGAAGCGCAGTGGCGCTCCGGGGGCGATCTCGCCCTCCAGCGTGTCCGGGAACCAGTGCCGCAGCTCCGCCGGATCGCTGATCGCCCGCCACACGCGGTCGATCGGGTGCGCCAGGCGCCGCTCGAAGCGGACCGCCGGGCGCCCGTCGATCGTCGTGTAGCTGCCGTGCGTGCTCATGATCGCTCCTGCTGGTCGAGATGGGCCTCCAGGGCGTCCAGCGAGGCGTCCCAGAGCTGCCGGTACGGCGCGAGCCAGGCGTGCAGCTCGGCGATGGGTGCGGGGTCGAGGGCGTAGACGCGGCGCTGGCGCTCCTGCGTGACCCGCACGAGCCCGGCCTCGCGCAGCACCCGCAGGTGCTTGGACGTCGCCGGCTGGGTCAAGCCCAGCCGGTCGACGAGCTCGCCCACCGGCCGGGAGTGCTCGCGGAGCAGCTCGAGGACCTCACGGCGGTGCGGATCGGCCAGGGCGGTCCAGGTGGAGGGCACGCGCCGAGTATGCCGCATGAAGCATATGCCTGTCAAGGCATACAGTAGCCTGGGCCGCGGATGCCGGTCGCCCCCACGCTCTCGGAGGTCGCCGCGCTGGCGGGCCGGGCGCTCGGGCGACTCACCGGCCCGGGCCAGGTGGTCGTCGTGTGGGAGCGCGAACTCGCCGGCGGGCCGGCCGCCGACACGTGCGCCGCGACCTTCACCGCCGTCTGCGACGGGCGCGCGGGGACCGCGACCGCCGACCGCCTCGACGCCGACGGCCTCCAGCGCGCCGCACGCGCCGCCGGCCTGCACGCCCGGCGGGCGCGCGCGTGGCCGGCGCCCCCGCTGCCCGAGCCGGTGCCCGGGCGCCCGCACGACGGCTTCGCACCCGGACTGCTCGAGCTCGAGCCCGCGGACGCCCTCGCCGCGGCACGCGCGGCGGCGGGCGAGGGCGTCGAGGTGCAGTGGCGGGCGGGGCTGGCGCGGATCGCCGTGGCCTCGAGCCCCGGCGTGCGCGCGAGCGAGGAGCGCTCCCACGTCGTCGCGCGCGTCCACGCGACGCGCGCGGACGGCCACGCCCCGCAGGCCGTGCGGGCCGGGGTCGCCGCCGCCGACGTCGCGGCCGCGGCGGCGGAGGTGCGCGCGCTGCTCGCCGTCCCGGGGGGGGCCGGCGCACCCGCATCGGGCCCGCTGCCCGTCGTCCTCGGGCCGCGGGCCGTGGCGAGCGTCCTCGACGGTCTGCGCGCCGCCGCCGGCGTCGGCGTCGCCCTCGGCGACGGCCCCCTCGCCGGCCGGCGGGGCACCACGGTCGCCGCGCCGGGGGTCGAGCTCTCCGACGCCGCGCGCTTCCCCGGGACGCTGCCGCGGGCCTTCGACGCCGAGGGAGTCCCCCGCCGGCCGGTCCCGATCGTCCGGGGCGGCCTCGCCGCCGGCGTCGTCCACGACACGGCCTCCGCGGCCCGCGCCGGCGCCACGAGCACCGGTCACGCGACGCGGCCGCTGACGCTCGCGCCCTACCCGGAGCATCTCGTCCTCGCCGGCGGCGGCGCCCCCGACGAGGCCGCGCTCCGCGCCCCGATGACGCGCGGGCTGTACCTCCCGGCGCTCGCACCGGCCGCCGGGCCGGGAACGGACGGCGGCCGCCTGCACGCGGCGCCGGGCGCGGCGCTCGTGGCCGCCGGCGAGCTCGCGGGAGCGCTCCCCGGGCTGCGCGTCGAGGTCGACGCCCTCGGGGTGCTCGCCGCGGTCGAGGCGCTCACCACCGCCCAGCTCCTCGTTCCGCTGCCCGGGCACTGCCCGGGCGGGATCGGCGCGGCGGTCGTCCCGGCCCTCCGAGCGGGTGCCGGCGTCCGGGTCGCGCCGTGAGCACTCGACGGGGACCGGCTTCGCGCGCGGCGGGCATCGTGCTCGCCGGCGGGAGATCGCGGCGCATGGGCACGGCGAAGGCCGGCCTGCCGTGGGACGGGCGCCCGCTGGTGGCCCACGTCGCCGCGACCGTCGCGGCGCTCGTCGACGGCCCGGTGGTCGTCGTCGGCGCGCCGGGCCAGGCGCTGCCGCCGCTGCCGAGCGCGGTCGAGACGGTGACGGACGCCGAGCCCGGACGCGGGCCGCTGGCCGGGCTGCTCGCCGGCCTCGATGCCCTCGAGGGGCGCGCCGAGGTGGCGCTCGCCTGCGCGACGGACCAGCCGTTGATCGCCGGCGCGGGGCTGGCGGAGCTGCTCGTCGCGGCGCGTGGGTGCGCGGCGGCGGCCTTCGTGACGGCCGACGGCCTCCAGCCCCTCGGCGCCGCCTACCGGATCGAGCCGTGCCTGGACCTCGCCCGCGAGCGGTTGGGCCGGGGCGAGGCGAGCCTGCGCGGCCTGCTGCGGGCGGCCGGCGCGGCGACGCTGACGGCCGACGCCGCCACCACCGCGGCGCTGCGCAGCCTGGACACCCCGCAGGCCTACGCGGCCGCTCGCGGCATCAACCGAGCTTGAGCAGGGCGATCGTGTTCAGCACGAACAGGACCGCGAAGATGATCGTCCAGCGGGTGAGGTTGCGCTCCATCAGCGAGCCGCCCGTGGAGCCGCCGGCGACGCCGACGCCGAAGGCCCCCGACATCCCCGCGTCCTTGCCCGAGTGCAGCAGGATCGTGAAGATCAGGATGGCGGCGATGAAGACCTGGGCGACGCTGAGGACCGTGTACATGCCCGCCGAAGGGTAGCGGCGGGCGTTCCCGAACGCGCGGCGCCGACCTGCGGATCGGCTCGCAGCGCGACCTCGGCCCACGGGGTGCGGTCAGACCACGCGGGGGCCTGTTCGGTGCGCACCGACCGAAGTCGGGCGCCCTTGGGAGCGCGTTCGCATGTGGTGGCGCCGTGTCCGCCCGCCTGGCAGGATCCAGTCCCATGGCCGACCGCCCCGAGCACGAGCGGCTCGAGTCGCTCTACGTGGCCTTCAACGCGCGCGACGTCGACGCGGTCCTGGCCGCCATGACCGACGACGTGGACTGGCCCAACGCATGGCAGGGCGGCCGCCTGGCCGGGACCGCCACCGTGCGCACCTACTGGCTCGAGCAGTGGGCGGCGATCGACCCGACCGTGGAGCCCGTCGCCTACGTGGACGTCCCCTCGGGAGCGGTCGAGGTGCGGGTCGCCCAGACCGTGCGCGATCTCGACGGCAATCTCGTCGGCTCGGGCGAGGTGCTCCACACGTATACGTTCCGCGACGGCCTGGTCGCGCGCATGGACGTCACGGAGCCTGCCGCCTGACCTCAGTCCGCGCGAAGCGCCGCCTCGGAGCCCTCGCGGCCCTCCAGGGCGTCGAGGCGCCGCAGCAGCTCCATCGCCTCCACCCGCAACCCGCGATCGGTCGCGCGCCAGTCCGGCAGGGAGAGCTTGCCCATCCGGTAGTCGAGCTCGGCGTCGCGGATCTCGCGGTACTTCGCCTCCTTGAGGGCCTCGAGCTCGTCGCGGTCGCTGGCCTCGGCCGACACCGCGGCCCGCCCGGCGCCCGGGCGCAACGGGCTCGCCACCAGGGCGACGACGACGACCAGCACCACCACCACCACGACGGCGGCCACGACGGCCACGGCTAGACCTTCGTGAGCTCGCGCGCCACCCGGGCCGCGTACCCCGCGGAGACCATGCGGTGCACCGCCCGCGGGCTCGGCCACATGGCCACCAGCCCGCCGGCGAAGACGATCAGCGCGCCGAGCCAGATCCAGGTCACGAGCGGCGAGATGAGCAGCCGGAAGGTCGCGGGCGGCGGGCTGCGCACGTACGAGGCGGCCAGCCCGTCGAGCGCCTGGGCCAGCAGCGTGGCGCGCTGGGCGGCCGGCAGCCGGGCGCCGGGTCCGTCGAAGACCCTGTCGCCCTTGTCGATGGCCGGCTGCAGCCCGGCGAGGCTCGGCGCGATGACGGTCCAGACGTCCTTGAAGGCGCCGGCCTTGAGGCCGACCTCGCTCGTCGACTCGCCATCGAAGAAGCGCGAGACCGGCCCCAGCGACGGGTCGGCGCTCGGGAAGTAGGAGCGGCGGGTGTCCAGCGTCGTCACGCCCTTGCCGTCCTTGCGCACCCGCAGCACGGCCCCGAGGTCGATGCGCTCCAGCCGCCCGTTGGGGGCGGCCACGACCCGGCTCGTGGGCCTCACGTAGGTCACGTCGTAGCCGCCGATGGCCGCTGTCTGGCCCGGCCGCAGGTCGGCGTAGCGGCTGGACTCGAAGGCCGAGGAGGCCGCGACGCCGACGAACAGCGTGATGACGCCGACGTGGACCAGGTAGCCGCCGTAGCGGCGCCGGTTGCGACGGACGAGGGACAGCAGCGCGGTGGGTGGCGACTCATCCGCCATCGCGCGCCGCGCGCGCGTGCCGCGCCAGAACTCCTGGGCGATGACGGTGAGCGAGAACGCCGCGACCACGAAGAGCGCCACCGACGTCCCCGCCGTGATTCCGAGGCCGAGCAGCGCCACGAGGCAGACCGAGCCCGCGACCACCGGCCCGACGAGCTGGTGGCGGAGGTTGGCGAGCGTCACCCGCCGCCAGGCGAGCACCGGCCCGAGGCCGGTGAGCAGTACGAGCAGCAGCGCGGCCGGGACGATGGCGCGGTCGAACCACGGCGGCCCGACGGACGCCTTCTCTCCCGTGATCGCCTCGGAGATGAGCGGGAAGAACGTGCCCCAGAAGACGATCACGCACATCGCCACGAGCACGAGGTTGTTGAGCAGGAAGACGGACTCGCGGGAGACGATCGCGTCGAGCTTCGCGTCCGAGCGCAGATCCGCCGAGCGCGACACGACCAGCGCGGCCGACCCGAGAATCATCACCGCGATGAGGACGAGGAACGGGCCGCCCAGCGTCGACGCCCCGAAGGCGTGGATCGACTGCAGGATCCCGGAGCGCACGAGGAACGTGCCGAGGATGGCCAGCACGCCCGTGGCCAGCACGAGCGAGACGTTCCAGACCTTCAGCATCCCGCGCTTCTCCTGGATCATCACCGAATGCAGGAAGGCCGTGCCGGTCAGCCACGGCATGAGCGACGCGTTCTCCACCGGATCCCACGCCCAGTAGCCGCCCCAGCCGAGCTCCGTGTAGGACCAGCGGGCGCCGAGGATGATCCCGATGCCGAGGAACAACCAGGCCGCGAGCGTGAACGGGCGCGTGGAGCGGATCCAGTCCGCGTTGAGCCGCCGCGTGACGAGCGCCCCGACGGCGAAGGCGAACGGCACCGCGAAGAGCGTGTAGCCCGAGTAGAGCATGGGCGGGTGGATCATCATGCTCGGGTGGCGCAGCAGCGGGTTCAGGCCGGTGCCCTCGCTCGGGACGGGCGAGGTGGCGCCGAAGGGCGTCTCCTTGAGCACGAGCAGACCGACGAAGAACACCGCGAAGCCGCACAGCACCGCGGTCGCGTAGGGCGCGATCTCGCGCATCCGGTTGCGGGAGAGGTACAGGACGGCGCTCGACCACACCGACAGCAGCGTCGCCCACAGCAGCAGCGATCCCTCCTGGGAGGACCACATCGCCGTCGCCCGGTAGAAGGCCGGCGTCGTCGTCGAGGAGTGCGTGGCGACGAGGTAGCTCGAGAAGTCCGAGCGCAGGAACATGCTCTCGAGCAGCACGAAGGTCGCCACGAGCGCGACGGCCATCGCGTAGACCGCGCGGCGGCCGGAGTCGGTGAGCGCCCGGTTGCCGGCGCGCGCGCCGACGAGGCTCGCTCCGGCGCCGTAGACGGCGACCAGGAGCGCGAGGACGAGCAGCAGCTTCCCGGCCGTCAACATCAGCGGCTAGGTCTTCGGGGCCTTCTGCTGGAACTTCGACGGGCACTTGGTGACGAGCGTGTCGCGCTCGCCGACCCAGGTGCCGCCGGCCTTGCGGACCGTCACGACGATCTCGCGGCCCTCGCGGAACGGATCGGGCACCGCGCCGGCGTAGCGGATCGGCACGGACTCCCTCCCGTTGCGGTCGCGCACGCGGAAGACGTTCGTCGTGCCCCGGGAGGTCCAGCTGCCGGCGGCGACCTTGCCCGTGACCTCGTAGGCCTTGCCGGCCTGCGCGGAGGCCAGCAGCTGGCTCGGCGACTTCGCCTCCGTGGAAGCCGTGAAGCTCGTGTAGACCAGGGCGGTCGCCAGCACGACGACGGCGCCGAGGGCCACGATGAGGCGGATCTTGCGCTTGCGGCTCGGGTCCATCGACTCCCCAGTATCGCAGGGTCAGACCGGACTTCCGCGCCCGCTCAGAGCGCGAAGAGCTTGTACGGGTGCTTCGGCTTGGGGACCCGGCCGACGCGGGCGCCCTCCACGACGAGCTCGCCGTGGCGGGAGGCCAGCACGCCGGAGACGTGCAGCCAGGCGTCGCGCCGGTAGGCCGACGCGTCGCGCGTCGCGTAGACGGGCACGTCGATGGCCACCGAGTCCGCCACGCAGCAGGTGATGTAGAAGCGCGCGAGGCGCAGCGGCCGGCCGGGACCGCCCGCCGGCCGGTAGACGAAGCCGGTGAGCTCGACGGCGCGGCCCGGCTCGATCCCGCGCTCACGGGCGAGCTTCGGATCCTCCTGCGCGCCCCGCACGAGAAGGAAGTCGATCGGCTTGCCCCCGCGCCCGAGCGAGCCGGCGAGGTTGGTGAGGTCGATCCCGCGGCCCGCCAGCTTGTTGCCCGCGGCCAGCGAGCCGAGCGTCGCCCCCGACATGACGAGGCCGACGAGGATCGGCGCCAGGACGGCCGACAGCCGCAGCGTCTCCGTCACCGTCAGCGCCCGCCGGGCGACGGGCGCGCTCCGGGTCCAGCGGGCGTAGGCGACGGCGGCCACGGCGAGCCCGACCGCGCCGGCCGGGACGATCCACGCCGTCCGCGGGCCGAGGTAGCGCGGCACCTGGTCGGCGAGCACGAGCCAGGCGAGGAACCCCGTCCAGGCGACGAGCACGGCGAGGCGCCCGCTGCGGGCGGTCAGGCTCACGTGAGCACCCCGAAGGCCAGGGAGCCGAGCAGGCACGTGGGCACCGCGACGAGCAGCAGCCGCAGGACGAAGCGCCCGCGGAAGGTCGCGCCGTAGAGGACGGCGAGCTTCGTGTCGAGCACGGGGCCGAAGGCAAGGAAGGCCAGCTGGGCGTGCAGCGGGAAGGCCACGAAGGACGCGGCCACGAACGCGTCGGCCTCCGAGCAGAGGCTGAGCATGAAGGCGAGCCCGATGAGGACCAGGGTGCCGAGCACCGGCGTCCCGGCGAGACCGGTGGCGAGGCCCTGGGGCACGACGGTCTGCAGAAGCGCCGCCAGCGCGGCGCCGAGCACGACGAAGCGGCCCATGAAGAGGAAGTCCGAGGCGAGGTGGTCGGCGAACGACGCGCCTCGCGAGTCGTGGTCGTGGTCCTCCTCGTCCCCGCGCGCGCGCAGGAGCGCCTCGCCCCGCCGGCCGATCGCCAACCCTGACGTGACGGCGACCACGAGCCCGAGCGCCGCCCGCCCGACGACCATCTCCGCGCCGCGCCGGCCACCGCCGTAGGCGACCCAGGTGGAGCCGAGGACGATGGGGTTGACCACCGGTGCGGCGAGCATGAAGACGATGCCGGCCGCCGGGTGGACGCCGCGGGCGATCAGGCGGCGCGCGACCGGCACCGATCCGCACTCGCACACGGGGAAGGCGACCGCGCAGGCCGCCGCGCCCGGGATCTGCAGGGCGCGCGGGAGCCGGCCGATCCGCTCGAAGGTCCGGTCGGGCACGAATGCCGCGACGGCGGCCGAGACCAGCGCGCCGAGCAGGACGAAGGGCAGGGCCTCGACCGCGATGGAGGCGAACACGAGCCCGAAGGTCGCGATCCTCGGGCTGTCGGGCAGCCCGGAGGCCCGCAGCGCCAGCACGACCACGACGAGCACCCAGAAGGCGACCGTCACCTGCCAGAGCGGGACGCGCCGGACGGGCGGGGCGCCCGTCGGGTGCTCGGCGACCGCCATGGCTGGAACCTAGTGCGCGTGGAGGTCGCCGGGCTATCGTCGGCCGCCGTGCGCGCGCGCCTCGTCGCCCTGCTGCTGGCCGCCGCGGCCGTGGTCGCCACGGTGGTCGTCGTCGCCCTGCTCCATGGCTCTGACGGCGCCCCGGCGGCCGCGGCGCGGACCCGGGTGGACCGCTTCGACGCCGACGCCGCCTTCCACGGCATCCAGCGCCAGGTCGACGTCGGCCAGCGCCCGGCCGGCTCGCCGCAGCTGCGCGCCCTCGCGCTGCGGCTGCGGGCGGCACTGCCCGGCGGGCGCTTCGAGGCCGTCCCCGGCGCCGGCGGCCTGCGCAACGTCGTCGCGACCCTCCCGGGCCGTAGGCCGGCACTCGTGTTCGGCGCCCACTACGACACCCTCGTGAAGCCGAAGGGGTTCGTCGGCGCGAACAACGGCGCGGCGGGGACGGCGATCGTCGTGCAGCTCGCGCGCACCCTGGCCGAGCACCGGCCGGCCGGGGGGCCCGAGCTGCGCTTCGTGCTCTTCGACGGGGAGGAGCCGGCGGCGGGGCTGCCGGAGGACACCCCTGACTTCTACGCGGTGGGCCTGCGCGGCTCGCGCGCCTACGCCGAGCGTCACCGCGGGCAGGTCGGGGCGATGGTGCTGCTCGACTACGTCGCCGGCCGCGGCCTGCGGCTGCCGCGCGAGGGCACCTCGACCCCGGCCCTGTGGAGGCGCGTGCGGGCGGCCGCGCAGGCCGTGGGCGTGGGCCGGACGTTCCCGCCGGGGACGGGCACGTCGCTGCTCGACGACCACACGCCGTTCCTGCGCTCGGGCGTCCCGGCGGTCGACCTCATCGACTGGACGTACCCGGGTCATTCGCTCGAGGACGGCATGGACCGGCTCTCGCGGCGCAGCGTCGACGCGGTCGGCGAGACGCTCGTCGAGCTCGTGCGGCGCTGGCCGCGGCGCTGATCGCCGTCAGCGCACTGCCGGCGCGGCGGAGTGCGCGGCCGCGGCGGCCGGACGGTCGGGCGTGCTCGACCCGCTCACGCCGAGGCTCGAGACGCCGAGGGCGCCGGCGATGAGCCCGACCGTGACGAAGCGCATCCCGCGCCGGCCGAGGCCGCCGTGGGCCTGCAGCCACGCCCGGGCGCCCGAGGCTCCCGCGGCGGCGGTCATGGCGCAGCCGGCACACATGCGGCCGGAGGATACACCGATCCGCGATTCATTTGAGAACAAGTCTCATTCTTGTGTAGGCTGCCGCCGGTGCTCGACGCCTTCTCCCTCCCCATCGTCCAGCGCGGCGTCCTCGAGGTCCTCGTGCTCGCCGTCGCGGCGGGCGTGATCGGCACCTGGGTCGTCCTGCGCGGGCTGGCCTTCTTCTCGCACGCCGTCGGTACGGCCGCCTTCCCGGGCCTCGTGCTGGCCGACGGCCTCGGCTTCTCCGCGCACCTCGGCGCCGGCGCGACCGCCGGGCTCGTCGCCGCCGGCGTCGGCCTGCTCGCCCGCCGCGACCGCGAGCACTACGACTCCCACACCGCCCTGGTGCTCGTCGGCGCGCTCGTCGCCGGCGTCGTGCTGGCCTCGGACGTGTTCGCCTCGGGCTCCAACGTCGACTCGCTGCTGTTCGGCAGCCTGCTCGCCATCAGCCCGGCCGACGTCGCCTGGGCGGCGGGCGCGGCCGTCGCCGTGCTCGTCGGGACCGCCCTGCTCGGCCGGCGCTGGACGGCCACGGGGTTCGATCCCGGGTCGGCACGGGCGCTGGGCACGCGGCCGGGCTGGACGGATGCCGTCCTGCTCGGCCTCGTGGCCCTCGTCGCCGTGACCGCGCTGTCGGCCGTGGGCGCGCTGCTGGCCTCGGCGCTGATCGTCGTCCCGGCCGTGACGGCGCGGCTCGTCGTGCACCGCCTCCGTCCCTGGCGGCTGGCGAGCGTCGCGCTCGCCGCCGTCGAGGGCGTCGCCGGCCTGTGGCTGGCGTTCGAGCTCAACGCCCCGCCCGGCGCGACCATCGCCGTGCTCGGCGGATGCGTCTTCGCGCTCGTGGCCATCGCCCGCTGGGCGAGCCCGCATCTGCGGCGTCGCCGCCTCGCACCAGCGGTCGTGGCGGCCGGCCTCCTGGCGCTCGCGGCCGCCGGCTGCGGCGGCTCCGGCTCGGGTGGGGACTCCGGCTCGGACTCCGCGGAGCCGCTGCCGGTCGTGGCCACGACGACCCAGCTCGGCGACGTGGCCCGGGCGATCGGGGGCAAGCACGTCGCGGTCACCCAGATCCTCAAGCCGAACACGGACCCCCACGACTACGAGCCCCGGCCGGAGGACGTGACGGCGACCGCCAAGGCGAAGGTCGTGCTCGAGAGCGGCGACAAGCTGGACGGGTGGATGGCCGACGTGGTGAAGCAGTCCGGCGGCAAGCCCTCCGTCGCGGTGCTGTCCGAGACGAACCCCGATCGCCGGCCGGGCGAGACCAGCGGCGCCGAGGCGTCGGAGTACGACCCGCACTGGTGGCACGACCCGCGCAACGTCGAGGCGGCCGTCCCGGCCATCCAGACCGCCTTCACCGACGCCGATCCGGGCCGCAAGGCCGCCTTCGCCGCCAACGCCAGGGCCTACGTCGCCCGGCTCAAGGCGCTCGACGCGGGCATCCGCAAATGCATGGCAGCCGTGCCGGCGGCCGACCGCAAGCTCGTCACCGACCACGACGCCTTCGACTACTTCGCCCACCGCTACGGCGTGAGCGTCGTCGGGGCGGTGATCCCGTCGCAGACGACGCAGGCCCAAGCGTCGGCCAAGGACGTCGCGAAGCTCTCGGACGTGATCCGCAGGGAGCACGTCCGGGCGATCTTCCCGGAGAGCTCGATCAATCCGAAGCTCGCCGAGGCCATCGCCGCCCAGACCGGCGCCACCTCGAACGACACGCTCTACGGCGACACGCTCGGACCGAAGGGCTCCGACGGCGCGACCTACCTCACGATGGAGGCGCACAACGCCGACGCCATGGTGCATGGCTTCACCGGAGGCCGCTCAGGGTGCACCATCCAGGGACTCTGACCCTCCCCGCCCCTCCCTCCGGGGCCGTCGAGCCGGCCGTGACGCCCGTCGTCCGGCTCGCCGGCGTCCACGCCGGCTACGGCGCGAGCGACGTCCTGCGCGGCGTCGAGCTGCGCGTGGCCCCGGGCGAGCGCCTCGGCGTGCTCGGACCCAACGGCGGCGGCAAGACGACGCTGTTCCGGGTGCTGCTCGGGGAGGTGCGCCCGAGTGCGGGGACGGTGGAGCGCCCTGACCGCATCGGCCTGGTGCCGCAGACGGAGCGCTCGCGGCTCGACTTCCCGGTCTCGGCGCTCGACGTCGCGCTCATGGGGTCCATCTCCAGCCTGCCGTGGTGGCGGCAGCCCGGCCGCGCGCAGCGCCGCGGCGCGCTCGACGCGCTGGGTGCCGTCGGGATGGCCGAGCGCGCACAGGAGACCTTCGGATCGCTCTCCGGCGGGCAGCGCCAGCGCGTGCTCGTGGCCCGCGCGCTCGTCCAGGACGCGCCGCTCATCCTCCTCGACGAGCCCTTCACCGGGATGGATCGCGCGAGCACGGAGCAACTCGAGCGGCTGCTGGACGCCCTCGCCGCCGAGGGGCGCGCCCTGCTCGTGGCCACCCACGACGTCACCCAGGCGCGCCGCTGGGACCGAGTGCTGTGCCTCAACGGCGATCAGGTCGCGCTCGGGCCGCCCGAGTCGACGCTGACCACCGAGGTGCTCGAGCGGACCTACGGCGGCCACATCGTCACGCTGCCCGACGGGGCCGGCCGGGCGCTGCTGCCGCCGCACCACCACGGGCCGCACTGATGCTCGCCGCGCTGCTCGGCGCGCTGGGCGACCCGTGGGCCGAGCCGGTCATGCGGCGCGCCCTCGTCGAGGTGCTGCTCCTCGGGATCGCCGGCGGTGCGCTCGGGTGCTGGGTCGTCGCCTATCAGCTCTCCTACGGCGCCGAGTCGCTGGCCCACGCGCTGCTGCCCGGGCTCGTGCTCGCCGCCCTGGCCGGCCTGCCCCTGCTGCTGGGCGGCGCGGCCGGCGTGCTCGTCGCCGCCCTGGCGGTCGCGGTGGCGGGTCGCGTGCCGGTGGTCGGGCGCGACAGCGCCGTGGCCGTCGTGATCACGACGCTCTTCGGCCTCGGGGTGCTGCTCGCGCTCTCGCCCGCGACGCCGGCCGGCCTCGGCGCGCTGCTGTTCGGCGACGTGCTGGGCGTCACGGACGCCGACCTGGCCCTCGCGGGCGCTCTGGCCCTGCTCGTCGTCGCGGCTCTGCGGCTGCTGCACGGCCGACTGCTCGTCGTCGGTCTGGACCGGTCGAGCGCGCGCGCCCTCGGAGTCCGGCCGGGTCTGGTGGATGCGGGGCTGCTCGTGCTGCTCGCGCTCACCATCCTCGTCGCCGTCCAGGGGCTGGGCAACCTGCTCGTCGTCGCGGTGGTCGTGGCGCCCGCCTCGGCCGCCCGGCTCGTCGCCCGGCGGATGGCGCCGATGCTCGCGCTCGCGGCCGCGACGGCGGTCGTGGCCGGCGTGGGCGGCCTCTACCTCTCCTACTACGCCGGGATCGCGACGGGCGCGGCCATCGCCGGCGTGCTCGTCGCCGCCTACGCCCTGGCCGGCGCGGGCGCGGCGCTCACGCGGTCGCGGCCCGGCAGGTCGCGCACGATCCGCGCAGCGTGATGTCGTGGTCGGAGACGTCGAAGGCGACGCGCTCGGACACGCGGCGGATGACGCGCTCGAGGTCGTCGTCGTGGAAGGGGACGAGCTCGCCGCAGTCGTCGCAGACGAGGTGGTGGTGATGGTGGGCGCCGTCCGGGTGCTGCGGCTCGTAGCGGGAGAGCCCGCCGCCGACGTTGAAGCGGGCGACGAGGCCGAGGGCCTCGAGCTCCTCGAGCACCCGGTAGACCGACGCGCGGGCCACCTCGCGGTCGCCGGCCCGCAGCTCGGCCTCGATCTCGACCGCGGAGCGGGCGCACTCCTGGCGGCCGAGCAGGTCGACCACCGCGTGGCGCGCGCCGCCCCGCCGGTAGCCCGCGCCGGCCAGGGTGTCGAGGGCGTGGGCGGACCAGCTCATCGCCGTCGATTCTAGATGGCTGATTCCGCGAGATCAGTGCGGGCGCGGGGTTGCGGAATCGCCCGTCTAGGCTGGCGCGCACCGTGAGCGACCCGTACGTGCACGGCTACGAGCCGCGGGAAGCCGAGCGCCTGGGAGACCAGGCCGGCGCGCTCGTCGACCTCCTGCACGCCGATACGGGCTACCCGGCCGGGAGCCGGGTGCTCGAGGCCGGCTGCGGCGTCGGCGCCCAGACCGTCACCCTGGCCCGCCGCAGCCCGGGAGCCCACTTCACCTCGATCGACGTGTCCGCGGACTCGCTCGCCGAGGCGCAGGAGCGCGTCCGGCGGGCCGGGCTGGCCAACGTCGAGTTCCGCTGGGCCGACCTCTTCGCACCGCCCTTCTCACCCGCGTCCTTCGACCACGGCTTCGTCTGCTTCGTCCTCGAGCACCTCTCCCGGCCGGTCGAGGCCCTGTGCACGCTCACCGGGCTGCTGCGCCCCGGGGGCACCCTCACGGTGATCGAGGGCGACCACGGCTCGGCCTCCTTCCATCCCGACAGCGCCGCGGCCCGCGCGGCGATCGAGTGCCAGGTCGCCCTCCAGGCCCGCGCCGGCGGGGACGCGCAGATCGGCCGGCGCCTGTACCCGCTGATGACCGAGGCGGGCCTCGACGCCGTGGCGGTCTCCCCCCGGCTGGTCTACGTGGACGCCGGCCGGCCCGCCCTCGTCGACGGCTTCATCCGGCGGACCTTCACCGCGATGATCGAGGGCGTCCGCGAGCCGGCGCTCGCCGCGGGGCTCATCGAGCCGGAGGCCTTCGACGCGGGCGTCCGCGACCTGCACCGGACGACGGCCGCCGACGGCGTGTTCTGCTACACGTTCTTCAAGGGCGTGGGGACCACGCGCGGACCCGCGTAGCCGGGCTGCGAAGCTGCCGCCGATGCAGCGGGTCGCCTCTCCCCTCACCGGCGTCGTCGCCGAGGTCCTCGCCGCGGCGGGGGCCGCCGTGCCCGCAGGCGCGCCCGTGCTGCTGCTGGAGTCGATGAAGATGCACCACGAGGTGGTGGCGCCGGCGGCGGGCGTTGTGCGGGAGCTCGACCTGGCCGCCGGCGACGAGGTCCGCGAGGGCGCGCCGCTCTTCGCGCTCGAGCCGGGTGGGGTGACCGGGGCTTCTGGTCCCGGGGACGCACAACCCCGGTCACCCGACGTGCGCGACGACCTCGAGGCCGTGCTCGCGCGCCGGGCCGGCCTGCGCGACGCCGCCCGCCCGGACGCCATCGCCCGCGTCCACGACCGCGGGCGGCGCACCGCCCGCGAGAACGTCGAGGACCTCTGCGACCCCGGGACGTTCTCGGAGTACGGCGGGCTCGCCGTCGCCGCCCAGCGGGCGCGCCGCTCGGCCGAGGCGCTCATCGCGACCACGCCCGGCGACGGCATGGTGTGCGGCGTCGGCGAGATCGGCGGGACGCCCTGCGCCGTCCTCGCCTACGACTACACGGTCCTCGCGGGAACGCAGGGCGCGCGCAACCACCGCAAGACGGACCGGCTGCTCGAGCTCGCCCGCGAGCGGCGCCTGCCCGTCGTGCTCTTCGCGGAGGGCGGCGGCGGCCGGCCGGGCGACACGGAGTCCGGCGGCCGCTTCCACCTCGACGTCCCGACCTTTCACACCTTCGCGTCGCTGTCCGGGCTCGTCCCGCGCATCGGGATCGTCTCCGGGCGCTGCTTCGCCGGCAACGCGGCGCTGCTCGGCTGCTGTGACGTGATCCTCGCCACGCCGGACGCGACGGTGGGCATGGGCGGCCCGGCGATGATCGAGGGCGGCGGGCTCGGCCGGTTCGCGCCCGAGGCGATCGGACCCGTCGAGGTCCAGGCCGCCAACGGCGTGCTCGACGGCGTCTGCCCGGACGAGGCGGCCGCGGTGGCCATGGCGCGGTCGCTCGTCGCCCTGCTGAGCGGCGGCACGACGGCGGACTGGGCGTGCGCGGACCAGCGGGGACTGCGGGCCGCGGTCCCGGAGGACCCCAAGCGCGTCCACGACGCCCGCGCGCTGCTCGAGGGGCTGTGCGACACCGGCTCGGTCCTCGAGCTGCGGCCGGCCTTCGGCCGCACGCTGATCACGGCGCTGGCGCGACTCGACGGCCGGCCGGTGGGGGTCCTCGCCAACGACCCGGCGGTGCTCTCGGGCGCGCTGGACGCCGACGGCTCGGACAAGGGCGCGCGCTTCCTCGCGCTGTGCGACGCCTTCGGCCTCCCCGTCCTCTCCCTCGTCGACACGCCCGGGTTCATGGTCGGCCCGGAGGCCGAGCGGACGGCGACGGTGCGCCACACCGCCCGGCTCTTCCAGGTCGGCGCGACGCTGAGCGTCCCGCTCGTGTGCGTCATCGTGCGGCGGGCCTTCGGGCTCGGGGCCCAGGCCATGGCCGGCGGCCATCTCAAGGCGCCGGCGCTCACCGTCGCCTGGCCCACGGGCGAGCTCGGCGCCATGGGCGTCGAGGGCGCGGTCAAGCTCGCGCAGCGCAAGGAGCTCGAGGCCATCGCGGACCCGGACGCCCGCGCGGCGCGGGTCGCCGAGCTCGTCGCCGCCGTGCGCGCGCAGAGCACGGCCCTCGAGGTCGCGACGGTCTTCGAGCTCGACGACGTCATCGATCCGGCCGACACCCGCGACCGGATCGCGGCGACGCTGCGCGCGGCCGCCGTCCCTCCGCTGCCGGCGTCCGGGCGCCGGCGGGTCCTCGACTCGTGGTGAGGGGCCTCCGGCCGCGTCTTCGTGCGGCGCAGCGGGGCTGCGGGCGGGCAAGAGGCGGGCAGCCGTCGGATGATCGCCTCTTCGCCGCCTCTTGCCTGTCGTGCGACGCTCAGTCGCAGAACGGCTTGAGCAGCTCGGCGACCGCGGCCGGCTGATCCGTCCGGACTGCGCGAGCGCCAGCACGCGGTGCGCCTCGTCCGCCGGGAGTCCGCGCTTCATCGTCACCCGCGCCGCGAAGCGGGCCGCGGCGCGGTCGAAGCGCGGGTCGCGCACCTCCGCGAGTACGACGAGCAGCCGCAGGGCCGCGGCGCGCGGCGCCCGCCTCGGGTGGGCAAGCGGCGGGGTTTCCGTCGCGGAAGGGCCATCCGTCCGCCCCGTGCCTGACGAGCGGCGGGCGTCAGCGCTCGCGACGGCCGGACAGCGCGCGCCAGATCCGGAGGGGGAACATGCCGAGAAACGGCGCCCGCCGGCCCAGGTCGGCGGCATCCTCGCGGTCGAAGGCGCGGGCGTAGCGCCGCGCGTCGGCGGGCGAGCCGTACGGCTTGGCCCCGACCTCCCCACAGCCGCGCTCGCAGCTCCACAGCATGGTCGCGCCCTCGGCGCGGAAGCGCAGGCGATGGCCGAAGATCCGACACCGAAGCACGACGTGCAGGTATAGCGACGTCGGCTCCCGTACAACCGGGCTTGTCGGACTCCGGCAAGTGGGCTATCGGCTCTCGGCATGAGCGACGTGGAGACCGGCACCATCGAGACGGACGTCCCCGCGCGCCTGGACCGGCTGCCGTGGGCGAGGTTCCACTGGCTCGTGGTCGTCGGTCTGGGCACCGTGTGGATCCTCGACGGCCTCGAGGTGACGATCGTCGGCTCCATCGCCTCGCGGCTCACCGAGGATGGCAGCGGCATCTCGATCTCCGCGGGCCAGATCGGCACCGCCGCCGCCATCTACGTCACCGGAGCCTGCATCGGAGCGCTGTTCTTCGGGCAGCTCACGGACCGCCTGGGACGCAAGAAGCTCTTCGTCCTCACGCTCGCCGTCTACATCACCGCCACCGTCGCGACCGCCTTCGCCTTCGCCCCCTGGTACTTCTACATCTGCCGCTTCTTCACCGGAGCCGGCATCGGCGGCGAGTACGCGGCGATCAACTCGGCGATCGACGAGCTCATCCCGGCGCGCGTGCGCGGCCGGGTGGACCTCATGATCAACGGGTCCTACTGGCTCGGCGCCGCGGGCGGCTCGGCCCTGGCCATCGTGTTGCTCAACACGTCGATCTTCGCCATCGACTTCGGCTGGCGCCTGGCCTTCGGCATCGGGGCGATCCTCGGTCTGACGATCATGCTCGTGCGCCGCCACGTCCCGGAGAGCCCGCGCTGGCTGTTCATCCACGGCCGGGAGGAGGAGGCCGAGCGGATCGTCGACGACATCGAGCAGGAGATCTCCGAGGAGACCGACCAGCAGCTGTCGGACCCCGACACCTCGATCAAGGTCCGCCAGCGCAAGGCGATCCCGTTCCGCGAGATCGCCAAGGTCGCCTTCGAGCTGTACCCGAAGCGGGCCATCCTCGGCCTGTCGCTGTTCGTCGGCCAGGCGTTCATGTACAACGCGCTGACCTTCGACCTGGGCACGATCCTCGGCACGTTCTTCGGCGTCGCGTCGGGAACGGTGCCGGTGTTCCTCGTCGTCTACGGCCTCTCGAACTTCATGGGCCCCTTGTCGCTCGGCCGCCTGTTCGACACCGTCGGGCGCAAGCCGATGATCTCGGGCTGCTACCTCACCTCGGCCGCCCTGACCGTCGTGCTCGGCCTGCTGCTGCTCGGCGACGGACTCAGCAAGTGGGGCTTCATGGCGTTCATCATCGGCATCTTCTTCTTCGCGTCGTCGGGGGCCAGCGCCGCCTATCTGACGGTCAGCGAGATCTTTCCCATGGAGACGCGCGCGCTGGCCATCGCCTTCTTCTACGCGATCGGCACCGCGGTGGGCGGGATCACCGGCCCGTTGCTGTTCGGCAACCTCATCGACTCGGGTGAGCGCTCGCTCGTCGCGATCGGCTTCTTCGTCGGTGCGGTGTTCATGGCCGCCGGGGGCGTCGCCGAGCTCCTCTTCGGCGTGAAGTCCGAGCAGGCCTCGCTCGAGGACATCGCCCAGCCGCTCACCGTGGAGGACGCCGAGGCGGACGACGAGACCGGCGGCGACGGCGAGGATGAGGGCGATGACGAGGCGAGCGCGGAGCGGCGCGAGGCCCTGCGCCGCCGCGCCGAGGCCGAGGAGGAGCGCGCCCGCGCCGCCGAGCACCGCGCGGCGATACACGAGCTGCGGGCCCGCCCGGGGTCCGACCGCGAGCAGCGGGCGCAGGCCGAGTCGGTGCTGGCCGACATCGCCGACCTCAACGCCCAGCGCGCGGACGAGCTCGCCGCCGCCCACGAGGCGCGCGACGAGGCCGAAGGCGACGACGACGCCGAGGCCGCCGCGCGCGCGCACGCGGCCGAGCAGCGCGCCACCAGCCTCGCCGAGCGGGCCGAGGCGCTGTCGGCCGAGCACGACGCCGACGCCGATCTGCACGCTGCGCTCGCCGAGGCGGCCCGGCACCGCGCCCGGGCCGCCGAGCAGCGCGCCCTGGCCGAGGCGGCGGCCCGCGCCGCGCGGGAGGAGGACGGCCCCGCGGCGGAGGCGGCGCGCGCTCGCGCCGACATGCACGGGCATCGTGCCGATGTCGAGGACGCCCACGCTGCCGTGGCCAGCGCGTCCGCCGAGGGCGGCGACCGCGACACGCCACTCGCCCGCGCGCGCGCTCGAGGAGCTCGCCCTCGCCGACGAGGAGCGCATACACGCGGCGCAGCACCGAGCGGCCGCCACGGAGGCGGGCGGCGAGGCCGAGGATGCCGAGCGCACCACCCGCGCACGGGAGCAGGAGGCCCGGGTGAGGGCCCGCCTCGCCCGCCGGCAGGAGCACGAGCGCTCGGGCCTGCGCCGGTACCGGCCGGGGCCGGGCGGGCGGCTGCACGCGCCGGCCACGGGCGGGACGCTCGTGAGCACGCGGGCGGACGACGACGCGCTCGACCACGAGATCGACAGCATCGCCCGCGCCCTCGACGAGCGGGGTCCGCTCGAGCGGCGCGAGCTCGCCCAAGCCGTCGGCGCCCGCTTCTGGGGGCCGGGCCGCTTCCGCGCGGCGCTGCGCGCGGCCGTCGAGGAGGGCCGCGCCGAGCGTTCGTCGCGTTCCACCTACGCCAGCCCGCCGGGCGACTGAGGCTTCGGCCGCCCGCTCAGGCGCAGAACGGCTTGAGCAGCTCGGCGACGGCGGCCGGCTGGTCCGTCAGGGACTGGGCGAGCGCCAGTACGCGGTGCGCCTCGGCCGCCGAGAGTCCGCGCTCCATCGTCACCCGTGCCGCGAAGCGGGCGGCGGCCCGGTCGAAGCGCGGGTCGCGGACCTCCGCGAGCACGACGAGCAGCCGCAGGGCGTCGTCGAGCGCGAGCCGGCCGAGCTCGCGCGCCGCCACGTCGATGACGCTGACGTTGCGGGTCAGCAGCGCCCGGCGGAAGCGGGCGTGCGGCGATCCCTGACTCGACACGAACGCATGTTCGCACACGCGTCGACGGCGACCGCCGCGCCACCAGCGGTTCGGGCGCCAGACCGCGCGCTCCGGCCGGACCCGCCGGGTAGGCGAACGCCATCGCCTCCATGACCCCCGTCCCCACCACCTCCGCCACCTCGTCGCTGTGGCTCGACGGCGAGCCGGCGGCCGGCTTCGGGATCCTCACGGAGGACGTGCGCGCCGACGTGTGCGTGATCGGAGGCGGCATCGCCGGGGTCACGCTCGCGCTGCGGCTCGCGCGCGCGGGCGTCCGCGTCGTCGTGCTCGAGGCGGCGGGAGTCGCCTCCGGCGTGACGGGCTGCACGACGGCGAAGGTCTCAGCCCTGCAGTCGACCATCCTGGGCACCGTCCGCTCGCGCCATGGAGCCGAGGCGGCCGCCGTCTACGCCGAGGCGAGCCGCTCCGCCGTGCGAGACGTCGCGGATCTCGTCGACGAGCTCGGCCTCGACTGCGAGCTCGAGCGCCGCCCCGCCGTGACCTATGCCGCCGAGCCCGGCGAGCGCGAGACGGTCGCGCAGGAGCTCGAGGCGGCGGCCGAGGCGGGGCTCGGCGTGACCTGGCGCGACGACGACGCCGGCCTGCCGTACGCCGTGTCCGGCGCCGTCTGGCTGCCGGACCAGCTCCAGCTGCACCCCGTGCGCTACGTCCGCGGCCTCGCGCGGGCGGTGGAGGCCGAGGGCGGGCACCTGTTCGAGCACACGCGCGCGCTGAGCGTCGAGGCGGGCTCGCCGTGCCGGGTGCGCACGGCCGCCGGGACGGTGACCGCCGAGCAGGTCGTGGTCGCCTCCCACTTCCCCGTCCTGGACCGCGGGCTGTTCTTCGCCCGCATGGAGGCCCAGCGCTCCTACTGCGTCGCGGTGGACGTCGCGGACGAGCCGCCGCAGACCATGGCCATCTCCGCCGGCGGCGAGTCGCGCTCCCTGCGGCCGGCCGGCGCCAAGCTCATCGTCGGCGGCGAGGGCCACGCGGCCGGGGCGCGTCAGGCGACCCCGGAGCGCTTCGAGCGCCTGGAGGCCTTCGCCCGCCGCCACTGGGACGTCACGGCGGCCACCCACCGCTGGTCGGCCCAGGACCCCGTGCCCTACGACCACCTGCCGATGGTCGGGCCGCTCGTGCCCCGCGACACGCGGCTGTGGGTGGCGACGGGCTGGGCGAAGTGGGGCATGACGAGCGCGACCTTCGCCGCCCGTATCCTCGCGGCGCGGATCCTCGGCCAAGAGCATGCCTGGGGCCCGCGCTTCACGCCGACGCGCCTCGCCCTGCGCTCGACGCCGGAGCTCGCGAGGCTCGGCACGCGCTTCAGCCTCCTGCTGGCCGCGGACCGGATCGCGCCGGCGCAGGCCGCCGGCGCCGGCGCCATCCCCACCGGCGAGGCCCGCGTCGTCCGCGACGGGCTCGGCAAGACCGGCGTCTTCTGCGACGACGGCGGCGGCCTGCACGCGGTGTCGCTGCGCTGCACGCACCTCGGGTGCCTGCTGCGCTTCAACGGCGCCGAGCGCAGCTGGGACTGCCCGTGCCACGGGTCGCGCTTCGACGTCGACGGCGCGGTGCTCGAGGGTCCGGCGGTCGACCCGCTCGAGCCGCGCGACGCGCCCGCTTAGGCAGGATCCACCGGAGATCGACGGAAACCAGGCTTAGGCTGCGGGCATGCCGATCGAGCTGGTCGACGTCGGGCCACGCGACGGGCTGCAGAACGAGGCCACGACGCTCGCGCCCGCCGTCCGGGCGGAGCTGTGCAACCGCCTCGCCGCCGCGGGCCTTCGCCGCGTGGAGGCGGCGAGCTTCGTCGACCCGCGGCTCGTCCCGCCGATGGCCGGCGCCGAGGAGGTGCTCGCCGGCGTGGATCCGTCCAGCGGGGTGCGGATCGCGGGTCTCGCGCTCAACGAGCGCGGCTACGAGCGCGCCCTCGCGGCCGGCGTGGACGAGGTCCGCTACGCCTTCGGGGTCACGGACGGCTTCGCCCGCCGCAACCAGAACTCGACCGCGCAGGCCGGCGCCGCGCTGGCCGTCCGGCTCGTCGAGCGCGCCCGGGCCGACGGCGTCGGCGTCTCCGTGACGCTCAGCGTCGCCTTCGGCTGCCCGTTCGACGGCCCGGTCGCACCCGAGCGCGTGCTGCGGCTCGGGACGGAGGTCCTGGAGGCCGCGCCGGACGAGCTCGTGCTCGCCGACACCATCGGAGTCGGCGTCCCGACCCAGGTCTCCAGGCTCGTCGGCGCCCTGGCCGGCGGTCCCGCGAAGCTCGGCGGCCACTTCCACAACACGCGCAACACCGGCTACGCGAACGCCGTCGCCGCGCTCGAGGCGGGCGCCACCGTGCTGGACGCCAGCGTGGGCGGTACGGGCGGCTGCCCCTTCGCGCCGAGGGCGACGGGCAACGTCGCCACGGAGGACCTCGTCTACCTGCTCGAGGGCATGGGGATCGACACCGGCGCCGACCTCGGGGCGCTCATCGCGACGGCCGGCTGGCTGGGTGAGCGGCTCGGCAAGCCGCTGCCCGGCCTGCTGCAGCGCGCGGGCCCGTTCGACCTCACCCGAGATTGACTACCATGGAGTGCTCGGACCGGGGCTCGACCCCGGTCACTACATGCAGTGCCCAGCGTCCGCAGTCGTTGCAACCGCACCCTCCGCGTCTCGCAGTGCACGATCTTCCTCCAGGAGGGACCCATCATGGCCACAGGTACCGTCAAGTGGTTCAACGACGACAAGGGCTTCGGCTTCATCACCCCCGATGAGTCGGGCAAGGACCTGTTCGTCCACCACTCGGCCATCCAGACCAACGGCTTCAGGACGCTCGCCGAGGGCGCGAAGGTCTCGTACGAGGCCGAGGAGGGCCCGAAGGGCCCCGCCGCGGCCAACGTCCAGCCGCTCTAGTCACCTCCCGGCGCGACTCCGCGCCGGACACCGCAGCACCGACGGCCATGGTCTGATCCATGGCCGTCGTCGTTGACCGGGGTCACGCCGAGTCGGGCACCTCGATCTCGCGCTTGAGGATCTTGCCCGTCGGGCCCTTGGGGAGCTCGTCGACGAGCCAGACGGCGCGCGGGTACTTGTAGGCGGCGACTCGCTCCTTCAGGTAGGCGCGCAGCTCGTCGGGCGTCGTCTGCTCGCCCTCCTTGAGCGCGACCGCCGCGGCGACCTCCTCCCCGAGCGATTCGTGGGCCATGCCGATGACCGCCGCCTCCAGCACGGCGGGGTGGCCGTAGAGGACCTCCTCGACCTCCCGCGGGTAGACGTTGTAGCCGCCGCGGATGATCAGGTCCTTCTTGCGGTCGACGATGAAGAAGTAGCCCTCCTCGTCGACCGTGGCGACGTCGCCCGTGTGGAACCAGCCGCCGCGCATGACCTCCTGGGTGGCGTCGTCGCGATTCCAGTAGCCGGACATGACGAACGGGCCACGGGTGACGATCTCGCCCGGCTCGCCCCGGGGCACCTCCTGGTCGTCGTCGTCGACGGCGCGCATCTCCGTGCCGCCGACCGGCACGCCGATCGAGCCGGGCTTGCGTTCGCGGTCGGGCAGGTTGAACGACGACATGCCCGTCGTCTCCGAGAGGCCGTAGCCCTCGAGGACCTTGCAGCCGAACGCCTCGTCGAAGCCGTGCAGCACCTCGACCGGCAACGCCGAGCCGCCGGAGATGCACAGCGTCAGCGACGACGTGTCGAACGCCTCGCGGCCCGGGTGGTTGAGCATCGCCGTGTACATCGTCGGCACCCCGGCGAAGGTCGTCGCCTGGTCGCGGGCGATGACCTCCAGCGCCTTGCCCGGCTCGAAGCGCGGGATCAGCGTCAGCAGGCCGCGCGCCCGGAGGGTGACGTTCATCACCGAGTTCATGCCGAACACGTGGAAGAGCGGCAGGGTCGCCACGGTCACCGACTCCGGGCCGGCGTCGACGAGGTCACGCCCGACGTCCGCCCCGGCGGCGAGGTTGGCGTGCGTCAGGGTGGCGCCCTTGGGCGTCCCGGTGGTGCCGGAGGTGTAGATGATCACCGCGGCGTCGTCGTCGGCGCGCTCGGCGTCCTCGACCACCGGGTCGGCGTCGCCGAGCTGGGCCTCGAAGGCACCCGGCTCGACGACGAGGCACTCGGCGCCGGCCGCCTCGCTGCCCTCGCGGGCGGCGTCGGCGAAGCCGTGCCAGGCGACCATGACCCGGGCGCCGGAGTCCGACAGGTGGTACTCGACCTCGCGGCCCTTGAGCAGCGGGTTCATCGGCACCACCACCGCGCCGAGCCGCAGGACGCCGTAGTAGGCGAACAGGAAGTACGGGACGTTGGGCATCTGCAGGCCGACCCGGTCGCCCGGGCCCACGCCGGCGGTACGCAGCAGCCCCGCCACCCGCGCGGCCGCCGCGTTCACCGCGGCGTAGGGGACGTCCAGGTCGTCGAGGCGGACCGCGGGGCGGTCCGGGGCCTCGGCCGCCGCGGCGGTCAGCTCCTGCACGAAGTTCGTCATCGATGCTCTCCCTGTCGCTCCTCGAACGGCCGTGTCCCCCATCCTGCCCCCGATCGCCGCCGGATGCACGTAGGGTGCCGTCATGGTCATCCGGCGCGCCTGGCCCGCCGTCCTGCTCGCCGCGCTCGCGCTGCCGGCCGGCGCTGCCGCCGCCTCCCGCGTCCCCGCGCCCCGGGCGCCGCAGAACCCGTACCTCGCCGCCGACCCGGGCAACAACATCCACGACGACACGTGGATGACGGACGCCTACGCCCGCCGCGGACCGACCGGCCGGTCACCGGTGACGGCCCTCGGGCCGCTGCCGCCGTCGCTGTGCGGGTCGCTGACCTTCGACCACCAGGGCCACCTCGTCACCGTGTGCCCGTCGGCCTCGGACCCGCCCGAGCTGCGCGTCCTGGACCCGCGCACGCTCGCGGTGCTCGGCACCTACACGCTGCCCGGCGCGCCCGCGCCGCCGGGCACGAAGCTCTTCCAGAACTTCGCGGGCGGCGGCTACTTCTTCCTGGACCGGCGCGGCCGGGTGTGGAGCGCGACGAAGACGAACCACCTGTTCGTGCTCGCCCCGAGCCCCGACGGCCGGAAGGTGACCAAGGTGGCCGACTACGACCTGACCCGGGCGGTGACCGGGACGGAGCGGATCACCTCCGCGCTGCCCGACTTCCGGGGACGGATCTGGTTCGTCACCAAGGAGCACGGCAAGGTCGGCACGCTCGACCGGCGCACGCACCGGGTGCGCGTCGTACGCACGGGTGAGGAGATCGAGAACTCCTTCGCGGTCGGTCGGCACGGCGTCTACGTCGTCTCGGATGAGCGGATGTATCGCTTCCACGCCGGCCGCGACGGCCGGCCGCGACGGGACTGGAGCGTCCGCTACCGCAACTCCGGGATCCACAAGCCGAGCCAGGTCGACGCCGGGTCGGGCACCACCCCGACGCTCCTGGCCGGGGGCCGGGTGGCGATCACCGACAACGCCGACCCGATGCAGGTCGTGGTCTACCGGACGCCGCGCCGGCTGCCGCGCGGGCAGCGCCGGACCGTCTGCGAGCTCCCGGTCTTCGGCAAGGGCGCCAGCGCGACGGAGAACTCGCTGATCGGCTCCGGCCGCACGCTGATCGTCGAGAACAACTACGGCTACGAGGACCCGCTCGGCCCCTTGGCCGGCCGGCTCACCGAGGGGGGCTTCGCCCGGGTCGACCTGCGCCGCCGCGGCGGGTGCACCCGGCGCTGGACGAACCCGACGGTCAGCGCCCCGAGCGCCGTCCCGAAGTTCTCCGCGGCGACCCAGCTCGTCTACAGCTACACGCAGACCGCGGGGCCGATGGACACGCGGACCTGGTCATGGGTCGGCCTCGACGCCCGCACGGGCCGCACGGCGTTCGCCGTGCCGGCAGGCACGGGGTTCGGCGCGAACAACAACTACGGCGGCCTCGCCCTCGGCCCGGACGGCACGGCCTACCTCGGGACCTTCGGCGGCATCCGGTCGCTGCGCGACGGCCGCTGACCGCAGCTCAGCCGCCCTGCTGGCCCTGCAGGCGCGACTGGACCTCGCCGAGATCGATCTCGCCCTGCAGGACGCCCCCGACGGCGTAGAAGAGGCCGGCGCCCACGAGGCAGAGGCACGCCTCGCCGAAGCTGAACGCGATCCACGCGGCGACGAACGCGAAGCCGAGCAGACCGAGGAAGTACTTGAGGCTCATCATCTGAGCTCCCTTCTGTGACGGCGGTCGAGGCCGGTGAGTGTCACGTTGACGGGCAGGGGGGGTAGTTGGTGCTCGTCCAGCGCGCGCACGACGCGCCGCTGGACGTCACGCAGGGTGCCGGCGAGGTCCCGCGCCCGGCTGACCGTGACGGTCAGGGTCAGGTCGTCCTCGCCGTAGCGGCCGTCGGCGCCCGAGATCGCCGAGCTCTGCCGGGCGGCCGTCTCGGCCAGACGCTCGACGGCGCGGGGCTCGACGACGGTCTGTCCGTGGTCGCCGGCGCTCAGGTGCAGATCGTGGCGCGTGAGGTGGGGACGCGGGATCTCCTTGAACGCGAGGTACCCGAACACGACGAAGGCGAGGACGCCGGCGCCCGCGACGATGCCACGCGTGGTGGCGCCGTCGACGTCGTCCGGCGTGAGCCCCGTCAGCCAGTCGAACGCCGTGCGGTAGCCGCTGATCGCGTTGACCGTGCCCGGCGCCACCTTGACGGCGAGCAGCAGCGTCATGAGGCCGTACCAAAGCAGCGCGAGGGCTACGAGCAGGACGAGCAGTCGCCCGACGAGGGCGAGCGGCGACGTGCGCAGGTGCAGGCGCTGGCGCGGCATCTACTGGACCCGCTCGCCGTCGCGCCCGACCGCGACGCTGGCCTTGAGCTCGAACGGCTCGGTGAGCTCACGCAGCTGCTCGACGATCGCGCTGTGGACCGCGTCCGCCTGCGCCGGGCGCGGGCGGGTGGCCCGGATGCGCAGCCGTCCTCCCGTCCGGCGCCGCGGTCGTACACGTGCTTTGGCGTCCGAGACGCCGCGCGTCTGCTCCACGAGGGACTGGGCGGCCTGCGCGAGCGGGCGGCGGCGCGCGGCGAGCGTCCCGTCCGGGTCGGCGGTGAGCGTGACGAGACGCTCCCGGCGCGGGACGAGCACGCCGGCCAGCAGCAGCAGGCCGAGGAGCATGGCGCCGAACCCGCAGAGGGCGGCGACCGCCGCGACCGGCCCGCCGGCCTCGAGCTGGTCGAGCCAGCTGCCGACCGTCCCGGCGAACGTGTCGAGATGCAGCAGCGCCGCGAGGTGGCCGAGGCTCTGCCCGCTCGTTCCCGTGTCGATGCAGAAGACGGCGAGCCCGAGGCCCGCGAGCGCGAGGAGGATGAGCAGCAACAGCGACAGGAGCCGCACCAGCGCCCGGGCGAGCAGGATCATCGGGGACCTCCGGCGAGGCCCGCGGCACCCGGCCGCGGCGCCGCCAGGTCGGCGAACTCGACGTCGATGCCGCCGAGCGCGCCGCCCACCCCGGCGCGCGTCACGGCGCCCCGCACCCGGGTACGGATGCGGTCGGCGAGCGGGTGCAGCGGCACGAGGTCGGCGACGAGGCACAGGTCGACCGCGTAGCGGCCGTCGGCCTGCGCCGTCGCCGACACGCCGAGCATCCGCCCGGTGGCGTCGACGGTCACCCGCGGGAGGCCGGGACCGGCCACGGCGCCGGCGACACCGGGCACGGCCAGGGCCGCCTCGAGCGCTAGCCGCGCGAGGTGGCCACGATCGGTCGGCGCCGGTTGCGCGGCTGGAGGGGACGGGGTCACGGCGGGCCGGCTACTCGACGCGCGAGGGCTCTTCCTGCGTCTCGTCCCCCGGGAAGTAGAGGTCGTTGACCGCGACGTTGACCTCGGTGACCGTGAGCCCGCAGATGCCCTCGATGCGCTTGATGACGTTGTCGCGGATCGCCTGCGAGACCTGGGGGATCGACTCGCCGTACTCGATCACCACGGTCAGGTCGACCGCCGCCTCGCGCTCCCCGACGTCGACCGACACGCCCTGGCTGCGCTCGTCGCCCACGCCGACGCGCTGCGCCACCCCGCCCAGCGCGCGACCGACGCCGCCGCCGAGGTTGTGGACGCCGCGCACCTCGCGGGCGGCGATGCCGGCCACCTTGGTCACGACGGTGGTGTCGATCGTCGTGTTGCCCTGCTCGGTCTGCAGCGGCGTGGCGGGTGCGCCGCCCCGATGGCTCTCGCGCTGCGTGACCGCGGTGCTGCTCTGCGACTCGGACGGGGATGCGTCGGACATGGTGCCTCCTGTAGGTCTGGGCGGAGCGAGGCCCGGATCGCTCCCGGGTGCGCCGGCTGAACGTCTGACCGGGTCCGCATGCGAAAGTTCTGCGGCGACCGCGAAACTTTCCTCCGCGACCGCGGTCGCACCCAGACGCATGGCCCTCGAGCCCTACAGACCGCGGCAGCGCCCGCCGACCGACCGCCTCCGCGCGCCACGTGGTCGTCCAGGTCGATGACCGCGTCCTGGTCGAGGCGGCGCAGGCCGGCGACGTGGACGCCTTCGAGATGCTCGTGCGTCGCCATCAGGGGACCGTGTACCGCGTCGCCCTGCGGCTGCTGCACTCGGCGGCGGACGCGGAGGACGTCACCCAGGACACGTTCGTCCGGGCCTGGCGCTCCCTGGGGCGCTTCCGCGGTGACAGCGCCGTCGCGACCTGGCTCTATCGCATCGTGACCCGTCGCTGCCTCGACCTGCTCGCCACCCGGCGGCCGCAGGCCGCCCTGGACGACGACCAGCTGGACGCCGGAGCCGATCCGGCGGCGCGCGCGGAGCAGCGCGAGCGCCTGGACGCCGTCGCCCGGCAGATCGCCGGCCTGCCGCCCGATCAGCGCGCCGCGCTCGTCCTGCGCGAGTTCGAAGGCCTCTCCTACGAGCAGGCGGCGGCGGTCCTCGACACCACCGTGCCGGCCGTCAAGGGCCGCATCCACCGCGCGCGCCTGTCGATCCTCAAGGCGACGGCGGAGTGGCGATGAGCCCGCACGACGACCGGCTGCCGTGCGGCGCGGAGCTCGAGGCCCTCGTGGCGCAGGCCACCGAGGGAACGCCGGCCGCCGACCCGCGGCACCAGGAGCGGTGCCCCTACTGCCAGACCGCGCTGCGGGGCCTGGGCACGGCCTGGGAGGACGTGCGGGCCCTCGCACGCGTCCCGGTGCCCGTGCCCCACGGACTCACCGTGCGGGTCATGCGCCGCGTCCGCAACCTCGCCGGCCGGGCCGCCCGCAACCTCATCCTCGCCGTGCCGCGGGGGCGGACGCAGATCAGCCACGACGTGATCGCCCGCGTCGCGGGGCACACCGCTCTCGCGGTCCCCGACGTGCACTTCGCGTCCGCCCGGCCGGCGCCCGGCCGGCCCGGTGAGCCCGACCGTCTCGACCTGTCCGTCCGGCTGGTCGCCGCCTACGGCCCGGCGCTGCACGCCGTCGCCGCCGCGGTCCGCGCCGTCCTGCGGCGCCGGCTGCGGACCCTGACCGGCGCCGATGTCGGGCAGATCGACATCACCTTCAGCGACCTCGACCACCGAGCCTGAGCGCAGCGCAGGCGGCCGGCGCGGTCAGGGCCGCGCGGGGCGGTGCCGAGACTCGAGGGAGGTGCACGCCCCCAGGGGACCTCCACCTGGCGGGCGGCTCAGGCGGCGACGTAGCGCTTCGCGGCGCGCTCGCGCGCTTTGGCCGCCTCCGTCTCGCGGTCCTTGGGCGGTGCAGCGGTGACCAGCTCGGACAGCAGCGTGCGGGTGGTCCGGGTGACCTCGTCCACGGCACGGTCGAACGCAGCCTCGTTGGCCTGGGACGGGCGCGTGGACCCGCTCACCTTGCGGACGTACTGCAGCGCGGCGGCTTCGACCTCATCGGCAGTCGCGGGCGGCTCGAAGTTGTGCAGGGTGCGGATATTGCGGCACATGCGTCGAGGGTACCGACGATCCCGTGAGCTTCACCACCCGTCCCGAGCTCTCGGGCCGCTTCGGCATGGTCGCCTCGACGCACTGGCTCGCCTCGGGCGCCGGGATGGGCGCGCTGGAGCGCGGGGGCAACGCGTTCGACGCCGCCGTCGTCGCGGGCTTCGTCCTCCAGGTCGTCGAGCCGCATCTCAACGGCCCGGGCGGCGACATGCCGCTGCTCGGGTGGGACGCCGCGGGCGAGCGGCCGTTCGTCGTCTGCGGGCAGGGGGTGTCGCCCGCGCGGGCGAGCGTCGGGCTGCTGCGCGACGAGCTCGGCCTCGACGCCGTCCCGGGGACGGGCCTGCTCGCGGCCTGCGTGCCGGGCGCCTTCGACGGCTGGCTGCTGCTACTGCTCGAACGCGGGACGCTGCCCCTGCGGGAGGCGCTCGGCCCGGCTATCGAGTACGCGTCGGGCGGCTATCCGGTGCTTCCCGGCATGCGCGCGACGATCGACGGCGTCGCCGACCGGTTCCGCGACGCGTGGCCGAGTTCCGCGGAGCTGTGGCTCGACCACGGACGGGCGCCGGCGGCGGGGTCGCGCTGGTCCAGCCCGGCGCTGGCCGGGACCTTCCGCCGCCTGGTGACCGAGGCCGAGCGGGCCACGGGCGACCGGGACGGCCAGCTCGAGCACGCCCGCGCGGCCTGGCGCGCCGGCTGGATCGCGGAGGCACTCGTCGGGTTCAGCGCGGGCTTCGCCGCCCTCGACAGCTCCGGCCGGCGCCACCGCGGGCTGCTCTCCGAAGCCGACCTCTCCGGCTGGCGGGCGACGGTCGAGGCGCCGGTGACGCTCGAGTACCGGGGCGTGACCGTCTGCAAGACGGGGCCGTGGGGCCAGGGACCGGTGCAGCTGCAGCAGCTCGCGCTGCTCGCCGGCGTCGACCTGGCGCAGCTGCCCCCGGCCGACCGGATCCACCGGATCGTGGAGGGGGCCAAGCTCTGCTTCGCCGACCGCGAGGCGTTCTACGGCGATTCCGCGGAGCCACCGCCGCTCGACGCGCTGTTGAGTCCCGCCTACGCCGCCGAGCGCCGCGGCCTGATCGGCGACGGTGCGTCGTTGCGGCTGCGGCCCGGCTCGCCCGGCGGGGCCGCGCCGCGCCTGCCGGACGGGGTGGCCGAGCGCCCCGGCGACCACGCCGGGGCCGGGGAGCCGACGCGCGGGGACACCTGCCACGTCGACGTAGCCGACCGCTGGGGCAACCTCGTCTCGGCGACGCCCAGCGGCGGCTGGCTGCAGGCCTCGCCCGCGGTGCCTGGCCTCGGCTTCTGCCTCGGCACCCGCGCGCAGATGTTCTGGCTGCAGGAAGGCCTCCCGTCGTCGCTGGTCGGCGGGGTGCGGCCGCGGACGACCCTCTCGCCCTCGCTGGCCCTGCGCGACGGCGAGGGCTGGCTCGCCTACGGGACGCCCGGCGGCGACCAGCAGGACCAGTGGTCGCTGCTGCTGCTGCTCGGCGTCGTCGACCTCGGCCTGAACCTCCAGGAGGCGATCGACGCGCCGGCCTTCCACTCGACGCACTTCCCGAGCTCGTTCTTCCCACGCGCCGCCCAGCCGGGCCGGATGGAGATCGAGGGCCGCGGGCGCGACGCACTGCTCGCCGCGCTGCGCGGGCGCGGCCACGATGTCGTCGACACGGGGCCGTGGTCGCTGGGCCGGTTGTCGGCGGTCTCCCGCTCGGCCGACGGGGTGCTGCGCGCCGGGGCCAACCCGCGCGGGATGCAGGGCTACGCCGTCGGCCGCTGAGCCGTGCGGATGCTGCGGCACATGGCACGAGGACCCGCGCGCGGCGGCGTCGACCCGATCCGGGCGGCCCGGTGTCCGTGCGGCCGCGTCCGGCCGGCCGCCCGCCGGCTGCGGACCGACCGTCGCGCGCGGGTGCTCGTGACGTCCAGGGCGGACGGCTCCGCACGAGCGGTCGCCCCGGGGGGGGTGGTCGAGGTTGAGGCCCTCAGGGGTACCTAACCTCGACCACCCACCCCCGCCTTCTGGTCAGAAACACCCGCCGCCGCCCCGCGGCCTGGCGGAGCCCGAGGTCGGCTAGCTCCGCAGCGCCGCCAGGCGCCGATCGCGCCGCAGCCGGCGGCCGGCGGCCGCGTACCACTGCCCGCAGTACGCCGCGACCAGGGCGACGTCGAAGATGTCCCCGCCGTAGTACATGAGCTCGGCCCCGGCGCGCAGCTCACCCGGGGCGGCGGGCCCGACATCGCCGTAGCCGGCGTAGATCAGCTTGCCCATCACCGCATGGGCGGCGAGCGCAGCGACCAGCAGCCCGACCTGCGCGGTCCTCGAGCTCCGACGCGGCACCGGGTCGAGGCCGACGAAGGCCCAGGCGAACAGGCACCCGGCCACGAGGAAGTGGACGTGGGCGATCTCGTGCAGCACCGGGTGGGTCAGGGTCAACCCGTACAGCGGCGTGAAGTACAGGCCCACCAGGCCGGCGACGAAGATCCCGCTGGCCACGGCCGGATGCGCCGCCAGCCGCACCGCGCGCGAGTGGAGCGCGCCGACCAGCACGGTGCGCTCCGGGCGCGGCAATGTCCGCAGCGCGAGCGTCACGGGCGCCGACAGCGCGAGCAGCAGCGGCGCCCCCATGCCGAGCAGCAGGTGCTGAGCCATGTGCGCAGGCAGCCGGTCGTCCGCGCTCGCCAGGGGCGAGACGAGGGCGACGGCGACGGCCGTCACCCCGGCGGCGTAGCTCAGCGTGCGCCACGGGCTCCACGCCCGCCCGCGCTGCCGCAGCTTCGCGACACCGCCGCCGTAGGCGACGACCGCCGCGACGAGGGCGAGCCACGGACCGGGGGCGAAGGGCCAGTCACCCGGCATCAGCTGCCCGCCCGCCTCCGGGCCGGCGGCCGACGCGCCCGCGTGAGCACGACGACACCCACCGCGAGCACGGCGGCGGCGACGACGTTCCACGTGAGGTCGTAGGGCAGGTAATCGATGCCGTAACGGATCTGGTGCAGGCCCCACCACTTGTGGTGCACCGTGCCGTCCCAGAGCTGGAAGCCGCCGAGCCCGAAGCAGAAGCCGGCGAGGTGCCAGGCCGAGCGCCAGACGCCGCGCCGGCGCAGATCGGCGAACAGGAAGAGGCCGGCGACCATGCAGAACCAGCTCGCCGCGTGGAAGATCCCGTCCGAGACGAGACCCCAGGCCGGCGTGGAGCGGTCGTAGAAGTGGTGCCAGTGCAGCAGCTGGTGGAACACCGTCTCATCGACGAAGCCCGCGACGCCGACGCCCATCAGGCCGCCGGCCACCAGCGACCGGCGGTGCAGGTCGTCGCCGGCGCCGGCGGCTGGTTCGGGCTCGTTCACTGCGGTCACGCGTGGCCTCCGATCCATGGTGAGGGTCCGGTGCCCCCGCAGCCGCAGCGAGAAACGGGTCCGGGCGCCGGCTCAGGCCTGCAGCGCCGCCTCGGCGGCGACCAGCCGGAGGTCCTCGATGCGCGCGCGCTGCGACGACGCCCGCTCCTCGAGCGCGTCGAGCTCGAGGTCCGGCGGTAGCTCTCCCGGCCCGAGGACCCGTCGCAGGGCGCTCCACATGGAACGCTTGCCCTCGACCCCGAGCGCCAGCCCCTCGAGCTCCTCCAGCCGGCTCAGCGGCGAGTAGCGCACCAGCTCGCCGTTGAGCTTCAGGCGCGCGACCCGCTCCGCGGCCCAGGCGGCGGTCGTCTTGACGCGATCGCGGCCGACCTCGAGATGGTCCATGAGGTCCAGAAGCGACCGGCGGTCCGCCTCGATCTCGCCCGCGAGCGTCCGCAGCTCGCCCCCGCTCGGGTGGTCGGCGTTGGCCGACGCCGTCCGCTGCGCGAGCTGCACGCCGACCGTCGCGCCCGCGAGGTGGTCGTTGAGGTAGGTGGGCAGGTGCTTGCGCTCGGTCATCCGGCCATCATGGCGCGCCGACGCTGGCGGGAAGGGGTGCCGTCCCGTTTGCGCGCCGGCCGTGGGCGGCGTAGCGTCGTGGCTTCCCCAACGCCCCCTGGAGGCCGTGGTGTCCCGGCGCCGCCCGATCGCCTGCATCATCCCGCCGATCCTGCTCGCCGAGCTGGCGCTCTCCAGCAGCGACGAGGACCGCCGCCGCGCGCTGCTGCGCACCCTCGTCGTGGACGCCACGCTGCGCACGACCCGGGTGCACAACGCTCTGGCCGGCGCGCCCGCCAACCGCGCGAGCGTGCTTGCGGGCGTCACCGCCGGCGTCCCCCAGCGCACGGTCTTCGACTGCGCCGGAGCGCAGCCGACCACGGACCCCGCGCCGGTGCGGGGCGAGGGCGAGCCCGCCGTCGACGACCCCGCCGTCAACGAGGCCTACGACGGACTGGGGGACACCTACCGCTTCTACTGGGAGCGCTTCGAGCGCGACTCGATCGATGACCAGGGGCTGCCGCTGCACGGCTGGGTGCACTACGGGCACGACTACGACAACGCCTTCTGGGACGGCGCGGAGATGGTCTTCGGCGACGGCAAGGTCTTCGACCGCTTCACCCGCTCGCTCGACGTCATCGGCCACGAGCTCACCCACGGCGTCATCGAGCACGAGGCCGGCCTGCAGTACCTCAACCAGTCCGGCGCGCTCAACGAGTCGGTCTCCGACGTGTTCGGCGTGCTCGTCAAGCAGTACAAGCTCGGCCAGGCGGCCGACGAGGCGGACTGGCTGATCGGCGCCGACCTCATCCGGCCGGGCTTCCCGGGCACGGCGCTGCGCTCCATGGTCGCCCCGGGGACCGCCTGGGACGGCGACGACCAGCCGGCGCATCTGGCCGACTACGTGCACACAATGGCCGACAACGGCGGCGTGCACACGAACTCGGGCATCCCGAACAAGGCGTTCGCCGAGCTCGCGCTCGCGCTTGGCGGCCCGGCCTGGGAGCGCGCCGGGCGCATCTGGTACGACACGCTGCGCGACGCCCGGCTGCGCCCGAACGCGACGTTCGGCCAGTTCGCCCAGCGTACGGCGGCGACGGCGCGACGGCTGTTCGGGACGGGCAGCGCTGAGGTCAAGGCCGTCACCGCGGCGTGGACGGGCGTCGGGGTCGGCGCCGCCTGATGGCCGGCGAGCCCGAGCAGGTCGAGCTCGTCCGCACCGGCGGCTTCGCCAATCTCCGCGTGGTGGCCGGTCTACCGGTGGCCTCGCTGTCGGCGGCCGAGCGCGCCGGCGTCGACTCGCTCGTGCGCCGGGCCCCCGGCGACGGCGCCCAGCCGGGCGCGCCCGACCGCTTCGCCTACGAGGTCACGGTCGTCGTGGCCGGCTACAGGCACGCCGTGCGGCTCGGCGAGTACGACGTCGACGACGAGCTGCGCCCGTTGATCGATCGCCTCGTGCGCGACGCGACGCCCGTCGCCCGCCGGCCGCAATGACGCGCCCGGGCTCGCGATGGAGCCCGGGCGCGCCGTCGGTCAGCGGGAGGGCTTGCCGCCCAGCAGCCCGAAGAGGTCCGTGTGGTCCGTCGTGCCGAGCACGCCGGCCGCGCCGGGCCCGCCGCCCCAGACGGGGACGACCGAGCCGGTGTGCTGCTGGCTCGGCGGCGTGTCGGCCGGATCCCTTCCGCCGGCGGTGCCGTAGGTGATGCGCAGGGTCTGGTCGTCCGCGGTGGTGAGGTTGTTCGAGTAGCCCGTCGGATTGCCCGTGCCGCTGGTGTCCTCGGCCACGATCTCGCTCGTGTGGGCGTGATCGGCGGTGACGACGATCAGCGTGTCCGGGTGCTGCTGCTGGTAGTCGAGCGCGACGCCGATCGCGTCGTCGAAGGCCACCGTCTCGCCGATCTGGGCGCACGCGTTGGCCGCGTGGTCCTGCTTGTCGATCGAGGCGCCCTCCACCTGGAGGAAGAAGCCCTTGCGGTTGCGAAGCAGATCGATCGCCTTCGAGGTCATGTCCGCGAGGCTGGGCTCGTTGGCCGGTCGGTGGTCCTCCGCGCAGCGCTGCGGCGGCGTGCCGTCCCCGCGCGTCGCCGTCGGGCCGTTCCACTCCGTCGTCATCGTGCCGGGCGTGAACAGTCCGAGCACCGGCCGGTCGCGGCGCCGCGCGGAGGCCAGCCCGGCCGCGTCGGTGACCTCGAGCTGCCCGCGGTTGCGGGCGAGCTGCTCCACCGTCTTGTCGCGGCGCGAGCCGGGGATCGCCTGCTGGAAGCGGGCCCGGCCGCCGCCGAGCACGACGTCGACGTCGTGCTTGACCGTCTGCTCGGCGATCGAGCCGGGGCCGCCCACCTGCGTGGTCTCCGTCGGGCACAGCCTGGTGGCGTCCGCCGGGCCCTGGCAGCCGCGCTGGGAGATGTGGGAGTCCAGCACCGCGGGCGTCGCGTCCGTCACCTCGGCGGTCGTGACGTTGCCCGTCCGCTTGCCGGCCTTCTGCGCCGCCTCGAGCACGGTGGGCAGCTTCTCGCCCGGCTCCTCGAGCGACGCGCTCGGACCCTGCGAGATCCGTTCGTCGATCGTCTTGGCGCCGGTCGCCCACATGGTTCCGGTCGAGGCCGAGTCGGGGTCGTAGTCGGGCTTGTAGGGCGCCGCGGGCCCGGGCTTGATGGACCACGTCGTCTGGAAGCCGGTGAACGGCAGGCGATCGACGTTCATGCGGCCGGCCGCGCCGTGGCGGTAGTAGCGGGCCGCCGTGATCTCCTGGGTGCCCATCCCGTCGCCGAGCAGGTAGATGATGTTCTTCGGCTTGCCGCCGTCCAGTGCGGCGCGGGTCTTCGCGGTGCTCGTCGGCTGGTCGCCGAGCGCCCAGGTCGCACCGAGGCCGAGGACGACGCTGGCGCCCAGCGCGGCCGCGGCGAAGGGAAGTCGCTTCGATGGGGTCATGGCGGGAGCCTCGGGCACACCGCCGACCGCAAGGTGAGCAAGCTGTGAACGGTCGGTCGTGGCGCGTCGGCGGGCTCATCGCAGGCTCACCTGTGGCGGCCACCATGGCTGTCGATGTCCACCGCCCTCGCCTCCCCCACCTGGCGCGACCTGCCCCGCTTCGCGCTCGTCGGCCTGAGCGGCTACGGGGTCAACCTCGTCGTCTTCGCCCTCTGCACGGACGCCGGCGGCTCCCACCGCGCCGCGGCCGTCGCCGCCTTCCTCGTCGCGGTGTGCAGCAACTTCATCTGGAACCGGCGCTGGACGTTCCGTGGCGCGCGCGAGCAGCGCGCCCGGGGGCAGGCCCTGCGCTTCCTCGTCGTCTCCGTCGGCGCCTTCCTGATCGCGCTCGGCGGACTCGAGGCGCTCGTGGCGGCCGGCCTCGCGCCCCTGGCGGCCCAGGCGATCGCGGTGATCGTCGTCACGCCGCTGTCCTACGCCGGCAACCGGCGCTGGAGCTTCGGAACGTAGGCTGGTCCCGTGCGCGTGCTGGTGGTCGAGGACGAGCTGAAGCTCGCGCGGGCGATCCGCGAGGGCCTGCGCGCGGAGGACCTGCTCGTCGACGTCGCGGTGACGGGCGAGGACGCGCTCTGGATGGTTCCCTCGCGCGCCTACGACGTCGTCTGCCTCGATGTCAACCTGCCGGGCATCGACGGATTCGAGGCCTGCCGGCGCCTGCGCGAGGACGGGGTGGCCACGCCGATCCTCATGCTCACCGCGCGCGACGCCGTCGAGGACCGGATCGCCGGCCTGGACACCGGCGCCGACGACTACCTGGTCAAGCCGTTCGCCCTCGGCGAGCTGCAGGCCCGCCTGCGCGCGCTCGTCCGGCGCGGGCCGACGCGCGAGGGCCCCACCCTGCGCGTGGGGGACCTCGAGCTCGACCCCGCCACCCGGCGCGTGCGCCGCGGCGAGACCGACGTCGCCCTGTCGGTCAAGGAGCTGCAGGTGCTCGAGGTCTTCATGCGCCGCCCGGGCCAGGTCCTGTCGCGGCTGGACCTCCTCGAGGGCGCCTGGGATGAAGACTACGAAAACCGGTCGAACGTCATCGACGTCTACGTGCGCTACCTGCGCGAGAAGATCGACCGGCCGTTCGGGTGTGAGACGCTCGAGACCGTGCGCGGCGCCGGCTACCGGCTGCGCGCCTAGGCCGCGGGCAGCTCGACGGTGACCACCGCACCGCCCTCCGGGCGGTCGGCGGCGGTCGCGGTGCCCCCGTGGGCGCGGGCGATGGCGTCGACGATGGCCAGGCCGAGGCCGCTGCTCGAGCCGCCGTGCGCCGGGTCGCCCTGGCTGAAGCGCTCGAAGGCGTGCGGCAACGCCGCGCCGAAACCCGGGCCGTCGTCCGCGACGCTGAGCGCCACGCGACCGTCGCTCGCGAGCGACGCGCGGACGTCGATCGGGCCGGCGCCGTGGCCGAGCGCGTTGGCGAGGAGGTTGTCCAGCAGCTGGGCGACGCGGTCGGGGTCGGCGAGCACGACGGCGCCGCCAGCGACGTCGACGTGGGTGCGCAGCGACCGGCCGGCCGCGGCGACCGCGGCGGCGTTGCGGCGGCGCAGGTCGCGCAGGACGTCGGCGACGTCGACGGGCTCGAGCCGCAGCGGCAGCCGGCCCTGGTCGGCCCGGGCCAGCACGAGCACGTCGTCGGCCAGCCGGGACAGCCGGCCCGTCTCCTCCAGCGCGGAGACGACGGCGACGTGGAGCTGCTCCCGGGTGCGGTCGTCGCGGGCGGCGACCTCGAGCTCGGCCCGCAGGACGGCCAGCGGCGTGCGTAGCTCGTGGCTCGCGTCCGAGACGACGCGACGCTCGGATTCGACGGCGGCCGCGAGGCGGTCGAGCAGCTCGTTGAAGGTCAGGCCGAGGCGGGCGATCTCGTCGTCGGTGGCCGGGACGGGCAGGCGCTCCTGGAGGTCCGTCTCGGTGATCCGGGCCGCCTGGGCGCGCATACGCTCGACCGGGGCGAGGGCCGCGCCGGCCACCCGGTACCCGAGGTAGGCGGCCAGCAGCAGCGCGCCGGGCAGGGCGAGGCCGAGGAGCAGCACGAGTCGCACGCGCAGGTCGTGGTCGCGGTCCAGCGACTCGCCGATCATGGCCACGATCCGCCCGCGCGCGACGGGGAAGGCGCGGATGCGCACCTCGGCCTCGTCGGGGAGGTGGTCGCGGTCGGCGCTGATGGGGTGGTCGGCCGCCCGGGCGACCTGCCGGGGGCTGAGCAGGTTGCGCCGGCGCAGCTCGAGGCTCGTGGCCAGCAGCGTGCCGTCCGGCCGGTAGAGCTGCAGCAGGCGCTCGCCGCTGTCGGCGCGCAGCTCCTGCGGGTCGGCCTCGTCGCGGGCGAGCAGTTTCAGCGTGCGCTGGCGCTTGACGAGGCTCGAGTCGACCGTGCCCTTGATGCTCGAGGAGAACAGGCCGACGACGAGCACGCCGACCACGGCGAGCACGACGGCGGTCGCCGCCGCGAAGACGAGGGTCAGACGCGCACGGAGGGCGGCGGGACGGCGCACGGCAGGACAGTGTGGCGGCGCGGCTAGACCTGGGCCGCGACCGGCCGCCGGGTGGGCCGGGCGCGGGTGCGCAGCGCGAGGGCCGGGACGAGCCACAGGGCCTCGACCGCGATGGCCGCAGACAGCTTGGAGACGCCGCTGCGGCGCTCGGAGAAGCAGATGGGGAGCTCGACGATGCGCAGGCCCGCCCGCTCCGCACGGTGGTTGACCTCGATCTGGAACGCGTAGCCGTCGCTCGTGACGGCCGCGAGGTCGACGGCCCGCAGGGCGCCCGGCCCGAAGCACTTCATTCCCCCGGTGAGGTCGCGGATCTCCGAATGCAGGAGGGCGCGGGCGTAGGCGCCGCCCGCGGCCGACAGCCAGCGGCGCCGGCGCGGCCAGTTGGGGGTGGAGCCGCCGTCGACGTAGCGCGAGCCGATGGCGACGTCCGCCCCGTCTCGCACCGCCTCCAGCAGCCGGGCCAGGTCGGCGGGGTCGTGCGAGAAGTCCGCGTCGAGCTGCAGCACCTGCTCGGCCCCGGCTTCCAGCGCCCGGGCGAAGCCGGCGAGATAGGCGCCAGCCAGGCCGGCCTTCTGCGGGCGGTGCAGGACCTCGACGCGCGGGCGTGCGAGCGCGAGCGCGTCCGCCAGCCGGCCCGTGCCGTCCGGGGAGCCATCGTCGACGACGAGCACCATCGCGTCCGGGAGCGCCGCCTCGAGGGCGGCCACGAAGGGCACGAGGTTGTCCGCCTCGTTGTAGGTCGGGACCACGACCCACGCCCCGCTCATCCCGCCCTCCCTTCCGCACGGACGTGCAGCAGCGGGCGCCCCTCGAACGTCGCGACCCGGCGATAGCGCGTCGCGAGCAGCCGGCGCAGCTCGCCGTCGCGGTCGAGCTGCCAGTGCGCCGGCGGCTGCCAGCGCATGATCCACGTCGGCCGCCGCGAGGAGCGCAGCAGCGCGACGAGCCGCGGCCGGGCGTCGGGGCGCGCGCGCATCATCAGGCTCCAGCTGTACCGGAAGGGCGTCGGCAGCCCGACGGCGGCGTTGAGCTCGGCGTGCGCGTAGAGCGCGTAGAACGTGTCGCCCGCGCGGGCGCGGCGCTGGACGTAGCGGGCGATGCGGGCGTCGACCGCGTGCGGCGGGTGCGCGGCGACGTACACGTCGCCCGCGGCCGCGGCCAGAACCGCCAGCCCGGTGGCCGCCAGCAGGCCGGTGCGCAGCACGCGGCGCGGGAGACGGGTGAGCACGAGCGCCGAGCCGACGGCCGCGACGGGTACGAGCTCGATGAGGTAGTGGGGCCAGTAGGACCCGCCGCCGAGGACGCCGACCACGCCGCCCGCGAGCCACGCGGCGAGCGTCCAGGCCGCGACCGGCCGGGTGCGCAGCCCGCGGATCCCCCACGCGGCCAGGGGGACGAGCACGCCCAGTCCGGAGCCCAGCGCCGGGCCGCCGAGGTTCGTGAGCCGCGTGGCGAGGGGCAGGTTGGAGCCCTGCAGGGCGTGCAGGGAGGTGATCCGGAAGCCGATCAGCGCGTCGAAGAGGGCTCCGGGGCGCACGTGCGCCGCGACCAGCCAGCCGGCCACGGCCAGCAGGGCGAGCCCCACGCCGGCCAGGTAGGCGAGCGTCGCCCGGGCGCCCGGGCGACGGCCGCGCGTCGCGGTGGTGGCGACGAGGAAGGCGACGCCGGCGAGCCCGGCGTCCAGCGAGGACTGCTTGATCGCCAACGCGCTGAGGGCGAGCAGGCCGGCCAGCGCCACCGGCCACGACCGCCCCGTCGCCCACGCGCGCAGCAGGGCGAGCACGGAGAGCCCCGACGGGACCGCGGCCAGCAGCTCCGCGGGAGTGAACACGGCCGCGATCGCCACCGAGCCGGTCAGCAGGGCGGCGAGCAGGCCGGCGATCCAAGCGGCCCGGAAGCCGCCGAGCCGGCGCCCGAGCGCGAAGCACGTGGCGACCACCGACAGCGCCGCGACGGCGCCGAGGGCACGGACGCCGAGCGGCCCGCCCGCGTCCGCGAGCCGGTAGAGCGCGACGAGCAGCGGCGGGCGGTCGAGCCACTGGCCGCCGTAGAGCGACCCGTGGCCGCTCGTCCACTGCCGCGCGACCCACGCGACGCCGCCCTCGTCCACGCCGAGCGCGACGTGGCCGTAGGGCAGCCGCAGCACGAGGCCCAGCAGCAGGCAGGCGCCGAGCGCCACCGCGGAGCCGCCGCTGCGAGCGGCGGCCGCGGGGCCGGGCGGACGGACTCGGGGGGCGCCGGGAGCTGGCGCGAGGGTCGACACGAACCGACCGTACGCCCGGGCCGTGAGCCCCGCATGAGGCCGGCGGCCGCCCTTGCGCGGGGACGCGCCAGACCGCATCGGCTCACGCCTGCCTCATGCGTCCGTGGGCAGGATCGCTCGCGTGCCCCACCTCTCCGAGCTCCACGGGGCCTCGACGCACCTCGCCGTCCTCGCCGTCCCGCTCTACGCCCTGCTGCTCCTGCTGCGACGCCTCGGCCGCGGCGGTTCGGCGACCACGGCGTGGGAGCCGTGGGTGCTCGGGGCGGCGCTCGCCGGCGTCGTCGCGAGCGGCGTCACCGGCCTGCTCGTGCGCGGCCAGAGCCTCACCCAGCTGCGCGGCAGCGCCTACGACGTCGGCGGCCTGCACTTCTGGCTCGGCCTCGTCCTGGCCGCGGTGCTCCTCGGCCTCGGTGCCGCGCGGTGGCTCGGCCGCCGCGGGGCGCCGGGCCGGGGCCTCGCGGGGCTATGGCTCGCACTGGCCGCCCTCGCCACCGTGGCGACGGTCGCCCAGGGCTACCTCGGCGGCCGGATGACCTACGAGCACGGCGTCGGGGTCCAGGCGCTCGGACAGGGACGGCGGTCGGCGAGCGGCGCGGCGCAGCTGCGGGTCGCGCTGGCCGGAGGCGTCCCGGCCGTCAGCGCCGGCCGTCGCGCCTTCGCCCGGACGGGCCTCGGCTGCGCGAGCTGCCACGGCGACCAGGCACAGGGCGAGCGAGGCCCGCGCCTGGCCGGTGGTCGTGGGCTCGACGACTTCCGCCGCGCGCACCAGGACGGGCTCTTCCCTTCGGCGGTGGTGACCGACCGGAACTTCCAGGCCATCGACGCCTGGCTGAAGACGCTCGGATGATCCCGCGGCCGTCAGGCTGAGCGGACGGGCTCCCGCGCCCCCGGGGAGATCGGCGCGGGCTCGTCGGGGCCGGGCCGGTCGCCCTGGACCGCCAGGAAGGCGTCGACGACCCGGGGGTCGAACTGCGTGCCGGCGCACCGGCGCAGCTCCGCGAGCGCCTCGGCCGCGGACCGCCCCGGGGCGTGGGTGCGATCGCAGACCAGGGCGTGGTAGGCGTCGCAGACGGCGACGATGCGCGCCCCGATGGGGATGGCGTCGCCCGCGAGCTGGTCGGGGTACCCGCGGCCGTCCCAGCGCTCGTGGCTGGAGCGAACGATCTTCGCGACGGGCCGCAGGGCCGGGGCGCCGGCGAGGATGCGCTCGCCGACGATCGTGTGCTCGCGAATGATCTGTCGCTCGGCCTCGTCCAGCGGTTCCGACTTGTGGAGGATGGCGTCGGGCACGGCGATCTTGCCGAGGTCGCGCAGCTCGGCCCCGCGCGTCACCTCGTCGAGCTCGTCGGCGGACAGGCCCAGCCGGCGCGCGGTCGCGCCGGCGAGGCTCGCGACCTCGCGCAGGTGCGTGCGCAGTTCGGGCTGGCGCTCCCCGAGCACCCGGATCAGCAGCTCGCGGGCCTGATGCCGGGCGGACGGGCGGCGCGACTCCTTCTGGGCGTACATGCGCTCGTCGGCCTTCAGGAGCGCCGCGTTGGCCGTGGTGGCCTCCTCCGGCAGGCCGACGACGCCGATCGACGCGCCCACGTGGAAGCCCTCACCGTGCGCCGTCAGCGCCTCGGCGACGATCGCCACCGCCTCGCTGTCCGGTGCCGCGGCGGTGTCCAACAGGACGCAGAACTCGTCGCCCCCGAGCCGGAACGCCCGCCCCCGCCCCTGCACGGCCCGGCGCAGCTCCACGCCGAGCCGGGCGAGCAGCGCGTCGCCGGCGGCGTGGCCGAAGCCGTCGTTGTAGGCCTTGAAGCCGTCGAGGTCGCAGAACACGAGCGTCTGCGGACGGCGCGGGCTCGCCGTGCGCAGCGCCTGGGTGAGCTCGTCCATCAGCCGTCGCCGGTTGCCGAGGCCGGTGAGCCCATCCGTCAGGGACTCCCGCCGGCTCGAGCGCACGAGCTCGAAGTTCTGGGCCAGGCTCATCGCGCACCGGATCATCGTCGCGAGCAGGGCCCCGGCCGCCAGGGCGACGGCCGCCCACGAGACGCCGTTGCGGTGGGCGTAGACGAGCACCGCGAGCGCGAGGAGCGCCGAGACCCCGGCCACGGTCAGCAGCCCGAAGCCCTCGTGCCTGGCCCGCGGTGGGCGCCAGCCGTGCCAGGCGGAGGCCACGAGGACGAGCGCGGCCGCCGGCCACAGCACGTCCAGCACCCCTCCCGAGACGGAGCCGCCGGTCGCCGCCACGTAGGTGTAGAGGCCGTCGGCCGCCGCGCCGAGGACGAGGTAGAGCACGAGCAGCCACCACGCGCGTCCGGGGCGCCGGCCGCTGAGCGCGAGGGCCACGACGCCGAGGCACAGCGTCATCAGGTCGGCGACGACGTAGCCGAGCGACGTCGCGACCTCCAGCGGGCCGCCCGTCGTGGCCCGGGAGATCGGCTCGAAGGCGACCGCCGCGCAGAGCGCCGCGAGGGTCAGCCCGACCACGAGGCCGTCGAGCCACATCGCCGTCCCGGGCAGCTTGAGCCGGGCTCGGACGAGCAGGGCCAGTCCGGCGTAGGTCAGCGGGTAGTAGAGGTAGTAGAAGAGGTCCGGCCAGCTCGGCACGTCCACGCTGCCGGCCGCGTCGTAGTGCACGGTCCACAGCAGGTCACCGAAGGCCCAGCAGACGAGCCCGCCGGCGAGGAGGGCCCACGCCAGCCGCTCGCGGCGGACGGCCAGCGCGCGCAGCACCACGAGGGCCGCCGCCGACCACATGAGCAGCGTGTAGACCCACGTCGAGAAGAACGAGTCCGAGCCGCCGAGCGCCCCGACCGCGTGCAGCGCGTACACGGCCCACACCGCCCCCAGCACCGCGAGGGCCCAGCCGACCGCGCGGCCGCGCCTCCTCGCGCTCGCGCGTGAGAGCTCCATCAGACGTTCATCGGCGCCCGGCCACGAGACTTGAGTGCCGGCGGCTCCCTGGAGGACGCCGCGCGGGCTCAGGTCATCGCGCCGGGAACCCGGAAGGCTCGCCGGTCGCGAAGGCGATCGGCCAGCCCGTCCAGGCGCCGCCCGAGGGCACCGTGCGTCACGACGATCGCCGCGAGGGTGCCGATCGCCGCGCCCGCGAGGACGTCGGAGGGGTAGTGCAGTCCGAGGGCGACGCGGCCGGCGGCGAGCACCGCCGCCAGCGCGAGCAGCGCGGCGCCCCAGCGCCGATCGTGGGTCCAGACGGCGACGGCGATCGCAAACGCGGCCGTCGCGTGGTCGCTCGGAAAGCCGGCGTCGGCCGCGTGGCGGGCCACGAGGTGCACGCCGGCCGGATGGGTCACGAACGGCCGCGGGCGCTCCACGAGCCGCGAGACCACCTGGCCGACGGCGAGCGCGAGCGCGGTGGCAGCCGCGCCGCTGACCGCTCCGCGGCGCAGCGCGCGGCCGCCGACCGTGAGCAGGATCAGCAGGGCGAGGACGAACAAAGCTTCGCCCAGGCGCTCGTAGGTCGTCAGCGCGTCGGCGAGCCTGTCGTGATGGATCACGAACGCGTTGAGCCGGCGGGTCAGCGACCAGTCCATGGGGCGAGTCCCCGGGCGGGGTCAGGACTCCTGGGGCGCGACCTCGAAGTGTCCCGATGGACGGTGCGGGCGGCCGTGCTCCTCGTGCTCGACGACCTCGGGCGGCGTCTGGTCGCGCTTGGTGAGCGACAGGAACGTCACCAGCGCGAGGATGCAGCCGAGGAAGATGAAGCTCGTTCCCGTCGTGCCGAGGTTCAGCCCGCCGTACCTCGCACTGTGCTGGGACATCTCGTCGCCGATCGAAGCCCCGAGCGGGCGGGTCAGGATGTAGGCGAGCCAGAAGGACAGGATCGGGTTGAGGTGCAGCCTGAAGTGGGCGAACGTGATGACGGCGATCAGGCCGCCGAAGATGGCGATCGACACGGCGTAACCGAGGCTGAACTGCTCCGCGGCGAGGTCGCCCGCGGCGGTGCCGAGCGCGAACGTGAACAGGATCGCGAGCCAGTAGAAGGCCTCGCGACGGGTCGTGACGATCGTGTGGATCGAGAGGGTGCGCTCGACGGCGTACCAGACGGCGAAGACCGCGGCGAGGATGGCGGCGAAGATCGGCGTGCTCGTCGTGAGCGGCACGGCGTACTTGTCCGTCATGTTGTCGGTGATCAGCGTGCCGAAGACGCTGATGACGACGACGGCGAACCAGTAGACCGGCGGCACGTAGCGCGGGAGCCGGAACTGCACGACCAACAGCACCGCGAGCAGGGCCCCGGTGGCGTACGTCGTGTTCGTGAGGCCGAAGCCGAGGTTGTCGTTGAGGTAGTCGGCGGCCGTCTCGCCGACGGTCGTGCACATGATCTTGATGATCCAGAAGTACAGGGTGACCTCGGGCACCTTGTTGAGCATCTGGCGCCCGAGGGAGCGGCCGGGACGAGCTGGGGAGAGGGTGCTCATGGCGGGGCAAGGTACGGACGGCCTCTGAGCCGGGCGTGAGCCGATGAGCGCCGGGCGTGGGACAGCCGGGCGCCGAGCGCACGCCCCCGCGCCACCCCGGCACCGGTTCCGGCCGTGACTGCGCCGGCTGTGCGCGCGCACATACGCTTCGGGTCCATGAGCGACGGGATCGCCTACGAGCTGCTGCGCTTCCGGGCCCGCGACGGTGGAGAGACGACGGTCTACCTCGTGCGCCACCGGCTGGATCGCACCCGGGTGTCCGTCCTTCGCTTCGACGAGCCGACCCGGCTGGACCAGTGGTGCGCCGCGCACCGGCGGCCGGAGGCGATCGTCGCGGGGTTCTTCGTGCGCGACCCGTACCGGCCGCTCGGCGAGGTCCGTTTCAACGGCACCGAGGTTCACCACGAGCCGATCCCCGGGCCGTGGCGTCCGCGCCGAGGCTGCGTCCACATCGACGGCACGGTCCGCGTCGCCCCGCGCCAGGAGCTCGATCCCGAGCCGGCCGGCGACCTCGTCCAGGCGGGCCCGCTGCTCGTGCGCGACGGGCAGTCGGTGATCGACGGCGGGGACCGTGAGGGCTTCTCGGCCGGCGCCGCCCAGTTCGACTCCGACATCACCGTCGGGCGCCATCCCCGGTGCGCGCTGGGCCTCGGCGAGGAGGAGCTGCTGGCCGTCTGCTGCGACGGGCGCCGCTCGGGCGTCGACGCGGGCCTGGACCTGGCCGAGCTCGCGCGCCTGATGGTGTCCTTCGGCGCCAGGGACGCGATCAACCTCGACGGCGGCGGGTCGGCGACGCTCGTCCACCGCGGCCACCTGCTCAACCGTCCCTACTCCGACGACGATCAGCCGGCGCCCGAGTCGCGCGCCGTGGTCACCGCTCTGCTCTTCGACCCGTCCGAGGCGCCGAGGTAGGGTGCGCGCATGTGCCGACGGGTGGCGACCTCCCCGGTCTCTGGCGTGAGGCTCCGCCCGGCACGGCGCTCGTCGTCCAGCCCGGCGAGGACCGGGAGGTGCCGTTCACGCCGCGGTCGCCGTAGGTGCCGGGGTGCTCACGACGGGTCGACGCGGCGCTCGTGCTGCTCGGGCATCTCGAGCTGGACGAGCTCGCCGCCCTGATGGTCGACCTGCAGGGTGGTGTGGTCGAGCTCGAAGCGCTCGTGCACCATGGCTTCGAGGTCGCGCCGCGCCTGGTGGCAGTCGCTGTCTGACTCGACGAGGACGTGCGCGGAGAGGGCAGGGAAGCCGGAGGTGACTTCCCAGACGTGCAGGTCGTGGACCTCGACCACACCTGCCAGGGCGGCCATCGCCTGCCCGATCGCGTCGGGATCGAGGCCGGGTGGCGCAGCTTCCAGGAACACGCGACCCGAGTCGCGCAGCAGACCGTAGGCGGCGCGGAACATGATCGCGGCGACGATCAGCGCCGCGATCCCGTCGGCGCGCTCGAAGCCGGTGACCACGATGACCACGCCCGCGATGGCGGTGGCGATGAACGCGGCCAGGTCGGTGAGGATGTGCTGGAAGGCACCCTCGACGTTCATGCTCTGCCGGTTGGCCCCGCTCAACGTCCAGGTGGCGGCCAGGTTGACCGCGACACCGATCAGGGCGACCACGAGCAGCGCGACGCCCTCGGTCGCGGGCGGTTCGATCAGGCGGCGGACGCCTTCGTAGACGATCAGCAGCCCGAGCACGAGCAGCGTCGCGCCGTTGAACTGCGCGGAGAGGATCTCCACGCGTTTGAGTCCAAACGTCAAGCGGCCGCCGGCGGGCCGCTGTGCGAGGCGGATCGCGACGAGCGCGAGCGCGATGGCGCCGGCGTCGGTGAGCATGTGCGCTGCGTCGGAGAGCAGCGCCAGTGAGTGCGCGGCGATGCCCACGAAGACTTCGACGCACATGAAGGCGACGATCAGCCCGAGGGCGATCGCCAGCTTGCCGCGGTCGGCATCCGCCGACACGCCGTGGCTATGGGCTTGATGGTCGTGGCCGTTCGCCATCAGCGGCAGCGGTCCTCGGTGCAGGAGTCCGCGTCCAGGCCCGGGATGGCGGCACAGGCGCAGCCGTCGCCCTCCCACGCCTCGCGGCCCTCCCGGACGGCAAGCACCGCGATGCCCAACGCGATGACCGGGTCAAGCCACCACAGCCCGAACAGCGTGTTGGCCAGCAGGCCGGTCAGCACGCCGGCGGCCAGGTAGGCGCACAGCAGGTTCTGCGTGCCCTCGCCGGTCGTGGCGGCTGAGCCGAGGCCGGCGCCGATGCGCTGTTTGGCGCGCCCGAGCAGCGGCATGATCACGATGCTCGAGATCGACAAGCCGATCCCGATCCAGCTTGTCGACGGGTGATCGCCGGCGAGCAGGCTGCGGGTCGCGTCCTGCGCCACGTAGGGGGCCAGCAGGAAGAACTGGATGGCGACGAGCTTCTGGGCGCGTTGCTCGGCGTGCTCGGAGAGGCGCCGGCGGCCGGTGAAGCGCCAGATGATGATCACCGATGCCATGCCCTCGATGGCCGAGTCGATCCCGAAGCCCACGAGGGCGACCGAGCCGGCGATGGACGCCGCGATGATCGCGACCGTGCCTTCGATCGTCATCCAGCCGAGGCTGAGCCACGACAGGGTCTTGGCCTGGCGGATGAGCCGGTCGCGATCCGCGGCCGCAGGGCGCGCGGCCGGGGTCGCTGGCGCCTCGGACGGGAGGGTGGGCAGCTCCAGCGGTGCGCTCAACCCGGAACCTCGGTCGCCGGCAGGTGTGCGTCGAGGAGCTCCCGGCCGTTGGGGGTCAGTGCGTAGAAGACGATTCTGCCGTCGCGGCGTGAGCCGGCCAGCCCGGCGGCGCGCAGTGCGCGCAGGTGGTGTCCGACGAGGTTGTCGGCCTTGCCCGTGATCCAGGCGAGATCGCAGACGCACAGCTCGCCGCCGTTTCGCAGCGCCAGCGCGACGGTCAGCCGCGTGGCGTCGCTCAGCGCCTTCGCCTGCGCGGCGGCCGCGTCGGCGGCCACCGGATCGAGCCGCGCGCGGATCGCTTCCGCCCGCGGGAGATCGAGGCACAGCAGGTCACACCGCTCGTCCGCCACGCGAACACCCTAACGCCCGTTGCGATGAGGAGCCAGAAGGTGCGAGTCGACTCTCCACCGCCCGATCTGTACCCGTGGGTCAGCCGGACCGCAGCGTCTGGACGACGCTGCCGCCCGGGCAGGCCCTGCATGAGCGAGATGCCGTCGCCGAGCGCTGCCCGGTCATCTCCAGATTGGCGTGGTGGCGGGTGGCGCCGCGCTGCTCGCCGGTGCCGTGCCAGTGGATCAGGCGCCGCTGCGCCTCGGCGGTCATGCCATGACCCGGTAGCGCAGGTGGGTCGCGCCGGGAGCCTCGATGACGCGGATGGGCTCGAGCTCGATGTGATCGGCGCCGAGGTGCTCGAACAGCCGCCGCCCCTCGCCCAGCAGGACCGGGATCAGGTGGATCTGCAACTCGTCGAGCACGCCGGCGCGCAGGAGGGACTGCGCGAGGTCGGCGCCGTGCACCATGACGGCCTTGTCGCCGGCGGCCTCCTTGGCCTGCCGCATGGCGCTCTCGATGCCGTCGGTGACGTAGTGGACGAGCTCGGAGGCGGGCTGCTCGGGCGGCTCGCCGCGCGTGGGCACGAAGATCGGGACCCCGTCGTGGTGGTCGCCGTTCCAGTGGCCGGCGTAGTCGAAGGTGCGCCGGCCGACCACCACCGCCCCGGTGGCCATCGACTCCCGAAAGACCTCCGCGCTGGCGCCGGGCGGCCGGAAGCCCGACGGGGCGCCCACCCACTCACCGAGCCACTCGTGCAGGCGCTCGCCGCCGACGCCGAGCCCGTGCTCGGCGTCGTCGCCCGGACCGGCGATGAACCCGTCCAGCGACATCGACATGTACAGCACTGAGCTGGACGCCGACTCGCTCACGCGTCGGTCTCCGTCCATCCGGTGCGGGCGTGCGAACCGTCGCAGAACGGCTTGTTCGCCGAGCGCCCGCACCGACACAGGTAGATCTGCTCTGCGGGCGGCTTGATCGGCTCGCCGTCCGGGTCGACGAGGTCGAGCGGACCGGTCACCTCGTAGGGGCCGTCGGGCAGCGGGATGAGACGAGCGGGTGTCATGAGCGTCCTCGGGTCGAGCGATGTGCGGTGGTCGGTCATCGTGGCCGGGCGAGGCTGCGCTCGAGCCGGTCGAAGCCGTGCGGTATGCCGATCGTGTGCTCGTCGCGCAGCTCCAAGGTGGGGAAGCCCGTCTGGACCATGGTCATCCGCGTGCCTCCCTCGTGCGGCTCGAACGCGAACTCCGTGGTCACCGAGAAGCTCGAGCCGTCCAGGCGTGTCTCGGTGGTGGTCATCAGGATCCGGCGCGGGGGCTCGATTGCCCTGAACTCGTGCCGGTGGTGGTAGAGCTGGGCGCGCGAAGGGCCGAAGGCGATGGACCAGGTGCCGCCGACGCGCAGGTCGCAGTCCGACTCGACGATCCAGCTGGGCGTGTCCTTGCCGTAGAACTCGCGCTGGCCCTCGGGGGCGGTGAAGGCGGCGAAGACCCGCTCGGGCGCAGCGGCGATCAGCCGCTCGAACCTCAGGTCGAAGCTCACTCCCCGTCTCCGCAGGTCCGCTCGACGTACCGCTCGAACCGATCGAGGCGGCCCTCCCAGAGCCGGCGATGCCCGTCGATCCACGCGGACGCCTCGGCGAGGCTCGGCTCCGAGCCGAGCCGGCAATGGCGCGCTCGGCCGACCTTCTCCGTGACCACGAGGTCGACGCGCTCGAGAATCCCAACGTGCTTCCTGACCCCGTTGATCGTCAGCCCGAACGGCTGCGCCAGCTCGCTGATCGTGGCCGGACCCCCGCCCAGACGCTCGAGGATCTCGCGCCGCGTCGGATCGGAGAGCGCGAAGAACGTTCCGTCGAGTGTCAACGGTGCACCGATCGGTGCACCGTAGCACGCCGGCCCGATCTGCGGTCAGCCGTCGAACACACCAGCAGATGTCATTGCGCAACCGCTGGTCGTCGAGGACCAGCTCGCGAATCGGTTCCGGGAGCTGGTCACGCTGCCACCGGCACTCACGTCGTCCGACGGCCTCGCCCGCACCCTCCGGCGCGGCAGCCCGTGCGGCCTTGATCGCATAGGCAGCCGCACCGAGTTCGTGCGCAGCGACGTGCGCGACCGCCCCCGCCTGGCCCGCAGCGTATGCAGCATGCCGTGCTGCTCCACGCAGGTCCCTGGCCGCGCCCATGGCACGGCCCCCCGCCGCGCGAGCCTGCATCATCCTGACCTCCCCGCGCACCCATGCGCGGGCGTGCTGGATCGCGTGGCGCGGTCGGGAGTCCTCAGGCCGAGCCGCCTTGAACAGGACAAGGACATGCTCCGCGCACGATGCCGCCCACAGAGCCAGAAGCTGGTGATCCGGATCGGTGAGGGTCCCACCGCGACGGATCGTCACGAAGCGAGCGTCTCGGACCTTCGGGAGGATCACGGCTGGAAACTTCTACCGCGTGCATCCGCCCGAACGGCCCGAGGGTTGCGCGACGAGGCACGCCCCGATCGAGCACGGCCTCGCCCCCTAACCACGCAAGCCACTCCCCGGGCTACCGCCACGATCACCCAGCCGGGGGCCAGTAGTGGCTGTCGTCGGTCGGCCGCTCGCCGAAGATGGCCTGGCCGACGCGGACAATCGTGGCTCCCTCCCGGATCGCCATCTCGTAGTCGCCCGACATCCCCATCGACAGCTCGTCGAACCAGGCCGGATCCGGCCCGTCCTGACGCAGCCGATCGCGCAGGTCCGACATGCGCGCGAAGCACGCGCGCACTCGGGCGCGGTCGCCCGAGAGGATCGCGAGGGTCATCAGGCCCCGTACGCGCAGGCCCGGGCAGTGACGCAGCGCAGCGACGAAGCCGGGTAGGTCGTCGGGGACCAGCCCGTACTTGCTCGCCTCACCGGAGCTGTTGACCTGCACGAAGACATCGAGCCCGCGCCCCTCGATCTGCAGGCGCCGCTCGAGGGCGTGCGCGACCCGCCGGCTGTCGAGGGCCTGGAACTCCGCCGCAAACCGCGCGACGTAACGGGCCTTGTTGGTCTGCAGGTGGCCGATCACCGACCAGCCCAGATCGGCGACGTCGCGAAACAGCTCGCTCTTGACGCGCGCCTCCTGGACCTTGTTCTCGCCCAGCAGCCGCACGCCGGCGTCGTACGCCCACCGGATGCGTCGCTCGCCGACGGTCTTGCTGACGGGCAGCAGCCGGACCTCGCGCGGATCACGCCCGCACGCTGTCGCCGCCCCGGTGATGCACCGCCGGACCCCGGCGAGATTGCGTGCCAACTCTTCCGGCGACGCGCACGATGGGTAGCGCGGGGAGGTCGCCTGGAGCGGGGGGTCGGGCACCGTCACGGGTGCGCCACCGAGCGACCGTTCCGGCTCGCGCGCCCCGGGGACATCCGGTGCAGGATAAGCGAAGCCGGAACGGGGAGAAACGCCCCGCCGACGCGCTTCCTGCGGGCGTCCAAGCAGCGGGCGCGTTGCGCGCCGGCGGCGGCGCGTGGCCGACGCGCGAAGCGATCCGGCCCGCGTGTCGCCAGCCGCTACCTGGCGGCCCGGTCGCGGTGCTTGCACCCCGGCCAGCAGCAGGGCCGGCGCTGGCCGGCCTCCAGCTCCTCCTGGGTCCGGCGAACGCGACGTTCCCGGGTCGTCTCCTGCTTGGCATCCTCGACCCAGCAGATGAACTCGTTGCGCGCCAACGGTGTGATGTCCCGCCAGGCCTCGAGTGCCGTCGTGTTGGCGACCAGCGCCTCACGCAGGTCCGCGGGCATCTCGTGCACCACCCCACCAGGCACTCGCTGGCCGCTCACAGGGCAACCGTAGCGAGCCGAGGCGGGCCGACTTCACGTGCTGCTCGCAGAGTCGACGTTCCCGGTCCGTACGTCGAGCCCGGTGACGCCCGGGCGCGTCCACTGGGGCACCGGTCGACCGCCGCTTCTCGGTCCCATCGGCGCGCCGTGCTCGTCGGTGCGCAAGAAGGCGTGGGTCGCAAACCGCGGTCACCCCTCGGGGGAGTCCTCCCACTCCTCCTTCCGCCCGTAGGCGGTCATGTCGAGCAGCCCGAACAGCGGACTCAGCACCTCGTCGCCCCGGCCGGTCGTCCAGTACGTCAAGTAGATCTTGTCCTCCCGCCGCAGGTAGCAGGCGATCCGGCCTTCGTGGCCCACGGTGGAGTCGTCGAGGTGGGCGTTGGAGTACCACGGCGCTGTGTAGCCCATGAAGTCGCGAAATGCCGCGAGCTCCTCGTACGGCCCGTTGGCGAGGATGGCGAAGGTGATCCCGTAGGCGGGGTGGTCGCCGGTTGCGCCTCGACGGCGTGGGATAGTGGCGTTCAGTGGTCGATGCGCCAAGGCAGGTGGTCCTCGATGAGCTTGCGCGCGTCCGGACGGTGCGGTCGCGCTCGCCGACGGCTCCTGGCCGGCCGGTCGCGGCTGCCGTGACGGATGGCAACTCGTTCGCGGCGGAGCTGGCCACCGTCCGTTTCGTCAAGGAGCGCGCGACCGAGCACCGTCGTCTGTACTACGTGACCTTCGAGGGTGTGTCGGTGCTCGATGATCACCGCGCGCCGATGCACTTCGAGTGGGTGTTCGCGGTCGAGGAACGCGGCGGCGGCTGGCGGACGACGGGCGGCTCCGGCGGCGGTGGCGGAGATCGGCCATCGGGCACGCCGCGGGTCAACCTTGGCGGCGCCGAATCGCCCGGCTTCTACGCGGGTGGTCGAGTGCTCACCGCCGGCGCCGATATTGCCCGGGTCCGCTTGACCTGCGCCAACCGCCTCGTGCTCGAAGACGACACGGAGGGCGGCGTCGTGCTGTTCATCAGTGATGAGAAGGCCAGGTTCCCCGCCACCGCCGATCTCTACGACCGGAGGGGAAGGCACGTTGCGAGCCACCAGGCACTGCCCGGCTGATCGAGGCTTCGTCGTAGCGCTCGAGGGGTCGGCCCGTGTGCCGCCCGCATGCCGATCCTTCAGCGGGGCGGCGTAGGGCTCGCCTCGAGGGCGCGACCAGGCGACCGCCAGGTGACGGTGTCCTCAAATCCTCTCGTTGCGCGCCGTCGCCATTGGGATACCGGCGGATTCCCCATGCCATCCTGGCGCACCCGGGTAGCGAGCCACGGCTGGAGGTGGCCACGTGAGGCGAGAACATCGCCGGCCGATCCACTTCGGTGCTCGTGGTGATCACCGCCGTTCGGCTTCCGGAGTGAGCAGCTCGCCGTAGCGGAAGAGGTAGAGCGGCCAGCCCGCGTCGCCGCTGACGCCGTCGCTGACCGCCTGCCAGTCCGGGCCGTGCCGGTCGAGGTTGCGGTGCTCGAGCTCTACGCGGGTGCGCCGCGGGGATTCTGCGATCAAGCGGACCTCGACCTCGCTCGTGTTCGCCGACTCGGTCTCGATCTGCCATCGCGGGCTGATGTCCCAGCTGAAGACGACCCGGTCCGGTGGCTCGTAGGCGAGGACCCGTGCCCAGCGGCACTCGCTGCCGTCGACACCGCGGTCATAGATGTGGCCACCGGCGCGCGGCTCGAACACGGTCTCGGCGATCGCGACGTCGAGCAGGTTGTGCTCCGCGGGCTTGAAGTCGCCGAAACGCTCGGTGAAGACCGTGAAGGCCCGTTCGATCGGTGCTTCCACGACGATCTGCCTACAGACCACCGCACCGGTTGCTTCAGTCATCGCCGTCCTCCTTCGGTTGTTCGACCGCGTCCTTGTAGCTGGCCAGCGCCCGGTCCCAGAATCGGTCGAGCTGGTCGCGCAGCGCGCCGACGCCGGCCGGGTCGAGCCGGTAGATCCGCCGTGTGCCGGCCGCGCGCTCGGTGACCAGCCCTGCGGTCTTGAGCACCTTCAGGTGCTGGGATACCGCCGGCCGGCTGACCGGGAGCTCCTCGGCGAGCTCGCCGACCGCACGGGGCCGCTCGGCCAGGCGCTCGACGATCGCGCGTCTCGTGCCATCCCCGAGCGCGTCCCAGGCATCAACTGATCCGTAAGTCAGCACGAACGGTAAGTGTACGCAATCGAAAGCGCTGGCGTCAGGTTCCTCGGGCGATGCGTGTCTAGAAGGCATGTACGTCACCTACGTCGTTACCACGATCCTGGCGGCGCTCGCGAACGGCTATGCCGCGTCCTTGAACTTCGTCGGCGCCGAGTCGGTCAAGGTCGTCGCCGACCGGGTACAGGTCTCCCGAGGGTGGATGATCCCGCTCGGCACGTTGTTGGCGTCCGGCGCCGTCGGACTTCTCACCGGCTTCGCGGTGCCGGCGCTCGGGACGGCTGCGGCGATCGGCCTCGTCCTGTATTTCGTCTGCGCTGTGACCGCCCACCTTCGAGTCCGCGACCGCCAGATCGGCGGAGCGGTGTTCTTCTTGCTCCTGGCGGCGGCGGCCCTGACCACCGACGTCGCCTACCACAATCGCTGGTGACCCTCTGATCGCGGAAGCGGGGAGTGTCGATGGACGAGCGCGAGTGGCTGACAGAACGGTTCGAGCAGCACAGGCCGCATCTCCGGGCGGTCGCTTACCGGATGCTCGGGTCGGTGAGCGAGACCGACGATGCCCTTCAGGAGGCATGGCTGCGGATTCGCGATCACGATCCCAGCACCGTGGAGAACATGCAGGGTTGGCTGACGACAGTCGTCGGTCGGGTGTGCCTGAACCTGCTGCGCTCGCGCAGAGCACGACGCGACGAGCCTTCGGTGCACGTCCCGGATCCGGTGGTGAGCTTGGAGGAGGACGGCCTGGAACACGAGGCGCTTCTCGCCGAGTCCGTAGGTCTGGCCCTGCTCGTGGGTGCTCGAGACGCTCACGCCCGCCGAGCGACTCGCGTTTGTGCTGCACGACGTGTTCGGCGTGCCGTTCGCCGACATCGCCGCCGCGCTCGACCGCTCTGAAGCGGCCGCCCAGCAGCTCGCCAGCCGCGCCCGCCGTCGCCTGCGGAACTCGCCGGAGCCGGACCGTGACCTCACGCGGCAGAGCCGCGTCGCGGACGGTGAGCTCGACCTCCGCATCGGCGTAGCGCAGCACCACCTCCACGCGCCGCGGCGAGTCCGCGTGCTTGAGCACGTTGGTCAGCGCCTCCTGGGCCACCCGGTGAATGCACGACTGCAGCTGTGCCGGCAGCTCGCGCGCCCCACCCTCGACCTCGAGCTCGACTGGCAGGCCCGCGCCGGCCAGCCGGCGGATCAAGGTCCGCAGATCGCCGCCCTCCTCGCCCGCCCTCAGCACGCCGAGCAGGCGGCCCATCTGGCCGAGTGCGTCCCGGCCGGTCTCGGCGATCCGCGCCAGCGCCCCGCTCGCCGCGTCGGGATTCCCCGGCGCGGCGTAGCGCCCGCCGTCGGCCTGGGCGACCATCACCGCCAGCGAATGCGCGACCACGTCATGCAGCTCGCGCGCGATCCGCGCGCGCTCCCGCGCCGCCCCGATCTCCGCCTGCTGATCGCGCTCGATCTCCAGCGCCGCCAATCGGGCATGGCGGCTGACCCGCCGCTCGGCGAGCAGCGCCGCCAGCAGCACGTAAGCGGTGACGACCGCGGCCCCCAGTAAGAAGCCGTCGAGCACGCCCGGAAGCGACGCTCGCCATGACATCACCGCGCCCCCGACGAGCGCTACCCCCAGCCCGATCGGCTTGAGCCGGCTCGGCCCGTGCACGACCAGGAAGTAGAGCGCGACCAGCGGCGCCAGATCGGCCACCAGCACGTGCTCGGTGACCGCGAGCTGGACGAGGGAGGTCGCCATCACCGTCGCGAAGACCGCGACCGGCGCGCGCGGGCCGAACACCAGCGGCGCGACCAGCGCCAGCGACACGACGATCTCCTCGGTGGTCGGCGCGACCGCCGTGTCGTAGGAGAACAGTCGACCTGAGATGAGCTCGCCCGCCACAAGCAACACCGTGACCGCAGCGACTAGGTGATCGCCTGCGAACGGGTGACGATCGAGCCAGCGGTGCAGCCGAGCGAGCAGACGGCCAAGCATACGAAGCTCGATCGTCTGGCGCGGTCGCTGCCCGACGCGCGCGCGATCGCCGACGAGCTCGCCCCGGGGTCAAGCTCGGGCTCGCATTTCGGTGCACGATCCCAGCGATCCGGTCAGGCGACCACGTGAGCCGCAAGCCGATCCGCGTGCGAGCGGGACCCGACCGGTCGTCGGACGTACCGTGGAGATCGTGGCTGACTTGTGGGATGCGGCGGTGCGTGGAGTGCTGCGCCTGCCGTCTGGACGACTTGTGCGCGGACGAGCGCTGCGCGGGCCGCTGCGTGAGGGAGCGCTGCCTGAGTTCGGGCTCTACCTGCTCGGCCGGCGACCGGCCGCTACCCCGTGGACTGCCCGGTGGGTTCGCTGGCCGGACTTCCGGCTCCCCCTCGATCGCGACGATGCGTACGACGCGCTGCGGGAGGCCTGGGGTAGAGCCGAGGCGCAGCGGGTGGAGATCGCCTGCGACGGTGGGCGCGGCAGAACCGGTACTGCGCTCGCTTGCCTCGCCGTGCTGGACGGCGTGCCCGCGCGCGAGGCGGTCACCCTTGTCCGAGCGCACTACGACGCTCGGGCCGTCGAGACGCCATGGCAGCGCCGGTACGTCGCCCGCTTCCGCGCTCCATGAGTGCGTCCACCGACCCAGAACTTCCACGATCGCTTCCTCGAAGAGCAGCTTGAGGATCCCGAGTTCCGAATCGCGTTCGAGCGCGAGAAGCGTGAGCTCGAGACGATCGACGGTCTCGTCCACGCGCTCGACGAGCTACGGGATGATCTGGGTCTCTCCAAGGCCGACCTCGCGCGTACGATCGACGCTTCCGAGTGCGCGGCCCGCCGTCCCCACCGGGCAGTCGGGGTCAGGAGCGGGATCGTGTCGCCCATGGTCCGGGGTCGATCGGGGCATCCGGTGCGTTGGCGGCTCGATTGAACGTCGAGACTGGTCGCGATCTCACGTTTCGGGACGCCGGTGCGTCTCATCCTCTGACGTGTCGACGGGTTCTCAGGAGACCTCCGGTCCGCCGGTCTCGCGGCGGCGGCGCCGCCCGGCGGCTCCGTTGCCGTTTGAGGTTGTGGTCGACCGTCATGGGCCCGCGCTGCTGCGGTTCTGTGCTTCGCGGTTGGGGCTCGATCGTGGTGAGGATGCGTTTCAGGAGACGCTGCTCGCGCCGGGGCGCGACGTCTTTGAAGGACTCAAACGACTGAGGAAGGCCCTCGCAGATGCCCGAAGCGATCTTTCACAGCTTGACCGGCCGGATCGGCCGGCTGGATTGGGACGGCCTGCAGGGCCGGCTCGACGCGGAGGGGTCGCGGTCACCGAGCCGGTTCTGACCGCGGGTGAGTGCGTCGAGCTCGCGGACCTGTTCGAAAGCGACCGGTTCCGGTCGACGATCGAGATGGCTCGTCACCGGTTCGGCGATGGCCGCTACCGCTATTTCGCTCACCCGCTTCCGGAGCTGATCGCGGCCGCAAGGGTCGCGTTCTATGGACGTCTCGCGCCGATCGCAAATCGCTGGGCCGACCTGCTGTCGGGCGACAATCCGACGTTTCCGCTGACTCATGAGGAACTGCTCGAGCGGTGCCGCGAGGCGGGCCAGGAGCGTCCGACGCCGCTGATGCTGCGCTACCACGAGGGCGACTGGAACGCGCTGCACCAAGACCTTTACGGCGACGTGTACTTCCCGTTTCAGGTCCTCACCGTGCTCTCAGACCCCGACCGCGACTATGACGGCGGCGAGTTCGTGCTGATGGAGCAACGCCCGCGCGCGCAGAGCCGCGCGCACGTCCTGCGTCCCCCGCAGGGCGCGTTCGTGATCTTCCCGACCCGTGAGCGGCCGAACAAGGGCAAGAACGGCTACCACCGCGTGGGCCTGCGTCACGGCGTCTCGACCGTCACCGGCGGCACCCGCACGGCGCTGGGCGTCATCTTCCACGACGCCAGGTGACCGGATCTCACGAAATCACGACACGCACCGTCTAACCAGCATGTCCAACGACGACAGCCGCGACGACACCGTCCAAGTCGAGACGCTTGTGCGCGGTGACCTCCCGGCGACGGATGCGGCGTGGGCCGCCGTCCGTGCACGCTTCGTGGCGCGCGCGGCCGCAAAAGGACTCATCGACGTCGCCTTTGAGGACCATGAGAGCCCGCTGGGACGGATGCGCGTCAGCGCCACCGGCCACGGCATCGTGCGGATGAGCCTGCCGACGGAGAACGCCGACAAGGTCCTCGAGCACCTCGCGCACACCGTGTCTCCGCGGATCCTGCGCCACAGCACGTCGACCATCACCACCGCCCGGCACGAGCTGGACGAGTACTTCGACGGGCACCGGCGGAGCTTCGACGTCCCGCTGGACTGGACGCTGACCAAGGCGTTCCGGCGCGACGTGCTCCGCGCGACCGTGCAGATCCCCTACGGCCAGATCTCGTCCTATCAGCGCGTCGCAACCGTCGCCGGCCGCCCCAACGCCGTCCGTGCGGCCGGCTCGGCACTGGCGAACAACCCGCTGCCGATCCTCGTGCCCTGCCACCGCGTGCTGCGCACCGACGGCGGCCTCGGCCAGTACCTCGGCGGCCAGGCCGCCAAGCTCCAGCTGTTGGAACTCGAGAAGGCGATCTGACCGTGACCTGGACCACGTACGAGGGCCCGTTCGGGCCGCTCACCCTGATCGGCGACGAAGGCTGCTTGCGCCGTCTGTACTTCCCGGGCCGCGCCCCGAGCCTCGACGAAGCTGCCCGCGACCCCGAGCCGTTCAGGGACGCGGTCGAGCAGCTCGACCAGTACTTCGCCGGCGACCGGCAGAACTTCGAGCTGCCCCTCGAACTTGCCGGGACCACGCTCCAGCAGCGCGTGTGGGGCACCCTGCAGCAGCTCCCCTACGGCCAGACGACGAGCTACGGCGACCTTGCGCGCGAGCTCGGGGCGAGCGCAGGCACCGTGGCGCCGGAGGCGCGGATCGTGGCGTGGGCGATCGCGCGGACCCCGGCCCCGATCGTCGTGCCGTGTCACCGCGTGATCGCCGCGGACGGATCGCTGACGGGGTACCTCGGCGGCCTGCAGCGCAAGCAGGCCCTGTTGGAGTTCGAGGGTGCCGGCGGCGACCCCACAACCCTGCAAGTCCGATGGTCCCAGCAACAGCTCACGCTGCTGTGACCCGCACCTGGACCCTGATCGGCGCAGACGGCGCCTCGTATGACAGCGACCGGCAGGGCCGACTCGGGGGCCACCGGCGCTCCAAGATCTACGGCCGCCTGGACTGCCGTACCGCGCGACAGGCGATCGCTCGCGGCGGCTACGTCCGCCACCGCGTCTTCTTCGCAGACGCGACGGCCGCCCGAGCGGCCGGCTACCGGCCGTGCGCCGTCTGCCTACCCGAGAGCCACGCCGCGTGGAGGTTGACCGCTGGTGGCACTCGAGCACAAGAATAGGAGCGCGTGCGGGCCCTTTCCCCAAGCGCGAGACGGGCCTCGAACCCGCGACCTTCGGCTTGGGAAGCCGACGCTCTACCAACTGAGCTACTCGCGCCAGGGTGCTGCGCGGCCGATCCTAGCGATCGGCTCCCACCTATCCTGGAGCCATGCGCTGGCTCGTCATCGGGGTCGCAGCCCTGCTCGTGGGGCTGCTGGGCTACGGGGTCGCGCAGCAGGGCAAGCGCACCGGCACGTCGAGCATCGACGCCGCGCTCGGGCAGGGCCGCGACGACCGCGCGCCGGCCACCTCGCTGCCACGCCTCGGCGAGACCGGGCGGGCGCGCGTGGCCGCCTACCAGGGCAAGGTCGTGCTCGTGAACTTCTGGGCCTCCTGGTGCAAGCCGTGCACCTCCGAGATGCCGGCCCTGCAGCGGCTGCAGCGCCGGATGGCGCCCAGGGGCGGCACCGTGCTCGGCATCGCCTCGCGCGACAACTCCCAGGACGCGATGGCCTTCGTGCGGCGCTTCTCCGTGAGCTACCCGAACCTCCGGGACGGCTCGGGCGACGTCGCGGAGCGCTGGGGCGTCTTCAAGCAGCCCGAGTCGTTCCTTCTCGACCGCAGCGGCCGCATCGTCGCCCACCGCATCGGCGCCGTCGACCCGTCGTGGCTGCGCACCCACGTCGACCCGCTGCTCACGTGATCCGGCGGACCCTCACGCTGCTCGCCCTGCTCGCGGCCGCCACGGCGCTGGCGGCGACCGCCGCCCACGCCGCCGCACCGCGGGCCTCGCTCTCCGACGTCGAGGACGAGGTCATGTGCATCACCTGCGGCACGGCGCTGAACATCTCCCAGGCGCCGTCCGCGGATCGCGAGCGGGCCTTCATCCGCCGCCAGATCGCCCAGGGCCGGACGAAGGCGCAGGTCAAGGCGGCACTCGTCGACGAATACGGGCCCAACGTGCTCGCCACGCCGCCCGACCGCGGCTTCGGCCGCGCCGCCTGGCTCGTGCCCCTGCTGCTGGCGCTGCTCGCCGCGACGGCGATCGCGCTGACCGTCGGGCGCTGGCGGCGGGCGGGCGCCCTCACGCGGGACGATCCGGACACCGAGGCGGCGGCCGACCCGGACGAGCCGGAGCTCGACCCGGACGACGCCCGCCGGCTCGCCCGGGACATGGCCGCCTACGACCGATGATCCCGCTGGGCGCCGGGACCGCGGACACGACGGCGCTCGCCGCCTTCGCGGTCGGCGTCATCTCGTTCGTCTCGCCGTGCGTGCTGCCGCTCGTCCCCGGCTACCTGTCCGCGGTCTCCGGCGTGTCCGTCGCCGACATGCAGGGGGGCCGGAGCCGCACGAGCCAGGTGCTGTGGCCGGCGGTCGCCTTCTGCCTGACCTTCACGGTCGTGTTCGTCGCGCTCGGCATGTCGGCGACCGGTATCGGCTCGGCGCTCAACGACCACCGCCGGCTGCTCGAGCGCGTGGCGGGCACGATCATCGTCGCCCTCGGGCTGTTCTTCGTCCTGTCCCCGCTCGTCCCGCGTCTGAACCGTGAGTGGCGGATCGACGCGCTGATGGAGCGGGCGGGGTCGGGCGGCCCGCTCGTCGCCGGCGCGGCCTTCGCCATCGCCTGGACCCCGTGTGTGGGCCCGACCCTCGGCTCCATCCTCACCGCCGCCGCCACGCAGTCGACGGTCTCCACCGGCGGCGCGCTGCTCGCCTGCTACTCGCTCGGGCTCGCGGTCCCGTTCCTGCTCACCGCCGTCGCCTTCAGCCGCGCGACCACGGCCTTCAGCTGGCTCAAGCGCCACTACGGACTGGTCAACGCGGTCTCCGGGGCGATCCTCATCGCCATGGGGCTGCTGCTGCTCACGGGCGAGATGACGCAGCTCAACGTCGAGGCGCGCAAGCTGATGGACGCCATCGGCCTGGGCAACCTCTACGACCTCTGATGGCGACCGCCGACCTCACCGTGATCGCCCTCGGGCGGCCCGATCCCTCCGCCTCGGCCTACATCGCCGAGATCCAGCGGCGGCTCGCCGCCCAGGACACGGTCGCCTACGTCATGCACGCCATGGGCACGTCGCTCGAGGGCGAGACGGCGGACGTGCTGGCCCTCGTGGGCGAGCTGCACGCCGTCCCGTTCGAGCTCGGTATCCCGCGGGTCTACACCGTCCTGAAGCTCGACGAGCGCCGCGACCGGCCCGACCAGACGCTCCAGGACAAGGTCGACAGCGTGCAGCGGCGCCTCGACGAGGGTTGAGGCGCCCGGCGGCTACATCGTCGCCGGCGCCGAGACCCCGAGCAGGTCCAGGGCGCGAGCGAGCGTGCGCTGCGTGGCCGCGCACAGGGCGAGCCGGAACCCCTCCGTCTCCGCCCCGACGACGCGGCAGCGCTCGTAGAAGGTCGTGAACTCCCGGGCCGTCTCCAGCGCGTAGGTCGCGATCCGGTGCGGCGCGCGGCGATCGGCGGCCTCGGCCACCTCGGCGCCGAACTCGAGCAGCTTGTTGATCAGCGCGCGCTCGGCCGGATCGAGCTCGGCGCCCGCCGGCAGGGCCGGGTCGGGTCCGGCGGCGGCGCGCTCCAGCAGGCGGGCGATCCGCGCGTGCGCGTACTGCACGTAGTAGACGGGGTTGTCGGCCGACTCCCGGTTGGCGAGGTCGAGGTCGACCTCGATCGTCGTGTCGTGGGAGCGGGCCAGCAGGTACCAGCGCGCGGCGTCGACGCCGACCTCGGCGACGAGGTCGTCGAGCGTGATGAACTCCCCCGCGCGCTTGGACATGGAGACGGGGCGGCCGGCGCGGACGAGGTTGACGAACTGCATGATGAGCAGGTCGAGGTCGTCCGGGTCGCCGCCGAGCGCCGCGAAGGCGGCCTGCGTGCGCTGCACGTAGCCGTGGTGGTCGGCGCCCCACACGTCGACGAGGCGCTCGAAGCCGCGCTCGCGCTTGTCGAGGTGGTAGGCGGTGTCGGGCGCGAGGTACGTGTAGCCGCCGTCGGACTTCACGAGGACACGGTCCTTGTCGTCGCCGTACTGCGTCGAGCGCAGCCACAGCGCGCCGTCGGCCTCGTAGGTGACGCCGCGCGCGCGGAGCGTCTCGAGCGCCTGGACCACGCGGGGCTCCTGGGGCGGCTCGGCCTCGTAGAGGGACCGTTCGGAGAACCAGACGTCGAACGGCTCGACGCGGAAGGCCGCGAGCGACTCCCGCATGCCCTCCAGCACGAGCCCGACACCGGCGCGGCCGAGCGCGTCGAGGTCGTCCGTCGTGGCGGCGCCGGGGATGCGGGCCGCGAGCTCCGCGACGTAGCCGGCGAGGTACTCCTCCGGCTCTTCCCCGCGGGCGCGGGCGCGCAGGGCCTCGGCGAACTTCTGAATCTGCGTGCCCGCGTCGTTGACGTAGAACTCGCGGGCGACGCTGTGGCCGTGAAAGACGAGCAGCCGCGCGATGGCGTCCCCGTAGGCGGCGTTGCGCGCGTGGCCGAGGTGCATCGGCCCGGTCGGGTTCGCGGACACGAACTCGACGTTGATCCGCTCGCGCCTCCCGGCGCCGCCGGCCCCGTAGGCGTCGCCCACAGCCAGGATGCCCTCCAGGGCGCTCCCGTACCAGGCGTCGGCGAGGAAGAGGTTGAGGAAGCCGGGTCCCGCCACGTCGACCTTCTCGACCTGATCGCCGAGCCGGGCGGCGACGGCGTCGCGCAGCCGCTCGGCCACCGCGCGCGGCGGCTCGCCCATGACCGGCGCCAGCAGCATCGCGGCGTTGGAGGAGAAGTCGCCGAAGCCGGCCTTGCGGGGACGCTCGAGGGATGGCTGCGCCCGCGGCGACGGCGCGTCGCCGCGCAGATCGGTGGCCGCGTCCTGCACGGCGCTGCGCAACTGCTCGAGCGGGGTCATCCTCAGTGATGGTATGGCTCGCCGGCCAGGATCCGGTGCGCGCGGTAGAGCTGCTCGAGAAGCACCACGCGGGCGAGCTGGAACGGCAGCGTCACGGGACCGAAGGAGAGGGCCTCGTCCTGGCGCTCGAGGCTGACCCCGAAGGGCCCGCCGAGCACGAAGGCGAGATCGCGCCCCGACTGCCGCCGCGCCTCGAGCCACGTGGCGAGCTGCCGTGAGGAGCGCTGGCGGCCGTGCTCGTCGAGCAGGACGACGTGGGCCCGGTCGGGCACCCGGCGGGCGAGACGGGCCTCGTCCTCGACCTCGATCGTGTCGAGCCGGACGTAGCGCGAGAGCAGGCGCTCGTAGTGGGCGACGTCGTCGGCGAAGGGCGCGCGCAGGCGCCCCGCCGCGAGCACCGTGACCTTCACGCCGGGCGGTGGGCCCGCGCCGCGGCGATCCGCTGCATCGTCGTCGGGTGCGAGCCCGACAGCAGCTGGGCCCACCGCGGCGGGTCCGGATCGCCGACGTTGGAGACCGTGATCCGCCGGTGGAACCCGACGGGCGTCTCGGCGTCCCGCGTGAGGTCGATGGCGAACGCGTCCGCGCGGACCTCCGCCGCGCGCGAGAGCCGGCCGGCGCTGATCGACAGGGCCGGCATGAGCAGCCCGAGGGCCAGCGCGCTGGCGGGCACCGCGGAGCCGTCCGGCCGCGCGCCGAGCCGCCTGGCGAGCTCGGCCACGGCCGCCGCGAGGGGCAGGGCGGCGACGGCGAGGAAGGCGAGGCTGCGGATGACGTCGCGATGGCGCACGTGGGCGAGCTCGTGGGCGACGACGAAGGCGACCTCCGCCTCGGTGAAGTCGCGCAGCAGCGTGTCGAAGAGCACCACCCGCTTCGTCGGCCCGAGCCCGGTGACGTACGCGTTGGCCGCGGTGGTCCGCCGCGACGCGTCGACGACGAGCACCCGGTCCACGCGGACGCCGGCGTCGCCGGCGAGCTCGAGGACGCGCGAGCGCAGCGGCTCCGGCGCCGGATCGAAGCGGTTGAACAGCGGGTCGATCACCGCCGGCGCGACGGTCACGCCGACCGCCGCAGCGACCGCCGCGCCGGCGGCGCCGGGCACCCACCAGCGGTCGCCGTAGCGCCGCATGCCGGCCACGAGCAGCGCGCCGCCCCCGGCGGCGAGCGGCGTGCCGATCGCCTGAGCCCGCGCGAGGTCGGCCGCCCAGCCGCCCCAGCTGTCGTTCACGAGCCCGACCGCGGCCGAGCGCCGCCGCGCGAGCGCGGCCAGCGGCAGGCCGGCAAGGGTCGTGGCCACGCCGAGCCCGGCGGCGGCCAGGGCCCCCTGTGCGACTGGTCGCCCGCCGAGCCCCCTGGGGGTGGTCGAGGTTGAGGCCCATGGTGG
>JBBSPV010000011.1:0-89326 GCA_038258425.1 Solirubrobacterales bacterium | reverse complement strand
CGTCGCCGCGGGCGCCGGCGTCGCCGCGGCGTCCTTGGCGCAGTCGCCGCGGGCGCGGGCGGCGAGCGCGGCCCGCACCGCGGCCGGATACTCCGACGCGTACTGCTCGAGGTCGGGCCGGACGTTGTCGCGCGCGAGCTCGAGCGTGCGCGCCGAGTACCGGCAGGGGTCGATGCGGCCGTCGACGGCGTAGTCGCGGAAGACCCGCGCCGCCGCCGGCTCGGCGGTCACGGACTGGGCCTGGGCCGTGGGGGTGAGCGCCGAGACCAGGGCGCCCGCGACGGCCAGCGCCGACAGGAGGCGACGTGCACGCACGGCGCCGGATGCTAGCGTCGGCGCACCGCCATGGCCGTCGCTCCGCCGCACCCAGGCGGGCGCGTCGCGCGGGCGTCAACGCCTGTCGCGGAGCCCCGCGCCCACCGCCTGCTGCTGGTCGCGATGGCGGCGTGCCTGCTCTACGCCGGCTTCGCCGACGGCGCGACGGGCCTGCCGCAGGAGAGCTGGCTCCAGCTCGGCCTCGCCGTGATCGCCACCAGCGCCCTCGCGGGCTGGTTGTACGGCAACGGCCTGTCGCTGAGCGCCTCGCGGACGGGCTGGGTCGGCCTCGCGCTGCTGCTCGGCTTCGCCGTGTGGACGGCGATCTCCATCGCCTGGAGCGTCACCCCCGACCGCTCGTGGGTGCAGCTCAACCGGGCTCTCGCGGCCGTGCTCGCCGTGCTCATCGGCCTGCTGCTGGGCTCCTCCCTGGACCGCGCCGCGGAGCGTACCGGCCTCGCCATCGCGCTCGCCGCCGTGCCCGTCGCGCTCTACGCGCTCGGCGGTAAGACGCTGCCCGGCGTCCACCTCGGCGGCCTGATCGACCTCGACCAGGCGGGTACCCCCAGCCGCTTGCAGGCGCCGCTCGGCTACGGGAACGCCCTCGCGCTCGTGTGCGTGTGCGGGCTGCTGCCGATGCTCCGGATCGCCGCGGACCCCTGGCGGGGCTCGCGCGGGCGGATCGCCGCGCTGCTCGGGGTCGCCCTGCTCGGGCTGGTGGCCGGGCTGACCGAGTCGCGCGGCGGCGCCTTCGCGCTGGTCGTCGGGCTCGTCGTCCTCGTCGCCCTGACGACGGAGCGGCTGCGCACGGTCGTCCTCGCCCTGTCCGCCGCGGTCGCCGTCGCCTTCCCGCTCCTCGTCGCGCTCCAGAGCCGCGACCTCACCACGGACGGCCTGCCGCTCGCCCAGCGCAGCAACGACGCGCTGCAGGTGCTCGTGGCGCTCGCCATCTCGGCGGTCCTGCTCGCCGCCTGGGGCAGCGCGCTGCTCGCGCTAGAGGGGCGAGGCAGGCTCTCGGGGGAGCGCGGCCGGCAGGTCGGGCGGCCCGCCGCGGCGGTCGCGGGCGTAATTCTCGCCGGGGTCGTCCTCGGGCTGCTCGTCACCGGGGTGGCCTCCGACGCCGTCTCGGACTTCAAGCAGACCCGGCAACCCGCACGGGTGACCGATCCGAACGCCCTGGGCGCCTCGACCGAGGACAACCGCTGGCCGTGGTGGCAGGAGGCCGCCGGCGCCTGGTCGGCCAAGCCCGTGGCCGGCTGGGGCGCCGGGTCCTTCCCCGTCCCCCACCTGCTCTACCGCAAGACGCTGCTGACCGTCGGCCAGCCGCACTCCATGCCGCTGCAGTGGCTCGCCGAGACCGGCGTGGTCGGGCTGCTGCTCGTCGGCGGCGGCCTGCTCGCGCTGCTCGCCGCCGCCCTGTCGCGCGTGCGGGCCGAGCCGTGGGCGATCGAGGGCGCCCCGCCCGGGCGTGGCGCCTCGGCGGCGCTCGTCGCGATCGCGGCCGCGTGGCTCGTGCACGCGCTCTACGACCGCGACTGGGACATCCCCGCCGTGACGCTGCCGATGCTCTTCGCCCTCGGCGTGCTCGCGGCGCGCCCGCGGGCCGAGCCGTCCGAGCCCCTCCCGGCCCGCGGGCTTGCGCTGGTCGGCGTCGGCGTCGGCTTCGTGCTCGTCTGCCTCTCGGCGATCCTGCCGGCGCTCGCCCAGACGCGCGTCAACACGGCCGTGCAGACGGCGGCGCGGGCGACCCCGACGCCCAAGCAGCTCGCCGACGCCGCGGCCGCCGCGGACCTCGCGCGCCGCCTGAACCCGCTGTCGGTCGAGCCGCTCTTCGCCGCCGCGAACGTCGCCGAGCAGCGCGGGCGCCCGGACGAGGCGCGCGCCGACCTGCTCGAGGCCATCGACCGCCAGCCGGACGCCGTCGCGGCGTGGGCGCAGCTCGCCAGGCTGGACTTCGAGCGCCAGGACCGCGACGCGGCCCAGCGCGAGTCGCTGCGGGCGCTCGCGCTGGACCCCCTCAACCCCGCGACGATCACGCTCGCCCGCCGGATCCAGCAGGGCTCGGTCGCGCCGTACGAGTCCGTGACCGCCACCGGCACGCCGCTGCCCACCCAGGTCAGCGTCGCCCCGCCGCCGGCTCCGGCGCCGCCGCGCCGCGCGCCCCGCCTGCCGAAGCTGCCCGGCCTGCCCGGCAACTCCAAGCTCCCGAAGCCGGCCCCGGCGCCCGCGCCCGCCCCGCTGACCCCGCCGGCGCCCCCGGCCCCGGCGCCGGTCCAGCCGGTCACCCCGGCGCCCACGCCGGTGCCGGCGCCGACGCCGACGCCGACGGTCGGTCCCGACGGGCGCCTCGCCCCGCCTCGCACCTCGGGCGACCGGGCGCCGACGCCCGAGCCGTGAGCGACCGGCTGACGGCCGGCGGCGGTCCGATGCGCCGCTACTACGACCGGCGCGCCGCCGAGTACGACTCCTGGTGGCTCGGAACCGGGCGCTTCGCGCAACGGGAGCGACCGGGCTGGGACGCGGAGCGCGCGGTGCTCGAGGCGACGCTGACCGGGCTCGCGCCCGCCCGGACGCTCGACGTCGCCTGCGGCACGGGCTTTCTGACCCGTCGGCTGCCCGGCAGGGTGACCGCGCTGGACCAGAGCGAGCGCATGGTCGCCATCGCGGCGACCCGCCTGCCCGACGCCGACGTCGTGCGCGGCGAGGCGCTGCCCCTGCCCTTCCGCGACGGCGCCTTCGAGCGCGTGGTCACGAGCCACTTCTACGGGCACCTGCAGCCGGACGAGCGGCGCCCGTTCCTCGCCGAGGCTCGCCGGGTGGGGGAGGAGCTCGTCGTCGTCGACTCGGCGCTGCGGCCGGACGAGCCCGCCGAGGCGTGGCAGCCGCGGACGCTCGAGGACGGCTCGGCGGCGACGGTCTACAAGCGCTGGTTCTCCGGGGCCGGGCTGGCGGACGAGCTCGGCGGCGGCGAGATCCTGCTCGACGGGCGCTGGTTCGTCGCCGTCCGCAGTTGATCTCAGTCCAGATCGAAGGCCGCGTGGATGGCGGAGGTGAGTTGCTCCTCCTGGTCAGGGAGAAGGACGCCGATCTGGCGCCCGAGTGCCGTGGCGGGCACCGTGACGAGGTTGTCGCAGCTCACGACGCTCTCGCCATGAAGGCCGTTGGCGCGCCCCACCGGGAGCTCGGTCGACAGCCCGCGGACCGTGGTGGTGATGGGCGCGACCGTCACCCGCGCCACGTGCGGTCGGACGAGCTCGCGGGTCAGCACCAGCACGGGCCGCGCCTTGTCGAGCCGCGCGGTGTGGATCGGCCGCACTACTCGAGGTCCAGGGGTTCGCCGGCCACGTGCTCGGCGAGACGCTGCATGTCCGCGTCGTCGTGCTCCGCGGCCAGGATCGCCGCGTCGCGGGCAGCGATCGTTCGCCGACGCTCCCGTTCCAGGGCGCGCTTGACCACTATCGCCCGGCTCGACGCCGTGCCGTCGGCGACGAGGCCGTCGACGTACTCGACGAGGTCATCCGGCAGTCTGAGGGCAACCTGTCGGGTCATCCCATGATGGTATCGGTTTGGGATGCCGCCCCCGGATCTATGCTGCCCGGCGATGCAGCTCCTCGTCACCGGCGGCGCCGGCTACATCGGCAGCGTCGTCGCCGCCCAGCTGCTCGAGGCCGGCCACGAGGTCACCGTGCTGGACTCGCTCGACCGCGGCCATCGCGCCGCGGTGCCCGAGGGCTGCGAGTTCATCCAGGCCGAGCTGCTCGACGCCGAGGCCATGGACGCTGCGCTCGGCCGCGGCTTCGAAGGCGTCCTGCACTTCGCGGCGCTCTCCCTCGTCGCGGAGTCCGTCGACCACCCGGAGCGCTACTGGCGCGGCAACGTCTGCGCCACGCTCAACCTCCTCGACGTCATGCGCGCCCACGACGTGCGCCGGCTCGTGTTCTCCTCGACGTGCGCGGTCTACGGCGAGCCGGAGCGCGTGCCCATCCGCGAGGACGAGCCGCCGGTGCCCGTCAACGCCTACGGCAACACGAAGCTCGCCGTGGATCGGATGATCGCCGACGAGTGCCGCGCCCACGGCCTCGGGGCGATCTCGCTGCGCTACTTCAACGTCGCGGGCGCCAGCGGCGAGCAGGGCGAGGACCACGAGCCGGAGACCCACCTGATCCCGCTCGTCCTGCGGGCCGCGGCCGGCCGGCGCGAGGCCGTCTCGGTCTTCGGCACCGACTACGCGACGCCCGACGGCACGGCGGTGCGCGACTACATCCACGTCGACGACCTCGCCGACGCCCACGTGCGCGCGCTCGAGCACACGACGGAGGGCACCCACCAGGTCCTCAACCTCGGCTCGGGCAGCGGCTACTCCGTGCGCGAGGTCATCGAGGCCGCCAAGCGCGTCACCGGCACGGACTTCTCCGTTCTCGAGGCGCGCCGCCGGCCCGGCGACCCGCCGCAGCTCGTGGCCGCCAACGACCGCATCCGCTCCGTGCTCGGCTGGGAGCCGGTCCGCGACCTCGACACGATGATCGCCGACGCGTGGGCCTGGCACCAGGCCCACCCGGACGGCTACTCGAGCGCCTGAAGCGCGGCCTCCAGCAGCGCCGCCGGCGGCAGGGTCGCGTCGAGCACGCGCACGCGCCGGGGCTCCGCGGCCGCGAGCGCGTCGTAGGCGGCGGCGACGGCGACCCAGAACGGCTCGGCCTCGCGCTCGAGCCGGTCGGCGCCGTCGCCGCGCCCGGCGAGGCGCGTCAGGCGCGCGGCCGGATCGAGCCGCAACAAGAGCGTCCGGTCGGGCACGAGGCCGCCGGTGGCGAACGCGTTGACCGCGCGGACGGCGTCCACCCCGAGCCCGCGCGCCCCGCCCTGGTAGGCGAGCGAGGAGTCGACGAAGCGGTCGAGCACCACGGTCTCCCCGGCCTCCAGGCGCGGCCGGACGGCCTCCGCGACCATCTGCGCCCGCGAGGCGGCGTAGAGCAGCGCCTCGGCCCGCGGATCCACCCGCAGGTCGGGGTCGCCGAGCACGAGCGCGCGCACCCGCTCGCCGAGCTCGACCCCGCCCGGCTCGCGCAGGGTGGTCAGCGGTCCGGGCAGCCGCTCGGCGAGCCCGCGCACGAGCGTCGTCTTGCCCGCGCCGTCGATGCCCTCGACCGTGATCAGCATGCGCGCCGGAGCGTAAGGTGCTCGGCGTGCCGCTCGCGCTGGACGCCCATCCGCACGCCGCCGCGGTGCTCGGCGCGGCGCTGGTCTCGGGACCGAGCCACGCCTACCTGCTCACCGGGCCCGCGGGGACCGGCAAGCGGGCCGCGGCGCGGGCCTTCGCGGCCGAGCTGCTCGCGCAGGACGCCCGCGACCCGGAGTCCGCGCGCGCCCGCGTCCAGTCGGGCGCCCACCCCGACCTGACCTGGGTCGCCCCGAGCGGCGCGCACGAGATGCTGCGCGCCGACGTCAGCGAGGCGGTGGTGGCCGCGGCGACGCACACCCCGTTCGAGGCGGACCGCCGTGTCTTCGTGCTCGAGCGCGTCGACACGATGAACGACGAGGCGGCCAACACGCTGCTCAAGACGCTCGAGGAGCCGCCGGAATACGTCGTCCTGCTGCTGCTCACGGACCGCCCGGGGCAGGTGCTGCCGACGATCGCCTCGCGCTGCCAGGCCGTGCGCTTCGACGCGCCGGCGCCGGCCGTGCTGGCCGAGGCGCTCGCGGCCGAGGGAGTCGCGGCGGACACCGCACTGGCCTGCGCGCGGCTCGCGCTCGGTGACGCCGACCGCGCGCGGCTGCTCGCCTCGCCCGCGGGGGAGCTGCTGCGGGCGTCGGGCGAGGCGCTCGCCCGCGCCCCGCTGCAGGGCGAGGCCGGCCGGGTGAAGCCGTGGCGCGCGCTGCTGGCCGCCGGCGGCGAGCAGGCGGCGGCGGTCCGCGGCGAGCTCGAGCTCGCGCGCGACGCGGAGCTCGAGGTGCTGCCCAAGAAGGACCGGCGGCGCAAGACGACGGAGTACGAGGAGCGCATCCGGCGCGCCGAGCGGCGCGTGCGCACCCGCGGGATCGACCACGCGCTGCAGCTCGCCGGGCTGTGGCTGCGCGACCTGGCCTGCGTCGCGGCCGGGGCGCCCGACCTCGCGCACAACGCCGACCGCGCCGACGCGCTCGCCGCCGACGCGCGCGGCCGCCCGGCGGCCGCGCTGCGTGACGGGGTCGAGCTCGTCGAGGAGACCCGTGCGCGGCTCGCGCTCAACGTCTCGGAGGAGCTCGCGCTCGAGGCGCTCGCGTACCGGCTGGAGCGGCGGCTGGCGTGAGTGTCCCGACCGAGGTGCGCGTCCTCGGCGCGGTGGCGAGCGTCCGCGGGGAGGGCATCGACGACGAGGTCGCCGTCGAGGAGCCGCTCGAGATCCGCGTCGACGGCCGCGCGCTCGCCGTCACCATGCGCACGCCCGGCCACGACGAGGAGCTCGCCCTCGGCTTCCTGCGCGGCGAGGGGCTGATCGACGCCGCCGTGCCCGCCGGCCCGACCGCCGACCTGGCCGCCAACGTCGTCGAGATCGCCGGTCCGCTGCTGCGCGACCCGGGGCTGCGCTCCTTCTACACGACGTCCTCGTGCGGGGTGTGCGGCAAGGGGGCGCTGGAGGAGGTCGCCGTCCACGCCGAGCCCCTGCCGGACGGCCCGCGGGTCGAGCGCGCGCTGCTCGCCGGCCTGCCCGACCGCCTGCGCCAGCCGGGCTTTCAGCGCACGGGCGGCCTGCACGCGACGGGGCTGTTCAGCGCGGCGGGCGAGCTCGAGTGCGTGCGCGAGGACGTCGGGCGCCACAACGCGATGGACAAGGTCGTGGGCCGCGCGCTGCTCGACGGTCACGTGCCGCTGCACCGGTGGGTGCTGTGCGTGTCCGGCCGGCTGTCCTTCGAGCTCGTGCAGAAGGCGGCGGTCGCGGGGGCGCCGGTGCTCGTCGGGGTCGGGGCGCCGACCTCGCTGGCGGTCCGGCTCGCCGAGGACCGCGGGCTGACCCTCGGGGGCTTCGCGCGGCGCGGGCGCGTCAACGTCTACACGCGTGCGGACCGGATTCGCGGATGACCGTGCAGATGGGGTCTTGACCCGAGCAAGAGATCGCGCACGTCGGCGTTAAGTGAGATGAGGAACGACGCGTTCGTTTCCCGGGCGGGGTGCCCTCAGGAACGCCCGCCGATCGGCCCGAGATGGGGTTTCAACCCCAGCAAGTCGAAGCCGAGGAAGTCGTTGAACTCAGTGTGGTCGGGGGCGTGGAAGTCCGTCGAGCCCGTGGTGAGCAGGTCGTGGCCCACGCAGTGGTCGTAGAGCAGCCGGGTCTGCTCGGCGCTGTGGCTCGGGTAGAAGACCTCGACGCCGTCCAGGCCTGAGGCCCGGAACCCCTCGATCGTCGCGAGGATCTCGTCCGGGTCGTCGAGGTCCCAGAACGGGTGCGCCCAGACGGCGACGCCGCCCGCCGCATGGATGACCTCGATCGCGTCGGTCACGGTCGGGCGGGTGCGCTGCACGAAGGCCGTGGCGCCGGGGACGATGTAGGCGGGAAAGAACGCGTTCTTGTCCGCGATGCCCTCCTGCTCCAGGCGCTCGGCGTTGTCGGGATGGGCGAGCACGCTGTCGGCGATGTGCGGGCGGCCGATCGGCCGGCCCTGGGCGCGGCGCTCGTTCAGGATGCCGCGGTCGACCGCGAAGCCGAGCTCCTCGAGGCGGTCGGCGATCGCCTCCGTGCGCTGCTGGCGATCGGCCCGGAAGTCGGTGAGCGCGTCGAGCAGGGTCGAGTCCTGCACCTCGAGCTCGTAGCCGAGCACGTGCAGGTCGGCGTGCTCGCCCGCCACGGCGGAGATCTCGGCGGCCGGCGAGAGGGCCATGCCGAGGCGGCGCGCGGCCACGGCGGCCTCGGCGACGCCCTCGACCGTGTCGTGGTCGGACAGCGCGACGAGCTCGACGCCGGCGGCGGCGGCGCGCTCCATCACGGCGGCCGGCTCCAGCGCGCCGTCGGAGTACGTCGAGTGGCACTGCAGGTCGAAGGCGGTCACCCGCCGCACGCTACCCGGGGTTGGCGGCTCCGTCCCCCGGGAAGGCTGTGGGGCGGGAAGGGCCCGCCAACCAGGGAGGAACACCGGTGTCAACCGGACTACTCATCGCCATCATCGTCGTCGTACTGATCATCCTGATCATCGCCGCCCTGCTGCTGTCGCCGAAGCGCCGCCAGGAGCGCAGGCTGAACAGCGAGCGCGAGCAGGCCGCCACGCATCATCGTGAGGTCGCCCAGCGGCAGGAGCAGCAGGCCAGTGTCCAGGAGCAACAGGCCCAGGAGGCCAAGCTCAAGGCCGAGCGTGCCGAGCAGGACGCCCAGATGGCCCGCAAGGAGGCCGAGGTCAACCAGGGCCGCGCCGACCTGCACGACCAGGGCCTCGCCGACCACGAGCTCGACTCGGGGCGAGATGCGTCGGACCGCGACGACGCGGGCGCCCGCAGCGGGGACGAGGACGACCGCGACGCCGGCGACCGCGACCGCGGCGACGCGGGACGCGACCGGGGCGACGTGGGGCGCGACCGGGGCGACGTGGATCGCGACCGCGGCGACGTGGATCGCGACCGGGGCGACGTGGATCGGACCGCGGGCGATCGGCCTGCCGCCGCCTCGACCAGCGCCGGCGACTCGGAGCGCGGTCCGGACTCCGGCACGGACTCCGAGTACGAGCGCGGCTACGAGGACCGCCAGCGGCAGGAGCGCGAGCCCGGCCGCTAGATCCGAGCCGTCGAGCGGGGCGGGCGTCCGGCTATCCTGACGCCGCCTCGCCGACGTAGCTCAGCTGGTAGAGCACTTCACTCGTAATGAAGGGGTCAGCGGTTCGAGTCCGCTCGTCGGCTCCTCACGAAAGCCCCGCTCTGGCGGGGTTTTCTCGTTGTAGGGGAAGGGCGGTCGTTTGTGTTTGTGGGCGGCAACGTCCACATAGCGTCCACACCCGCGGGTTCTGCGGTCATCCGTCGAACCCCGGGAGCGGCTCCTGGCGGCCCTCGAGGCGCTCCTTGGCGAGCCGCTCGCGGGCCGCGCGGATCTGCTCGACGACGGGCACGCGCTGGGCCGGATCGTAATCGGCGAAGACCCGGGCGTAGTGGCGCAGGCAGACCTCGGGGGGAGTGGCCGGCCTGGCGGGCGACCTCGACGACGGTGTGGCCCTCGAAGATCAGCAGCGACACCCAGGTCGCGCGCAGGTCGTACGGTCGAGACGCGTCGAGCCCGACGTGCTCGGCGGCCGGCTCGTAGCGGCGCCGGCGCCAGTTGCGGTAGTCGACCTCGCGCATCGGGTCGCCGTCCAAGCGCGGGAAGAGCGGGCCGCTGGCCCGGCCGGCGGCGCGCGCCCAGTCGACGAGGTCCTCTTTGAGCGGGTCGTGGAGGCGGACGTAGCGGTCGTTGCGCGTCTTCGTGTGCGGGTGGATCGTGCCGTTGACGTTCTTGCGCGTGACGGCGATCGTCCGTTCACCGAGGTCCTCGAAGCGCAGCGCGAGTGCCTCCTGCGGGCGCAGTCCGGCGAAGGCGAGGACGGTAAGCAGCGCCTGGTCGCGCGGCTCGAGCCCGTCGCGCATGCGCTCGAGCGTCAGCACCGGGAATCGGCACATGCTCTCGCAGGGGCGATTGCGAGGGCTTGCGGATCCGCTGCACCGGGTTGGTGACCAGCTCCTCCTCGGTGATCGCCAGGGAGAGGATCGCTTGGAGGACCACCAACGCCCGGCGCACGGTGTTCGACCCGACCCGGCGGGCGAGCAGCTCGGCGCGGTACCGGTTGACGACCTTGGGCGTGATTTCGTTGAGCCGGTAGTGCCCGAGGTACGGGTGGATGTGCTTGTGCCAGACGTGCGCGTAGTTGTTGCGCGTCGTGACCTCGAGGTTCGGGATGACGTGCATGGCCCAGTAGACCTCGATGAACTCGTCGAGCCGCTGGGTCCCGGCGTCGCTCTCGACGAGCTCACCGAGCCGCTGCCGCCGGCGCATCTCGACCGCCCACCGCTCGGCGTCGCCCTTGCGATCGAACGTCCTGGCGAGGCGCCGCGAGTCGCGGCCGCCGCTGCGCGCGCGGGCTTCCCAGCGACCATTGGCGAGCTTGCGGACGTCCGCCATGCCGCCGTTAGGCGCCGAGGCGGCGCACGAGGGCGCGCAGCGCCTCGCGTGAGCCGGGAGCCGGCGGTGGCGCCGTCGCTGACCGCTTCGGCTGCTCCCATTCTTCCTCGAGCTCGACGCGGCTGCGCTCGACCCAGTCGAGCACGTCGGCCTTGCGGAATCGCACGCGGCCACAGAGCTTGTAGGCGACGACCTCGCCTCGGTGCACCGCACGTAACACGGCGTGATAGCTCAGCCCAGTCGACGCCGCGACCTCTTGCGTGGTCAGAGTCGGGACGTCGTTGAGGTCCGGTAATGTGTCGTCCACAACTCTCTGACGGCGCGCGTCGGCGCTTCGGCGCAGAATTGGCGCTCGGGGACCCGCATGGTCGCGAGGTCGGTCCATGTACGTCTTAGGTCCGCGCGATGCCGGATTGAGTCTCGGGCTCGCGCTACCACTGCCAGGTCGCAACGACCGGCTTGACGATCCAGGTGTCTGGGCTCCGGGTCGCCGATGACCTGGTGGGGCGGCACACGAACGTGGCCGCCCGCCAGGGCGCCATTTGAGCGTTCGGTGCCAGAGCCGAACGACGAAGGGTCACGGCTGACGGACCCCCGGCGGTCTACGCGGCGAGCCCACTCATCAAGTCACGAAGTCAGACGATCTTCAGGGGGAGAACTTCTGGCACTCGGGCCCTAGTAGAGGTAAGCAGCTCGGACGGAGAGCACGCCGGGCTGGCGCCGCCGCACCTTGACCTCCGGTGCTCGGAGCCGACCCGCACAAGCTTACGCGACACTCGATGACCACCTGCCCGTACCAATCGCCCGCCGCAATGCGCATCGAGAATGGCTCATAACTTGCTGATCCCGCCCGTCAGCGAAACCCTGGATCCAGCGGGGGTTATCGACGGCGAAAGTTTCGTCGTCCTGCCGGACGCCTACGATCCGCGCGTGCCGCCTCTGGACTTCGCCGACGATCCGACGCCGCTCTACCAGACGCCGGGCGGCCAAGCGTGGGTCGGTGATTCCATCGAGGCTCTAGAAGATCAGGTCCCCGACGAATCGGTCGACTTGATCATGACGTCACCGCCCTTCGCATTACAGCGGCCGAAGGAGTACGGAAATGAGAGCCAGGAATCGTACGTCGACTGGTTCCTGCCATTCGCCGATGAGTTCTGGAGGGTCCTTAAGCCGACGGGCAGCCTCGTGATCGACCTCGGAGGCGCCTGGGAGCCCGGCCATCCCGTAAAAAGCATCTATCAGTTCGAGCTCCTGGTGAGTCTTTGCAGACGCCCGAATCGCCCTTTCGTCCTCGCGCAGGACTTCTACTGGTACAACCCGGCGCGCCTGCCGAGCCCGGCACAGTGGGTCACCGTGGAGCGCAAGCGCGCGAAGGACGCCGTCAATTACGTGTGGTGGCTGGCTAAGGGGCCGACCGCGAAGGCGGATAACCGGAGGGTCTTGCGCGAGTACACCGAGTCGATGAAGAAGCTCATTGCGACGAAGAAGTACAACCGAGGCGCTCGGCCCTCGGGTCACGTTGTCAGCGAGGGCTTCACGGAGGATCGCGGCGGCGCCATTCCATCCAACATGCTCACGATCCCGAACACGGGCAACGACCGTCAGTACCTCGACGCCTGCAAGGCGAAGCGCCTGCGGCCGCATCCCGCCCGCTTCCCTGCCGAGCTTCCAGAATTCTTCATAGAATTCCTCACCGATCCCGGCGACCTGGTGCTCGACCCCTTCGCCGGATCCAACATGACGGGCGCCGTCGCCGAGAAGCATGGCAGACGGTGGTTCTCCGTTGACATCGATCCCGATTACCTCAATGGGTCGCAAGCTCGCTTCAAAGACCTTCAGATGAAGCTACAACCGGCCGCCGCAGATGTCGGCTGAGCTTCAGGCACGCGCCGACGGCCGCGTCGGAGGATCCGTCCAGCTTCGGTACGTCGCGCGCGCTGGGCTGTTGCCCGAGCTGAGCCGCCAGACCTATGACAGTCTCTGGAAGGCGGTGCGGGAGGCTGTTCTCAACGCTGTGGATGCTGGCGCGTCGCGGATCGAGCTGGACCTTTCGCGAGTTGCCAGTGATCGTGAGCTTTCGGTGGTGGACGACGGGACGGGCATGTCCATCAAGGAGTTCTGCGACCAGTTCATGTCCGTCGGCGGCTCGTCTAAGTTCGGCGAGTCAAGCCGCTTCGGACGGATCGGAATCGGCTCGCTCGCGCTTCTCCAGTACGGCGAAGCCGCCATCGTGGAGACCAAGCGCGCGGGGGCGGCCTACTTCACTCGTGCCCGTATCAGCCATTCGTGGGACCTCTCGCGCGACGAGCGGCGGGCGACGCTGGAGGACCTCGCCGCTGGCAGAGCGATCGAGATCGCGTATGAGGGACCTTCATCGGCGCACTTCACACGCGTTCGGATCACCGGCGTCAACGACGAGGTTGCCGCCGCCGGTCTAGACCCCAACAGCTTCTACGCACTCATCGAACGCCTGCGACGCGTTCTTCCCCTGCCGTGGGCCGACGGGCCTCTATTGGAGGCGCTTGCGACGCGCGCACCCGACTTGGCGGCGATCCTCCGCCAGCATGCCGATGACTGGTCCGCTCCCGTCGTGGTTCAGTCGGCGTGGGAGCGTGACATCGCTCTGACCCGGCGGACCTTCGGCGACGACAAGGCAGGAGCTGAAGGCTGGAGCGGGCCACCCGTGCCAGTCCTCAAGAACCTCCGGGTACCTGGAGAGAGCCCGCGGCGCCGCATCACGGTCGCGGGTTACCTTCTCAACCAGCGGCGGGCTTCGCCTAACTGGATGGGACTCACGGCACGCGTGCAGAACGTGGCTGTGGAGGAGCACACCTTCTTCGACGTCACAGCAGATCCCGGCTTCCGCAAGTACATCTCCGGCGAGATCTGGTTGCTGGGCGAACTCGACCGTGAACGCCTGATCAATATCGACCGAGCGTCCTTCAACAGAGAGTGTGGCGACTACCAGGTGGCTCAGCGCTATCTCGCTCGTTGCATCCTCGAGTTCAAGTCGGCTGGCGTCCAGCGGCCGCAACGAGCCAAGGTGGCGCTCCGGCGGATCATCGAAGAGCACACGCGGACCGTTCAGGCGATTGGGCGAGTGATAGAAGCCGCCTGCGGCATGTACGAAGGCGTGGGCCTTCCCGCGTCAGAGGTTGACCGCCGGGCGCCGAGCGTCTCGCCGGCGCTGCAACCGACCCTCGAAGCCGCCGGGGCCCTAGTCGAGGTTTCTGAAGACCTGGAAGGCGCCCGCGTCAGTTATGAGCTCGAACTCATGGAGGATGGGTCACGCGTGCGCGCCCGCGTTCGACCGTCGCTGATCTATCCCATTGTGCAGGCGGGTGGTGTCTCCTACTCCGTGGAGCTGGTTCAGGCGGGCGCTGACACTCCACCCGTGGTGGTCCGCAATCGTCCGCGGCGGGTCGTGGTGAACCTTGAGCACAGGTCCCACGCCGGCGCGAACTCTGCCGCCAAGATCCAGATGGGCGTTCTGCTGGAGTTGGCCTTCCTGCTCAGCGGTCAGGGCGACAACGCTCAGGTGTACGACCGGATGCTCGCCCTCCTCGAAATCGTCTAGAGGGAGGCGGATCTAAGCGGCGCGGACGGAACCGGCGCGGATCGCTTTGAAAGAGTCCGCTTAGATCTCGACACCTGGCGTAATGGAGGGCCGCAAGCACACGGCGCGGTTGACGGGCCCAACCGCAATCGGTCTGTGAAGGACGATCCGGCTCTCCTGCGCAAGTCCAACGATCAGGGATCGACGGTTGGCCTAGAGCCGTCCCGTGGCTCGGTCGCTATTCATCGAGCCGCCAAGACCTCGTCAACGCCTTCTTCAGGCCAGCTTGTCGCGGCAAGCGTTGCTACGACCGCGCCGTTGGCTACTTCAGGTGAAGCGTCTAGACCCTGCTCGCGACGTCTATCGCCATCTTCGTCGGGGGCGAAGGGCAATTCGGCTGCTTCGCTCCCGACCTGACCGAGCAAACAAAAATGGTCCCCATCCGCCGCGGTCTTGCGGTGAATGAGGCGATGGCGACGCCGCGCAATAGAACTCACTCGCTTAGGCCCGCCAACGACAGCGCCACATCCTGATGGCGCTTCAAAGCATCCGTTACGGCTAGTTGACCACGAGCCGGCGAACGTACTCGCGGCCAGCGCGCTCGTCGATGCGCAATAGCATATCGAAGACTCGGTCAAGTTGCCCAGCATCCTTCTGGCCGTTGGCAGCAGCGACGAGTGGCGTCGCGGCGGGCTTGTGGGGGCTGGCGTCCGGAGCGTCTCGACAGGATCACCGCAAGAGGCCACACCGAGCTCAGCTGTAGTCTCTAATTGGTCCAGCATCAGATGTGAACGCCCCTCAGAAGGGCGTCTTTCAGGCGAGCTGGGAACGTCGCGTCGAAGCCTTGTTCCCGATGAGTGAGCTGGTGTTCGACGATGGCGTCGAACACACACATCCGCACAAACATGAGGTAGCTGGCTTCATCGGACGCCGAAGCGGCGACGTAGGGGTGGTTATCGTTAACGAAGATGTCGATCTGTTCATCCTGCGGTGACTGACGGAAGAAGTACGCTTCACTGTCTGACATGTCGACGGGGTGGAAAATGCGGAACCGGTAACGCCCAACCTCAACTATTCTGGGCTCGATCTTCTGCGCCCGCAGCCGTGCTGCCTTCGCCTCAATGACCGCGGGGTCGGAGGCCCGAGGCACCTCCATGATCTCGATCACTTGGAGTTGCTCTTCCATCTGCTCGTCCGTAAGATCGCTCGCCACTTCGTCGTTAGTTGTTTTTACTACTGCCTGCGTAACAGGCTTGTTGTCCCCTCGCGCCTTGAACGTCTTTGCGAACTGTATGTAGTCAGTAGTGGCCGCGACAAGCTTATCCTGAAATTCATCTTCCAGTCCATCCCAAAGAAAATCATCCTTAAGGTGGTTAACAGGAAACGAGTCAAGGTTCAGCTGACCGTACAGGCGCTGATTAAGGAGGTCGTTACGAGCCTCCCCGAACTCCTTCGGCGGTCTGTACCCATAAGGCCTCCCGATGATGACTCGCCCACGCCGGTATAGGTCGAACCCAGCCCGCTCTCGCCCGCGTCCTCGTTTTCCTTCCCCCAGAATGCACACCCATCCCGTGACCTTCCTCCCAGCGACTTCAAACGCGACGTCCTTTGTCCACGTGGTGGTCTCATCGCCAGTCCCCGTCTCGAGGACCTCGACCGTAGGGGGAACGAGCTTCTCACCGCCCCACCAAATCTCGACAGCACCAGATTCGACGTCGTTACTGAAAGTTTGAACGAGATATTCCTTGGTCTTGCCGAGTGAACGCGTGCGGAAGCGCGGGTAAAGCCCCTCGACTTCTACACGCGTGTAGTGCTCATCCTTACCGGCCTTCTTCTCAACGACAGGAAGTTCGTGTGCGTCACTATCTGCGATCGCCTCTACATCGATCGTCACCGTGTATTCCGTCTCGGTGCCAAGCTTTGTCGTCACGATGCGCCACTTCGGCCCGAGCCAGCAGCAAGAAGTCTTCATCCCCATGCCAAATTCTGAGCGGCCCGAGGTGTCGTCTGGTGGCGCGGCTAGTTGCACAGCCCGTCGAAGATCGTCGAGGTCCATGCCAAGGGCATTGTCGACAACGCTAAAGAATCCGTCTTTGCTATCGAGGTCGATCCGAACGGCAAAGGATGCCTTGTCCCGCTTGAGTTGGGCGTCGACAGCGTTACGGTTGTCGAAGTAATTCTGCGTGCTGTTGTCGATCAGCTCGGCAACGGCAGTCCATGACTTGTATGGAAAGTGCCGATACGTCAGCCAAATCCGGTTGTTCGCCTGCAAAGGGACGGTGTTTGGCACAGAGCTCCTTAAATACCCGCAGTCATCTACTCGCACGATTCCAGTAGCGGGACGAGTGACGCCGTGCTCGAGATCAGTTTGAAGCGGAACGTCGCGCCGACCTCCGTCTGGATTTCGGCGACCGTAAGGGGCGCGATGATACCCGCGCCATCAGACGTCGCAAAGCACTCTTGCGCAGTGTGGGCGATCATGAGCTCATAGCCTTTGAGCATGGGCATTTTTTTGCCGTCCGCTGGCGCAAAGTAGGCCATTCCGTCTCGGTCCGCGAGAAGCAGCTCGATCCCCGGAGCCTCGTGAAGGCGGTCGACTTGAGGTCGCTGGCCGGCGACTGCAAGCGCATACTGATTCGCCTCAACGGACCGAAACACCGCACACTCGACGGCCTGCACATTCAGCCTCGTGGCGACGCTCCGTATCTCCGGCGTGAGCGAGTCGATGACGAGCAATAGCGATGGCTCGTACTCGTCGACCGAGTAGCGCGACGCGTCGAAGGACGCGTGCCGGTCAAGGTAGGCGAAGGCATCTGGGCCGTAGAACCCCCCAGCCAGATCGCGCAGCTGCGGCTCGATGTGTTCCTGGGGGTCATGCAGATGCGTCTCCACCTCGACTACCCACCATTGCTCCGAACCACGTGCAAGCAGTGCTCCGTCTGGATGTCGCGTGCTGTCGCCGCATCGAATAGCCGGCTTAAACTCAAAGAAGTCAAAGCCCGGAAAGACTCTCGGAGCCGCCGTCTTGAGGAGCGATTCCAGCTTGTCCTCAGTCACCCGGACAGGCGTAAAGAGTCGGGTGTCTACAACGACGGCATCCGTCACGTCTTGACCTCGTACCAGCGAACTTCGGCTACCTCGTCGAGATCCACGGCTTCTTTGTCGAGTGCACGCCGCTCGGGATCGGTCGCAAAGAGCGTGCACACTCGGGCTCGATCCTTGCCTTCCGTAGCCCGCAACACTCTGCCCAAGCGCTGAATGCGTTGACGCTGCGAAGTTGACGAGGCCGCAATAATGGCGACTTCTGCGTCCGGCACGTTGAGGCCTTCGTCCAAGGCGCGGCACGTCACGAGCTTGGTGACCTGGCCAAGTCGGAATAGCTCAAGGCTGCGGCGCCTCCGGGCAGCGCCCATCTGCGAATGGTAGATCGCCACCCGAGTGCCACGGCGATCGAGGAGCCTCGCGATGGCCTCGGCACGTTCAATTTGCTCGTGAAAGACCAAACCACGCTGAGGGAAATGCTCTGAGATAGCGACAGCCGCCACGACTCGCGATGGCGAACTTGCACTGACGCGGCTCCGGCGAATGAGCAGGCGCTTCAAAGCGAGATCAGTGGACGGATCGTCGGATTTTGCCCAACCGCGAGCGATCTGCTTCGTGAGGGCCTCGTACTGCTCCGCCTCGTTCGGATCGAGATCGAACCGATAGTTCAAGATTTCAAGGTCGGGAATAAGGCCGTCGCGGCGGGCATCCGCGTAGCCGTATTCGTAGATCACCGGACCAAGCGTCGGCGCGACATGGTCTTTGAACCCATCGTCCCACTGGCGTTCGGGCGTCGCACTCAGGCCGAGAGTGGCGATTGCGGGAATGCGAAGTGCGCGAGCGTTCTCGGGGCTTCCTGCGCGGTGGCATTCGTCCACCACAAGCATCACCGGCTCATCAGGATCCATGCCTTCGGCGCGTCGACGAGCGGTGTTGATGACGATGACCGAGACCCGCCGTAAGGGGCTTCGAGGGTTCTCGCCCGAAATCAAAGCCATGTCGGCCGGCCCGAGATCCAAGTCCATAGTTAGGGTGATGGCCCACTGATCTAGGAGCGCGATGGTCGGGACGACCACGACCAGGCGCGCTTGAGGATGTCGCGCGAGAAGCCGTTGATACGCGAGAAGCGCGAAATAGGTCTTTCCGCCACCGGTCACCACGGCGACTACTCCTCGATCACCTTCGGCCTCCCATCGATCAAGAGCGAGCTCTTGCCACCGTCGTGCTTTGAGTATCGGACCGACTGAGCCCACGTGTAGCGCAGCCTATGCGGACGCACGGCGGAAGTGTCCGCCGTGCCGCGAGGCGTACTCCATGCTCTGACCATTCCGGGAGATGCGGATGTCGTTCTCCGCGGCGGCGACCGCGCACTTCGCGTTCGACATGACCGTCGAGTCGTTTCAAGGAGCACGTCCGCCCGTTCGATCGAGTGGCTAGGCGGCGTTCCGGGCGAAATGCGCCTACGACAACTTGCGCTCGGGCGGTCGCCCCGACGAGCGCGTCGACGTATCGCCGGCACTACCGGCGATCTCGCCGAAGCCCACCACGACGCGGCGCGAGGGCGACGAACCAGCTTTCGCCGAGGCTGCGGCCTCGCCAGCCACGGCTCCGACTCGCGCTGTTACCCGGCGACTGTGTGACGGAAGGCGCCTTATCGGGCGTTGGCCGAGCCCGATTCCCGCGCCAAGGACTGTGGCGCAGGCTTGTAGCCGCGCTGGCGCTTTAAGATGCGCCCAGTTGTTGGCCATGATGAGGTGGATCCCCATGGCCGACCATCCGTTATTCGCCGACCGTTGGCGCGACGACCCGTCGCCCGCCGACGAGGGGGAACCAGTTTCGGCCTTCCTTGACCGCGTTGACGATCCGGCTTTCGACCGAGTCCGACGCCTGCTGAATGCCTGGTTCGCCAAGTATCCCGAGCGAGACCGCTGGGATCTTCGACGACGCCTGGCATCCACTGACGACACGGCATTTTATGCCGCCTGGTTCGAGATGTACCTCCACGCCGTCCACCGTGGAATCGGTTTTGACATCGTCGTTCACCCGAATCTAGAAGGCGTCACCAGTCGTCCGGACTTTCTGCTTTCCAACGATGGCGACAGGATGCTGATTGAGGCGACGGTCATCGGGACGCGAGACGGCGCCGGCCGGGCGGGTCGCGTCGCTCGCATCGTTGCTGCTGTCAATCGCGTTCGCAACGACGACTTCGCTCTGCTATTCGACATCGAACGACAGGGCCCTGACTCGCCTCCCATGCGCGGCGTCCGAGGCCGGCTCGAGCACTGGCTTGCTTCGCTTAGCTGGGAGGATGTCCGGGGCGGTCAGGAGCGTCGCGTCGGCATCGAAGCGCTACCGAGCCGCATCGAGCGTGTCGGCGACTGGCAATTCTCGTTCCGGGCGTGGCCGCGGAGGCCGGCGGATCGCGGCCGCGCTGGTCCCGCGATCTGGGCGGGGCCCGCTCACGGCGCCGTGTGGGAACACAGCGGCGTACTGCTTGACCGACTCGAAGAGAAGGCCACCAAGTACGGCACCCCACCTGAACCCGTGGTTCTTGCCGTCGGGATGGACCGCCTCGGCGCGCGGGCTGACGACGTGTCCACGGCGCTGTTTGGCCCGACGATCGGGAGTGCGCGCCCGGGCAAGCCCGCCACAGTCGTTGCGACGAGCCGCCGCGGCGATGAATTTTTTGCCACGGTGTCGGCCAGATGCGGAATCGACACATCGCCGGCTTGCTATACGTCGGCGCCGAGATGCGTCCATGGAGCGTCGCGCGCGAGGCCCCGGTGCTCTGGCTGCACCCGGACCCTAACCACACACTCCCTGACCACCTGCCTTGGCGGCGCATCGAACTAGGCGACGCTGAACTAGAGGTCTCCGAAGGCACGTTTGACTCCGCACGTGTCTTTGACTTGCCTGACGTGGAGCTGTTCGACGATCCGCACGACTGGCCCGGCACACCGTTCCAGACGAGGTCGTAGACATCACGACCGAATGGTGGCCGACGACCGTGACCACGCTCAGAGGCGACCATCCTGCACGCCAGGGCTTACCTCGACATCGCCGCGAAGAGCCCGGGACTTGCGGCACCCGAGCCGTGCACTACCTCGTCCCCGTCCTCGGGCACCTGCCGGTGTTCAGGTCACCCTGCGCCTTGGGGAGGACACAAGCCACCAATCGACGGTCGCCACCAGGGCTGCATTCGAGAGCGACGCCAGAGAGGACGTCCGCCGGCAGCGCCATTACAGGCTTCCTCGGCACGCGTCGACTGCAGATGTCCGATCCGTCCTGCCGTCCGCCTGGTTTGTAAATCTGGGCTGAGATGGACAAGCTGCCGTTCACCGCCTACGACTTCTTCGCCTACTTGTCCTCGGGATTCATCGTGCTCGTCGCGATCACGGCTGCATTTATCGGTTACGAGCCGCTGAAGGAAAGTCAGGGCTTCATACTTGCTGGTTTGTTCATCGTGGCGGCTTACGTCACTGGCCACCTGGTAGCCAACATATCGAGCGACGTGATCGAACGACGGCTGGTACGCGAACGACTCGGCATGCCAACGGACCATCTGCTCGGACACAAAAAGGGAGGACTCGGTCCAACACTCTTCCCGGGCTTCTACAGCAGCCTCCCGACTGGCACTCAGCAGCGGGTGGTAGCCCGTGCCGCTACGAGGCGGTTCACGGGAAAGGGGGAAGAGCTCTTCTTTCACTGTCATGCAGTAATGAAGGGCGACATGGTGGTGCAGGCCCGCTTGAACACGTTTCTCAACTTGTACGGCTTCTGTCGGAACATGACCCTGGCGCTCGCGGTCGGCGCCGGCGCGCTCTGTATTGGCGTGGCACTTGGCTCGGTTGATACCGGGCCAGATGTAGGGCCAGGGTGGTGGATCGTCGCGGCGCTGCTCGGATCAGTCGGGATGCTCTACAGGTATCTCAAGTTCCTGCGCCAATTCGCCGTCGAGCTGTTCACAAGCTACGCGGAGGCGCCGTAGTGCCGCTCACCATCCACTTCCTAAATGTCGGCGAGGGCGACTGCACGATCATCGAGCACCCGAGCGGCCGGATCTCCGTCGTTGACCTATCGAGCATCAAGTCACTCGACCCAACAACGTTGCAGGAGACGCTTGCCGCCGACAGGACCTATCAAGCCGCTAAGAGCCTCGGAATGGATCTCTCCGTCTTTGCCAAGACCGCGGCTGAAAAGCTGGCCCCGAAGACGGACGCATTGGAGTACTACGACTCGCACATCGGGAAATATGCCGACATCTTCCGGCTGATCGTGACCCATCCGCACATGGACCACATCACAGGCATGCACCGGCTAATCAACCACGAGCCCAAGGACGTCGAGAACTTCTGGCACAGCAGCAAGCTGAACTTCGACCTGGACACCGCCGACTGGTCAAAGGTTGGATCTCGCTACAGCAAGGACGATTGGGAGACCTATCGGCACGTTCGCGACTCCCGCAATTGGCGTGCGTTCGATCAGCGCCAAGGCAGCCTCCGGAGCTTCTGGAAGGAAGATGGCATCGAGCTTTGGGCGCCAACAGATGAGCTAGTGGGGATCGCCCAGGATACGAACAACCAAAACGTCCTCAGCATGGTGATCAAGGTGAGTCACGCCGGTCGAAGCTTTCTGCTCGGCGGCGACGCGACCGGAGGTGAGACCTGGCCTGCGATCTTCCAGCACCTCGACATGACAGGGATTGACGTGCTGAAGGCGTCGCACCATGGCCGCAACAGCGGCTACTACTGGCCGGCCGTCAAGGAGATGGCGCCGTGGCTCACGATCACCTCCGTGGGAGCCGTCGAGCACGACGCGACGCAAAAGTATCGGCAGTACTCCGAGCACACCGTCTCGACCCGATTCACCGGTGACGTCAGGATCACCGTCCACGACGACGGGCGCCTCACATATCCGGGAATCCTTGAGGACCACTGGAAGTCGAGGAAAGCTGCGGCTTAGGCTCGACGCCAATAGGCGCAGCCGTATGCTCCTTCGCTCGGTGCCGCAAGTAGGCTCGCTAGCGGCGCGATCGGGGCCAGGAGAAACTGCTTCGGAGCTGCTGGGTCCGTTAGCTCTTCAAAGGCTCGGTTCTACTTCCGCTCACGCGCGAGGCGTCCTAGCTAACAGCTTGCGCGCGCTGATGCAAACCACCTCGCCGAGGTGCCTTCGTCGCTCAAGCGAAGCTGACTCAGCCCGTCGAGCATTGGGCGGTGTTGTTGTGGCGCTTCCCGGTCGAAGGACTAGATGTCCGTATAGTCTGGGCTGGCGCTGTTGACGTTGAGCGCGTTGGCGTCAGCTCTGGTAGGTCATAGTCGGCGACTATGCGAGGAGCGTCGCAGGCGACTCTGGCGATGGCGTGAGGGGCCTGCAGCTCGGCGGTCGTAGCTGAGATGTCGTTCGTGGCGCTGAGATCGATCTCGGCTCGTCGAGGGCGACAGCGACGCGATCATGCGGCCGCCCACAGAGCGGATGCATAGCGAGGGCGGCGCCGGCGGTTACCGCCTACGAGCAGTGCAGACGCCACAGGCGCACGAGCGGGCGGGGGAAGCCTCGGCTGCCGCCGCACGGCAGGCCTCCTCCGGTGTCGCTTACGTCGTGCCACGCGCGCCCAGCACGTCGCCGGAATACGTCCGGAACATCCTGCAGGCTCACGCGCTGCCGCTCGGTCAAGTGAGAGCCGCGAGTCGCAGCGAACGTCGCATATCCGTAGAAGGTTCGACCACAACGCCCGTAGTACGACGGTCGAACGCGTTTGAGTGCGAGCCCCTGAAGTTGGCGGCTCCTCTTGAACGCGTCGCGCCAGGCGTGGACCGCTCCGGCGGTCAAGTTCAAGTTCTCGCACCCAGACTTCGACGACTCCACACCGGAGGCTTGATCAGCGGGGATTGCGAGAGCGACAAGCAGCGCAACTACGGCGCTGAGCCGTAGGGATCTCCGTACGCCCATGACCGGCGACTTGTATCGGACCGAGCCGGCCGGTGACCGCAGTCGCAAGCGCGCCGGCACCAAAGAAGTCGACAGGCGGCGGAACTGGCCACGCTATTCCGAAACACGCGCTGCCTTCACCGCGCTTACCGCGTCGCTCCTGAGCTCTGAGACCGTTCACCAACGTCCACATAGCGTCCACGAGCCCTCCACTGAACGCCATCGGCCGTACAAGACCAAAGGTTAGTTTTGGCTCTGCGCTTGACGTTGCGACCCGCTGAGGTCCCGCTCATAGACATTCGTTGCGCGCTCAATCACGTCTCGTAAGGAAGGGGTCAGCGGTTCGAGTCCGCTCGTCGGCTTCGCTGGAGTAGAGGGAGCTCTCGCTCGCCTCGCTCCGGTCGGCCTTGCCCTGGAACTCGTCGTAGGGCGCCCCGGTCGCGGTCATCAGGCGCCACAGCTCTGGCTTCTCCTCGGCCGATGGCGACCTCGCGCCCGAGCGGTGTGGTCGTCGGCTTGATCTGCACGGCCACGATCGAATCGTCTTGGAGGTTCAGGAACCAGCCGGGTGGATCGCCTCCACCCGAGTTGCGCCCGGTTGTAGGTAGCAACAACACCTTGGCGCTCTGCCAGTCGTAGCCTTTCTCGCCGTTGGTTTCGTGATTCCTCTCGACGTCCTCCTAACCGAACCACGGGACGCCCGTCAGCCGATCTTCTCCGCCAGCTCGACGATGATCCCCGCCGGGCCGCGCAGATAGCAGAGCCGGTAGCTGTCTTCGTAGTTCACGAGCTCGCCGACCAGCTCGCCGCCATGCCCTTGCAGGCGGGCGAGGGACGCCTCGATGTCGTCGACGAGAAACAGCATGTGGCGGATGCCTGGGGCGTTGGGTGGCGCCGGCCCGTCGCCGCCGACGTATGCGGGCGAGCGGTACTTGGCCAGCTCAAGCTCGCTGCTGTCATCCGGGGTCCGCAGCATCACGATGTCCGCCTGCACGCCCTCGAGCCCGTTGATGCGGTCCACCAGGCGCCCTTCGACGGACGCTTCGCCCTCCACTTCGAGCCCGAGCGCGACGAAGAACGCGGTCGCCGCCGCGAGGTCGTCGACGACGATGCCGATGTGCTCCAGGCGCTGGACGGTCATGAACGACCTCCGGCCAGCCCCTGCGGTGAGTACTCGTGGTGCAGCAGATACTTCGGCATCCTGGTCTCCTGGTGTCGTGGGGCGCGCCGCTCGCGGCCGTTCACCTGATGAGCGGAGCCGGCCGACGCCGCTCGACATGGAATAAATCATTCAGCTCCCGAGAACGTCGGGAACGAGTGCAGACCTCGGCAAACCCGTGAACGCATCGCTCCGGCCCGCGTCCAAGCCCCGATTCCCCTCCCGCGCTGTCTCCCGCCGCGCCTCGAGCGACGGGGGACCGGCACATGATGACGACCGGCGGGGCCGTGTCCCCTCTCAACGGATCGCCGCGACTTGCACCGCCACGACCTGGCCATTGCTGAGGTGGTAGCCGGGTCCGCTGATGGTCTGGCACACCACCTTGATCTCGGTCGCCGTGTCCAGCGTGCGGGCGGCGAGCAGCGTCAGGACCTTGCGGTCGCTCGTGGCGTCCAGGTCGAGGTTCTTCGAGTCCAGCTGCTGGTCGCCCGCCGCGAGGTCTCGTGCGCTGCCTGCTCGTCCCCGCGGTGATGGTGCTCGCCGGCAGGGCCACTGGTGGTTCCCGGGCTGGCTCGACAAGGTCATCCCGAACTTCTCGATCGAGGGGGAGCAGTGGTTCCGCGAGCGTGACGCGGCGGCGACCGCGGCCGTCGAGCGGCGAGATCCGCCGGTCGCGGCCCAGTGGAGTGGCGGCCTCCGGCACGTGGCATCTGGTTGCATCACAGGGGTGCTGATCGATCAGGAATCGAGAAGCGGCCGCGGGCGGGCGGCCGTAGCTTGCCGTCCATGAAGACCATGACCTGCAGGCAGCTCGGCGGCCCGTGCGACGCCGAGCACCACGGCAAGGACCACAACGAGGTCATCAAGGCCCAGGACCGCCACCTCAAGGCGCAGGTCGCGGCCGGCGACGAGACGCACCGCGAGGCCCACGAGGCGATGCGCGGCCGCTGGAAGCGCCCGGTCAGCGGCCTCGGGTGGTATCGGGACGTCAGGCGCGAGTTCGCCGGCCTGCCGGAGGACGCGTAGGGCGGGCGCCCGCCCACGGCCGCGGCTCGGCGGCCGGCTCTGCCGGCTCCGCTGGGCTGCGCGTGGACTCAGAGGGCGCGGACGACCCGGGCGGGGACACCGGCGACCAGCGTGCGCGCCGGGACATCGTGCGTGACGACGGCACCTGCGGCGATCACGGCGTCCTCGCCGACCGTGACGCCTTGCAGGACCGTGGCGCCGGCAGCGATCCACACGCCCCGGCCGATGCGGACGGGAGCCGTCGTGATCTGCGAGCGGCGGATCGCCGGGTCGAGTGGATGGCCCGAGCTGATCAGCTGCACGGTCGGCGCGATCATCACGTCGTCGCCGATGTCGATGCCGCCGAGGTCCATCGCGGTGCAGCCGTGGTTGACGAAGACATTGCGGCCAAAGCGGAGGTTGCGGCCGCTGTCGGTGTGAAACGGCGGCAGCACGCGAACCGACGGGTCCAGCTCCTGGCCGGTCAGCTCGCCCAGCAGGGCCCGCACGGCGTCGAAGTCGCCCGGTGCCAGCGCGTTGAGCCGCCCGAGGATCTCCCACGCGCGCTGCATGTCGGCGCGGAAGCCCGGCCCGGCGACATGCGTCGCCCTGCGACCCTGCGTTGACGTCGACGGGTAACGGTCGGGACCAGGCACGACCTTGGATGCTGCCGACACCGCCGGATGCTCGACACGCAGGTCATCGAGATCAGGAGTGCTCGGGCATCCCTCGCCGAGTCCGCCGGTGACCCGAATCGGTTAGCGTCGCCGTGCACGGCACTGGGGTGGGGGGAAGAGCGAGCATGAAATCCACGGCGATCGACTCGGCCGACTTCCGCGAAGCGCAGCACAGGCACTGGGACGCTGCTGCGGTGGGATGGAAGACGTGGAGCGAGTTCAACGACCGCGCGGACGGGCACATCAGCGAGCGGCTGGTGGAGCTCGCTGAAGTGCGGTCGGGAAGCCGGGTCCTGGACGTCGCCGCCGGCTATGGCGAGCCGGCGCTGACCGCCGCGCGGAAGGCCGGCCCGGAGGGCCGCGTGGTGGCCACGGACATCTCCGCCGAGATGGTCGCGTTCGGGCGTGAACGCGCGGCCGCGGCCGGCTTGGGCAACGTCGAGTTCCTGGAGTCGGACGCCTCCCGCCTCGAGTTTCCGTCCGCGAGCTTCGACGCCGCCGTCTCGCGCTGGGGCATCATCTTCGAGCCCGACGCGGAGGCCGCCGCGGGGCGCAGCCGAGGCTTCCTGAAACCGGGCGCGCGGATGGCGATCAGCTCGTGGGGCGAGCCCGATCGGGTCCCCTTCCTCTCGATCCCGATGAGAACGGCGATGGAGCGGCTGGACGTGCCCCCGCCCCCGGCCGGAACGCCCGGGCCCCTCTCCCGGCCCATCCCCGCGGCCATCGGCGGGTTGCTCGAAGGCGGCGGGTTCTCGGAGGTCGCCGTGGAGCAGGACGAGGTCACCTTCGAGTTCGACTCCCCGGAGCACTTCACGGCCTACGTCAGGGCGATCGCCGCCCCGATCCGGGCGATGATCGAGCAGCACGCCGGCGAGGCCCAGGAGGAGACCTGGGACGCGATCACACAGGCCGCAGCGGATGCGGCGGGTGGCTCGAAGCCGCTGAGCCTCTCGAACGTGGTGCTGTTCGCCTCGGCGACCGCCTAGCGCCCGCCTTGGCACCGCCCGAGGGGGTGATCACTCTTGGGCTACGGGGGAGTCTTAAGTGGCATGTGGATGCTCGGCGGGGGTGACCAGCGCGCGGTGAAGGCGAATCGGGGTGGAGAAGAGGCAGCCTTCGTCGAGCTGGTGAAGCGGCACCGGCGGGAGCTGCATGTCCACTGCTACCGGATGTCCGGGTCACTCGAGGACGCCGAGGACCTGGTGCAGGAGACGCTGCTACGGGCGTGGCGCGCCCGCGGCGATGTGAAGGGCCACGCCTCCTTCCGAGCCTGGCTCTACCGGATCGCCACCAACGCCTGCCTGGATCTCCTCGCCCGCCGCCCGCCGCGGGTGCTGCCGCCGGACGTGGTGCGGGCTGCCGACCCGGCACTGGAGCCGCCCGCGCTGACCGACGCGCCCTGGCTGGAGCCCTACCCGGGCCGGCTGCTCGAGGCGCTGCGCGGCGACGAGGACCCGGGGGCGAGGCTCGAGGACCGGGAGACGATCGAGCTCGTCTTCCTCGCCGCGATCCAGCACCTGCCGCCGCGTCGCCGTGCGGTGATCATCCTGCGCGACGTGCTCGAGTTCTCGGCGAGGGACAGCGCCTCGGTGCTGTCGATGAGCGTCGCCTCGGTCAACACCACGCTGCAGCGGTCGCGCCGGGCGCTGGGGGAGCGATTGGCGCCGCGGCGGATCGACTGGGAGCGGCCGCGGGAGGCGAGCGCCGAGGAGCGAGCGCTGCTGCGCCTGTACATGGAGGCCCACGAGCGTGGCGACATCGAGGCGCTGGCCGTACTGCTGCGCGAGGACGCGCGGATCTCGGCGCCGCCCCGGCCGCTCTGGTACGAAGGACGCGACGCGGTGCTGGCGGCGACCCGCCGGCTCGCCGCCGCCGACCGCTTCCGCTACGTCGCGACCAGCGCCAACGGCCAGCCCGCCGCCGCGAGCTATCTGCGCACCGACGGCCAGGAGGTGTTCCGGCCGATGGGGATCGATGTGCTGCGGATCGAGGACGGCCTCCTCGCCGAGGTGACCGTGTTCCTGCGCCCGGATCTCTTCGAGGCCTTCGGCCTGCCCCCGAGCTTGCGATGACGTGAGATCGAGAGACGAAGGAGGAGATCCGATGGAGAAGGTGGTGTCGGCCGACGGGACCCAGATCGCGTTCGAGCGCTTCGGCTCCGGGCCAGCCCTGGTGATGGCGGCCGGGGCGTTCAACGACCGCTCGGCCACCGAGCCGCTCGGCCGCGTGCTGGCCGACCGGGCGGAGGTCTTCAACTGCGACCGTCGTGGCCGCGGCGAGAGCGACGACACCGCGCCCTACGCGGTCGAGCGCGAGATCGAGGACCTCGACGCGGTGATCGCGGCGGCCGGGGGGGACGCCTCGGTCTTCGGCCACTCCTCAGGCGCAAACCTCGCGCTCAAGGCGGCGGCGGCGGGCTCGGCGATCAGCCGGCTCATCCTCTACGAGCCGCCGTTGAACCCCGACGACGCATACCCGACCCTGCCGCCGGACCTGGGCGCCCGGCTCCGAGAGCTGGTCGAGGCGGGCGACCGTGGTGGGGCGGTCGAGCTGTACCAGACGGTCGCCGTGGCAATGCCGGAGGAGGCCGTCGTCGGGATGCGCTCGGCGCCCTTCCGGGCGGGCATGGAGGCGATCGCCCACACGCTCGCCTACGACGCCGCGGTGGTCGGTGACCGACGCCTACCCACCGGGACGCTCGCCGGGATCGAGGCGCCGGCCCTCGTCATCTGCGGCGAGCGGAGCGCCCCCTTCATGCGTGACGCCGCGGCCGCGGTGGCGGCCGCGCTGCCGGCGGGCCAGCTGGTCACGTTGCCCGGGCAGAGCCACGGGATCGACCCAGACGCGACGGCCGCGGTCATCGGCGGTTTCCTCGACGCGGACTGAGCGCGCGGGCCGACGTGGATTGGGAGATGCTCATGCGCCGAGTCTCGACCCACCCCGCGTCGAGTCCCTGATCGTGACGTCCGGTGCGCCAGCCCGTCAGCTGGCGCGCCGTCACGGTCTGCGAGCAGACAGTGACGCCTCCACGCTCGGACGGGCCGGGATACTCACCACTGGCGTCCCCTCCACTGTGGTCGTGTCGAGCCAGCGTTGTCCGCCTTCCTGCCCATCCTGGTCGTCCTGCTCGCGTACGCGGTGCCCTACGCCGTGCGCGTCCGCGCCCTGGGCCGTGCGGGCCGGCCGGTGGCCCGCTGGCGCCTGGTGTGCTTCGGCGCCGCCCTGGCGGCGTTCGCGGTCGCGCTGAGCCCCCCGCTGGACGCGCTGGCCGACCGGCGGCTCACCGCGCACATGGTCGAGCACGTCCTGCTGGGCGACGTCGCGCCGCTGCTCGTCGTCCTCGCGTGCAGCGGTGCCGTGCTGGCGCCGCTGCTGCGCGTGCCGGCGGTCATGCGGCTGCGCGCCTTGGGGCATCCCGTGGTGGCGCTGGGACTCTGGCTCGTCGATCTCTACGTCTGGCACCTGCCGGCCGCGTACGGGGCGGCGCTCGCGCACCCGGCCCTGCACGCCCTGCAGCACGCCTGCTTCTTCTGGTTCGGGATCGGCCTGTGGTTTGCGCTGCTCGGCCCCCTCCCCAAGCCGGCGTGGTTCGGGGTGCCGGCCCGGCTGGCCTACGTCGTGGCGGCGTGGCTGGCCGGCGGTGGGCTCGGGGCGGCGCTCGTGTTCTCCGGCGACGCCTTCTACGACAGCTACGCCGCGCGCGAGGGCGCCGCCGCCGTCGGCGATCAGAGCGCGGCGGGGGCGATCATGATGGTCGAGCAGGGCGCGATCGCGTTCGCGCTGTTCTGCTGGCTGTTCCTGCGCCTGTGGCGCGAGGCGGCCGAGCGCCAGGAGCTCGCGGAGCTCGCGGCCGCCCGCGGCGTGGCGGTCGCCGACGCGCGCGTGGCCCGCGCCGTCGGCGCCGACCGTGCCGCCGGCCTGCGAGCGCGCATCCTCGCCGCCGGCGCCGAGCCGGAACGACCGGAGACCACGACGTGAGGCGGCGGGCGCTGCGCGCGGGCCTGCTCCTCACGGCCCTCACGACGCTGGCGGGCTGCAACAACTCGCAGAGCGTCCTGTCGCCGCGCAGCGAGCCGGCGCGCGACATCAGCACGCTGTGGTGGTGGATGCTGCTCGCGGCGACGATCGTCTTCGTCGGCTCGCTGAGCTTCATCGTGCTGGCCTTCGTGCTGCGCCGCCGGCGCGGCGCCCCGGTGATCGGCGAGCGGGAGGGCACCCTGAACCTCGTCGTGATCCTGTTCGGCATCGCGATCCCGCTCGTCGCGGTGATCGCCGTCTTCGCCGTGGCGAACTTCGTCGTCGTCGCCTCGACGGACGCGCGCCCCGACCGGCCGCGAGACGTCACCGTCAAGGTCGTCGGCCGGCAGTGGTGGTGGGAGATCGACTACCCGGGGACCTCGGCGGTGACGGCGAACGAGATGCACATCCCCGTCCGGACCCACGTCGACGTGCAGGTGCGCTCCGCCGACGTGATCCACTCCTTCTGGGTGCCGCGGCTGAACCGCAAGATCGATCTCATCCCGGGCGAGCACAACCACGTCGGCATCTACGCCGACCGGCCCGGCCGCTACGAGGGCCAGTGCGCGGAGTACTGCGGCCTGCAGCACGCCAACATGCGCCTCTACGTGATCGCCGAGCCCATGAGTCGCTACCGCGCCTGGCTCCGGCGCGAGGCGGCGCCGGCGGCCGCGCCGACCGGCGCGACGGCCCAGCGGGGCGAGCGCCTGTTCCTGCGCAACGCCTGCGCGAGCTGCCACCAGATCCGCGGGACCTCGGCCGACGGGCGCGTCGGTCCCGACCTCACGCACCTCGCCGAGCGCTCCAGTCTCGCCGCCCTGACCATCTCCAACACGCCGAGCAACCTCGCGCGCTGGGTGCGCAACCCGCAGCACATCAAGCCCGGCAACCGGATGCCCGGCCTGCACCTGGGCGACCGGGACTTCACCGACATCGTCACCTACCTGCGGGGGCTGCGCTGATGGCCGTGGAAGCCGGCCCGAATCCGGTTCAGCCCCGTTCGGAGCTGCTCGAGCGCGTGTGGACGGAGCGTCGCGGCGTCTTCGGCTGGCTCACCACCACTGACCACAAGCGCATCGGGATCCTCTACTTCGTCACGACGATCCTCTTCTTCGCGGCCGGTGGCGTCGAGGCCGTGCTGATGCGCACGCAGCTCGCCAAGCCGGAGGGCACCGTGCTCTCGCCGGAGGCCTACGACCAGGTCTTCACGATGCACGGGATCACGATGATCTTCTTCTTCGTGATCCCCATGACGACGGGGGCGTTCGGCAACTACCTGCTGCCGCTGATGATCGGGGCGCGGGACATGGCGTTCCCCCGGATGAACGCCCTCTCGTACTGGATCTTCCTCGGCTCGGGCCTGTTCGTCTACACGTCGCTGGTGATCGGCAAGGCCCCCAACGCGGGCTGGTTCGACTACGTGCCGTTGGGCAACAAGACCTACAGCCCCGGGCCGAACATCGACTTCTACGCGCTCGGGCTGCTCTTCAACGGGATCTCCACGCTGCTCGCGGTGATCAACTTCATCGTGACGATGTTCAAGCTGCGGGCGCCGGGCATGTCGCTGAACCGCATGCCGCTGTTCTGCTACGCGTTCCTCGCCGTCTCGTTCGCGCTGGTCTTCGCGCTGCCGCCGCTGAACACGGCGCTCGTGTTCCTGGAGCTCGACCGCCGCATCGGGACCCACTTCTACGACGCGGCCCAGGGCGGTGATCCGGTGCTCTGGCAGCACCTCTTCTGGCTCTTCGGCCATCCCGAGGTCTACATCATCGTCCTGCCCGCGTTCGGGATCGCCACGGCGATCATCCCGACCTTCGCGAAGCGCCACATGGTCGCGTTCCCCCTGGTGGCGCTCTCCGAGGTGCTCGTCGCCTTCCTCGGCTTCGGCGTGTGGGTGCACCACATGTTCGCGGTCGGCCTGCCGACGGTCACGACGATCTACTTCGCGGCGGCGAGCCTGATCATCGTGATCCCCTCGGCGGTGCAGATCTTCGCCTGGATCACGACGCTCGTCATGGGGCGGCCCGAGTTCAAGACGCCGCTGCTGTTCATCATCGGCTTCATCCTGTGGTTCATCCTCGGGGGCCTGAGCGGCATCATGTTCGCGGCGATCCCGTTCGACCAGCAGACGACGGACACGTACTTCGTCGTCGCGCACTTCCACTTCATCATCTTCGGGGCCGCCGTCTTCCCGATCCTCGGCGGCATCTACTTCTGGTTCCCCAAGCTGACGGGGCGGATGTACCACGAGCGCTGGGGCCAGGTCTCCTTCTGGGTCACGCTGGTCGGCACGGGCCTGACGTTCTTCCCGATGCACATCGTCGGCCTGCTCGGCATGCCGCGGCGCCAGTACACGTACGCCCCCGACCGCGGCTGGACCGGCCTCAACCTGCTCGAGACGGTGGGCTCCTACATCCTCACCGCCGGCCTGCTGATCATGGCGGCCAACCTGATCTGGAGCCGCTTCCGCGGGCCGGCGTCGGGCCCGGATCCGTTCCGGGGCGACACGCTCGAGTGGTCCATCCCGTCCCCGCCACCGGCCTACAACTTCGTGGTCATCCCGACGGTCTCGAGCGCCTACGCCAACTGGGACACCGAGGACCGGGCGCAGGATGTGCGTCGGGCGCAACGGGGCGAGGGACTGCTGGCCGCCGGGCACGAGACGCCGGCCAGCACGCCGATGGACGGCCGCTTCGACGAGCTGCTGCAGATGCCGTCGAACTCGCCGTGGCCGCCGCTGCTGGCCCTGACGCTGCTGCTGGTGTTCGTCTTCCTGCTCACCGGGCACGTCGCGACGGCGATCGTCTGCGGCGGCGCCGCGGCCGCCGTGCTCGGCGCCTGGCACTGGCGGGAGCCGGAGGGGGCGGCATGAGCGCGCCGAGCAGCCGCGCGCGCGCCGCGGTGCCCAACGGCGTCTTCGCCGTCGGGCTGTTCATCGCGACCGAAGGCGCGCTGTTCGGCACGCTGATCGCGTCCTACTTCTACCTGCGCTTCAACAGCACGCGCTGGCCCCCGGCCGGCATCCCGCGCCCCGATCCGACCCTGCCGCTGGTGTTGGCGGCCGCGCTCGTGCTCGCGGCGGTGCCGCTGGTGCTCGCCGGCCGCGCCGCCCGCTCGGGGCGGCGTGGCCGCGCGGCGGCCCTCGTGGGCGCCGGGACGCTCGTGCAGGCGGGCTACCTCGCGGTCCAGATCGTCCTGTACCTCAACGACCTCGACGACTTCTCCGTCACCAGCGGCGCGTACGGGTCGATCTACTTCACGCTGCTGTTCGCCGATCACGCCCACGTGGCGGCCGGCCTCCTGCTCAACGGCTGGGTGCTCGCGCGCCTCGCCGGCGGGCTGTCGCCCTACCGCGTCTCGGCGGTCCGGGTGGTCGGGTGGTACGCGTGCTTCGTGGCGACGGTCGGCGTCCTCGTGACGCTCACGCAGGTGTCGCCCTCGTGAAGGCCCGGCTGCCCGCCGCCGCGCTGATGTGGTTCGGGTTGCTCGGCGCGCCGCTGGCGTGGGCGACGCAGCACGTGACGGGCTACTTCCTGACGGACGCCAAGTGCCCGACGCAGGCTCCGGCCGCCGCGTGGGCGTTCGACGCGTGGACGGTCGTCGTCGGCGCCGTAGCGGCCGCCGTCGCGCTGGCGGCCGTCGTCTCCGCCTACGCCGCCTGGCGGATGACCCGCACGGAGCCCGGCGGCGAGTCGCCCACGGCCCGAGTCCACTTCATGGCCACCATGGCGCTGCTCGTCGCGCCGCTGACCCTCCTGATCATCGTGATGAGCAGCGTCGGCGCGGTCGTGCTTCCGGAGTGCGTGCAGTCGTGAGACGCCGGCTGGCGATCCTCGCCGGGCTGCTCGTCCTCGCCCCGGCTCCGGCCGCGGCCGATCCACCCCCCATCGTGCGGCCCATCGGCAGCGAGCAGGGGACGCCGCAGCAGCGCGGCTCCGAGCTGTTCGCGGCCAACTGCGCCACCTGCCACGGCAGCCGGGGCGAGGGCGTGAAGCCCGGGCGCGGCGCGCTCGGCGCGACCGGGGTCGCCGGCGCGGGGCCGTCCCTGCTCGGCGTCGGCGCGCTGGCCCCCGACTTCTACCTGACCACGGGCTACATGCCGCTCGGCCGGCCCGGCGACCAGCCCGTGCGGGCTCGCCAGCGCTTCCACGCCGACGAGGTGCGGGCCCTGACGACCTACGTGGCGTCGCTCGGGCGGGGGGGCCCGGCGATCCCCCCGTCGGCGGTCGGTGAGGGGAACGTGGCGCGTGGATTGGAGTCCTTCTCCCAGCACTGCGCCGGCTGTCACCAGGTCGTGGGTCAGGGCGGCGTGGTGACGGGCGCGAAGGCACCACCGCTCCAGCACGCCACCCCGCGCCAGGTGCGCGAGGCGGTCCGCATCGGCCCCTACGTCATGCCCCGGTTCTCCACCCGGGCGATCAGCGCCGCCGAGCTCGATGACCTCGTCGCCTACGTCCACGACGCCCAGGCACCGAAGGACGCCGGTGGCTGGGGCATCAACCACATCGGCCCCTTCCCCGAGGGCATCGTGACCTGGCTCATGGGCATGGTCGTGCTCGTCGCCTCCTGCGTGCTGATCGGGAGCCGGCTGCGCTCGTGAACCTCCTGCGCGCCCTCGCCGGCTGGGTCATGCTGCGGCTGCTGGCCCGCTTCAGCCGCGGCAGCGGCCGCCTGCCGGAGGACCGGCCGCGGATCGTCGCCCCGCAGCCGCCGCACCCGCGGGCGGAGGGGCTGGCCGTCGGCCTGCTGCTGCTGGCGGCGGTGAGCGGCGTGCTGTTCGTCGTGCTCTACGCGCTGGAGGCCTCCACGCAGCTGCTCGGGCTCGCGCTCGCCGGCGCGCTGCTGGCCATCGGCGTCGCGCTGGTCGTCCTCGCGAAGCGGGTGCTGCCGACGGAGCAGCTCGCCGAGCCCTTCCCGGAGCCCGACCCCGAGCAGGCCGACGAGGTGGCCCAGATCGTGCGCGAGAGCGGCGACGGGCTGACCCGCAAGAAGCTCCTGCTGGCCGCGGGCGGCGCGGCGGGCTGTGCGCTCGGGGCCGCCGCCGTGGCCCCCGCGCTGTCGCTCGGCCCGCTGCTCGACACGGACCCGCTGTACAAGACCCCGTGGCGGCGCGGCGTGCGCCTCGTCGACGCGCACAACGAGCCGGTGCGCGCCGACGACATCGAGCCGGCCGCGTTCTACACGGCCTTCCCGGAGGGCGCGAGCAAGGAGCTGCTCGGGGCGCCGCTCGTGGTGGTGCGCCTCGCCGCGGCCGACCTGCGGCTGCCGCGCGAGCGTGTCGGCTGGGCGCCGGGCGGCATCCTGGCCTTCTCGAAGATCTGCACGCACGCCGGCTGCGCCGTCGCGCTGTACCGGTCTCCCCTGTACGACCCGACCGAGCCCGACCCGGCGCTCGTGTGCCCCTGCCACTACTCCACCTTCAACCCGGCCACCGGCGGCGAGGTCATCTTCGGGCCGGCCGGCCGCCCGCTGCCGCAGCTGCCGCTCATGATCGGCCGGGACGGCGTGCTGCGCTCGGCCGGGGACTTCTCCGGGCCCGTCGGCCCGTCCTGGAGCGGCGTGCGCTCGAGGCGGCCGACGTGACCCATCGCGACGGCCTCGCCGACCCCGTCCGCTTCGTGGAGGACCGCACCGGGGCGGCGCCCCTGCTGCGCAAGGGCCTGCGCTACCTGTTCCCCGACCACTGGTCGTTCCTGCTCGGCGAGGTCGCGCTGTATTGCTTCGTCGTCCTCATCGCCACGGGCATCTACCTGGCGCTGTTCTTCGAGCCGAGCACGGCCGACACCGTCTACCACGGCGCCTACGCACCCTTGCGCGGCACCCACATGAGCGAGGCCTACAAGTCCGCCGTCGACCTCTCCTTCGGTGTCAAGAGCGGGCTGCTGCTGCGCCAGACCCACCACTGGGCCGCGGATCTGTTCGTCGCCGCGATCGTCGTGCACCTGCTGCGCGTGTTCTTCACCGGGGCGTTCCGCCGTCCCCGCGAGCTGACCTACGTCATCGGCGTCCTCATGCTGATCGTCGCGCTGCTCGAGGGCTACCTCGGCTACTCGCTGGTTGACGACCTGCTGTCGGGGATGGGCCTGGCCATCGGCTACGGCGTCGCGGAGTCCATCCCGCTGATCGGCGGCAACTTCGCCCAGCTCATCTGGGGCGCGCCGTACCCGGGCACCGGGGCCTTCGAGAGCCGGATGTACATCGCCCACGTGCTCCTGTTCCCCGGGCTGCTGGCCGTGCTCATCGGCGGCCACCTTGCGCTGATCGCCTCCCGCCACCACACGCAGTTCAAGGCCGACCGGCGGGCGTCGGAGGGCACGCTGGTCGGCGTGCCGGCCTTCCCGGGCCAGGCCGGTCGCTCCGTCGGGCTGCTGTTCGTGGTCGCCGCCGTGCTGGTGGCGCTCGGAGGCCTGATCCAGATCAACCCGATCTGGCAGTGGGGCCCCTACGAGCTGGCGCTCGGCACCAACGGCGCCCAGCCCGACTGGTACCTCGGGTGGCTGATCGGGGCGCTGCGGCTGATGCCGGGCTTCGACGTGACGATCGGGAGCTTCACGCTGATCCCGGGACCCTTCTGGGGCGGGATCCTGTTTCCCGGAATCGTCTTTGTCGTGCTGCTCGCCTTCCCCTGGCTGGAACGGCGCGTCACGGGAGACCGTCGCCGCCACAACGTCCTCCAGCGCCCGCGCGAGGCTCCCGGGCGCACGGCGTTCGGCGCGGCCTTCGCCGTCTGGGTCTTCCTCATCTTCGTCGCCGGGTCCGCCGACCGCATGACGGTCTTCCTCGGCCTTCCCTACGTCTCCCAAGTGTGGTTCTACCGCGTGCTCGTCTGGGTGCTGCCGGTCGTCCTCTTCTTCGTCGTGCGCCGCTGGTGCACCGCCCTGCTGCGCGCCGAGGCGATCGAGGCCCTCCAGCACGAGGCCGAGGAGGAGGCGGTGATCAGCCGGCCGGCGGGCGCAGCCAGCCAGGTTCGGTGAGTCCGAACGTCGACGCAATCCGGCGGCGCCGGCGGCGGTGAGCCGGTAGCGGCGTCAGCCGAAGCGCTGACGGGTGGTGGTCACTCCCCGCTGCGTCGTGAGGCGTCACGCGCCTCGACGGCGCGGTTGCGGTCCGCCTCAGCCTCGTGACGGTCCGTTGCGGCTGTGTCGTCACGATCTCGCGCTCGCTCGTCGCGACCTGTGGGTCGAACGCCGAAGGCCTGCTCGACGCGACGCGGATCGAAGCCCAACTCGGTGGCACGCTCGATGATGGCCGACACGTCAGCCGCCCCGATGCCCGGGGCGGTGCCGGCGTCGTCACGGTCGCCCGGTCGTCGGCTTCGACCTTCATCGGTCACGAGCGCGAGCTTACCGCCGGTCGCCCGAGGAAGCACTGCGCCTCGTCAGCTGCCAACCGGCTCGTTCTGCAAGGGTTCGAGCATGTCCGACGATGCCACGCCTGAACGCCCCGCGGAGATCATCGACGCGATCATCGACGAGCTCGACGACTGGCGGGGCGAGCGGCTTTCCGAGCTTCGCGACCTCATCAGGCAGGCCGAACCCGACGTGGTCGAGGAGATCAAGTGGCAGAAGGCGTCGAACCCTCTCGGCGTCCCGGTCTGGTCACGCGACGGGATCATCTGCACCGGTGAGACCTACAAGGACAAGGTGAAGGTGACCTTCGCCAAGGGCGCGTCAGTCGAGGATCCAGCCGGGCTGTTCAACGCCAGCCTCGACGCGAAGGTCAGGCGGGTCATCGACCTCGGCGAGGGAGACCGGATCGACGCCGAGGGCTTCAAGGCCCTCGTTCGCGCCGCAGTGGAGCTCAACGCGTCGTAGGACGACATGCACATGACCGAGCGCTGTGACGGGATCCGGGTGAACGGCTCTGCAGACGGGGACGGCGAATCTCCAGCGCCTGCACGAGATGGGGACCGCCGGGCGCAGCCCCGTGGAGCGCAAGCTCGACATCCTGCGCGACCACGAGTGGGCCGGCCCGCTGCCGATCTACGCCTACCTGGTGGAGCACCCTGAGGGCGCGTTCGTCGTGGATACCGGGGACCGCGCACGCAACTCCGACCGCGACTACCCGCCGAAGCTGAACCCGTTCTTCCAGCGCAAGGTCAAGATCGAGGTCGCTCCGGAGGAGGAGGTCGGACCTCGGCTGTCGGCGCTCGGCGTCGATCCTGCCCGTGACCTCCGCGCCGTGGTGATGACCCACCTGCACCACGATCACACCGGCGGCCTGTACCACTTCCCGCACACGCGGGTGATCGCCTCCGACGCCTGCCTGCGCGCCGCCCGGCGACAGCGGGGGCTGATCGGCGCGATGCCGGGCCGCTGGCCTCGCTGGTTCGATCCCGAGCCGTTCCGCTTCGACGCCGGCCCGGTCGGGCCGTTCCCCCGTTCGGCGGCGCTGACCGAGGACGGCTCGATTCGCGTCGTGGAGACGCCTGGGCACATGATCGGCCACGTGAGCCTCGTCGCCCGCGCCGCCGACGTGACCTACCTCGTGGCCGGCGACGTCAGCTACCGCGAGCGCAACCTGCTCGCCGACGCCGTCGACGGCGTGACCTACGACGGGGCCACGTCGCTGCGAAGCCAGCACGCGGTCAAGGCCCTGGCCGCCGAGGAGCCGTGCGTCCTGCTGCCCGCCCACGACCCCGACGTTCCCCGCCGCCTGGAGGGACGGATCTGCATGCCCGGAGCGAAGGTCAGCGCGTGATCGGCGTGGCGTCGATCGGGCCCGTCCAGAACTCGATGCCCCAGCGCGCCGCGATCGCCTCCACCGCGGACGGTCCGGGCGGGTCGGTCTTCGACAGCGTCTGCTCGTCGGCGACCTCGATCCCGGCCTCGGCGAAGTAGGCACTCATCGCCCCGGGAATCCCGGCGACCTCGAAGCGCGTGGGCGTGGCCGCGAGGTTGAGCGTGCCGTGGACGGTCCACGGGGGCACCCACACGCTGTCGCCGCTCGCGAGCACGGCGGTGCAGACGACGGTGCCGTCGCGCGCCTCGCAGAGGGTCAACTCGCCGGCCAGCACGCGGAACCACTCTCCGAAGGCGTGCCGGTGCGGGGGCGGGCCGCCGCCCGGCTGTGCGAGCACCTCGATGACGTCGACGCTCGTCTGCGTCTCGTCCCGATCGAGCAGGATCGTCACGTGGTTCCCGCCGGCCACCTCGTAGACGACTGGATGCGTCCCAGAGCGTCGGGGCTGCAGCGCGGCCACGGCGCCACCCTATCGCCGCGGCACGGGCGCGGCGAGCTGACACTCCAGATGCCGGCGGGCTGCCGTCTCCGGTACGTTTCCACGCCTCCCGCGATCCGTCCACTCGTGAGGGAACACGTTGTCCGGCCCACGGTCCAATCAGCGGCAGTCGTCCCGGCGCCACACGACGGTCTCCGGCTGCCGCCGGGTGCTGGTGGCCGCTGCGCTGGCGCTCGGGCTTTCGGCCACCCTGAGCGCGGGAGCCTCGGCGGCGCCGGGGCCGTTGTTGGCTGACGCGCCCGCCCGGCCCCTGCTGAGAGCCGGGGCGTTCGCGCCGCTCGCCGCGTCCGCTCCCACGGCGCCGGCCGCGGAAACGCTGCCGGTCAAGTTCCAGGACACCGCGGTGCTGGGCGGCCTCGACCATCCGAGCGTGGTCCGCTTCGCCCCGGACGGCCGGGTCTTCGTGGCCCAGAAGGACGGCAGGATCGTCGTCTATGACTCGCTGGCCGACACGACGCCGACGGTGTTCGCCGACCTGCGGACCGAGGTCGACGACTACTGGGACCGCGGGCTGCTCGGCCTGGCGCTCGATCCCGGCTTCCCGCAGAAGCCGTACGTCTACGCGTTGTTCACCTACGACGCGCCGATCGGCGGCACGGCGCCGAAGTTCAACGATGCCTGCGGCGATCCCAACGGCGCCGGCTGCGTCGTGAGCGGGCGCCTCGTGCGGCTCACGGCCAGCGGGAACACCGGGACGAACGAGCAGACGCTGATCTCGGACGAGTGGTGCCAGCAGTATCCGAGCCACTCGATCGGCGCGCTCGAGTTCGGGCCCGACGGACGGCTCTACGTCAGCGCCGGGGACGGCGCGAGCTTCACCTACGCCGATTACGGCCAGACCGGCAACCCGTGCGGTGATCCGCCCGGCGCGGCGGGCACGGGGCTGACGGCGCCCGGCGCCCAGGGCGGCGCGCTGCGGGCCCAGAGCGCTCGCCGGCCCGCAGGCCCCACGGTGCTCGACGGCGCCATCCTCCGGGTGGATCCGGCCACCGGCGACGCGGCCACCGGCAACCCGCTGTCCGGCGACGCCGACCGCAGCCGCATCGTCGCCTACGGCCTGCGCAACCCCTTCCGCTTCACCTTCCGCCCGGGCACCGGGGAGCTGTGGGCGGGGGACGTCGGCTGGAACGCGTGGGAGGAGATCGACCGCCTGCCCGCGCCCGCGACGGAGGCGAAGAACTTCGGCTGGCCCTGCTACGAGGGCGCCGGAGCGCAGGGCGGGTACCAGGCGATCGGCCTGGCCAGCTGCTCGACGCTCTCAAGCGCCGGCGTCGCCGCGCCCTACTACCCCTACCAGCACGGCCAGCCGCTGTTCACCGGCGACGGGTGCCCGACCAGCAACGGCTCGTCGATCTCCGGCCTGGCCTTCTACACCGGCGGCAGCTACCCCGACGCCTACGACGGCGGGCTGTTCTTCTCCGACTACTCGCGCAAGTGCATCTACTTCATGCCCCGAGGGTCGAACGGATTGCCCGACCCGTCGCGCGTCAGCGCCTTCGTCACCGGTGGGCCGGGCCCGGTCAACCTGCAGATCGGCCCGGGCGGCGACCTCTACTACCCGGGCTACGACGACGGCAGCGTCCACCGCGTGACCTACGCCGCGCCGGTCGCGACCGCGACGGCCACGCCGACCTCGGGCCAGGCGCCGCTGACCGTGCAGTTCGACGGCACCGGAAGCTCGGGTGGTGTCGAGTACGCCTGGGACCTCGACGGGGACGGCCAGTACGACGACAGCACGAGCGCCGCGCCGAGCACGACCTACGCCACACCGCGCCTCTACCGCCCCCGTCTGCGGGTCACCGACAGCCAGGGGGCGACCAGCCTGAGCGCTCCCCTGGCGATCACCGTCGGGGCCCCGCCCGAGGTGACGATCGACGCCCCCGCCCCGTCGCTGCGCTGGAGCGTGGGCGACCCGATCGCCTTCGCCGGCCACGCCACCAGCGCCACCGGCGCCGAGCTGCCGGCCGGCGACCTCTCGTGGTCGCTCGTCGTGCACCACTGCCCGGGCGGGCTGGCGCAGTGCCACACCCACGAACTGGAGACCGCGGCAGGAGCCGCCGGGCAGATCCGGGCACCCGATCACGACTACCCGTCGTACCTCGAGCTCCGGCTCACCGCCACGGACGCGGCCGGGCGGTCGAGCACGGCCACGCGCGACCTCTATCCCCGGACCGTCGACCTCAGCTTCGCCAGCCGCCCCTCCGGGGCCGGCGTGGGAGTCGACGCGGCGGCCCAGTCCACCCCGTTCAGCCGCACCGTCATCGTCGGCTCCTCGCACTCGGTCACCGCCCCCACCGCGCTGACGGCGGACGGCGTCCCCTTCGCCTTCGCCGCGTGGTCCGACGGCGGCGGCCCGACCCACAACCTCATCGCCCCGGCGGCAGCGACCACCTACACGGCGACCTACCGGTCGACCCGCACCCTCGGAGTGGTGCCGGCGCGGCCGGACCTCCAGTCCGTCGCGGGCGGCGCCGACTCCTCGCCGCCCCCGCCGACCGGGCGGCGTCGCATGCTCGGGACCCGCCGGATCGGGTCCCACGCGTTCGCCAGCCCCCAGCGTCGCGCGCTGGCCTTCTCGCTCGTGGCCGCACGTAGCGGAGCGTTGCGCTCGCTGCGCATCTACCTGGGCGCCCGCAACAGCGCCCGTCGCGTCCTCGTCGGGCTCTACGGCGACCGGCGCGGGCGACCCGGGCGCTCGCTCGGGCGCGCCACGCTGCGCCACTCCCGTTCCGGCGCCTGGAACGACGTCGAGCTCAGCGGCCGGGCCCTCCGCGCGCACCACCGCTACTGGCTGGTACTCCTGGGTCCGGGCGCGACCCTGCGCGTCCGCTACGCGAGCACGCGCTGCCGGGCGCTGGTGAGCCGCCGGTCGCGCTTGCGCGCGCTGCCCCGCACCTGGACGGGTGCGACCCCGCGGCGAGCGTGCGGGCTGAGCGCCTCGGGCTGGGGGTAGGCGACCTGCCCGGGCGTTCGGGGTCAGCCGGTGGCGGCGGCCAGCCCGTCGCGGATCGTCGCGAAGCCCTCGCGGTAGACCGCCTCGGGTGACTCGGCGAGGTCGCGCCAGACACGCGTCGCCGCCGCGAGGTCGGGCAGGCCGCGCCCGAAGGCCTCGATGGTCAGCCAGTCGTCGTAGCCCGAGGCGGCGATCGCGGAGAACGTCTCGGCCCACGGCACGTGGCCGCGTCCGGGGACCCCGCGGTCGTTCTCCGAGATGTGGACGTGGCCGATGTGGCGCACGTTGTCGGTGAACGCCGCGACGGGATCGAGCTCCTCGAGGTTCGCGTGGAAGGTGTCGTACATGCCGGTGATCGCCGGATGGTCGACGGTGTCCAGGAAGCTCGTGAGCTCCTCCATCGTGGTGAGGAGGAAGGCCTCGAAGCGGTTGACGGCCTCGAGCACGATTCGGACGTCGGCTGCGGCGGCGTGGTCGGCGACGCCGAGCAGGACCTCACGAGCCCAGCCGCGTTCCTGCTCGGTCGGCGCGCCGCCGGAGAAGTACCCGAGCGTCTGCTGGAGCGGCCCGGCGACGGCTCTCGCGCCCACCGCTGCCGCGCAGTCGACCACGTGCCGGAGGTGCTCGACGGCGGCTCGCCGGACCTCGGGGTCCGAAGCGATCGGGTTGACCGCTTCACCGCCGGTCGCGCTGATCGCCGTGCGCTCGAGCCCGAGCTCGTCCAGCGTCGCGCCGATCCTCGCGAAGTGGTCCGGGTCGCCCTCGAAGACGGGGATCTCCACACCGTCGTAGCCCGTGGCCCTGAGCGCCTCGAGGACCGGCCGGTGCTCGTCCGTCACGTGGGTCGTCCAGAGCAGCATGCAGAAGCCGATCTTCATCTCCGTCCCCTCCTCCTCGGCCGGGCACCGCCCCGAAGAACCGAGCCTACCAACGGCCCGCCTCCCGCGCCGTGGCGCCCACCCTCGCTCAGCGGCCCGGAGGACATCGCCACGCGGGCCGGCGTGAAGAAGCGGACGTTCTTCCGGCACTCCGACAAGCGCGGGGTCGCCGCGCCTACGTGCGGTACGCGGCCCAGCCCCTGAGCTCGCCGTCGGGCGTGATCCGGATCTCGTTGGCGAGGGCGTCTCGACGAGTGATGTCCGAGGTCCAGGTATCGACCGGCGATCGGTAGAGGCCGGGCGGAAGCGTGCCGCCGCCGGTCGCGCGGCAACGGAACAGCTCGACGCTGTGATCGTCCCGCTCGAGGCGCAGCGTGTGGCAGGTCATCTGCACCGCGCCCCAGAAGGACGGCACGTCCTGGAGGGACCACGAGCCCCGACCAGGGAGCGCCGCCGCCAGCGCGGCGACGATGACCGTGACGAGGGCGACCACGCCCAGGGCGGCTCGGCGGCGCCCGATCCCGGTCGGCGCCTGCGGCTGCGACGCCGGGTCGGCTCGCGCCTCGAGGGGGCGGACGTCGTCGTCGGCCGGCCGCGGCCGCTCCGCCAGCGAGCTCGCCCACAGCGGCTCGCGCTTGTCGCCGTCGTGGCCGGTCACGCCTCCAGTGAAGTGGGTTCGTGGTATCGTACACCTTGTGGTTAACGATCCCTTCCGGGCGCTGTCCCATCCGATCCGCCGCGGCATCGTCGAGCGCCTCGCCGGAGGTCCGGCCACGGTCGGCGCAGCCACGGGTGGCTTCGGGGTGTCCAAGCCCGCGATCTCCAAGCACCTGAAGGTGCTGGAGGAGACCGGCGTCGTGACGCGCGTGGTCGAGGGCCGGACGCACCGGCTCTCGCTCGAGCCCGACGTGCTCAGCGTGGCCGCCGACTGGATGGATCATCAACGCGCCCTCTGGGAGCGCATGTTCGATGTCGTCGACGAGTACCTCAGGGAGAACGATCAATGAACGCCCCACAGACCGTGTCGCCGCAGGCGTGGGAGGCCGCCCGCGAGGCGCTGCTCGTGAAGGAGAAGGAGCTCACGCGCGCCCGCGACGCGCTCGCCGCCGAGCGCCGCCGGATGCCGAGGCTGGCCGTGGAGCAGGACTACAGCTTCGACGGGCCCGACGGCCCGGTCAGCCTGCTCGAGCTGTTCGAGGGACGGCGTCAGCTGATCGTCTACCGCTTCTTCTTCGAGCCCGGCGTGGACGGCTGGCCCGAGAGTGGCTGCCGCGGATGCTCGATGGTCGCCGATCAGGTCGCCCACCTCGCCCATCTGAACGCGCGCGACACGACGCTCGCCTTCGTCTCGCGCGCTCCGCAGGCCGACATCGAGCGCTGGAAGGCGCGGATGGGCTGGGACATCCCGTGGTACACGCTCACCGACGACTTCGACGCGGACTTCGACGTCGCCGAGTGGCACGGCACCAACGCCTTCCTGCGCGACGGCGACCGGGTCTTGCGCACGTACTTCGTCGACAGGCGCGGGGACGAGGCCATGGGCAGCACCTGGACCTACCTCGACATCACCGCGCTCGGCCGTCAGGAGATCTGGGAGGACTCGCCGGAGGGCCATCCGCAGACCCAGGCCTATGCGTGGTGGAACCGGCACGACGAGTACGACGACGCGACCGCCTTCGAGCACGGCCTGTCGGAGGCGACCGCCTCGCAGCGCGGCGCGAGAAGCACATGATCGCGATCGCGCACGTGGGCGGCGTGCCGGTGGAGGAAGTCCTGCCGACGCTCGCCGGCACCGGGGCCAGTCTCCTGCTGGCGCGCGCCTGGCTGACCCTGCATCTGCGCCGCCGCCACGGGCCCCAGAAGAAGTGATCGACGCCAACCCGCTGCGCATCGAGCGCACCTTCCAGGCGCCCGCCGAGCGGGTGTTCGACGCGTGGACCAGCGAGGAGGTGATCCGGCGCTGGTGGCAGGCCGAGCACCACTGGGAGACGTCCGAGGCCGAGGTCGACCTCCGCGTGGGCGGCGTCGTGCGGGTCGTCATGCGCGACCCGAGCACGGACGTCGAGTACGGCGGCGGCGGCCGCTACACGGAGATCGACCCGCCGAGCCGCCTGGCCTTCACCTGGATCTGGGACGGCGACACGAGGCGGACCCTGATCGAGATCGACTTCGAGGAGACCGGCGGCGCCACGACGGTCCGCTTCGTCCACCGCGGCCTGTGGGACGAGGAGGCCGTGCGCGCGCACGAGCGGGGATGGGGCACCATCCTCGACAGGCTCGGGCGCACCCTGGAGGAATAGCCCGACGCTTCCGGAGCGGCCACGTGTATAACCGGGAGGGTGCGCGACCCGGACGCCCGTCGCCTGCGGCGCCACCTGCGCCGGGTGTTCGCCGACCTCCCGCGCCGCGCCTGGCTCACACTCCGCTACCACGGCGGGCGGGAGACCGCGCGACGCGTCCTGACCTTCCCGCTGCGGCTGACACCGCTGGGCGCGCGGCTCGGGATCGCCGCCCGCATGGACGACCCGTCGGCCGCGGCCCGGGCGTGGTACCGGGCCCATGGGCGCCGGACGCTCGTGATCGTGGAGCACCGCGATGACCGGGCGGCCGCGGCCCGGACGGCCGGCGCCGTGGCCCGCTCTTCGCGCCAGGGCCGCGTGCGAGTGGCGCTCGCCGACGGCGCTCGAGCCTGCGGGCGGGCGCTCGCCGACCGTGCCGCCGGGGAGGACGTCGTCCTCCTGCGGGCGGGGGCGATCCCCGACCCCGGCTGGCTCGAGGTGCTCCAGCACGCCGTCCACGTCGCGGCGCGGCCGGGCACGGTGCTCGCGGGTCCGCGGCTGCTGGACGCGGCTGGCCGGATCGCGTCGGCCGGCCTGGCCCGGGATCCGCGGGAGTCCGATCGCTTCCACGCGCGCTTCGCCGGGCGGCCGGCCGACTTCGCGCCGGCGTGCGTGCTGCAGCCGAGCCTCGCGGTCGAGGGCGCCTGCCTGTACGCCAGTGCCGACGGGCTGGCCGCGCTCGGGACGCCCGACCCGGCCATGGGGCCTGCTGCGGACGTCGACCTCTGCCTGCGCGCGTGGTCCCAGGGGCTCCGGGTCGTGTACGCGCCCGCGGCGACCGTGACGGTGCCCGACGCCGGGCCGGCGGACGCGGCGGCACCCCAGCACCGCGTCCCTGACCGCTGGCGGTCCTGGTTCGACCGCTCCGCCGTCGCCGACGCCGACGGCCGGCTGTCGATCGTCTACGTCACCCAGGGCACCGAGCTCGGTGGGGGCCATCGCGTCGCCTTCGACCACCTCAACGGCCTGGCTGCACGCGGCCACCGGTGCGAGCTGTGGACGCTCGCGACGGACGCCCCCGACTGGTACGCGCTGGACGTCCCCGTCCGCTGCTTCAGCGGCTACGACGAGCTGACGGACGCGCTGGCCCCGGTGGACGCCATCAAGGTCGCGACGTGGTGGCAGACCGCCGCGCCGGTGTGGGAGGCGTCCGTGTCCCACGGCGTCCCGGTCTTCTTCGTCCAGGACGTCGAGACGTCCTATTACCCCCGCGACCTCGGGGTCCACGCGGAGGTGCTCACGAGCTATCGCCCGGAGTTCTCGTACCTCGCGACCTCCGGGTGGGTCCACGACGCGTTGCGCGAGTGGGTGGCGAGCGCGGCCCGGGTCGCCCCGGGCGTCGACACCGCGACCTTCCGCGAGCTCGCCGACGTCGCCCGCCGCGACGCCGAGGTGCTCGCCGTCGGCCGTGCCAACCCGCTGAAGAACTTCCCGCTCACCCGCGCCGCGTGGCTGGCGCTTCCCGAGCCGCGGCCGGCGCTGCAGCTGTTCGGCGTCGAGCCGGAGGTGGCAGATGGGCTCCCGGACGGCGTCGACTACGCCGTGGCGCCGAGCGACGCCGAGGTCAACGTGCTCCTCAACCGGTGCGCGGTGTTCCTGCAGACGTCCCGTCACGAGGGGTTCTGCCTGCCGATCCTCGAGGCGATGGCCGCCGGGGCGCCCGTCGTCTGCGTCGACGCGCACGGCAACCGCGACTACTGCGTGGACGGCGAGAACTGCCTGCAGCCGCCCGCGGACGCGGCGGCCGTCAGTGCGGCGATCGAGCGGGTCCTCGGCGACGCGGAGCTGCGGGCGCGCCTCGTCGAGGGTGGACGGCGGACCGCGGCGCCCTACGCGCGGCCCCGCAAACTCGAGGAGGTCGCCGCGTTCTTCGGCGAGGTCGCCGCCCTCACCGGCACGTCGACGAGCTCGGCCGCGACCTCCTAGTCCTCCGGCGTGGTCCAGATCGGGACGTGACTGCGGCTCCCGGCGGTGAAGGGCGCGGTCCCAGTCGATCGACCCGGTCGCTGGGCGACGCGGTCGGCCGCGGCCTGCTCGCGCTCGTCACGCGCGAGCACGCGGGGCGAGTCCAGCAGCAGCCGGCGGCGCCGCAGCCCGGCGAGCATCGACTCCTGCGCGCCGAGGGAGACGAGCCGGGCGAACGCGGGTTCGAACCGGAGCTTGAAGGCGATCGGCGTGTGCCGCGGGGGCTCGAGCCGTATGTGGCCGTCCACCTCCACCCGCGCGCCGCTGTGGCCCGGATCCAGCGTCACGAGCACCGAGGTGGCCGCGGTCGTGACCAGCGGCGGGACGACGCCGCCGTGCGGCGCGAGTGGCGTGAACACGAGGCCCTCGGTGCCGGGGACGAGCATCGGGCCGCCGGCGGCCAGCGTGTAGGCGCTGGAGCCCAGCGGCGTCGCCGCGACCAGGCCGTCGCCCGCGAACCGGACGAAGCGCTCGCCGGCGACGTCGAGTTCGACCACGACCTGCCCGGCTCCCGTCCGGACGAGCACGAGGTCGTTGAGGGCGCGCAGCGGCTCGTCGCCCTCGTGGTCGGCGACGAGGGCGGGGAGGGCACGCGGCTCCCACTCGCCGGCGGCCACGCGATCGAGCGCGCCGGAGAGCTCGTCGGCCGTCGTGGCGGTCAGCGCGCCGAGGCTCCCGCAGGCGATGCCGAGCACCGGTCTACCGACGGGGGCGGCGGCGTGCAAGGCGGCGAGCGTCGTCCCGTCCCCGCCGAGGGCGATGACGAGGTCGCAGGCCCCGGCGTCGCCGGCCGGGGCCACCTCGCGCGGCGTCCCGCCGGTGGGCACCTGCACGACCTCGGCACCGTGGCCGTCCGCCCACCGCCGCACGGTCGCCAGCGGGCCGTCCAGGTCGCGGGTCGGGTGGACCACGAGTCCGATCCGGTCGAACGGATCCGCCGCGGGGGTGCTTGTGGGATCGGTCACGGTGCGGTCCTTACCCCGCAGAGGAAGGAAGCTCGCAGGCGCGCGACCGGACGTCCTCGAGATCGTCCGTCGGAGGGAGGGCGCACCTGCCTTCGGAGGGAGGCGGACGGCGGGCTGGTGCATTACGGTCGATGGGTGAGCCGACCGCGGCTGCTCGCTCGCAGGTACGCCCTGGACGTGGTGATCGTGCTCGGCGCGCGCGAGAGCGCGCTCGAGGTCGCCTTCCGGCACGACGCCCACGAGCCCCGCACGGCGCAGTGGTTCACTGTGCCGGCGGCCGCCGCCGTCGTGCTGACGCTCCTCGGGCGCCGCCGTTTCCCGTTCATGGCGCCGGCGTCGCTCTGGATCCTGGCGGCCGCGCTGTCCTTCGTCGACGGGCGGCTGGTGGTCTTCACCCTCAGCGTCTATGTCGCGGGGATGGCCGCGGCGCTGCTGCTCGGGAACCTCGCCGACGCGGTTCAAGGTCGGGTCGGGCTGGCCGTGGTCCTCGGCGCGGCGGAGATCATCGTCTTCAACGACCCGACGCACGGCGCCGGCGAGTTCCTCTTTGTCCCCGTGCTGTTCGCGATCGCCTGGCTCGCCGGCTTCGCGCTGCGCGGGCGGGCGGCGCAGGCCGAGGCGGCGGAGGAGCGCGCGAGCCACGCCGAGCAGGAGCGCGAGGAGAACGCACGCCGCGCGGTGTTCGAGGAGCGGGTGCGGATCGCGCGCGAGCTGCACGACGTCGTCGCCCACCACGTGAGCATGATGGGCGTCCAGGCCGGCGCCGCCCGCACGGTCATCGACCGTGATCGCGGCAAGGCGAAGGAGGCCTTGACCGGGATCGAGCACTCGAGTCGGCAGGCCGTCGCGGAGCTGCACCGTCTCCTCGGGTTCCTGCGCCAGGCGGGTGACCACGACGACCTCGCCTCGCGACCGGGCCTGAGCCAGCTCCCGCGGCTGGCGGAGAGCCTGCGCGATTCCGACCTCGCCGTCGAGGTGCGCGTCGAGGGCGAGCCGCGCCCGTTGCCGCCGACGGTCGACGTCTCGGCCTACCGGATCGTGCAGGAGGCGCTGACCAACACGCTCAAGCACTCGGTTGCGTCGCGCGCCGACGTGCACCTGCGCTACTGGCCCGATGAGCTCGAGGTCGAGATCGTCGACGACGGCCGTCCCAACGGCGCTTCGGCATCGGCGTCGGGCGGCCTGGGGCTGATCGGCATGCGTGAGCGCGCCGCCCTGCACGGCGGACAGCTCACCGCCCAGCCGGGGGCGGGCGGCGGGTTCGCGGTCCGGGTCAGGCTCCGCACCCCGGCGGGTGGGCTGTGAGCACCACGGTGCTGCTGGCGGATGACCAGTCGATGGTGCGGGCCGGGTTTCGCATGATCCTCGAATCCGAGCCCGACCTCGAGGTGGTCGGGGAGGCCGCCAACGGCGAGCAGGCCGCGGCGGCGACCCGCCGCCTGCGCCCCGACGTCGTGCTGATGGACGTGCAGATGCCTGGGGGCGACGGATTGCAGGCGACGCGGCGGATCACGGAGAACCCCGAGCTGGTGAGCCGCGTGGTCATCCTCACCACCTTCGAACGCGACGACTACGTGTTCGAGGCGCTGCAGGCGGGCGCCAGCGGCTTCCTGCTCAAGAACGCGCCGCCCGAGCGGCTCGTCGACGCGGTCCGGGTGGTGGCGGCCGGTGACGCCCTGCTGGCCCCGTCGGTCACGCGCCGGATCATCGAGCAGTTCGCCCGGCGCCCCGTCGAAGCGGACGTCCGCAACCGGCTGGCATCGCTCACGCAGCGCGAGCGCGAGGTGCTGGTCATGCTGGCCCGCGGACGGAGCAACAGCGAGCTGGCGGCCGAGCTGTTCGTGACCGAGGGCACGGTCAAGACGCACGTCTCGAGCCTGCTGGCCAAGCTCGAGCTGCGCGACCGGGTGCAGGCCGTCGTTCTCGCCTACGAGAGCGGACTCGTCACGCCCGGCCGGTAGCTGCGTCTCTGTCCTTCGACGGAGGTCGCGGCGCCGGAGATCTGCGCTCGGGGGGAGCGAGGACGCGTCCTGCGGGCGACGACAGGCGCGGGCCGCGGCCGGAGACTCGCCCCATGGCTCCTATCGAGATCCGTGACCTCTGCAAGCGCTTCGGCCGCCTCGCGGCCGTCGAGCAGCTCTCCTTTGACGTCGAGCCCGGTCGGGTGACCGGCTTCCTCGGTCCGAACGGTGCCGGCAAGAGCACGACGCTGCGCGCCCTGCTCGGGCTGGTGCGGCCGTCGTCAGGCTCGGCCACATTCGACGGGCTGCGCTACGACGAGCTCGCGCAGCCCGCTGCCCGCGTCGGGGCGGTGCTCGAGGACGCCGCCTTCCATCCGGGTCGCAGCGCCCGCAACCACCTGCGCATCCTGGCCGCCACCGGCGGGCATCCGGCCGGCCGGGTCGATGACGTGCTCTCCGCCGTCGGGCTCACCGAGGCCGCCGACCGGCGCGTCAAGGGCTACTCGATGGGGATGCGGCAGCGCCTCGCCCTCGCCGCCGCCCTGCTCGGCGACCCGCAGGTGCTGATCCTCGACGAGCCGACCAACGGCCTGGATCCGCCCGGGATCAGCTGGCTGCGCGCTGTGCTGCGAGAGCAGGCGGACCGGGGTCGGGCCGTGCTGGTCTCCAGCCATGTCCTCGCCGAGGTCGCCCAGTCCGTCGACGACGTCGTCGTGATCGCCGACGGGCAGCTGCGCGCCCACGGGACCCTCGAGGCGGTGCTCGGCGGCGACGACGGGCCCGCGACCGAGGTTCGCGCGCAGGATCCGGTGCGGTTGGCCGGTGCGCTCGAGCGCCGCGGCCACCCGGTCGACCGCGACGGCGACCTGCTGCACGTCAGGGGCGCGACCCCCGCGCAGGTCGGCGAGGTCGCCGGCCACGAACGGGTGGCGGTGCTCGGCCTTGCCCCGCGGGTGCGCTCGCTGGAAGAGGCCTTCCTCGCGCTGACCGGAGCCCGGGCATGACCGCGCTCCTGCACGCCGAGCTGCTCAAGCTCCGCACCACCCGCACCTTCGCCGCGATCGTCGGCACCGCGGCCGCGCTGTCGCTGATCCTCGTCGCCCTGGGAGCGATCCTCGGGGCAGAGAAGGATCCGCACGCGCTGTTCACCAACAACTCGATCACCTACATCATCGTGCTGCTCGGCGCGATCGGGATGACCGGCGAGTGGCGCCACCGGACGATCACCGGCACCGTGCTCGCCGCGCCTGACCGCCTGCGGCTGCTCGTCGCCAAGCTCCTGGCCTACGCCGTGGCCGGCGTCGTCCTCTCGCTGCTGGTGACGGTGGCGACCATGCTCGTCGGCACGCTGATCCTCGGCGCCCGCGGCGAGCCGACGCTCGGCCCGGGCGATCTCGCCGACGTGCTGTGGCGCAACCTCGCCGTCGCCGCCGTCCTCGGCCCGCTCGGCGTCTGCGTCGGCGCCCTGGTGCGCAACCAGATCGTCACCGTCGTCGGGCTGATCGCCGTGGCCGCGGTGCTCGAGCCGGCCGTCGCGCAGGTGGCCCCCGAGGTGGGTCGCTTCGGGCCGCTGGCCGGCGCGCCCGGCGGCATCATCGGCGGCGCCGACGCCGCCGGGCTGCTGGCGCCCGGTTTCGCGCTCGCGGTGCTGCTCACCTGGGCCGGCGTTGCCTTCGCAGCGGCCGCGTGGCGCCTGGGCGGCCGCGACCTCGTCTGAATCCATCCGCGTCACGACACACGAAGGGATCCTGCGCATGTCCAGCCCACCGCTCACTGTCAACGCTCGTCCTCAGGGCTCCGAATGGCTGCGTCCGCTCGCCGGGCGCACGGTCCGAGAGAGCGGGTACCTGCTGCTCGACCTACCCGTCGGCGTGGTCGGCTTCTCCGTCATGGTCACGGCGCTCGCAACCGGCGTGTCGCTCGCGTTCACGCTCGTCGGCGTGCCGGTGTTGGCCGGGGCGCTGGTGCTCGCGCGCTCCGCCGCTCGCCTCGAGCGAGCCCGTGCCCGCGCCCTCCTGGGCGTCTCGTTCGCTGCGCTGCCTGCGCGTGTCTCCGCCGCCTCGTCCATCGCGCGCCTGCTCGCTCCGCTGCGCGACCCGGCAGCCTGGCGAGCGAGCGGCTATTTCTTGCTCATGCTGCCGATCGGCACGCTGACCTTCAGCGCCGCCGCCGCCTGGTGGGGGAGTGGGCTGTTCCTGCTGACGCTTCCGGCGTGGGCATGGACCCTCCCCCACGGCGGTCCGCAGATCGGCGACGCCTCCTGGTGGTCGGCGCCGTGGCAGCTCGCGGCAGCGTCCGTGGCCGGAATCCTGCTGCTCGCGGCCACGCCGTTCGTCATCCACGCGGTCACCCGCGCCGATCGGACGCTCCTGCGACTGCTCGACGCGCGTTAGGCCGCGCGGTCGGCGCGCGCTATAGAGGATGCCTTGCCGCCCGCCGACGACACACCACACACACCAGCACCAGCCGAGCGCCCTCGCGACCGCATGCCGTCGGTGCGGGCGCTCGAGCTGGACCTGCCGCGTCCGCGGCCGAAGCGGGCTCTGTTGCCGGGCACCCGCGTCAGGCTCGAGCTGTTGGACGCCGAGCGTCATGGACCCGCGTTGTACGCCCTCGGTCACGACGGCAGCGCCGAGGCACGCAGGAGCTGGGAGTACCTGCCCTACGGCCCGTTCGCGTCGGAGTCCGAGCACCGGTCCTGGCTGCAGACCCAGGCCGCAAGCCGGGACCCGCTGTTCTTCGCCGTCGTCGAACCGCGCACCGACCGAGCGGTCGGGGTCGCCACCCTGCTGAGCATCGTGCCCGCCCATGGATCCATCGAGATCGGCCACATCTGGTTGTCGCCGGTGCTGCAGCGCACGCCGGCCGCCACAGAAGGGCTCGCGCTGCTGCTCCGCTACGCCCTCGACGACCTCGGCTACCGCCGGATGGAGTGGAAGTGCAATGCGGCCAACGCGGCCTCGCGCCAAGCGGCCATCCGCCTCGGGTTCCGCTTCGAGGGCGTCTTCTACAACCACATGGTCGTGAAAGGCCGCAACCGCGACACGGCGTGGTTCTCGATCCTCGACGACGAGTGGCCGCGCCTGCGCGAGGCCTACGCGGCCTGGCTGGCGCCGGAGAACTTCGACGCCGACGGCACGCAACGCCGGCGCCTGAGCGACCTCACGCGGGCCCCGTAGCCGCGCATGCCCGAGACGTTCCTGCTGGGGTAGCCCGGGCCTCAGTCGGACTTGGCCGGCAGCTCGCCGACGACTCCGAGCCCGCGCCGCACCCACGGCTCGATCGCCTCGACGCTGGCGGCCGCCTCGGGCGCCACGGTGAGCCAGCCGTTCTCGGCCGCGTTGCGCATGCCGGCGGGCTGGACGTGCGGCTCGGCCACCAGCGCGTCGACGTCGGCCGGTGCCACCCGGACGAGCAGCCCGCCGGTGCGCGACGCCGCGATCGTCAGGTGCCCGTGCACGAGGAAGGCGAGTCCACCGAACATCCGCTTCTCCGTGACCGCCGGCTCGTCGGCCAGCAGCTCGCGGATCGCGTTGGCGACGTCCTCGTCGTAGGCCATGGCGGACGCGACGCTACCAGCGTTCGCGGCCGGCCTCGGCGCCGTGCGACATGAGCGAGTAACGAGCGATCCGGGGGGCGCCTTGGTCGGCAGCGGCGGCTAGCGCGCCGACCAGGGGGTGACGGGACGCTCCAGGCGGGTGCCGTCGACGGTGAGGTCGACGCCTTCGTTGAAGAAGGCGATCATGTCGGTGATCGCGGCCGCCGGACGCAAGGGTGACGGGTAGGTCCACGCGACGTCCGGCCGGCCGGCGTGGGAGAGGTAGTGCGCCTCGCCCTTGTACGCACACGCGGTGCGGGTGTCGCTCGGGGCCAGCAGGTCCATGCGGACGTCCTCGGCGGGCAGGTAGTAGCGGACCGGCAGCGGCGGCTCGAACAGCAGGCACGGACGTGTTGAGTCGGCGACGAGGAGCCCGTCGACCTCGGCCCGGACGTGTCGCGAGCTGTGCACGATGTCGATGCTGTGGAACGGATCGCGGGGATGGCTGGAAGCACGCTCGTCCTCCTCGTACCAGGCGTCGAAGCCCGCGTAGTCGAGGATCACGTAGTCCTTCAGCTCCGGGTCGCTGGCGCGGAAGCCGTCGGCCCGGCCGCCCTGGCCGCCGCGGAGGATGACCGGCTCGCCCTCCGTCGTGTGGACGGAGAACGGGACGGACGGGTCGTACACCGGCAGGTCGCCGAGCCTCGGCGGCTCGACCGCGTCAGGCCCGGTCTGGTCACCGGCGTCGATCGTGGCGTGGACGTCGGCGGCGGGCACGGCCCAGGTCGGGACGACGCGCTTGGGCTCCCACACGAGCAGCGCCCGCTCGGAGTCGATGACCGCCTCGTCGCCGAGGACCCCGCGGATGCGCTTGTCGCTCGGCTCGTACCGGAGGGTGTCGAGCTGTTGCATCAGCACGTCGAGAAGACGGACGCCCATGGGAGGTGCTCCTTGCGAGACGAGTCGGTGGTGCCGGAATCGTCGCACACGGCTAGGTGGCCGGTCGACCGCGCCGGTCGTCCCGCTCGGCTGGGCGCGCGCCGCGCAGCGCCTGGGCCGCCACCTCGGCGACCAGCACCTCGCGCTCCTGCGCGACCACGAGCCCGGAGTTGAGGAGGGCGGCGAGACCGTGCACCGCGGCGAAGAGCGGTACTCCGACGCGCTCCGCGTCGCCGGCCTCGATCAGCCCCAGCTCCTGACCCTCCTCGATCAGCGCGGAGAACACGCCGAACGCCCGGTGCGACGCCTCCGCGAGCGCGTCGGACACCGGTCCGTGCTTGGCGGAGAACATGAGGTCGAGCAGCGCGGCGTGCCCGGTGGCGAAGCCGACGTGGGCGTTGGCCGCGGCGGCGAAGCGCAGCGCGAACGGCTCCGTCCCGTCTCCGCCGGCGGCGTGAAGCTCGGCCTCGAGCCGTTCGAAGCCGCGCGTGGCGACCGCGTCGAGGAGCTCCTGGCGGTCGGCGAAGTGGCGTCGCGGCGCCGCGTGGCTGACGCCGGCCTCGCGCGCGAGCTCCCGCAGGGACAACGCGCCGAGCCCACGCTCGGCCAGGGTGCGCTCCGCACGGTCCAACAGCTCCTCCCGGAGGCTGCCGTGGTGGTAGGCGCGGGCCGTCATCCGTCGAGCGTACGGGATGTTGGCGTTGACAACCTTGTTGGCAATGACTACATTGGCCGGCATGACCTCCTCACCGTGGACCGCCGCCGACCTCCCGAGCCTCGAGGGCCAGACCGCCGTGGTGACGGGCGCGAGCTCGGGCCTCGGCCGCGTCACCGCCCGCGCGCTCGCCGGGGCCGGCGCGCACGTCGTCCTCGCGGTGCGCGACGTCTCCCGCGGCGAGGCCGCCGCGCGGGGGATCACCGGCAGCCACGAGGTGCGCCGGCTCGACCTCGCCGACCTCGCGTCGGTGCGGGCGTTCGCCGACGGCTGGTCGGGAGACCTCGACCTGTTGATCAACAACGCCGGGATCATGGCCGTGCCGATGGCGAAGACGGCCGACGGCTTCGAGCTCCAGTTCGGCACGAACCACCTCGGCCACTTCGCCCTGACCAACCTCCTGCTCGGCCACATCACCCGACGGGTCGTGACCGTCTCGTCCGACCGGCACCGCACCGGCACGATCGACCTGGACGACCTGAACTTCGAGCGGCGCGAGTACGCGCCGTGGCCCGCCTACGACCAGTCCAAGCTCGCCAACCTGCTCTTCACCCTGGAGCTGCAGCGACGGCTCACCGAGGCGGGCTCCAAGGTGCTGGCCACGGCCGCCCACCCGGGCTACGCCGCCACCAACCTGCAGGGCAACACCGGCAACCGGCTGCAGCACGTCGGCATGGCGCTGGGGAACAGGTTCCTCGCGCAGAGCGACGAGGCCGGGGCGCTCCCGACGCTCTTCGCCGCCACCGCGGAGATCCCCGGCGGCAGCTACGTCGGCCCGGACGGCTTCCGCGGGCTGCGGGGCGCGCCGACGCTGGTCGGCCGCATCCGCGAGGCCTCGGACCCCGCGCTGGCCAAGGCGCTGTGGCGTCGCTCGGAGGAGCTCACCGGCGTGGGCTTCGAGCTCGACGCCGTGGGCGCCTAGGGAGCGCCGGACAGCGGCCATGTCCGTCACCGATCCCCGCGTCGACGCCTACATCGACGGGTTGCCGGGCTGGCAGCAGCAGATCTGCCGCGAGGTGCGCGACCTCGTCCATGAGGCGGACCCCGAGGTGGCCGAGACGATCAAGCGCCGGGTGCAGCCGTACTTCGTCCTCGAGGGCAACGTCTGCGCCCTGCTCGCCGCACGCGACCACGTCAACGTCTTCCTCTACGACGGCGCGATCGTCGACGACCCGCACGGGATCATCACCGGCGGCCACGACAACGCCACCGCGCGCACCGTCGCGTTCCACGAGGGTGATCCGATCAACCGGCCCGCGCTGGTCGAGATGTTCCGGGCGATCATCGCCAACAACCGCGCCGGAGGCTGGCGCAAGCTCAAGGCCGCGCGCGACGCGCTCGGGTAGGCCCGAACTCAGCGGACGCCCTCCCACAGCCGGCGCCGCTCGCCGTGTGGGTCGTCCTCGGTGTGCGAGCCCGCGGCGTCGAAGACCTCGGTGGTGCGGGAATCGGGCTCGTAGGGCGGCCAGCCCGGGTCGGCGTCGGTGATGAAGCGCACCCAGGCGGCGTGCATGGCGTCGGCCACGGGCTGCGGCGCGTCCGGGCCGAGGATGGCCGCCGCGTCCGGGCTGTCGAGAGTGTCGAAGACGAAGGGGATCTCCGTCGCGTGCGCCGCGCCCAGGAGGCCGCCGCCGGCGGTGGACCGGTAGTCGCTGCGGTACATCCAGGTCGGGGCGCCCGCCCCGGCTCGGGCCTCGGCGATCCGCACCGCGGGCACGGTGAAGAACCAGTCCGAGACGACCGCGGCGAGCTTGTCGCCGGGGGAGGGCCCCGCGTCGGCGTAGATCTCCAGCGCGGCCGCGCCGTCGACGCCGTAGGCGGAGGCGCCCGCGAGCGCGGTCGGCTCGTCGACGAGCTCGATCATGCCCGGCGCGACGAGGAACAGGCGGGCCTCCTCGGCGTTCGTGCCCGTCAGCAGCGCGACGTCGGCGCCCTGGCCCGCGGCGATCGCGTCGAGCGGGGCGCGGGGGAGGACGTCGCCGTCGACGGTGGGCATGAACGGCAGCAGGCTGAGGACGAGCTCACCCCACCTGTCCGGGTCGGGTGCGGTCTGGACCTCGTTGGTGAGCTTCTCCGCCGCGGCGTGGAGCCGCTCGGGCGGCAGGCCCGCCAGCGCCGCGCGCGTCGGCTCGACGCCGAGCTCCTCGGCCAGCAGCGCGGCGACCTTCGCACCCGTCCGCGGCAGCATGGTGTGCGCGCCCGCGCCGCTCTGCGTGATCGCGGCCCGGAACAGGCCGCGCGCCGCGGGCATCGAGAGCAGCGTGGTGACGCTCATCGCACCCGCGCTCTCTCCGCCGACGGTGACCTTGCCCGGATCGCCGCCGAAGGCTTCGACGTTGCGCTGGACCCACTGCAGGGCGGCGAGCTGGTCGAGGAGCCCGAGGTTGCTCGTCCCGTCGTCGGTGTGCAGGAACCCCTCGGCCTGGAGCCGGTAGTTGATCGTCACGCACACGACGCCGTCGCGCGCGAAGGACGAGCCCCGGTAGGCCAGCACCGCGCCGGAGCCGTTCATGAACGACCCGCCGTGGATCCACACGAAGACGGGCAGCCCGGAGGCGGCGGGGTCGGGGGTCCAGACGTTGAGGTTGAGGCAGTCCTCGCCGGGGATCACCGGCTCGGGGAGGAAGGGCTGGTACTGCGGCGGGTAGTCGCCTTTGGGCACCGTGGGCCCGTACGCCTTGGCGTCGCGGACGCCGTCCCAGGCCGGCGCCGGCGCGGGGGGCTGCAGGCGCAGCGCGCCGAACGGCGGCGCCGCGTACGGCACCCCGAGGTAGGCCGCGACCCCGTGGTCGACGGTACCGCGCAGCACGCCCTGCTCGACCTGGACGTCAGCCACACCCTCGCTCATCGCGTCTCCTCCCGACTCGCCGGACGCGCGGAGCCTACCGGCGGTCAGCTGACATCTCGGGTCCGGTGCCCATCGACCGGCACGCGGAGCACATGTATCGTCTGCCACGAGAGGGAGGGTGACCCGATGAGCAGCATCGCCACCGCGGCCGAGGAGCCCGAGAACGTCCAGAGCCGACCGCTGATCGGCAAGGGCATGCTGCTGTTGTTCGTCGCCCTGATCGCCTGCTTCACCGCCTGGGGGATCGCACAGGACCTCACCACCCCCATGGTGGCGGGCTTCAAGCGCATCTTCGCCATGAGCACGTTCCAGGCGTCGCTCGTGCAGCTCGCGTACTTCGGCGCCTACTTCCTGCTCGCGCTGCCGGCGGCCTTCATCAACCAGCGCTTCGGCTACAAGACGGGCATCCTGAGCGGCCTCGCGCTGGCGGCGCTCGGGGCGTTCCTGTTCTACCCGGCGAGCAAGATCATGACGTACGAGGCCTTCCTCGTCGCGCTCTTCGCGATGGCGGCGGGCTGCTCGATCCTCGAGACCTCCGCGAACCCGTACGTCATCTCGCTCGGCCCGGAGGCGACGGCGACGCGGCGCCTGAACCTCGCCCAGGCGTTCAACCCGGTCGGCACGAACATCGGCGTGCTGCTGGCCTCGACGCTCATCCTGCCCAAGCTCGCCGACCCGGTCGACATCTCCTCGCTGACGCCCGCCCAGTTGCACACGATCCGCGCGGGCGAGCTCGGCGCGGTCATGGGTCCCTACCTCGGCCTCGCCTTCCTGCTGATCCTCATCGCCGTCGCCATCGCGAGCCAGAAGGCGCCGCCGATCGTCGAGGAGTTCCCGGACGCCGCGCCGCACGAGGGCGGGACGCGCGAGCTGTTCCGCGTGCTGTGGCGCACCAAGCGCTACCGCTTCGGCGTCGTGGCCCAGTTCGCGAACGTCGCGGCGCAGGTGTGCTCGTGGACCTTTCTCATCCAGTACGTCCAGCAGGCCCTGGGCGGCAGCCTCGAGAAGGGCGGCGCCTACCTGCAGGCGAGCCTGCTCGTCTTCCTGGCCTCGCGCTTCCTCATGACCTGGGTGATCGGCCGCATCCGCGCCACCAAGGTCCTCCTGGTCCTCGCCTTCCTGGCCGTGCTGCTCTGCCTGTTCGCGATGTCGAGCCCGAACCTCGCCGGGGTCCTCGCCATCGTGGCGCTGTCCTTCTGCCTGTCGCTGATGTTTCCGACGATCTACGGCGTCGCCCTCGAGGGCCTCGGGCCGGCGACGAAGTTCGGCGCGGCGGGCCTCGTGATGGCGATCGTCGGCGGCGCGATCATGCCGCTCGTGCAGGGCAAGCTCGTCGACGCGACGAGCGCGGCGTTCTCGTTCATCGTGCCCGCCGGCTGCTTCGCCGTCGTCGGGCTCTACGCGCTCTACGACCTCCGGGCCGAGCCGAGCGTGATCGGCGGCGAGCCCGTGCGCGACGGCGGGCCGGCGCGCCCCGCCGGACCACCCCAGCCGGCCGGGGGCCCGGCGTGAGCCTCAGGTGTCGCGCGGCGGCCGCCGTGGCGACCCTCGCGCTGACGGCCGGCGCGTGCGGTGGCGACTCGCCGACGAGCGCCACGACGAGCACGAAGAAGCTCGAGGTCGTGTCCTGGTGGACCTCCGGCTCGGAGGCGGCGGCCCTCGACACGCTCTTCACGGCGTTTCGCCGGTCGGACCCCGACGTGCAGGCCGTCAACGGCGCGGTCGCCGGCGGCGCCGGGTCCAACGCGATCGTGGAGCTCGCCAAGCGGCTGCAGGACGGCGACCCACCCGACGTCTGGCAGACCTTCGCCGGCAAGTCGGTGCAGGACTACGCGCGGCGCGGCCAGATCCGCAGCGTCGCCTCCGTGTTCGCACGCGACGACCTCCGGGCGCGGATGAACCCGACGATCCGCCGGTCGGTCACGCGCAACGGCACGCCCTACGGCGTCCCGACCGGTGCGCACCGCAGCAACGTCCTCTGGTTCAACCGGGCGCTGCTGAAGCGGGCCGGCGTCAGCCCACCCTCCTCCGGCTACACCTTCGCCGCCTTCCTGGCCGACCTCAAGCGGGTCAAGGCGTCCGGGGCGGCGCCGCTGTGCCTCGGCGGCCGGGACCCGTTCACCACCGTCGAGCTGTTCGAGAACGCGCTGCTGAGCTCGATCGGGATCCGTGGCTGGCGGGACATGGTCGACGACGACCTCGCGTGGCGCGGCGGGCGGGTGCACACGGCGCTGAAGCGCTTCGGCACGATCCTCGGCTACGCCGACCCGCAGGCGAGTGGTCTCACCTGGGACCAGGCGACGAAGAAGCTCGCGTCCGGTGGCTGCGCGTTCGAGTCGATGAACGACTCCGCCTTCGGCGAACTGCTCGCCACCGGCGCGCAGGAGGGCACCGACTTCGGGGCGACGGCCTTTCCCGGCACGGGAGACAGCTTCCTCGCGGTCGTCGACGTGTTCGCCGCCGCGACGAAGGCCCAGAACGCCAAGAACGCCCTGGCGTTCCTGGCCGACATCGACGTGCCGGCCACGCAGCTCGCGTTCAACCGGGCCAAGGGCTCGATCCCCGTCGTCCGCGACGTCGACGTCTCGTCCCTGCCGCCCTACCAGCGCGCGTCCTCGCGGGCCTTCTGGGCGTCGCCGGTGCTGCTCTCGGCCGCCCACGGCGAGGCGATGAGCCCGGAGTTCCAGGAAGGGCTCTACGAGGCGGTGTCGACGTACGTGCGCACGCGCGACGCCGACGCGTTCGCCGACGACCTCGAGGACGCCGTCTCCAAGGACCAGATCCCGCAGCGCTGAGCTGACGACGAGCCGTGTCACTCGGCGCCGGGCGGGTTCCCGGCGCGCAGCCCGGCCGGGCCCTGCGCGACGCCCGCGGCCGCCGCGATCGCCGAGCACCTCCGGGAGCGTCACCTCCGTCGCGACGAGGCCCTCACGACGATCGGCTGACCGCTCCCCGGATCCGGTGGGGATTGGATTGCCGGAATGCGGGCAACTGGGACGCCTAGTGCGCAGTTCCATCTACCGGAGGTACGCGTGATCATCCTCGGCATCATCCTGCTGATCCTGGGCTTTGTCCTCAGCGTCAGCATTCTATGGATCATCGGCCTCGTGCTGGTGATCATCGGCGTCGTGCTGTGGGTCCTCGGCTCGATGGACCGTGCGGTCGGCGGCCGACGGCACTACTACTAGCTCGAGCGCCCGGCCGGCCGCGCGCCGATCGCCTCAGCGGCGGCGGCGGCGCGGCTCGTCCGGGTCCCCGAGGACCGCGTTGAGGATCGCGTTGGTGAGGCTGACGACGATCGCGGCCAGCACGGCGGCGCCGAACGAGCGCAACCGGAAGTCGTGCACGACCCAGTCCGTGACGTAGAGCATGAGGACGTTGAGCAGGAAGTAGAAGATCCCGAGCGTCACCACGATGAAGGGGATCGAGAGCACGGTGAGCACGGGCTTGAGGAACCGGTTGACGACCGTGAACACCAGGGCGGCGATGAGCAGCGTCCACCACTGGTCGCCGTAGGAGACGCCCGACAGCAGCCAGGCGGCCACGAAGAGCGCCACCACGTTGAAGGCCCAGGTGATGACGAAGCGCGTCACGGTCGTGATCCTACGCCCGGGCCCGATACCATGGAAATCCTGTCGACTATTGCGGTAACGACTGAGGAAGGAGCACCATGAGCCTGACCATCGGCGACGAGGCCCCCGATTTCGAGGCCGACACCACGGAGGGGCGCATCCGCTTCCACGAGTGGATCGGGGACAGCTGGGCGGTGCTGTTCTCGCACCCGCGCGACTTCACGCCGGTCTGCACGACCGAGTTGGGCTACATGGCGCGGATCCAGCCGGACTTCGACAGCCGCGGCGTGAAGATCATCGGGCTGTCCGTCGACCCGAGCGACAACCACGAGCAGTGGATCCAGGACATCGAGGAGACGCAGGGCTCGCGCCCGACCTACCCGATGATCGCCGACACCGACTTCGCGGTGTCCAAGGCCTACGGCATGCTCCCGGCCGACGTCTCCGGGGACCCGACCGACCGCACGCCCGCCCAGAACGCGACGCTGCGCAACGTCTTCGTGATCGGGCCGGACAAGAAGATCAAGCTCGTCCTGATCTATCCCATGACCACGGGGCGCAACTTCGACGAGGTGCTGCGGGTGATCGACTCGCTGCAGCTCACGGCCGAGCACCAGGTGGCCACCCCGGCCCAGTGGCAGCCCGGCGAGAAGGTGATCATCGGCGGCTCGGTGTCGCGCGAGCAGGCCGAGGAGCGCTATCCCGAGGGCTGGGAGGAGCCGCGCCCGTACATCCGCATCGTCCCGGCCCCCAACTGAGAGCGAGGAAGCCACCGTGTCGGTCACCGACGAGCTGCTGCACAACGCCGAGGCCTATGCCGACGGCTTCGACAAGCAGGACCTGCCGATGCCGCCCAGTCGCAAGATCGCGATCGTCGCCTGCATGGACGCGCGGCTGAACCCCTACGCCCTGCTCGGGCTCGCGGAAGGCGACGCGCACGTGATCCGCAACGCCGGCGGGGTGATCACCGACGACGAGATCCGCTCGCTCGCCATCTCCCAGCGGTTGCTGGGGACGGAGGAGATCCTGCTCATCCACCACACCGACTGCGGCATGCTGACGTTCGGTGACGACGAGTTCCGCAGCTCGATCCAAGACGACTGCGGCATCAAGCCGGGATGGTCTTCGGAGGCGTTCTCGGATCTCGACGCGGACCTGCGCCAGTCGCTCGCACGCGTGCTGGGGAGTCCGTTCGTCCCGAACAAGGCCAGCGTGCGCGGCTTCGTCTACGAGGTCGAGACCGGCCGGCTGCGCGAGGTGACGCCGTAGCGCCGCCCGCGCGCTACGCCGCGTAGCCCGCCGCCTTGTCGACCACGAGCCGGACGACGAGGCGGACCGCCCCGGGGGCGTCGGGATCGGGGTCCTTGCCGTCGTAGGCCCACGACAGGCCCGTGTCGAACTCCCGCCCGACGTCCTGGGTGATCGTCGTGGAGCCGCGCAGCTCGACGTAGTTGTACGGGTCCTCGGCGTCGATCACCGTGACGCTCGCGCGCGGGTCGCGGACCAGGTTGCGGTGCTTGCGCCGGCCGGCCACGGTGGAGAACAGGACATCGTCGCCGTTGCGGCCGACCCACATCGCGGAGGTCTGCGGACCGCCGTCCGGGTTGATCGTCGCGAGCACGCCGAAGTTGCGGCCGTCGAGCAGCCGTCGCGTCTCCTCGTTGAGGATGATGCCCATGGGGGCGCACCCTAGACCGGGGGGATCCTGGGCGCTGGGATGTAGATGGGGTCGTGACCCGAGCAAGCCGTGGCGCACCAGGACGTTGAGTGATCAGACGGTCCCGATGCCGACGTGGACCGGTGCGGTGAGAACGGCCGCGCCGCTCGCGTCTGCGCGGTCACCGATCAGGCCGTCCAGGGCGTGTCGCACCGCCGCCGTCTGGTCCTCCGTCAGGTCCAGCTCGTCGAGGATCGCCCCGACGATCGGGTTGCTGTGCACGATCCAGTCCCAGAAGTGGGCGCCGGACCGGAACGCGGTCGGCTCGGAGATCGTCGTCACGTCGACGTCCGTCAGCCCGGCGCTCGCGAGCTCCCGGCGCAGCCGCTCGGGATCGTGCAGCTGGAACGGCAGGGGCAGCGGATCCATCGGGGGCCCGTCGAAGGCCGGCACGACGGCCTGGATCGCGGTCACGAAGCAGCCGAGGAACTCGATCTCGTGCGGGTCGCCGTACGCGTGCACCAGGACGCGCCCGCCCGGCTTGACGACGCGGGCCAGCTCGTGCACGCCCCTCGGCATGTCCGGGAAGAGCATGACCCCGAACTGCGAGCCGGCCACGTCGAAGGCGTCGTCGTCGAGCTCGAGCGCGTGGCCGTCCATGGCGCGGGTCCGGACGCTGAGGCCCTCGTCGGCCGCGCGCCGCTCCAGCCGCTCGAGCATCGCGGGGGACAGGTCCGTGGCCAGCACCTGCGCGCCGAGCCGGGCCGCCGGGAGGCTGAGAGCACCGCTGCCGGCCGCGACGTCGAGGAAGCGCATGCCCGGGCGCACCCCCGCACGGCGCAGGCCCTCGTTGGCGACCCACATCTGCGTGGGCGTGTTCGTCCGGTCGTAGCCGGCGGCGATCTCGTCCCACGCGGCTCGCGCTTGGTCCAGTTCCTGGGTGTTCACGGGTCCTCCTCGAGGTCAGCTGGCAACGGCGTTGAGGGCGAGGCCGGGAAGCGCGTAGCTCCCGTCGGTGGCGAAGGGCGCGAGCGCCGGTTCGAGCTGGGATGCGAGCGCGGCAAGGTCCGCCTCGGACAGCCCTTGGAGCACGAGCACGAGGGTTCCCGCGGTGTCGGTCGCATAGCTCAGGTAGTCGCCGACGTCGGAGAACGTGAAGCACACCGGCACCGCCTCGGTGCGCACGGTCCCGTAGCCCGCGGCCTCGAGCAGCGCCCGCAGGCCCTCGTCGCTCGCCAAGCTGAAGGGGTCGGGGCCGGCACCAGGCTCGGGCGGCGGCACGTGACCGCCGGCGATGAGCGTCCGGGCGAGGATCGTCATCCACGGGTTGCGGTCGGCGGCACCCCAGACCGACAGCGCGAGGCGACCTCCGGGGCGGAGCACGCGGCGCGTCTCGGCGAGCGCGGCGGCCGGGTCCGCCATGAGCATGTACCCCATCCGGCAGAGGACGCCGTCGACGGCGTCGTCGTCGAGCTCGAGGTGCTCGGCGTCCAGCACCCGGTGCTCCACGTTGGACCGTCCGAGGTCCGCGCCACGACGTCGAGCGATCGCGAGCATCTCCGGGGACACGTCGGTCGAGATCAGGCGGCCACGCCCGCCGACGATCGCTGCGGCCTCCAAGCCGGTGTCGCCCGCGCCGGCCGCCAGCTCGAGCACGGTGTCCCCTGTGCGTGGCGCGAGCTCGCGGACCAGCCACTCGCGCACCGGGGTGGCGGCTGCTTCGAGGCGGGCCCGCTGGCGTTCCCAGCCCGGCGCGATCGCCCGCGCGACGTGGAGGACGGTGAGCCGGTGGTCGTCACGTGCCGACAGCTCGGCGAAGCGCTGCTCGAGGTTGCGGACCGTCTGTGCCGCCGCGCGCTCGACGGCGCGGGCGACGACGAAACGGTCCACGGGCCGGCGCAGGCCTGGGCGCGGCTCGAGGTCGACGACGATCCGGTAGGCGAACCCGCCGGGAGCCGCACCGAACCGCCGCTCGTGCCGCGCGGCCGGCAGGCCACGCTGGACGCTCGTGTATTCGATCAGCCGATACGGCTCGACCCGCCGCAGGGTCATCTCGAGCGTCGTCGGGCGGCCGAGCAGCTTGAGCGTCAGCCGCGTGATGTCCTCGGGTCGCGACCACCGCGACCCGGGCTCGACGCGGATCAGGCCCGGCCAGTACTCCGGCCACCGCGCGGGGTCGGTGATGTACTCGTAGCCCGCCTGCAACGGGAACGCGAAGTGCGCGCTGACCGTCACCCGCATGGGCTCAGCGTCCTGCGGGCTCATGAAGGCCCGCCGCCTGCAGGAAGGCCGGAGGCTGCTCGACGTGCGGGACGTGGCCAGTGCCGTCGATCACTCGCAGCGGCCAGCCGAGCCTGGTGCTCGCCGCCTGGGCGAGGGCGAGCGGGACAAAGCGGTCGCCCCGGCCCCACGCCAGCGACGTCGGCACCCCGATGCGTCGCAGCTCGTCGTCCGGAACCCGTCGCCTGCCGGCCTTGAGCAGCTGTCCCATGGTGCGCTTGGTGTGCGGGACGGTCGCACGGGAGCTCGTGTCGGCAGCGAACGCGCGGAACCACTCAGGGTCGCGTTCGCGGGCGCGGTCCAGGTTGCTGAAGGCCCAGCGGTCGAACCGCTCGGCGTTGCGCTCGGACGGGCGCAGAGTGAAGCGCAGGGCCACCCAGCGAAGCCCCACGGGCATCCGGTAGGTGCCGATGCCCGGGGCGGCGTAGAGCACCAGCCGCCCCAGGAGGTGCCCGTGCCGGGCCGCGAAGCCGGCGGCGAGGCTGCCGGCCAGGGAGTGCGCGACGAGCACCGGCCGCTGCAGGCCGGTTCGCTCGAGCAGCGCGAGCAGCCAGTCGGCGAAGGCCGCCGCGTCCAGCCGCTCGACCGGCGCGGAGGCTCCGAGGCCCGGCAGGTCGGGCACCACGACCCGATGGCGCTCGGCGAGCGCGGAGACGATGGGCGCCCACACGGCGCCGCCGCATTCGATCCCGCCGTGCAGCAGCAGTACCGGCGGGCCGTGGCCGCCCTCGAGGACGACGGTCGAGGTGCCGGCCACCGGCAGGCGTCGCTCCGTGACCGGGAGGCCGGCCAGCAGCCGCCTCCGGGCGTCGCCGCCCGTGTCGAGCGAGCGCGGCGTCGGTGTGGGCGAGGTCGTCATGGCCCCGCGAAGCTACGGCGGGCAGCGCCTCGTCGCATCGCCGGGATGGACCATCCTGCGCGGCGTCGGGCGTGGTCAGGGCTGACCACGTCGCCCGGATCAGACGAGGTCGTGCGTGAAGGCGAACGCCCCGGCGGCCGTGCGGGAGGAGACGCCGAGCTTGGCGAAGATGTTCTGCAGGTGCCGGGCGACGGTGTGCTCGCTGACGACGAGCTCGGTGGCGATCTCGCGGTTGCGCTTGCCGGCGGCGACGAGGCGCAGCACCGCCAGCTCCCGCGGCGTCAGGCCGTGGGCGTCGGCGGAGGCGGCGGTCGGGATCAGCGATTCGACGTGGGCGAGGTCCGGCGCCGCCCCGAGGCCGGCCAGGACGCCGCGCGCCGCCTCGAGCTCGAACGCGGCGGCATCCTCGTCGCCCAGCGCCCGGCAGGCCAGGCCGACCTGCGCCCGCGCCCGCGCGGCCTCGTAGGGGATCCCGAGCTCGTGCCAGCCGTGCGCGGCTCGCCGCAGCGCGACCAGGGCCGCCTTGTGGTCGCCGGCGGCCTGGGCCACGGCCCCACGCGCGTGGGTGGCCATGGCTCGGAGCAAGGCGCTCGGCCGGGTCTCGGCGATCCGCTCGAGCTCGGCGCACGCTCCGCCGGCCTCCTCGACGGCCCCGGCCGCGAGCAGGATCTCCACGGACGCCGGCAGCAGGCGGATGCGCTGCGGCGGCACGCGGGTCTCGCCGAGCGCGCGGCGGATCGCCGCGGCCGCCGCGTCGACGTCGCCCTGAGCCAGGCGCAGCAGGGCGAGCCCGGGTTGGGGCTCGCGTCCGCAGCGGCCCGCCTCCCGGTAGGCCTCCACGGCCGCGGCGAACGCGCCGCGCAGCCGGTGGAGCTCGCCCTGCAGGTACACGGCCTCACCGCCCGCCAGCGGGTTGGCCGCGCGAGCACAGCGCTCGCCGGCCCGGCGCGCCTCCTGCAGCGCGTCCGCCCAGGCCCCGTGCAGGCACATGATCTCCGCCCGATGCGTGAGGCAGCGGCCCGTGAAGGCGACCATGTCGGGCTGGCGGGCGCACCACTGCGCGAGCGCGGCGGTCCACTCCTGCGCGCGCCGTGGCTCGTAGGCCGCCTGGCACCCGAGGACCACGCCGCAGTAGACGAGGCCGCTGACGATCGGCGACAGCTCGCCGGCGGTCACCGCCACCATGGCCTCGTCGAGCAAGCCCAGCCCCTCGCCGATCCGCCCGTCCAGCACGAGCAGGTGGCCCTGCGACTGAGCCGCGAGGGCGAACAGGTCCGGGTCCTCGAAGCGCTCGCCGATCGCGGCGATCTCTGCCGCGAGCGCAATCGCCCCGGCGTAATCGCCGCTCGCTTCGCGCTGGAACAGCTGCGGAGTCAGCAGATAGCCCTGCTCCGCGCAGTCACGGCGCTCCCGCGCGACCAGCCGCTGCGCCCGCCCGAGCCAGCCTCCCGCGGCGCCGGCGTCGCCCCGAAGCGTCAGCGTCATGGAGGCCCAGAACGCACACCGCGCGGCGCGCAGGAAAGCGTGATCGTCCAGGTGGCGCTGGTAGGCCCGCGCGAGGCTGCTGACGTAGTCGTCGTCGCGACCGAGCATGTACGCCGCCGTCGCGAGCCGCTCGAGGTCCTCGGCCGCGAGCGGAGCCACGCCGTCGGCGATCGACAGCGCCTCGTGGGCCTCGAGCCAGGCCCACCTCGCACACGCCGCACGGCCCGCGTCGAGCCCGGCGGCGACGGTCATCGCGCACCTCCTCTTCGTCTGGTGCCCCGATCATGACAGCGTCGCCTCGAGGCCGCGGACGTCGCCCTCCTCGTCGACGAGGGTGCGCATGTCGGCGTAGCCGAGGCGGCCCAGCTCGCCGGCCAGCGCCTGGGCCTGTGTCCCACCGAGCTCGAGCAGCAGGGCCCCGCCGCGCCGCAGGAAGCCCGGGCTCTCACGCACCGCGCGCCGGAGAAGCCCCGTGCCGTCCGGGCCGCCGTCGTAGGCCAGCGGCGACTCGAAGGTCAGGGTGTCGCGCTGCAGCAGCGGCAGCTCGGGCGTGGGGACGTAGGGCAGGACACCCACGACGACGTCGACGCCGCCCTGCAGGTCCGCGGGCAGCGGCGCGAACAGGTCGCCGCGGTGGGCCTGCACCCCGTTGGCCCGCGCGCAGGCGACGGCCCGCGCGTCGACGTCGGTGGCGACGACGCGCGCGTGCGGACGGCGCGCGATGAGGGTCTTGGCGATCGCCCCGGCCCCGGTGCACAGGTCGATCGCCGTCCCGGTCGCGGGCAGGCGCTCCACCGCGCGCAGCGCGAGCGGCTCGCTCTGCCAGCGCGGAACGTAGACGGCCGGATCGACGCGGACCTCCAGCCCGCAGAAGGTCACGCTGCCGGTGATCCAGGCCAGCGGCTCACCGGTCAGGCGGCGCGCGACGAGCGCCTCGAGCCGCGCCGCGTCGCCGCCGGCGGCCGCGCGGAGCTCGTCGGCCTCCTCGTGGGGCGCGACGAACCCGGCGCTCGCGAGCTGGGCGACGATCGAACCCACGGCTTCGAGAGTCTGACGGCTGTGGCCGCGTGGCGGCGAAGCGCCGCGGTGCCAGGTACGCTCCCGACGTGACGTCTGAGCCGCTGGAGATCGTGGCCGGGGGCGCGACGCTCGTCGGCGATCGCTGGACCGGCGCCGGGGCGACCATCGTCCTGCTCCACGCCGGCGTGTGCGACCGGCGCGGCTGGCGCGACGTCGGTGCGCGGCTCGCTGCCGCCGGACGAGACGTCGTCGCGTACGACCGGCGCGGGTTCGGTGACGTGCCGCCGGCCGGCGCGCCCTTCCGGCACGTCGACGACCTGCTCGCCGTGCTCGACGCCGTGTCGCCGGACGGGCCCGCCTGGGTGGTGGGCAGCTCGATGGGCGGCGAGGTGGCGCTCGACGCCGCGCTCGAGGCGCCCGCGCGCGTCGCCGGCCTGGTGCTCCTGGCGCCCGCGGTCAGCGGTGACCCCGAGCCCGACGAGGAGGCCTTCAACGCCGCGACGGACGGGCTCGCGGACGCCATCGACGCTGCCTGGACCGCCGGCGCGTCCGACGAGTGCAACCGGCTCGAGGTCCGGTTGTGGCTCGACGGGCCGGCCGGGCCCGAGGGACGCGTGAGCGGTCCACCGCGCGAGCTGGCGCTCGACATGAACCGCATCGTGATCGCCAACGGCGACCCCGAGGCCGACGGCGCCGGGGGACTCGACGCCGCGAGTCGCGTGCCCGAGATCGCGACCCGCGCGGTCGTCGCCTGCGGCGAGCTCGACGTCGCGCTCATCGTCCGGCGCGGCGCCGAACTGGCTGACGCCCTCCCCAACGCCACCTACCGGAGCCTGCCGGGCCGCGCGCACCTGCCCTACCTGGAGGCGCCGGACGAGATCGCCGCGCTCACCCTGGCCGAGGTCGCCTGACCACGACGGACACTGGTCGCGATTCGGCCCGCTTGCGATGCACGATCGCGACCACCGCGCCGGGCGGCGTCAGGCGAAGCGGTCCGGGTCGAACGGGTCGAGCGGCACGAGCGGCGGCTCGCCGTGCAGAGCGGCGGCGAGCAGCCGGCCGGTGATCGGGCCGAGCGCGACGCCGGAGCCCTCGTGGCCCGTCCCGAGCCACAGGCCGGGCACCCGGCGCGAGGGCCCGACCGCCGGCAGGTGGTCGGGCAGCCAGGGACGGAAGCCGACCCAGGTCGAGACGATCGGGAGCGAGGCCAGGGCGGGCACGAGGCGCGCTCCGCGCTCGACCATCGCGGCCGCCAGCGCACGGTCGACCGTCGGGTCGAAGCCGCAGCGCTCGCGCGAGGAGCCGAGCACGACGGCGCCGTCGAAGGTCGTCTCCACGACGGTCGAGAGCTCACGGTCGGGGGCCGTGCTCGCGACGGACCGCAGGTAGGAGCCGTCGACGAGCTTGTGGCGCAGGAAGCGCTCGTCGGCCTCGGGCAGGCCGAGCTCCAGCAGCTGACCCTTGCGCGGCTCGAGCGGGAGGGCCACGCCCGCCGCCTCCACGAGCTCCCGGCTCCACGGGCCGGCGGCGACGACGACCGCCGGGGCCGCCAGCGCCTCGCCGTCCTCCAGCCGCACGCCGGTGACGGCACCGCCGTCGAGCGCGAGCGCGGCGACCGGCGTGTGCTCGCGGACCGTCGCCCCCGCGGCGGCGGCGCGCCCGGCCAGCGCGCGGGTGATGCGGCGCGGGTCGCACTGCAGGTCGCCGGGCGCGAGCAGCGCGCCGTGCAGCGCCCCGGTCAGCCGCGGCTCGCGCTCGCGGACGGCGGCGGGATCGAGCAGCGCGGCGTCGACCCCGGCCTCGCGCAACCGCGCGGCCCGCGCGGGCTCGGCTGCCCACGTGTCCGCGTCGGGATGGACGATCAGCGCGCCCTTGCGGCGGATGCGCGCCTCGGCTCCGAGCAGCGCCTCGAGCTCGTCGTACATGGCGAGGCCTGCGACGGACAGGTCGAGCTCGGGGCCGGCGTCCTTGTCCGAGCACAGGACGTTGCCCTCCCCGAGGCCGGTCGTGCCGCCGGAGACCGCGCCGGCCTCGAGCAGGCACACGCGGGCGCCGCGCCGCGTGAGCTCCCACGCGGTGCTGACGCCGACGATCCCCGCACCGACGACGACCGCGTCGAATCCGCTCACAGGTCGAAGCCGGCGGGAAACGGATCGTCCGGGTCCAGCCCGTACTGCCCGCTGCCGGTGATCCAGGCCCGTCCCGTGATCTCGGGGACGACCGCCGGCCGGCCGGCGACCGTCGTCGCGTCCACGATCCGGCCGGTGAAGCGCGTGTCGAGGATCGACGCGTTGACGAACGGCTCGCCGACCGCGAGCTCGCCGCGGGCGTGCAGCGCGGCCAGGCGTGCCGAGGTGCCGGTGCCGCACGGCGAGCGGTCCAGCCAGCCGGGGTGGATCGACGTGGCGGCGCGGGCGTCGGCGCCGTCGCGGCCGGGCTCGTGCAGCACGACGTGGTGGCAGCCGGCCACGCGCGGGTCCTCGGGGTGGACCGGGCGCGCCGTCGCGTCGATCGCCGCCATGATCGCCAGGCCGGCCCGGACGAAGGCCTCGGCGTTGGCGGGCTCGACGGCGAGGTCGAGGGCCGCGGCCGGGAGCATCGCGTAGAAGTTGCCGCCGTAGGCCATGTCGTAGGCCAGCCGCCCATAGCCGGGCACGTCGACCTCGAGGTCCAGCCCGTCCACGAAGGCCGGCACGTTGCGCAGCGTGACCGACCGGGCGCGCCCGTCCTGCACGGCCACGCGCGCCTCGACGAGCCCGGCCGGCGTGTCGAGGCGGATCGTGGTCTCCGGCTCGCGCACCTCGACCATGCCCGTCTCGACGAGCACCGTGGCGACGCCGATCGTGCCGTGGCCGCACATCGGCAGCAGCCCGCTGACCTCGATGAAGACGACGCCCCAGTCGGCGTCCTCGCGCAGCGGCGGCTGCAGGATGGCCCCGCTCATCGCCCCGTGGCCTCGCGGCTCGCGCATGAGCAGGAGCCGCAGGTCGTCGCGTTCGGCCTCGAAGCGCAGCTTGCGCTCGAGCATCGTGGCGCCGGGCAGCGCGGGCACGCCGCCCGTGACCACTCGCGTGGGCATGCCCTCCGTGTGGGAGTCGACCGCGGAGACCAGGCGGGTCAGCCTCATGCCGCCGCGGGAACCCCGAGGGCTTCCACGGCGAGCCGCAGCACCTCCCGCCCGGCGGCGTCGAGCTCGAGGCGCGGCGGGCGCACCGCCCCGCCGTGCAGGCCGAGCGCGTCGAGCGCGCCCTTGAAGTACTGCACGAGGTCAGGCGTCATGTCGAGGCGGGCGAGCGGCAGCAGCCGGGCGTAGACCTCCCGGGCGTCGGCGAGCGACCCCGCCGCGACGAGCTCCTGCAGGCGCACGCACTCCGCCGGCGCCGCGTTCGCCACGCCCGAGACCCAACCGCTCGCCCCGGCCGCGAGGCCCTCGAGCGCCCAGTCGTCGCCGCCGACGAGGATCTCGAGGTCCGTGGCGTTGACGAGCGCCGCGATGCGGCGGGCGTCGCCCGAGCACTCCTTCACGGCGACGATCTCCGGCACCTCGGCCGCGATCGCGGCGATGGTCTCCGGAAGCAGGTCGATGCCGCTGGCCTCCGGGTTGTTGTAGAGCATGATCGGCACCCGGGCGGCGGCGGCGACCGCGCGGAAGAACGCGACGTGCTCACCCGGACGGCCGCGGTAGTTCAGCGGCGGCAGGCACATGACCCCGGAGACCCCGGCCTCGCGGGCGAGCTCGGCGTGGGCGACGGCCGCGCCGGTCGAGCCGGCCGAGACCCCGGCCAGGACCGGGACGCTCCCGGCCGCCTGCTCGACCACGGCCTCGACGACCGTGCGCCGCTCGTCGAGGCTCAGCGCGCCGGCCTCGCCCATCGTGCCGGTGACGACCAGGCCGAGGACCCCGCGCTCCATCGCGTGGGCGACGTTCGCGCGCAGGCCGCCGACGTCGACGACGTCCTCCGCGGTGAAGGGCGTCATGACCGCGGGGATGATGCCGGGAAAGTGCATGGTCACACCCTCGTGGGCGCCGGGGCGGGGGTCAAGCCCCCCGCGTCACCGCGTCGGCGACCGCGAGCAGCAGGGCGGCCGCGACGAAGGCGGCGATGACGACGAGGCCCATCCGGAACGCCGTCGCGAAGTCCGGTCCGGGACCGGCGAGGGACGAGTAGAACGCGCTGCCCGTGATGGCGATGCCGGCCGCCGAGCCGATGCGCTGGCCGGTCTGCAGGACGCCGCCGGCGCTGCCGGCGCGCTTCACCGGGACCTGGGAGAGCGACAGGGTCTGGTTCGGGGAGATGACCAGGCCGCCGCCGAGGCCGGCGACGAGCAGCGGCAGCGCCGTGTAGAGCGCCACGTCGGTGCCGGGCTGCGCCCGCACGGCGAGCCACACCCCGGCGAGCCCGACGATGACCGTGCCGAGGCCGAAGGCCACGAGCTTGCGGCCGCGCCGCAGGACCTGCCGGCTGCCGAGGGAGGACATCAGCGCGCCGCCGAGCGCGAACGGCGTGGCGGCGAGACCGGCCTTCCACGCGGGGTAGTCGAGGCCGAGCTGCAGGTACTGGGTGAAGATGAAGAACGTGGCGGTGAAGCCGGCGAAGTAGAGGATCCCGACCCCGGTGCCGAGCACGTACGACCGGATCCGGAACAGGTCAAGGCTCACGACGGGCTCGCGCGTGCGGCCGTAGCGGCGCTCGTGCACGACCCAGGCGACGAGCAGGGCGGCGGCGAGCGGGAACAACGCCAGCCGCAGCGGGCCGTGCCAGGTGCGCTGCTCGATGAAGGGCAGCAGGATGCAGATCACCGCGGCGCCGAGCAGCACGACCCCTAGCGGGTCGAGGCTCGTGCGCTGGGCCTCGCGCGGCGGCGGCGCGGGGAGGTAGCGGCGCGCGAGCAGGAGGGCGAGGATCCCGACCGGGAGGTTGACGAAGAACACCGCGCGCCAGCCGCTCTCCGTCCCGAAGAGCGCGATCAGCGCGCCGCCGAGCAGCGGCCCGATGGCCGTCGAGATCCCGACCGTCGTGCCGAACCAGCCGAACGCCTTGCCGCGCTCCTCGCCCTGGAACAGGGTCTGGATGAAGCCGCTGACCTGCGGCGTGATGAGCCCGCCCGCCAGGCCCTGGAGCACCCGGGCGCCGACGAGCAGGGCTGCGGAGGGCGCCGCGCCGCACATCGCGCTGGCCAGCACGAAGAGCGCGACACCGGTCATGAACACCGAGCGCCGGCCGCGGGCATCGCCGACGCGGCCCGAGGGCACCAGCACGAGCCCGAGGGCGAGCGCGTAGCCCGAGACGATCCACTGCAGCTGGTTCTCCTGCGCCCCGAGCCCGGTCTGGATGCTCGGCAGCGCGACGTTGACGATCGAGACGTCGAGCAGCGTCATGAACCCGGCGACGAGGCACACGCCGAGCGCCTTCCAGCGATCCGGGTCCGGCTCCTCGCCGCGCCGCTCGTCGATCGGCGGGCGCGTCGGCTCGCGCGCGTGAACGTCCACCGCGCTGCCCTTCCCGCGCGCCGGGGGCGGTAACCGGGCCACGGCGCCGCCGCGCTGGCGGCCGGTAGCGTCGGCCCGTGGACTCGACCTTCACCCCGGCCCACCGCGGCGGCTCCGGCCCGCCGCTCGTCTGCCTGCACGGCTTCACGGACACGTGGCGCACCTGGGAGCTCGTGCTGCCCGCCCTGGAGCGCCACCACGACGTCCTGGCCCCGACGCTGGCCGGCCACGCGGGCGGTCCGCCGATCGCCGGGCAGGCCGGCGACGCGCAGCTCGCCGACGCCGTCGAGCGGGCCATGGACGGGGCGGGCTTTCGGACCGCGCACCTCGTCGGCAACTCGCTCGGCGGCTACCTCGCGCTGCAGCTCGCCGCCCGCGGCCGGGCCGAGACGGTGGTGGCACTCGCGCCAGCCGGCGGCTGGGCACCGAGCGACGAGTCCGTCCGCGACACGCTCGCCTACTTCGAGACGATGCACGACCTCGCCCAGGCCGCCGCGCCGCACGCCGAGGCGTTGATGGCCACGCCGGAGGGCCGGCGCCGGGCGACGGCCTCCACCGTGACGCACTTCGAGCACCTGCCGGGCGAGCTCCTGGCCCACATGCTGCGCGGCGCGGCGGCCTGCGACGCGGTGGGCCCGCTGATCGAGCACGCGACCCGCGAGGGCTGGCGGCTCGACGCGGAGCGCATCACCTGTCCGGTGCGGATCGTGTGGGGCACGGAGGACAAGCTGCTGCCGTGGCCGTCGGCCGCCGCGCGCTTTCGCACGGACTGGGTCCCGCAGGCCGACTGGGTCGAGCTCGAGGGCATCGGCCACTGCCCGCAGCTCGACACGCCGCTGGTGACCGAGCAGCTGATCCTCGGCGTCACGTCGCGGCCGTGATCGCCGGGTAGGACGGCACCGTGTCGGATCCGTTCGGACTCCAGCGCTTCGAGGTCGCCCAGGACCGCGACGGCACCTACGCGGCCGCGCTCGCCGAGCTGCGCGCGGGCCGCAAGACGAGCCACTGGATGTGGTTCGTCTTCCCGCAGATCGCCGGGCTCGGTCGCAGCCCGGCGGCGCGGCACTACGCCATCGCCTCGCTCGCGGAGGCGCGGGCCTACCTCGAGCACCCGGCGCTCGGTCCGCGCCTGCGCGAGTGCACGGACGTCCTGCTCGACCGGCCCGCCGCCTCCGCGGAGCAGCTCCTCGGGGCCACGGACGCGATGAAGCTGCGCTCCTCCATGACGCTGTTCGCCCGGGCCGCACCGCAGGACGAGCGCTTCCGGCGCGTGCTCGACGCGTACTTCGGCGGGCTCGCCGACGAGGCCACCGACCAGCGTCTGTGACGACGCGGCGGAGCGATACGCTCCGCCCGACCCGCGGTCGAGTCGAACGGAGCGACTGGATGCCCAAGCAGGACGCCGAGCCGGCGCGCCTCAAGCGCAAGGTCTACGAGAAGGAGCTGACCCGCCTGCAGCTCGAGCTCGTCAAGCTCCAGCACTGGATCCAGCAGACCGGGGAGCGCGTCGTCCTCGTCTTCGAGGGGCGCGACGCGGCCGGCAAGGGCGGGACGATCAAGCGGCTCCTGGAGCCGCTGAACCCGCGCGGCGCCCGGGTGGTGGCGCTCGGCACGCCGGCGGACCGCGAGCGCACCCAGTGGTACTTCCAGCGCTACGTGACCCACCTGCCGGCCGCGGGCGAGCTCGTCGTCTTCGACCGCTCCTGGTACAACCGCGCCGGCGTCGAGCGGGTCATGGGCTTCTGCACGGAGGAGCAGTACTGGGAGTTCCTGCGCTCCACCCCGGACTTCGAGAGCATGCTCGTGCGCGACGGGATCAAGCTGCGCAAGTACTGGTTCTCCGTCTCGGACGCCGAGCAGGAGAAGCGCTTCGCCGACCGCGCCGCCGACCCGAGCCGGCGCTGGAAGCTCAGCCCGATGGACCTCGAGTCGCGCGACCGCTGGAACGACTACTCGCGCGCCAAGGACGAGATGCTGCGCTTCACGCACACGCCGGACGCCCCGTGGTACACGGTGGAGTCCGACGAGAAGCGCCGCGCGCGCCTGAACTGCATCGCGCACGTCCTCGAGTCCGTGCCCTACGAGGACGTCCTTCCCGAGCCGATCGAGCTGCGGCCGCGGCCCGCCGAGGACGACTACCAGCGCCCGCCGCGCGACGCGAACACGATCATGGTCGGCGAGCACCTCTGACCCAGCCGGCCGCGCTCCGCCATGGGGCTGCTGCGGACGGCGCTGGGCAACCGCGACCTCGCGCGCCTCGAGCTCGCCTGGGCGACGTCGTCGCTGGGCAACTGGGCGTTCTCGATCCTGCTCGCGCTCTACGCCTACCGGCAGGGCGGCACGGGCGCGGTCGCCCTCGCGGTCGTGGTGCGGATGGCCCCCGCGGCGCTCGCGGCGCCGTACGCGGCGGCGCTCGCCGACCGCCACTCCCGGCGCTCGGTGCTGGTGTGGAGCGCCGCGGCCCGGACGGCGGCCCTGTTCGCGGCGGCCGCCGCCGCGGCCGCCGGCGCCCCGATCGGCGCGGTGCTCGTCCTCGGCGCGGCCTTCTCCGTCGCCAACACCGCGCACCGGCCCGCCCAGGCGGCGCTCATGCCCCTCGTGGCCCGGACGCCCGCCGAGCTCGCGGCCGCCAACGTCTGCTGGAGCGCGATCGACTACGCCGGCTTCCTGGTCGGCAGCCTCATGGCGGGGGCGCTCGTGCGGTTCGCCGGGCTCGACGTCGCCTTCCTCGCCTGCACCCTCGTCCTCGCGCTGACGGCGCTCGTCGTCCGCGGCGTCACCCGTGACACGCGGCCGCCGCCGCTGCCCGAGCCCGTCGGCGTGGTCACCGAGCTCTCGGCCGGCCTGCGCACCGTCGCCGGCCACCCGCAGATCCGCCTGTTCGTGGCGATCCTCAGCGTCGACATGCTCGTCCAGGGGGTCTTCGACGTGCTGTTGGTCGTCGCGGCCATCGAGCTGCTCGGACTCGGGGACAGCGGCGTGGGATGGCTCAACGCCGCGTGGGGGGTGGGCGGCGTGCTCGGGGGCGTCGCGGCGCTCGCCCTGCTCGGGCGCGGCCGCCTGGCCTCGGCCCTGACAGTCGGGCTTCTGGTGTCCGGTCTGCCGGTCGTCGCCGTCGGGGCCTGGCCGGCGGCCGCCGTGGCCTTCCCGCTGCTCGTCGCCATGGGCGTCGGCTTCGCGCTGATGGAATCGGCGCTGTTGACGCTCACCCAGCGGCTCGCCCCCGACGACGTCCTGGGGCGGGTGTTCGGCGTCGAGGAGACGATCGAGGTGGTCGCGCTCGGGCTCGGCTCGGTGGTCGCGGCCGCGCTCGTCGCGCTGCTCGGCGTCGGCGGGGCGCTGGTCGCGGCCGGGGCGGTGCTGCCGGTGGTGGCGGTCCTGACGGCCCGCCGCGTCGCCGGCTCGGTCGCCGGGACGCGGGTGCCCGAGCGCGCCTACGCCCTCGTGCACGGCCTGCCGCTGTTCGCGCCGCTGCCGGTCGCGACGCTCGAGACCCTCGTGCTGCGCCTGACGGAGCGCGCCTACGCCGCGGGCGAGCGCGTCGTCACCCAGGGCGAGGTCGGCGACGCGTTCTACGTCATCGCGGACGGCCGGGTCGACGTCGAGGTCGACGGCCGGTTCCGCCGGGCCCTGCACGCCGGCGACTTCTTCGGCGAGATCGCCCTGCTGAGCGACGTCGCGCGCACGGCGACGGTCACCGCCGCGGGGCCGGTCAGCGCGCTGGTCATCGAGCGCGACCAGTTCCTCGCGGGCGTGGGCGCCCACGCCCGCAGTGCCCGGGCGGCGGAGACCGCCGCCCGCGAGCGGCTGCAGGCGGACGCCGCCGCCGGCGCCTGAGCGGCGCGCCTTGCCGGGTGTGGGAGGCTCTCGGACATGGCCGCCAAGGCCGCCCTGCCGGCGGGAACCATCTCGTGCGTCTTCACCGACATCGAGGGCTCCACGCGCCTGCTGCGCGAGCTCGGCGAGGACTACGACGCGCTTCTCGAACTGCACCAGCGGGCGCTGCGCGAGGTCTGGGACGCGCACGGCGGGATCGAGATGGCCGCCCTCGGCGACGGCTTCTTCGTCGTCTTTGGGGCGGTCCGCGACGCCCTGCGCGCGTCGGTGGCAGCCCAGCGCGCGATGGACGCGACGGTCTGGCCCACCCGGCTCCCCGTCCGGATCCGCATCGGCATCCACACCGGATTCGCCCGCCCCGCCGGCGACCGCTACTCCGCCCTCGTCGTCCACCAGGCCGCCCGCATCGTGGACGCCGCTCACGGCGGGCAGGTGCTCGTCTCTGGCGAGTCGGCCTCGGCCTTCGGGGAGGCCGGCAACGGCATCCGCCTCGTCCGGCTCGGCCGGTTCCGCGTGCGCGACTTCGACGCGCCCGTCGAGCTCTTCGGCGTCCGCGCCCCGGGCGCCCCGGCGGCGCAGCCCGCGCCGCGCGTGCGGCCGGCCGACGGGCACAACCTCGTGCGCCCGCCGACCTCGCTCGTCGGCCGCGCCGCCGACGTGGCCGCCCTGGGCGGCCTCGCCCGCGCGGGCGCGGCCGTCACCGTCGTCGGCCCGGGCGGGGTGGGCAAGACCCGGCTGGCGGTGGAGACGGCGCTGAGCGTCGCCGCGGCCTGGCCGGACGGCGCGTGGTTCGTCGACCTCGCCTCGATCGCCGCGTCCGAGCTCGTTCCGGAGGCCGTCGGGGACGCGGTCGGGGCGCCGTCGGCTCCTGGGACGGAGCGCTGGCGGCTCGTGTGCGAGTACCTGGCCGACCGCGAGGCGCTCGTCGTGCTCGACAACTGCGAGCACCTCGCGGACGCCGCGGCGTACGCGGCGGGCGAGCTGCGCGAGGCGTGTCCCGGCGTCGGGGTGCTCGCCACCAGCCGGGTGCCGCTCGGCCTGCGCGGCGAGGCCGTGTACCGGCTGGAGCCGCTCGCGGCCGGCGCCGGTGACGCCCCGGCGGTCGAGCTGTTCCTCGACCGCGCCGCGGGTTCCGCCGAGCTGGCCCGCGAGACGGTGGCCGAGCTGTGCGCCGAGCTCGACGGCCTGCCGCTGGCCATCGAGCTCGCCGCGGCGCGGACGACCGCCGTCACGCCGGCCGAGATCCTCCAGCGCCTGCGCGGCTCGGCGTCCGTGCTGCGCAGCCGCGACCCGACCCTGCCCGAGCGCCACCGGACGCTCGAGCGGCTGCTGGACTGGGGGTACGACCTGCTCGCGCCGGAGGCCCGCACCGTCCTCGGCCGGCTGACGGCCTTCGCCGGCGACTTCGACCTCGAGGCCGCGGTGGCGGTCGCGGCGGCCGGCGACCTCGACGCGGGCCAGGCCGCCGAGCTCGTCTGGTCGCTCGTGGACTCCTCGCTCGTCGTCGTCCAGGAGGCGGCCGGGGCGTCGCGCTACCGGCTGCTGTCCACGGTGCGCGCCTACGCACTGGGGCGCGCGAGCCCCGGGGAGCGCGCCGCGGCCGTGCGCCGCCTCGCGCGCCGGCACCTCGAGCGGCTCGGACCCGCGCGCGCGACCGGCCGCGCGTGGCTCGGGGAGATGGCCACGGAGCTCGACAACGTCCGCGGCGCGGCGGCGATCGTCGACGACCCCGCGCTCGCGCAGGCGCTCGCCTGGTCCGTCGGGCGCCACCACGACGTCACGGACGCGTTCCGCTCCGGCGTCGCCGAGGTCTCGCGCTGGCTCGGCCGGCTGCCGGCCCGCACCCCGGAGCGCGTGGCCCTGCTCACGCTGCTCGCCGACCTGCACCTGCGCGTGGCCGAGCTCGACGCCGCGGCCGAGCTGCTGGCCGAGGCCGAGGCGCTGCGCGCCGAGACCGGCGCCCCGCCGTGGGACGAGGCCGGCGTCGCGCGCACCCGCGGCGAGCTCGCCCTGCGCCGCGGCGACCCGGCGGCGGCCGCCGACGAGGCGCGGCGGGCGCTGGCAACCGACCACCTCCCGCGGGCGCAGGCGCGGCTGCACAACCTGCTCGGGATCGCCCTCGGCACGCTGGGGGACGTCGACGGCGCGGCGGAGGCCTTCGGGCAGGAGCTGCGCGCCGCGTCGGCCGCCGGGGCGGAGACGTTCGTGCCGACGACGTACGCCAACCTCGCCGAGGTCCACCTGCGCCTGGGAGACGAGGTGACGGCGGCGCGCCACCAGGAGCGGTCGCTGACGCTCGCGCGCGAGCAGCGCCAGCCCGTCCTCGTCGCCTTCGGGATGATGGTTGCCGCGCGGCTCGTCGTGGAGCGTGGCGACCCGCGAAGGGCGGCGACCCTGCAGGCGGCGGCCGACGAGCTGCTCGCGGCGGCCTCCTACGCGCTCTACGAGGAGGATCGCCGGCTGCGGGCCGCGTTGCTCGAGGATGTCCGGACGGCCGTCGGGGAGCTCGCGCTCGCCGCCGCGACGGACGACGGGCGAGCCATCGGGGCCGATGCGGCGGCGGACCTCGCGTGGGAGGTGCTCGCCGCGGTAGGCTCGCGCGGACCGGACCAGGAGACGCTGCCATGAGCACGGACGACGCGCACGACGGACCCCCGCAGGACGGGCCGCGCAGGCGGCGACCGACGCTGTCGGACCGCGTGGACCGGGTCCCGGCCGACCCGCACGTCGCCTTCGTGCCCGGCCGCGTGCTCGTCCGGGGAGCGGAGGCCGAGAAGCGCGTTCCGCGGGACGCGTCGGCCGATCGCCGCATCGAGCTCGGCCCGCGCCCGAGGGGCGACGAGCGGCGCTGGATCTCCCTGGACGGGGTGGAGGACCCGGTGACGGCCGCCGAGCTCGTACGCGCCGACGGCTTCGACGCGCAGCTCGAGCACGTGTTCTTCGCCCACGGCTGCGATCCGTGCGCCGCCATCCCGCACCCGTCGCTGAGCTTCGAGGCGCTGAAGGCCGCGCCGTTTCGCGCGAACCCGTTCCGGGCGAACCCGTTCCGCGCCAATCCGTTCCGGGCGAACCCGTTCCGCGCCAACGACGCGCTGACCAACAGCGCGATGCCCGCGCTCGGGCGGGTCTTCCCGGTGCGCGCGCTCGAGGGGCCCGGGACGCACCCGCGCGTCACGGTCCTCGACACGGGCCTCGCCGGTGGCACGGACGCCGACGGGGTGACGGACCCCGACGGCCAGCGCCCGGCGCTGCTGCAGCCCGCGCCGCCCGACACCGGGCGGATCAGCGGGCCCCTCGACCTCCCGGACGCCGGCATCCTCTCGCCGGCCGGCGCCGTCGTCCCGCCGGACGACTGGCTCGATCCCGTCGCCGGGCACGGGACGTTCATCGCCGGGCTCGTCGAGCAGCTCGCGCCGGGCTGCCACGTCCGCGTCGAGCAGGTCGTCGGGCCGCTCGGCGACGCACGCGAGGGTGACGTCTGCGACGCGATCCTCCACGAGGCCGCGCTCCCGCCCGAGGAGCGGCCCCAGATCCTCTCCATGTCCTTCGGCGGCCGGGTGCTCGAGTCGGCCTGGGCGCTGCGCAGCGCCGTGGCCCGGGCGCGGGCCGCCGGCATCGTCCTCGTCGCCTCGGCGGGCAACGAGGGCTCGCCCCTGCCGCAGTTCCCGGCCGCCTTCGACCAGGTCGTCGCGGTCGGGGCGCTCGGCCCCGACGGGCCGGCGCCGTGGACGAACTACGGCGGCTGGGTCGACGCGTGCGCGCCCGGCGTGGACCTCGTCAGCGCGTTCTTCGCGGCCTTCAACGGCCCGTCGCTCATGGTCAACACCGTCGACCCGGACGACTTCGCCGCGTGGGCGACCTGGAGCGGCACGTCGTTCGCCGCGCCGATGGTCGTGGCGGCGCTCGCCCGGGAGATGGTCATCGGCGCGTGCGGCGCCGAGCTCGCGGTGGACCGCGTCGTGCGGGCGCCCCAGCTGCTGCGGATGCCGTGCCTCGGCACGGTGGTCAACGTCTGAGGCACCCGTGCGTGCGGGCCCGAGCCTTCCGTGGCCCGAGCCCCACCGTTGCGATCCGCCCCAACCGGTCCGTCAGCTGTCCTCGCATCCTCGCCCAGGTGGGTCGCGTGCGCATCGGCCCGCCGAGCGATCCAGGGTCATCCCCGAGGACGACGCGGCCGGCCGCCCGGCTCAGGTGGCGAGCCGCTCGCCGAGCGCGTCGATCGCGGCCGCCTGCTCGCGGATGAGGCGGCGGCCCTCCTCGCGCAGGTCGCGCAGGTTGTCCGGGCCGGCGTCGTCGAGGTCGTCCGAGGCCGTCTCCAGCCGCTGCTGCAGCCTGACGTAGCGGTCGCCGAGCAGGTGGCCGAGCTGGAAGTCGACGGTCTCGGCGGCTCCCGAGAGGAGCACGTCGATCACCGGGCGCGCCCAGCCGAGCTGGCCCCAGTTGCGGGCGCTCGCGTAGCGGATCGGCCGGATCGCGGTGCCCGTGCCGAGCGAGGCGAGCACGTCGAGGTCGGGCGCCCGCCCGTCCTTGACGAGGTCCGTCCAGGCGCACATGGACGGGTTGGCGGCGAAGACGCCGCCGTCGATCAAGGGGTAGCGGCGGGCGCCGGCGAGGTCGGAGACGAGCGCGGGCTCGAAGTACGATGGCGCCGCGGACGTCGCGTGCGCGGCGTCGGCGAGGGTGAAGTCGTAGCTGGGGTCGCGCCGCGCGCGCTCGGAGCGGAAGAAGAAGGCGAAGCGCCCCTCGATGTCGTAGGCGGTCACGAGCACGGGGACGAGCGCGTCGGAGAGCCGCGCGTCACCGAGGAACTCGCGCAGCGCGCCGACCAGGCCGTCGGACTCGTAGCGCTCGTCGAGGATACCGGCGACGGAGGTGATGGTCTTCAGCAGCGACCGGTGGAAGATCTTGGGGCCCTCGCTCTCGTAGAGCCCGACGAGCTCCTCGGCGCTGAAGCGCGGCCGGCCGTCCGCGCCCGGCCGGGCCAGCGCGCAGGCGAGGATCCCGCCGGTCGACGTCCCGGCGATGAGGTCGACGAGGTCGGCGATCCGGCGTGCCGTGCGCCGCTCGAGGTCGGCCAGCACGAGGGCGGGGATCAGCCCCCGGATGCCGCCACCGTCGATGGAGAGGACGCGCATGGGGCGACGCTATCGGGCGAGCCGGCCCAGGGCCAGCCCGTCCGTGGCGCCGCGCGTCAGCGGCCGGGCTGCACCGGGAGGTCGGAAGCCTCGAGCAGGGCCGAGGCCCGGCGCCGCTCCGTGCGCATCGCCTCGTGCGCGATGCGATCCGGGCCGGCGCGCCGGCGGGCCGCCTCGTTGCGCTTGGCGATGTCCTTCTTCGCCGCCAGCCAGGCGGCCTCGCCGCGCAGCGGCTGTGGGTTCTTGGCCATGGGTGGGCTCCTCGGTTCGGGGTTGTCGGTCAGCGCAAGGCGGTGGCAGGCAGGACGAAGCGCAGCGGCGTCGGGTCGGCCGCGGCCGGCCGGGTGTCGTACAACCCGCGCCGTGGGGCCGCGGGCGCCGTCGCCTCCGGCTCACCGCCGTGGGCCTCGATCCACGCCATGGCGGAGCGGAAATCCGCGCCGGCGGAGAGCAGGGCCGCGCGCTCGATCACCCGGCCGCCCGACCGGTGCGGGCGGGCGAGGCGCGTGATGAGGCCACGGATCGCCTCGTCGGCGGGTGCGGCGTCGCCCGGGGTTCCCTCGGGGTCGGTCTCGTCGGCCGGGGTCACCGGGTGTCTCCGGCCCGGGCCTGCCGGTTGCGAAGCCGGTGGGAGGCGCCCTCGGCGATGCGCTCGAGCTCGGCGAGTCGCCGCGGCTCCCCCCGCCCGAGCATCACCCGGCGCCGGTAGAGGGCGACGCGCTGCTCGGCGTAGTCGGCCCCCGCCTGCAGCTCGGCCGTCGACGGCTCGGGAGGCGGCCGAAGCTCGCTCGGCGCCGGGCCGGTCACGACCGGCGACCGGACCCGGCGGCCGGGGCGGCCGGCCGGGTGCAGCGCGGCGTGGCGCAGGTTGGAGAGGCCGCAAGGTGGGTGGCCGCCGCGGCTGGGACGCGCGGCCGGAAGACGGGACAACTGGTACGGGTCATCGCGACCCCTTCGTTTGAACGCCCGGGCCCTTGATTCTATTCGCTTTGGCGCGAGGGCACCCCGGCGTGGGCGTCCGCGACCGGTGCGCGCCGGCCGTGCCACGGAAACTTCGCAGAATGCGGCAGATCGTTGGTCCAGCTTTCGGCTGCTGCGATTCAATGACGACCGTGCTCCTGGTGCTCGTCGTCCCCGCTCTCATCGTGGTCGTCGCGGCCGCCGTCGCGATGCTGCCGTCGGTGAGCGTGGGCGCCGCGACGGGGATCATGCTCGGCAGCCTCGTCCTCGCGCTGGCCACGGCGGCGGTGGGGCAGCGGCGCGCCCAGTCGGCCCGCGTGCGCCGGCTCTAGGCCGGCAGCCAGTCGCCGCCGCCGTAGACTCGAAGGGTGACGCTGCGGCGCGGCATCGACGGCTCGGAGCCCCTCCGCGCCCAGCCCATCGGCCGGACGGCCGGGGCCGCCGAGGACCGGCTCGCCCGCCGGGCCGGCGTCCTGGCCGAGGGCTCGCTCGCCTGTCCGGCCTGTGACGCGCCGGTCGGGGTCGGCCGGGTGCCGCTGCGCGTCGGCGCGCCGCTCGCCTGTCCGTTCTGCCGGTACGCCGGAGCGGTGCGCGACTTCCTCTCGCTGACCGCCCCGACCCGTCCGGCGCGAGTCACGGTGCGGGTCTCCGCGCCGGCGCGCGAGCGCGTCTGAGCCGGCGGGTCCGCCGGCCGGCTCAGCCCACGCGCCGGGCGCCGACGAAGTGCGCGCCCCAGTAGTCCCCGAAGATCGTGTGCTCGCGGACGCCGTGCGTCGTCGCGGAGATCGCCGTCGCCGGGCCGCTGGCGATCCCGACGTCCGACGCGCCGGTGCCGGCGGTGTCGAAGAACACGAGGTCGCCGGCGCGGATCGCCGTCCGCGGGACGGCCACGCCCGCCCGGAACTGCTGGAAGCTCGACCGGGGCAGGTGCAGGCCGACGGCGGTCGCGGCCCAGACCACGAGCCCGGAGCAGTCGAAGGCGCCCGGCCCCGCGGCGGCCCGCCGATACGGCCGCCCGAGGGCGGTGCGCGCGACGGCGAGCAGGCCGGCGGCGCCCGTCCCCGGGGCGGCGAGCACCGAGCCGGGCGCCGGCTCCGAGGCGGGCGTGCCGCCGGTCTGGCCGTCCGCGGGGGACGTGACGGCCCGTCGCAGCGCCGCGCGGGTGGGCCGGTCCAGCCGGCCCGTCGGGCGCAGGCCGTGGCGGCGCTGGAAGCGCCGCACGGCGCGCGCGGTGCGGCGGCCGAAGTCGCCGTCGGCCGGGAGCCCGAGGCGGCGCTGCAGCACGCGGACCGCGGTGCCGTGGCTGCCGAGGGCGAGGACGCGCGGCCCGGCGGCGGGGGGGCGGGCCCCGGCGGGCACGGGGGCGCCGAGGGCGACGACGGCGGCCGTCAGCAGACCGGCGAGACGGACATGGAAGCTCACCCACGTGGGGTTCGCCGCGGGGCGCTCGATCCTTTCCCGTCAGGCGAAGTGCGGGAGCACGTCGCGCCGGTAGGCCTCGAAGAACCCTTCGTGGCCCGTGCCGATCTGCTGGACGTAGACCTCGTCGAAGCCCGCGTCGGCGTAGGCCTGCAGCTGGGCGACGTGCTTGTCCAGATCCGGCCCGCAGGCGACGGAGCCGGCCACCATCTCCTCCGTCACGAGCGTCGAGGCCTGCTCGAAGTGCGCCGGCGTGGGCAGGATCTGCGCGAGCTCGCCGGGCAGGCCCTCGTTGGCCCACGTCCGGTGCGCGGTCTGGCGGCAGGTCGCCTCGTCCTCGCCCCAGCAGACCTTCGTGCCGCCCTGCACCGGCTTGTCGCCGCCGCCGGCGTCCCGGAAGCGCTGGACCATCTCGGCCTCGGGGGCGACGAAGCAGAAGCCGTCGCCGATGCGCGCCGCGACGTCGATCGCCTTGGGCCCGAAGCCGGAGACGTAGATCGGCGGCAGCGTCTCGGGGAGCGTGTAGATGCGGGCGTTCTCCACGTGGTAGTGCACGCCGTCGTGGGAGACCTGCCTGCCCGTCCACAGCTCCCGGATCAGCGCGACGGACTCCTCGAGCATCTCCAGGCGCACATCGGCCTCGGGCCACGGGTCGCCGAGGATGTGCTCGTTGAGCGCCTCGCCGGTGCCGACGCCGAAGATGAACCGGCCCTCGAGCTGCGCGCCGGCGGTCGCGGCGGCCTGGGCGATCACCGCGGGATGGACGCGCAGCGTCGGGCACGTGACCGAGGTCGTGACGGTCATCCGCGGCGTCGCCTCCGACAGCGCGCCGATGACGCCCCAGACGAACGGGCTCTGGCCCTGCACGTCATTCCACGGGTGGTAGTGGTCGGAGATCCACAGGTCCGAGAACCCCGCTTCCTCGGCGAGGCGCGCCTGGTGGACGAGGTCGCGCGGGCCGAACTCCTCGCAGGACAGGAAGTAGCCGATCTTCATGGCCCGCCGCTACCCCGGGGCCACGGCGGCGACGCGCGCTCGCAGAACGCGAACGGGCGGCCCGCAGGCCGCCCGTCGATCCTGCCTATGTACTGAGAACCGGTGCCTAGGCGGCGGTGTTGACCGTGATGGTCGCGACGCCGATGACGAGGCCTCCCTGGAGGTCCTGGATGCCGAACGTCTTATTCAGCAGATCGGCAGCCTCCTGCTTGAGCTTGACCGTCGTGCCCTGGAGCACCGCGGTCGAGCCCTTGGCCTGCAGCGGCTTGAGGGTGCGGCCGTCGAGGGCGAACAGCGGAGCGCTCTTCACGGCCTCCTCGCCGTTGACGGAGACCTTGCCGGTGAGCACGGAGGCGCCCGGGTCGATGACGAAGTTCGTCAGCTCGACGGTCTTGCCGCCGGCCTTCAGGCTGAGGCCGCTGCCGTCGTGCTCGATGCGTCCCTGCACGTACGGGGAAACCGTGCCGGGCGTGTAGTACGTGACGTTGCCGCCCGTGATCGGGAAGACGGCCGAGCCGCCCTTGGTGATCTTCGCGGTGCCCACGGGGCCCGGGGTGACCTTGAGCTGGGTGAGGGCCTTCACGAAGCCGGCGTCGAGCTTGACCGCGGTGGTCTTGCCGGTCAGCGAGTCGATCTGCGCGGCCGGTTCAGGCTTGGACGAGCTCTTGGACTTCGAACTGCTGCTGCTGGAGTCGCTGCCACAAGCGGCCACGCCGAAGGCGAGGACCGCGAGCAGGGCGAGCATGAGGGGGAACGTGCGACGCACGGTGGTGCTCTCCTTGATCGGGTTGGTGCCTACCTATGCGCGGCAAACCGAGGATCGGTTCACAACCGGGCGCTGCGACATGCGTCCGTGCGTGCTAGGCATCCGGCCATGCGCCCGCCGCCCCGCCGCCTCCGGGCGCTGCCGTCCCTCGCCGCCGCGGCGACGCTGCTCGCCCTGGCGCCGGCGGCGCACGGTGCGCGGCTGGACTGGAGGGCGTGCCCGGACCTCCGTGCGACCAAGCGCGGCTTCCAGTGCGCGACCCTCACCGTTCCGCGCGACTACGGCTCGCCGGCGCGCGGGACGTTCAAGCTCGCCATGACCCGCCTGCCGGCCTCGAGTCGCCGGCGGCGCAAGGGCTCGCTGGTCGTCAACTACGGCGGACCCGGAGGCGACGGCGTCGCGACGACCCAGCAGGCCGGCAAGCAGATCTTCAGCCGTGCTCTGCGCCGGCGCTTCGACCTCGTCTCCTTCGATCCCCGTGGGGTCGGGGACAGCAGCGGGGCGATCGACTGCCGTGTGAACCAGGAGACGCTCGGCCCCTACTCGACGCCCTTCGCCACCCCGCCGACCCTCCGCCCGGCGCGGCTGCGGCGCAAGGACGCCACGTACGTGCGCGCCTGCGTGCGTCGCAACCGCCGCACCCTGCCCTACGTGTCGACCGCGAACGTCGCGCGCGACATGGAGCGGATGCGCCGGGCGCTCGGCGAGCGCCGCCTGACCTACGTCGGGTTCTCCTACGGGACGTTCCTCGGCGCCACCTACCTCGCGATGCACCCGCGGCGGGTGCGCGCGGCGGTGCTCGACGGTGCGCTGGACGCCGACGCGTACCTCACGCGTCCGGTCCGCATCGCGGACGAGCAGACCGCGGGCTTCGAACGCGCGCTGGACCGCTACTTCAGGGCCTGCGCGGCCCATCCCCGCTACTGCCGCTGGACGCACGGCGGACCGCCCGCCGTGGCCTTCGACGGGCTCGTCGAGGCCGCGCGCCGACGGCCGGTCCCGGCGCCGGACCGCAAGCTCACCGGGGGCGACTCGCGGAGGGTGCGCGGCGACGAGATCCTCTCCGCGACGACCTCCGAGCTCTACGCCAAGCAGGCCTGGCCCGAGCTCACGGAGGCCCTCAACGACGCGGCGAAGGGTGACGCGAGCCTGTTCCGCGCCATCCAGGACGCGACGGTCGGGCGCGAGGGCGACGGCCACTACGACCCGGGCCTGGACCGCTTCTTCACCATCTCCGCGGTCGACGGCGACTGGCCGCGGGGCTTCGACCGCTACCTGCCGCTCGGGGCGGCGGCGTTCCAGGCGTTCCGGCGCTTCTGGTGGAACACGGGCTACTTCAACGCCGCGCTCGGCCTGTGGCCGGTGCGCGGGCGCGACCGCGACACGGGCCCCTTCCGCAACCCGCGCAGCGCGGTGACGACGCTCGTGGTCGGCACGACGGAGGACCCGGCGACCCCGTACCGCGGCGCCCAACGGCTCGCGGGAAGCCTCGGCAACGCCCGGCTGCTGACGATGCGCGGCGACGGGCACACGGCCTACGGCGGCAACTCCCCGTGCGTGGACCGGGCCGTCGACCGCTACCTGCTCACCCGCCGGCTCCCGCGCCCGGGACGGGTGTGTGCCCGGGACGTGCCGTTCCCGCCGGCCCCGCAGCCGACGGCCGCGAGCCGGGGACTGCTCGCGCGCGCCGCGGCGGCGG
>JBBSPV010000010.1:0-90137 GCA_038258425.1 Solirubrobacterales bacterium | reverse complement strand
CTCGGCCTCCACCCGGCCCGCCTCGGCCCGGGCGGCGGCCGACGCCCGCTCGGCCTCGGCCAGCGCCGCGCGCGCCGCGCGGACACCGTCGCGGGCGAGCGCCCAGCGCGCCTCGAGCGTCTGGCGCTCGAGGCGCTCGTGCAGCTCGGCGGCCGCCGCCTGGCGCTTGAGCGGACGCAGGCGCGAGCGGGCCTCGCGCTCGACGTCCAGCGCGCGGTCGAGGTTGTCCTGGGTGCGCTCGAGCTTGAGCTGGGCGCGGCGCCGGCGCTTGCGGTGCTTGCCGAGGCCGGCGGCCTCCTCGATGAGCATGCGCCGGTCGCGCGGCTTGGAGGTGACGATCGCGGTGACCCGGCCCTGCGAGACGACGGAGTGCATCTCCTTGCCGAGGCCGGTGTCCGAGAGGATCTCGGTCACGTCGCCGAGCCGGCAGCGCGCCCCGTTGACCCGGTACTCGCCCTCGCCCTCGCGGTCCAGCCGGCGGGCGATGGCCAGCTCGGACAGCGGCAGGTCGAGCCCGTCGGCGCCCTCGATGACGACCTCGACCTCGGCGTGCGGGCTCGAGGCCACACCGTGGGCCCCGGCGAAGATCACGTCCTGCATGGACGCGCCGCGGACGTTGAGCGGGGACTGCTCCCCCAGCGCCCACAGCACGGCGTCCGTGATGTTCGACTTGCCCGAGCCGTTGGGGCCCACGACGACCGACACCCCGGGCGAGAACTCGAGCCGGGTGCGGTCGGGGAACGACTTGAACCCCTTCATGGTCACGGATTTCAGGTGCATCAGTGGTCCGTCCCGTGGTCAGACGACCGAAAAGCCGGGATGCCGGCGCCGGCTGGCAAGGACGCAGCGAGGGTGCAAAGGCGGAGCCCTTGCCCCGAGTGAGGACGCCGCCAGGCGGTGATCGGCGCCCGGGTTTTCGGGTGGATGGCTGCGGGAGGGACCACTAGATCGCCATCTTGTCGAGCGCGGCGGACGCCGCGGCCTGCTCGGCGTCCTTCTTGGACCGCCCGGACCCGCGCCCGACCTCGACCTCGGCGACCACGGCGGCGACCTCGAAGGTCCGTTCGTGGGGCGGCCCGGCCTCCTCGCGGACGGCGTAGACGACGGTCGCGCCCGTGCGCGCAAGCCGCTCCTGCAGGGCCGACTTGAAGTCGGAGGACTCCGACAGCGCGCGCTCGATCTCCGGCGCGAAGGCCTCGACGACCGCCGCGGCCGTCACCTCGTAGCCGTGGTGGAGGTAGACCGCGCCGATGATCGCCTCCATGATCGAGGCCAGCACCCGCTCCGTGCGCCCGAGTGCCTCGTTGGCCGGCGACGGGTCCGGGGCGAGCGCGCGCATCCGGGCCGGGACGTCGAGCCGCTCGGCCACGACCCGGCACGCCCGGCCGGAGACGGCCTGGGCGCGGATCTTCGTCAGCCGGCCGGCCCCGTGGGACTCGGCCTCCAGGCGCGGCCACAGGTGCGTCGTGACGGCGAGGCCGAGCACGGAGTCGCCGAGGAAGGCGAGCCGCTCGTAGGCGTCGGAGCGGTGCTCGACCCATGAGGCATGCGTCAGCGCCCGCCGGCGCTCCGGCTCCGGCAGGGCGTCGAAGAGCTCCTGCAGCCGCGGCACGGCCGGCTCAGCCGACGGCGGGGGCGCGCTCGCAGACGAAGTCCGCGGCCTGCCCGACCGAGGTGATGCGCGCGGCCTCCTCGTCTGACATCTGCACCCCGTAGGTGTCCTCGAGCTCCTGCACGAGCGTGTAGAGGTCGAGGGAGTCCGCGTCCAGATCGGCCTTGAAGCGGGTCTGCTCGGTGATCATGGCGGGCTCGAGCTCCAGCTCGTCGGCGAGGTGGGCCCGGATGGCGGAGACGACGTCTTCGCGGTTCATGACGGCTGCACCCTAGGGGACGGTGCCGACGGCGCCCGGCGCAGGGCGCCCGCGTCCTCGAGCGCCGCGTGCGTGCGCCCGACGAGGTCCGAGCGCGCCCCGGTCGCCGCCACTGCGAGCGCCGCGGCGATCCCCCGGGCCGAGAACGAGCCGTGGGGGACGACGACGAGCCCCCGCAGCCCGAGCAGCACGGCGCCGCCCGCGGCCTCGGGGTCCAGCGCCGACCGCAGGCCACCGAGCGCGGGCTTCAGGAGCAGGCCTCCCGCCTTCGCCCGCGCCGACGACGTGGCCGCCCCGCGCACCGCGCCCAGCAGCGCGCGCGAGGTCCCCTCCATGGTCTTGAGCATCACGTTGCCGGTCCAGCCGTCCGTGACGATGACGTCCACCTCGCCCGTGCCGACCGCGAAGCCCTCGACGTTGCCGGCGAACCCCGGCGCGCCGGCCAGCGCGGCGTGGGCGGCGACCACGGCGTCCGTGCCCTTGGTCGCCTCGGCGCCGTTGGAGAGCAGCGCGACGCGAGGCGACGCGATTCCGGCGACGACCCGCATGAAGGCCGCCCCCATGTGGGCGAACTGGACGAGGTGCTCCGGTCGCGCGTCGAGGTTGGCGCCCGCGTCGAGCAGCAGGAACGGCCTGCCGGGCACGGGCATGAGCACCGCGAGGGCCGGGCGGTGCACGCCCCGCGCCCGCTTGATCCGGAACAGGCCGGCGGCCAGGGCGGGGCCGGTCGAGCCGCCGGCGACGAGCGCCTGCGCCCGTCCGTCGGCCACGGCCTGCACGGCGCGGACGACGGAGGCCTCCGGTGCCTCGCGGACCGCGCGGGCGGGATCGGCGGCCTTGGCGATCGACACCGGCGCGTCGACGACCTCGACGGCCGATGGCAGCGGCCCCACCGCGGTCAGCGCGCCGGCCGAACCGTGGAGCAGGACGCGTAGGCCGGGGTCGCCCCGGACGGCCAGGGCGGCGCCGCGGGCGACCTCGCCGGGACCGGCGTCGGCGCCGTTGGCGTCCAGCGCGACGGTGACCGGGCCGCCGTCGGCGGCGGCGGCGGCGGGAGGCTCAGTGCTCGTGGTCGTGGGCCGCGGGGTCGTCGCCGGGCACCACGCGGACGCGGCCCGCGTAGAAGCCGCAGCTCGGACACACGCGGTGTGGCCGGCGCGGCTTGTGGCACTGCGGGCACAGGTTCAGCGCCGGCGCGGCGACCTTGTGGGTCGAGCGGCGCTTCGTCGTGCGCGAGTGCGACTGCTTCTGCTTGGGGACGGCCATGGCGGCGTCGAAGTGTAGTGGCAGCGGGTCGTCGGACGGTCGGACCGGCGGCCCGATTCCGCGCCTCGAGACCCGGCAACCCACTCGGCGCTCACCACGTCGGCGTCGTCCGATCCTCGACCCCAGCCGCGGGCGGTTCGGGCATCGCGACGCCGGTCGAGTCATACGTACCGAGTCCCCCCGCCCCGGCGAGCAGAACCGGCACGGAGTCCGAGGGGTCATCGAGAGACCGGCCGTGCTCGCGACCGTCGCCGTCCCCGCCGCCCGGCCGCCGGCTCAGTCGAGCTTGAGCTCGCGGAGCTTGGCCCAGCGGGGGTCGGGCTCGCGCTCGTGCTGGTGGTCCGGGCCGGCCGCGTTGAGGTCCTCGCCGCAGATCGCGCACAGGCCGAAGCACTCCGGCTTGCAGAGGATCTGGTCCGGCACGGCGAGCACGAGCGCATCGTTGACCCACTGGCTGAGGTCGAGATCGGCCGCCGCGTCGACGTAGGGCGACTGCAGCTCCTCGCCGGCTCCGGGGACCGAGACCTCGCGGGCGTCGACGTCGACGGTCGGCTCCGCCGCGGTCAGGCAGCGCATGCACGGGCCGTGCAGCTGCGCCGCGAAGCGCAGCCTCAGGGCGAAGCCGGAGTGCGTCGTGCGCGAGACGTCGAGGACGACGGACATCGGGTCCGGGGTCACCGAGTAGGGCGTGCCGCCGTAGCTGAGCTCGGGGACGGGGGCGTGGAGCTCGAGCCGGCGTCCCTCGCCCGAGCGCAGCTTGAGGCGCTCGAGCGCGAAGGAATCGGTGCGCTGGGCCATGCCCTCCAGATTAGGAGTCCGCGGCCTCCCGGAGCTCACGTTTGAGCACCTTGCCCGTCGAGGTCCGCGGCAGCTGCGCGATGAACGTGATCTCGCGCGGGACCTTGTAGCCCGCGAGGTTGGCCTTCACGTGCGCCTTGAGCTCGTCCTCGGAGGGATCGGCGCCGCGCGCGCGGACCACGACGGCGTTCAGCCGCTGCCCGAAGCGCTCGTCCTCGACGCCGAAGACCGCCGCCTCCTCCACCCCCGGGTGCTCCCCGAGCAGGTCCTCCACCTCGCCGGGAAAGACGTTCTCGCCCCCGGAGACGATCATGTCGTCGTCGCGGCCGTCGATGAAGAGCCGGCCGTCCGCGTCGAAGTGGCCGACGTCGCCCGAGGACATCAGCCCGTCGCGCGAGTCCTTGCCCCCGCCGCCCGTGTAGCCCTCCATCTGGACGTCGTTGGCGACGTAGATCGCCCCCGTGACGTCCGGCCCGTCGATCACCGAGCCGTCCTGGTCGTAGAGCCGGACGGTGGTGAAGCGCGGCACCCGGCCCGCGGTCCCGGGCGCGGCCCGCAGGTCCTGCGGGGTGGCGATCGTCGCCCACGCGACCTCCGTGGAACCGTAGAGGTTGAACAGGTTCTCCCCGTAGAGGTCCATCCAGCGCTCCGAGATGGCCCCCGACAGCGCGGAGCCAGAGACGGGGACGACCCGCAGCTTGCCGAGGTCGTAGCGGGAGAGGACCTCGTCGTCGAGCCCGAGGATGCGCTGGAGCATGACGGGGACCACCACGAGCGCGGTGCACTCGTGCTGGGCCGTGAGCGAGAGCGTCGCCTCGGGGTCGAAGCGGCGCTTGAGCACGAGCGTCGAGTTCAGGCCGAGGCCGATGAGGAAGTGCGCGAAGCCCCACGCGTGGAACAGCGGGGCGGCGATCATCGTGCGCTCCCGCGCGTGCAGCGGGATGCGGTCCAACAGCGCGGCGACGGGGTCCAGGGACTTCGGCATGGTCCGCGACGCGCCCTTGGGCGTGCCCGTCGTGCCCGAGGTGAGGATGATCGCCTTGCCCTGCCGGCTCGGGGCGGGCGGCGCCGAGCGGTCCCCCTGCGACACGAGCTCGTCGAGGGTACGGGCGTGCCGCCGGGTGTCCGGCTCGTGCCAGGCGACATAGCGCTTGCGTCGCCTGCCGGCGCCGCCGAGCACCTCGGCGAACTCCTCGTCGTAGATCAGCGCCGTGACGCGCTCGCGGCGGCAGACGTCGGTGAGCTGGGGCCCGGAGAAGGACGTGTTGAGCAGCAGCGCGTCGGCCCCGAGCTTCGAGCAGGCCACGACCGCCTCGACCCAGCCCCGGTGGTTGCGAACCATGATCCCGACCCCGTCGCCCTCGGCGACGCCGTCGTCGGCCAGGGCGTTGGCCAGGGCGTTGGAGCGCTCGTCGACCTCCCGGTAGCTGACGGTGCCGCTCTCGTCGACGATGGCCACGTCGTCGGGAAACCGCCGGGCCGCCGCCGCGTAGCCGGCCGCGGGCGTCAGGCCGAAGCGTCGCAGCGCGACGAGCGCCGCCGCGAGCCGGTCCGGCCGCGACAGGGCGAGGAGGCCGGCCCGGGACAGGGTCCGGACGAGGAACAGCGACGAGGAGACCCGGTCCGCGATCGGCATGGCGGCCATCCTGCCAGGATCAGGCCGGCGGCAGGACGAGCCCGTCCGGCACGGCCCCCTCGTCCACGAGCCGGTGCACGTCGCGTGCCCGCCTCGGGTTGAGATAGACGTGGCGCTGGCCGACGGACGGCTTCTCGAGCAGCAGGCCGGACTCGAGCAGCGCCTCGCCGACGCGCATCGCCAGCGCGCGGTCGTTTCCGGCGAAGCCGCGCGGGAGGTGGGCGAACTCCGTGTGGTATCCGCCCCACTTCCCCATCCCCGCCAGGCGCTGGAGGATGCGCCGGGCGACCCGGCGGGCGGGGTCGGCGTCCGCGTGGGGCCGGTCGGGCCGGCCGCCCTCGGCGAGCAGCGTGATGAGGACGTCGTCCAAGGCATCGGCGTCGGGGTCCGCCGGGTCGCCACCGAGACGGGCGACGGCCTCGGCCACCCGCAGCGGATGGGCGGCACCGATCGGCGCCCGCAGGTCGGCGGCGCCGTCGGCGAGCACGGCGGCGGGGACGACGTGGGCCTCGGCGCGCAGGCGGTCGGCGCCCGCGGCGCGCTCGTCGAAGGCGAGCGCGGCGAGGTCGGCCTCCCGCGCGCCGGGCAGCGCGAGCAGCAGGTGCCCCTCGAGCGTCCCGGCGGTCAGGCCGAGGTCCTGGGGCCGCGCGGGCGCCGGCGCGTCGGAGACGTCCGCCAGGGCGGCGACGAGGTGGGCCGCGACGAGCCACTCGCGCTCGGCGGCGGCGTCGGGATCGGCGCGCAGGGCGGCGGCGACCGGAGCGGCGGCGAGCAACCGGTCCTCGCCGGCCGCGACGACCACCGCCACCGGCTCGTCGTAGCCGGAGCGCGAGCGGGCGAGCTCGAGGCGGCCCTCGCCGAGCGCCGCCACGACGAGGCGGCGCAGGCGGGCCGTGGCGGAGGCGGGCGCGTCCGCGCCGCCGGCGTCCGCGAGCGCGTCCGCGAGCCGGCTCACAGCCCGGCGCGCGCGACGGCGCCGGCGAACGCGGCCCGGGTGGCCTCGCCGTGGACCGCGAAGACGATGCGCTCGAGGCCGGAGCCGGCCGCGAGGTGGCCGGCGACAGCCTCCGCCTCGATGCGGGCGGCCTCAGCGAGCGGGAAGCGACCGACCCCGGTGCCGAACGCGACGAGCGCGAGGCTGCGGGCGCCGAGCGCGTCCGCGCGCCGCAGCGTCGAGCGGGTGGAGGCGTCGATGATCTCGCCGCTCGTCGGGCCGCCGAGCTCCATCGTGGCGGCGTGGATGACCCAGCGGCTGGGGAGCTCCCCCGCCGTCGTCTCGACGGCCTCGCCGAGCCCGATGGGTGCCCGCTCACGCGACTCGGCGTCGAGCGCGGGGCCCGCGCCCCGGGCGATCGCCGCGGCGACGCCGCCGCCGTGGCGCAGCTCGGTGTTCGCCGCGTTGGCGATGGCGTCGACCGCGAGGGTGGTGATGTCGGCGTCGAGCACCTCGACGGTGGCCATGGCGTCTACGTTACGCGGCGTGATCGCGCGCAGCTTCACCGCCCACGGGCGCGTCCAGGGCGTCTTCTTCCGCGACTCCGTGCGCCAGGAGGCCGAGCGGCTCGGCGTGGCCGGCCGGGCGCGCAACGAGGCGGGCGGGACGGTCTCCGGCGTCCTCGAGGGCGACGCGGACGCGGTGCAGGCGCTGCTGGCCTTCATGCGGGCCGACCCCGGCAGCTCGTCCGTGGAGCAAGTCGAGGTCGCCGAGGCGTCGCCGGAGGGCCTGCGGGGCTTCGAGACGGCCTGACGCGCGCCTACGGCAGCTCGGCCGGCAGCCCGAAGGCGGGGAAGTGCTTGACGCCGAAGGTCGTGACCTCGGCGACGGCGCCGCCGCGGACGCGCAGCACGTCGAGCTTGAACGCCGCAAAGCGCGTGTCGCCGGGAGCGCGCAGGTAGCACGCGGCGGCGGGCTGGCGGTTCGCCCGCGTCGGCACGAGGCGCCAGTCGCCGGTGCCCGCCGCGCGCTCGACGAGGGTGAGGATCGCCTCGCGGCCCTCGAACAGGTACGGCGCCGGCGGCATGGTCACCCGGATGTCGTCGGTGATGAGCGCGAGGGTGGCCTCGGCGTCGCCGCTCTCGTGCGCGGCGACGTAGCCCTCGAGCACCTTGGACTCGACCTCGGAGGTCTCCGGCGCGGTCCACTCCTCCCGGCTCCGGGTGGGCAGGTGCTCGCGCAGCGTCGCCCGCGCGCGCTGCAGGGCGCTGCTGACCGCGGGGACGCTGAGGTCGAGCAGCTGGGCGGCGTCGGCGGCCGGCCAGTCGAGGACGTCGCGCAGGATCAGCACGGCGCGCTGCGGTGGCGGCAGCAGCTGGATGACGGCGAGGAACGTCAGCTCGATGGTCTCGCGGCCGATGAGGGCGGCGGCGGGCTCGTCCTGGGCGGGCGCCGCCTGGTCGAGGAGGCGGTCGGGGTAGGGCTCGAGCCAGGGGAGGTCCCGGAAGGAGCCGAGGGACGGGACCCGGCGGTGCTTGGCCTTGATCGCGTCGAGACAGGCGTTGGTGGCGATCTTGTAGAGCCAGGCGCGCAGGTGCTCGTGGCGCTCGAGGTCCGACCGGCGGCGCCAGGCCCGCAGCAACGTCTCCTGGACGAGGTCCTCGGCCTCCTCGAAGGAGCCCAGCATCCGGTAGCAGTGGACCCGGAGCTCGTGGCGATGGCGCTCGCTGCCCTCCTCGAACTGCGGCTGGGAGAGCGGCATCGGGCTCAGTCTCTCGGACCGCGTGCGGGTCAGCGGCCGGGCTCGGGCTCGGGCGGCGCGTAGCGGTGGTGCAGGCCGAGCGGGTTGCCGTCCGGGTCGCTGAACATGGCCTGGAGGCAGACGCCGGAGTCGAACGTCTCCGTGTGGAACGTGACCCCGGCGGCCTCGAGCCGGCCGCGCGCCTCGTCCACGTCGTCGACCTGCAGGGCGATCGGCGCGCGGTTCGGGCGCGCCGGCTCCTGGCCGAAGGCGCTCGGGTCCATGACCGCGAGCGTCAGGTTGCCGGCCTGGAACTCCGTCGCGGGCATCTGGCCCCAGCGCTTGCCGCGCTCGAGGCCGAGCGTCCCGCCGTAGAACGCCACGGCACGGTCGTGGTCGCGCGTCGGCACGCAGACGAAGTCCACGCCGGTGATCAGGGGACGGGTGGTGGGCATGGGCTGGCTCCTCGGGGGTCGACGGTGGGGTCGTTGCTTGAGACGACGGCGCCGGCGAAACTCATCGCGGCGCTTTCCGTCAGGTCCGGGGTCTAGCTTGCGACTCCACCGTCATGGAAGCTGCCACCCCCCTCCGCACCGCCCAGGTCCGCGTCCGTCCCGACCGGCTCGTGATCGACGGCGTCGTCGTCGAGGATCCGACGGCCGTCGAGCTCGTGCGCCGGCGCGCCGAGGCCGGGGACGACCCTGCCCGGGTGGTCGTGGACGCCGTCGAGATCGGCGCGCGCGTGCTGGACCGGGAGCAGACGGGCGCGCAGGCGGACTTCGTGCGCGCCGAGTTCGAGAAGGTCTCACAGTCCGTCGAGCGCGAGTTCGCCGACAAGGCGCGCGAGGTCGCCCAGTTCTTCGGCGCCAAGGTCGACGAGGTCTTCGGCGCGGAGAACGGGCACCTGCAGAAGGCGCTGGAGCGCCACTTCTCCGACGAGTCCTCCGGCGCGGTCCAGCACAAGGTCAAGTCCGTCGTGGACGACGTGATGCGGCGCTCGCGCGAGGATCTCGTCAAGCAGTTCTCCTCGGCCGACGACGGGAACCCGCTCGCCCAGTTCCAGCGCCACGTGCTTCACTCGATGAAGGACGGCGCCAACCGCCAGGACGTCGCCCTGCAGCGGCTCTACGAGAAGCTCGAGGCGACGCAGCGCGAGGTCGCCAAGCTCCACGCCGAGCGCGAGAAGCGCGACGAGGTCGCCGCCGAGGCCGAGCGCGGCACGGCGAAGGGCCGCACCTTCGAGGAGGCGGTGTACGAGGCGCTGGACCGGATCGCGCACGCCCAGGGCGACGACTGCGAGGCGGTCGGCGACTTCAAGGGCGCGACGCGCAAGACGGGCGACATCACCGTGGCGATCGAGGGCTGCCGCGGGCCGGCGCGCGGCCGCCTGGTCTTCGAGGCGAAGACCGCTCGGCTCTCCCGGCGCGACATGGTCGACGAGCTCGACCGGGCGCGCGCGGAGCGCGACGCGGACTTCGCGGTGCTCGTGGTCCCGGCCGAGGACAAGATGCCCGCACGGACGCAGGCGCTGCGGGAGTTCGGCGGCGACAAGCTCGTCGCGTGCTTCGACCCGGAGGAGGGCTCCTCGCTCGCCCTCGAGGTCGCCTACTCGCTCGCCCGGGCGCGCGTGCTGATGGCACGCGGCGACGGCGACGGCGTCGACGCCGCGGCGGTCCGCGAGGCCGTCGAGCGGGCCACGGGCGCGATGGGCGACGTCCAGCGCGTCAAGGCGCAGCTGACGGGCGCCAAGACGTCGATCGACAGGGCGCGCGACATCGTCGACGCGCTCGCCACGGCCGTCCGCGGGCACCTCGCCCAGATCGAGGCGCTGCTGCAGGCGGCCGCCGAGGGCGAGCCGCCCGCGGCCCCCGAGCCTGAGCGGTTCGCGCCGGCCACGCCGGCGGGCCTGCGGGGGCCGGCGCCGTCCGTCGAGAAGGCCCCAGCGCCGGCTCCCGAGCCGCTGCCGTCGCTGCTCGACTGACGCGCCCGCCGTCCGGGCATGTAGGCGGCATGGAGCAGACGGACCTGCAGCTGGACCCGAACGAGGCCTCCGACCTCTCCCCCGTCCTCGAGCCGGAGCAGCTCGACGCGCTCGGCTGGGACCGGGCCTTCGTGACCGTCCTCGACGAGGTCGCCGGAGAGGACTCGCTGGTCGTCCTCGGGCATCAGTCCAGCGCTCCGCTCGGCGACGGCTGGCAGGCCCACCGCATCCCGGCCCGGGCGGGCAAGGAGGGTGGCCGCACCAAGGACGCCGAGTCCGTCACCCGGCGCGACGGCTGGCTCTACCTCGTCGGGTCGCAGTTCGGCTCCAAGACCGGGCCCTTGCAGGCCAGCCGCTCGTGGATCGCCCGCGTGCGTGAGCACGACGTCGCCAAGGCGCTCAACGGCAAGAAGCGCAAGCCGCCGAAGCTCGAGGTCGTCCGCCTGCGCTTCGGCCTGCACCGCGCGGTCAACGACGCGCTGGAGGCCTCGGGCCTCGAGCTGACGCCGCCGGGCCCCCTCTCCCAGAACCGCTACATCGACGACACGATGCTGCGCGGCGCCGCGATGGCCAAGGGCTGGTCCGGCCGCGTCCGCTCCCTCGACCACCCGATCAACGTCGAGGGCGCCGGCTTCCGGGCCGACGGCCGGCTCGTGCTCGGCCTGCGTTACCCGGTCACCGCCGACGGCGCCCCGCTGCTCGTCGAGCTCATCAACCTCTCCGACGTCTTCCACGGCGCCTCCCCGCAGTGCAAGGCCGTGTGGTGGCTCGACGACCTCGGCACCCCGGACGTGCCGGTCGGGCTGCGAGCCATCCACGACGCCGGGCCGGACCGCTTCGAGGCGATCGTCGGCAACCTGGACGCGGTCGGCAAGGGCTCGACCGTCGTCGAGGACGATCCCCGGGCGGGCGTGGCGACGTCGGCCCACGTCGCCTTCGAGCTGCCGATGCTCGCGACGGGCGGCGGCCTGCGCACCCGGGTCATCCACCGCTTCGAGGGGGAGCGCAACGTCGAGGGCCTCGCCACGCACGCGGGCCAGGTGCACTACGTCATCGACGCGGACGGCGCCGTCGGACTGCGCAGCCTCGAGGTCGACGACGCCTCGGGCTGACCTGCGGCGGCCCGCAGGGCGCCGCGCGCGGCCTCAGCGGCCGACTTCGGCCGGCTCGTCCTTGCCCTGCAGCCGCTCGCGGCCGCGCTGGACGGCGCCGATGAACTTCGAGAGGTTGACCTCGAGGGTGTTGAGGATCTCGTCGGCGTAGTCCTCGGCGCCGAGCCGGATCTCGCGCTCGCGGGCCCGCGCGTCCTCGACGATGTCGTCGGCCTGGCGCTCGGCCTGCTTCGTGACCTCCTCGTTGGAGACGAGCTGGTTCTGGCGCTCGCGCGCCTCCTTGACGATCCGCTCCGCCTCGCGCTTGGCCTCGGCGAGCATCTCCTGGCGCTCCTTGACGATCCAGCGCGCCTGCTTGATCTCGTCCGGGATCGTCGCCCGCATCTGGTCGAGGATGTCGTAGATCTCCTCCTTGTCCACGCGCACCTTGTCCGACATGGGGACAGGCTTCGCGTTGTGGATGAGATCGTCGAGTTTGTCGATGAGTACGAGGACGTCCATGGCTTTGGTCGGTCTTGTTCGCTACCGGCGGAGGGCTTCCTGCAACGGCCCGGAGACGAAGGGCGGGACCAGTTCGGAGATGTCGCCTCCGAAGATGGCCAGTTCCTTGACGCCGCTGGACGAGAGGAAACTGTACTGGGGCGAGGCCATGATGAAGACCGTCTCCACGTCGGGCGCCTGCATCCGGTTGAGCTGGCTCATCTCCTGCTCGTACTCGAAGTCCGAGATCGCCCGCAGGCCCTTGACGATCGCCACTGCGCCGACCTCGCGCGCGAAGTCGACCACGAGCGTCTCGAACGGGGCGGCGCGGACGTTCTCCAGGTCGGTCGTGGCCGCCTCGATGAACGCGATCCGCTGCTCGGCGGCGAACAGCGTCTTCGACTTGCGCACGGAGGCGTTGACCACCGCGACGACGACCTCGTCGAACAGGTGCGAGGCGCGGGTGATCACGTCGACGTGCCCGTTGGTGATCGGGTCGTAGCTGCCGGGGCAGACAGCGATGCGCGGACGGTCAGTGGGCATGGAGGCGGATGAGGGTGTCGCCGTAGCGGCGCTCGTCGGTGATGCGCAGGGACGGCAGGTCCAGCGGGGCGCGGCGGTCGGACTCCGAGACGACGCGGCCGCCGGGCGCCAGCACGGCGGCCACGGGTTCCGACAGCCGCTCGCCGAGCCCGGCCGCGTCCCGGTATGGGGGGTCGAGGAAGATGAGATCGTATTGGCGGCCGTCCTCCCGTGCGCTGCGCAGGAAGGCGCGGGCGTCGCGGCGCACCGCCGTCCCGCCTTCGACGGCGCCGAGATTGGCGGTCACGGCGCGGATCGCGGCCGGCGCGGCGTCGACGAAGGTTCCGGCCGCGGCGCCGCGCGAGAGCGCCTCGATCCCGAGCGCGCCGGAGCCGGCGAAGAGATCGAGCACCCGCGCGCCGGTGACGGACTCGCCGAGGATGGAGAACAGCGCCTCGCGCACCCGGTCGCTCGTCGGCCGGGTCTCGCGACCGCGCGGCGCCTTCAGCCGGCGGCCCTTCAGCGTGCCGGCGATCACCCGCATGTGTGCCGCGGGCCGCTCACGCCGGAATCGGCTCGCGCGCCTCGGGGCCGAGTGCGGCGGCGAGCGCGTCGGCCAGCAGTACGTGCTCCGGGGCGCTGAGGCCCGGATCGGCCTCGAGCAGCGTCCGCGCCCGCCGGCGGACCCGCTCGAGCAGGTCCCCGTCGTCGGGCAGGCGGGCGAAGCGGAAGGCGGCGAGGCCGGACTGCCGGGTGCCGACGAGCTCTCCCTCCCCGCGCAGCTCGAGATCGATCTCCGCGAGCCGGAAGCCGTCCGTGTGCTCGGCGAGCGCTCGCAGCCGGGCCGACTCCTTGGCCCCGAAGAGCAGGCACACGGAGGCGTGCGGGCCGCGCCCGACCCGGCCCCGCAGCTGGTGCAGCTGGGAGATCCCGAAGCGCTCCGCGCCCTCGACGAGCATGACGGAGGCGTTGGGCACGTCGATGCCCACCTCGATCACCGTGGTGGAGACGAGCACGTGCGCCTCCCCGGCGGCGAAGGACTCCATGGCGGCCTGCTTCTCGGCCGGCGTCATGCGTCCGTGGAGCAGGACGAGGCGCAGCTCTCCGAAGACGTCGCGCTGCAGGCGGGCGTGCTCCTCCGTGGCCGCGCGGGCCTCCAGCGCCTCGGAGACCTCCACCAGCGGGCACACGACGAAGGCCTGGCGCCCCGCCGCCACCTCCTCGCGGATGCGGGCGTAGGCGCGCTCGCGCTCCGCGGCGGTGTTGGCCACGTGGGTGGTGACGGGCCGGCGGCCGGCCGGCGCCTGGCGCAGGACGGTCACGTCGAGGTCCCCGTAGGCCGTCAGGGCGAGCGTGCGGGGGATCGGGGTCGCGGTCATGTGCAGGACGTGCGGGACGTGGCCGTCGACGCCCTTGCGGTCCAGGGCGCGACGCTGACGGACGCCGAAGCGGTGCTGCTCGTCCACGACGACGACGGCGAGCCGGTCGAAGACGACGGGGTCCTCGATCAGCGCGTGGGTGCCGACGAGCAGCTGCAGCTCGCCGCTGGCGAGCTGCTCGAGCAGCCGGCGGCGGCGGGCGGCGGGCGTCGAGCCGGTCAGCAGCGCGGCGGAGACCATGACGTTGGGCAGCAGCCGCTGCAGGGTCGCGAAGTGCTGCTCGGCGAGCGTCTCGGTCGGGGCCATGAGCGCGGCCTGGGCACCGTGCTCGACCGCGCGCAGCATGGCGTGCAGGGCGACGACCGTCTTGCCCGACCCGACCTCGCCCATGAGCAGCCGCTGCATCGGGACCGTGCGGGCGAGCGCGAGGTCGACCTCCGCCATGGCCGACTCCTGGTCGTCGGTGAGGGCGAAGGGCAGCGTCTCGGCGATCCAGCGCCGGGTCATGGAGCGCTCCGCCTCCAGCGGCAGCGCGCGGGCCGCCGCCTCCTTGACCGCGCGGCGCTCGAGCAGGGCGAGCTGGGTCTGCAGGAGCTCGTCGAAGGCCAGCCGCCGCCGGCCGGGCTCCGTGTCGTCGTCGAAGTGGGCGGCGGCCACGGCGGCCGGGCGGTCCGGCAGCTCCTCCTCGGCTCGCAGGCGGGCGGGCAGCGGCTCGATGACGTCGGCCACGGCGGCCCGGTGGCGATGGACGAGCTCGACGAGCTGGGTGCTCGAGAGGCCGTCCGTGGCCGGGTAGACCGCCACCGCGTCGCCCGCGCCCCCGGCCAGGCCCTCGTGCGTCGGGGCGTGGCTTTCCACCGTGAAGCGGTTGCGGGCCTTGTGGCGGCCGGAGAGCAGCAGGCGGGTTCCGGCCGGGTAGCGGTTGGCGAGCCAGGGCTGGTTGAAGAACGTCGCCTCCATGACGCCCGAGCCGTCCGCCACCACGGCGTTGACCAGCGGCTTCATGCCGCGGCGACGGACGGGGCGCGTGGTGATCGAGCGCACCTCGACCACGACCGTCGCAACCTCGTCCGGCTGCAGCTCGGCGATCGTGCGCGCCTGCCGGCGGTCGCGCGGGAGGTGCTCGAGCAGGTCGCCGACCGTCCGCAGCCCGAGTGCCTCCGCGCCCTTGGCCGCCTTGGGCGGCCTGACCTCCAGCGGCGCGGCGAGCGCCTCCGGCCGCGGATAGCGGACGGGCGCCGCGGCGAGCTGGGCCGCCGTCAGGCGCTCCGTCGTCCCGAACGCGATCGGCTCCACGACGGGCATTGTGGCGGGCGGATCGGACCGTGGCGCGACCGCGGCGGCCGGGCGCGCCGATTCGTCACGCCTGTGCGCGCGAATCGCCACAGCTGCGTGTCGATCCGTCACGCGCGCGGCGGCAGCATGCGAACGAGCCCGACGCCCCTCAAGTAGGCCGTCGGTGCGCACCGACCATGCCCTGGCGCGCCTTCTCAGGACCGACCACCGCGCTCAACCCCTGTGAGCTGGATCGCAGGGTCGCCGAGGTGCTCGCGGCACGTCCGGACGTCGTCACGCGCCAGGCGCTGCTGGCCGCCGGCGTCACGCGGGCGACGATCGATCACGCGATCAAGCGCGGGCGGCTGCACGTCGTGCATCCCGGCGTCTACGCCCGGGGACGACGGGAGCTCGACGCGGCGGGGACCGCCTGGGCCGCGCTGGCGGCGTGCGGGCCCGGGTCGGCCATCGGCGATCACGCCGCCGCGACGCGCTACGGGATGCTCCAGGCCACGGGTGAGCCGCTCGCCGTGACCACCACGAGCGGGGCTCGGCCGCACGGCGTCCAGGTTCATCGCGTCCGTCAGCGTCCGCCGGCGCTGCTGCTCGACGGCGTGCCGACGCTCACGCCGCACGCCACCTTGATCGAGCTGTCGGCGAGCCGGTCCCAGATGCAGCTCTCCCGGGCGCTGGCCGAGGCGGAGGTCCTCCGGCTCGTCGACCACGAGCGCCTGCGCGAGGAAGCGAAGGGTCGGCGGCGGGTGCGACCGCTGCTCGAGCTGCTCGAGGCCGGGCCGCGGCGCACGCGCTCCCCGGCCGAGGACCTCGCGCTCTCCGTGCTGGTCGCTGCCGGCTTCCCGCGACCCGAGATCAATGTGCGTCTCCTGGACCGCTGGTGGGTCGACTTCCTCTGGCGCGACCGCCGGCTCGTCCTCGAGGTCGACTCGTGGACGTACCACGACACGCCGCGACACTGGGAGCGCGACCAGCGCAAGACGACGGACCTCTCACTCGCCGGTCTGACGGTCATCCGCACCACGCCGGACCAGCTCAAGCGCCAGCCGCTCAAGCTCATCGCGCGCCTGGCCCCGCACCTGCTCATCAGCGCCTAAGCGTCCCACTCGCGGTCATGAGCGCAGGAGGCATGCCCTGACGTGGTCGGTGCGCACCGGCGGGTGGACTGGCGGCTTGCACACCGGCTCGCAGGCGCCGCCGCCCCGCCCGGCGCCGCGCCCCGGCCCGCCGCCCTACTCCGCCGACACGAGCCACCAGTAGGCCGGCTGGCCGCCGTCGGAGACCTCGTACTCGACGCCGTCGGGCATGAGGCCGGAGACCTCGGCGGTGCCGAGGGGCGCCCCGGAGCCGGAGATCAGCGTCAACAGCTCCGTGCCGTCCACCGCGAGCCGGCCGAGCACCTGGCGCAGCGTCTCGGCCGGGGAGCCCCAGGCGACGAGCTGCTCGTCGACGAAGCCGACCGCCTCGCCGGCCCGGAAGCGCCGGTCGCCGTCGTCGCGGGCGGCCTCGGCGACCGCGCCCGTCCGGACCGCGTCGAGCGCCCGCTGCATCGCGGCGGCGTTGGCCCCGGCGCCCTTCGCCGCGTCCAGCGCGACGGCGGCGGCCAGACCGCCCTGCTGGGAGCGGGAGGCGACGACGCGGACCTCGCGGTCCGAGAGCTCCGCGGCCCGCTCGGCCGCCATCCGGACGTTGCCCGAGTTCGGCAGCACGACGACCTCCTCCGCGGGCACGGAGTGGATGCCGCTGAGCAGCTCGTAGGTCGACGGGTTGAGTGTCGGGCCACCGTCCAGCGGCGTGGCGCCGAGCGAGCTGAACAGCTCGGCCATCCCCGCCCCGGAGACCACGGCGAGCACTCCGCAGCGGCCGCTCGCCCGGTCCGGCTCCGTGAGCCGCTCGACCCGCTCGGCCACCTGCTCGCGCATGTCGGCGACGTCGAGGTGGGAGATCGTGCCGTGCTCGGCGAGCATCGCGGTGGCGCGCTCGGGCTCGTCCGTGTGGAGGTGGACCTTGAGCGTGGCGTGGTCGCCGACCACGAGCACGGAGTCGCCGAGCCGCTCGAGCAGGCTGATGAAGGAGTCGCCGTCCAGCGCCGCGCCGGTCACGGCGAAGTTCGTGCAGTAGCGGAAGGTGGACGAGGCGTGCTCGGGGTGGCTGATGCGCGCCGGCTCGTGGTGCTCGAGCTCCGGCGGCGCCTCCCCGAGCAGCACGCCGAGACAGCCGGCCAGCACGACGAGCAGGCCGTAGCCGCCCGCGTCCACCACGCCGGCCCGACGCAGGATCGGCAACAGCTCCGGCCCGCGCTTGAGCGACGCCTCGCCGGTCTCCAGCGCCGCCTGCAGCACGGTGGCGATCAGCGCGTTCTGCACCGCCGGCCCGTCCTCGGACGCGAGGCGGCGCTGCTCGACGGGCAGGTGGGCGACCTCCGAGGCCATCCGGGAGGCCATCTCCCGCGCGACGGTGAGGATCGTGCCCTCGGCCGGCTCGCGCACGGAGTGGTAGGCGCGCTCGGCCGCACGGGAGAGCGCGGCGGCCACGAGCACGGGATCGACGAGCTCGCCGGGCCGCGAGATGAGCTCCTCGGCGGCGCCGCGGACGAGCTGGGAGAGGATGACGCCGGAGTTGCCGCGGGCGCCGAGCAGCGCCGCCCGCGCGACGGACGCGACGATCTGGTCGCGGCCCACCTCGTCGATCGGCCCCTGATCGCCGAGCCGGGTCAGCTCGTCCACGACGGCGCGCATGGTGAGCGCCATGTTGTCGCCCGTGTCGCCGTCGGCGACGGGGAACACGTTGAGGTCGTTGACCTCCTGGCGCCGGGCCTCGAGCGCCCCGAGGGCACCCTCGACCACCGCTCGGAAGCGGATGAGGCTGGGATCCGTCGGCTGCATCCGCGCCGCGATGCTACTCGCACGCGCGGCGGCGGCCTGGAGCCGCCGGGACGACTAGGCCTTGGTGACCTTGCCGGCCTTCAGGCAGCGCGTGCAGACGTAGGCGCGCAGCGGCGCGCCCTTCTCCACGATGCGGACCTTCTGGAGGTTCGCGTCGAAGCGGCGCTTGGTGGCGACCATGGAGTGCGACCGGCTCTGCCCGAACGCCGGGCGCTTGCCGCAGGAATGACAGACGCGAGCCATGCGGCGTCGGAGTGTAGCGGCGCCCCGGGTCCGGGACGACCGTAGCCTGGCTCGGATGCCGACCCCCTCGGCTGCCCCACGCCTGCCCGGCCGCTACCGGCAGGACGGCTTCATCGCCACGGGCGGGATGGCGGCGGTGTACGCCGCCCACGACACGACGCTCGACCGGCCCGTGGCCGTCAAGGTCCTCGCCGAGCACCTCGGCCAGGACGTCGTCGCCCGCCGTCGCTTCGAGCGCGAGGCGCGCGCCGCGGCGGCCCTCTCCGCCCATCCCGCGGTGGTCACGATCTTCGACGTCGGCGAGCACGACGGGCGCGCCTTCATCGTCATGGAGCGCCGGGCCGGCGGCAGCCTCGCCGACCGGCTGCGCGACGGCCGCGCCGTCGACCCGGTCCGCGCGCTCGGCTGGCTGCGCGCGACCGCCGCCGCGCTCGACGCCGCCCACGAGCGCGGCATCGTCCACCGCGACATCAAGCCGGCCAATCTCCTGCTCGACGAGCACGACGCCGTCGCGGTGGCCGACTTCGGCATCGCCCGGCTCGCCTTCGAGGACCAGGTCACCCAGAGCGGCCAGATCCTCGGCACGGCCGCCTACCTCGCGCCGGAGCAGACGCGCGGCGAGCGGGCCACGGCGGCCTCGGACCTCTACGGCCTCGCCGTCGTCGCCTTCGAGCTGCTCACCGGGCTCAAGCCGTTCCGCGGCGAGCACTTCGCCGCCCAGGCCCGCGCGCACGCCGAGGACCCCGTGCCGAGCGCCGCCGCGCTGCAGCCCGGCCTGCCGCCAGCGATCGACGGCGTCCTGGTGCGGGGCATGGCCAAGGATCCGCACGCGCGCTACCCGACGGCGGGGGCCTTCGTCGACGCGCTCGAAGACGCACTCGACGAGGCGCCGGACCACCGGCCGCCGGCCTTCGCGACCCACCACACCGGGCCGCGCCGCGGCCTGCTCGCCGCGCTCGCGGTCGTGGCCCTCGCGCTCGCCGTCGCGGCCGTGGTCCTCGGCCGGGATCGCGCGAACGACGGTGACGCCCGGGCGGACCGTACGCCGACCCCGTCGAGCACCCCGCGGCCCGAGCGCACCCCGACCGCCACCGGGACGGCCCGGCCGACTCCCACCGCGACGGCCACCCCCACCGCGACGGCCACGCCGACCGCGACGGCCACGGGCACCCCGACCGCCTCCCCGACGACCGCGGCGACCGACGGCGATCCCGCCGCCCTGAACCGCGAGGGCTTCGCCGCCATCCAGCGCGGGGACTACGCGGGCGCCGTCGCGCCGCTGCAGCGCGCCGTGCAGGGTTGCGGCGGCTCGGCCGACCTCGACCCGTGCGGCTACGCGCTGTTCAACCTCGGCCAGGCCCTCAACCGCTCCGGGCGCTCCGCCGAAGCGATCACCCTCCTGCAGCGCCGGCTCGACGGTTGGAACTTCCGTTCCGGCGACGTGCGCAGGGAGCTCACCGCCGCCTGCCGCGCCGCCGGGCAGCCCTGCGGGCAGGGCGGCAAGGGCGGCAAGGGCGGCAAGCCCAAGTAGCCTGCCCCGCGATGCGCCTCCTGCTCGGCCTCGCCGGCCCGGTCTTCACCCTGGCCGGCCTGCTGCACTTCCTCACCCCGAGGACCTACGAGCAGATCATGCCGCCGTGGCTGCCCGCCCACCGGGAACTGGTCTACGCCTCCGGCGTCGCGGAGAGCGCCGGCGGCCTCGCCCTGATGCACCCCGACCCGCGCGTGCGGCGCGCCGGCGGCTGGCTGGAGGCGGCGGCCATGGTCGGGGTCTTCCCCGCCAACCTGTACATGGCGGCCAACGCCGGCCGCTTCGAGCGCGTCCCGGGCGGGCGCGCCGTCCTCTACGCCCGCCTGCCGCTGCAGCTCGCGTTCATCGCCTGGCCGCTGCTGGCCGGGCGCCGTCGCTAGGGCGTCGCCGGCGAGGACGCGAGCGCGGCGCGGATGCGGCCGACCGCGAGCACCGCCTCGGCGGCGTGGGCCCCCGAGTCGCGCTTGCCCTCCCCGGACCGCGCGAGCGCCTGCTCGTGGGTGTCGACGGTCAGCACGCCGAAGCCGCACGGCACGCCCGTCTGCAGCTGCACCTCCTGGATGCCGCGCGCGGCCTCCCGGCAGACGTGGTCGTAGTGGTCGGTCTCCCCGCGGATCACCGCGCCGAGGCAGACGATGCCCGCGTAGCGCCCCGACTCGGCGAGCAGCTTGGCCGCCACGGGCAGCTCGAAGGCACCCGGCACGTCGTAGACGTCCGGCGCCGGGGCGCCCGCCGCCGCGATCGCCCCCTCGGCGCCGCGCACGAGCCGGTCGGCGAGCTCGGTGTAGAAGCGGGCGACGACGAGCGCGTAGCCGGCGCCGTCGGTCACCGCCGGTCCTCGTCAGCGAGCATCTCCTCGTCCAGCGGCAGCGCCTGATGGTGGATCGTGTGCCCCATGCGCTCGCTCTTGGCCCGCAGGTATGCCTCGTTGTGCGGGTTGGACGCCTGGACGATCGGCAGCTGCTCGCTGACGGACAGCCCGTAGCCCTCCAGGCCGCGGATCTTCTTCGGGTTGTTCGTGAGGATGCGGATGCTCGACAGCCCGAGGTCGACGAGGATCTGGGCGCCGATGCCGTAGTCGCGCAGGTCGGCCGGCAGCCCGAGCTGGAGGTTGGCGTCGACGGTGTCCAGGCCGCCGTCCTGGAGCTTGTAGGCCCTGAGCTTGTTGAGCAGCCCGATGCCGCGGCCCTCCTGCGAGAGGTAGAGCAGCACCCCGGCGCCCTCGCGCTCGATGGCCGCCAGCGCCGACTCGAGCTGCTCGCCGCAGTCGCAGCGCAGGGAGTGGAACACGTCGCCGGTGAGGCACTCGGAGTGCACGCGCACGAGCACGTCGGACCGGCCCGCGACCTCCCCCTTGACCATCGCCACGTGGTGCTTGTCGTCGACCAGCGACCGATAGCCGACCGCGGTGAACTCCCCGTAGGCCGTCGGCAGGCTCGTCTCCACCACCCGCTCCACGAGCTTGTCGTGGCGACGGCGGTACTCGACGAGGTCGGAGACCGTGATGAGCTTGAGCCCGTGACGCTCCGCGTAGCCGATGAGGTCGTCGACTCGGGCCATCGACCCGTCGTCGTTGGAGATCTCGCAGATCACGCCGGCCGGCGTGAGGCCCGCGAGCGAGGCGAGGTCGACGGACGCCTCCGTGTGGCCGACCCGCTCGAGCACGCCGCCGGGCTTGGCCTTCAGCGGGAACACGTGGCCGCCGTGGATGAGGTCGTCCGGGCGCGTGCGCTCGGCGATCGCCACCTGGACGGTGTGGGCGCGCTCGGCGGCGCTGATCCCGGTGGTCGTGCCCTCCCGTGCGTCGATGGACACCGTGAAGGCCGTCTTGAGCGGATCCTCGTTCTTGGCGGCCATGAGGTCGAGGCCGAGCTCGTCACAGCGCCCAGGCGTGAGCGCGAGGCAGATCAGCCCGCGCGCCTCGCGGGCCATGAAGTTGATCGTCTCGGGCGTGGCGAACTGCGCGGCGAGGACGAGATCGCCCTCGTTCTCGCGGTCCTCGTCGTCGCAGACGACGACCATCCGGCCCGCCCTGATCTCCTCGATCGCCACCTCGATCGGGGCGAACACCCGTTGGTCGCGCACCGTCATCGGTGGCTCACCAGCCGTTCCACGTACTTGGCCAAGACATCGACCTCCAGGTTGACGACGGTGCCGGGGGCGGCCCCGCCGAGGTTCGTGCGGTCCAGCGTCTCGGGGATCAGCGAGACCTCGAAGTCCGCGTCGCCGAGCGCCGCGACGGTGAGCGAGACGCCGTCGACCGTGATCGACCCCTTCTCGACGACGTAGCGCAGCAGCGCCGGATCGTCGGGCGCGACGGTCACCCGCCGGGCGAAGCCCTCCTCGCGGGCGCCCGTGACGCGGCCGGTGCCGTCGACGTGGCCCTGGACGACGTGCCCGCCGAGCCGGTCGGCCGCGCGCAGGGCGAGCTCGACGTTGACGACGCCCCCCGCCCGCGTCGCCGCGAGTGAAGACCGGGAGAGCGTCTCGCGCATGACGTCGGCGGCGAACGCGCCGTCGGCGACGCTCGTGGCCGTGAGGCAGACGCCGTTGACCGAGACGGAGTCGCCCGGGCTGACGTCGCCGGCGAGCGCGGTGCAGACGTGCAGCCGCACGCCGTCCGCGGTCTCGTCGACCGTCCGCACCTCGCCCAGGTCGGCCACGAGCCCGGTGAACATCAGGCGCTCACCATTCCCGCATCCGGGCCGAGAGCAGGACGTCGTCGCCCGACCGTTCGCAGCGCAGGGACAGCGCGCGGGTCGCCTCGGCGATCTTCTCGATCCCGCCGCCCTCGAGCGGGTCGCGGGCGGTCGAGCCGCCCACGAGCACCGGGGCGACGAAGAAGCGCAGCTCGTCGAGCTCGCCCGCATCGAGGAAGGCGCCGGCGAGCCGCGGCCCGCCCTCGAGCAGGATGGACGTCACGCCCGCGGCCCCGAGCTGCTCGAGGGCGGAGCGCACGCGCGCGGGCTCGTTGGCGCCCGTGGCCACGACAATGTCGGCGCCGGCGGCCGCGAGCGCGCCGGTGGCCGTGCGCGGGGCGGCCCGGGAGACCACCACGCTGAGCGGCGCCTCGGCGACGCCGCGCACGAGCTGGGAGTCCAGGGGCAGCCGCGCCTCGGAGTCGAACACGACGCGCCGCGGCTGGCGCCCGGCGCCGTCGACGCGCGCGGTCAGCTGCGGGTCGTCGGCGAGCGCGGTGCCGATGCCGACCGCCACGGCGTCGCTCTCGGCCCGCCACCGGTGAGCCAGGGCACGCGACGCCTCCGAGGAGATCCACTTGGAGTCGCCCGTCCGGGTGGCGACCTTGCCGTCGAGCGTCATCGCCGCCTTCAGGACGACGTGCGGGCGGCCCGTGCGGGCGTGCTTGCGGAACGGCTGGTTGAGCCGCCGGGCGCGGGCGGCGAGCTCGCCGCCGGCGGCCACCACCTCGATGCCCTCGTCGCGCAGGATGCCGGGCCCGCGGCCGCTGGCGTGCCCGGACGGGTCCTCGGACGCGATCACCACGCGCCGCAGTCCGGCCTCCACGATCGCCTCGGTGCACGGGGGCGTGCGGCCGTGGTGGGCGCACGGCTCGAGCGAGACGTACATCGTCGCCCCGGCGGTCGGCGCGCCGTTGCAGGCCGCCAGCGCCTGGCGCTCGGCGTGCGGGCCGCCGGCCTGCGCGTGCCAGCCCTCGCCGAGCGTCTGCCCGTCGCGGACGACGACCGCGCCCACCATCGGGTTCGGCGACGTCTGCCCGCGGCCCCGCTCGGCGAGCTCGACGGCCCGGGCGAGATGGACGGCGTCGGTGTCGATCGAGACGGGCACGGGTCCCCAAGGATAGGCGCGCGCCGGCCGTTGCGACCCCGCCTACCGGCCGCCGCCCCGAGGGCCGCAGCGATCCCCGTGCAGCCGGTAGATGACGATCCGGGGCCCCGTGCGGCGGTAGCCGAGCGGCCGGGCGTTGTAGCTGTCGTCGAAGGAGAACGGCGGCTCGTCGGCCCCGGCGGCCAGCGGCGAGGTCTGGAAGACCTTCGTGCCCCGGCGCTCCAGCGCGCGGTAGTAGCGGACGGCGTAGGGCGCCCGCTTCGGGGTCACGTAGGCGCGCCCGTACATCGTCGAGCCCTTGATCACCCAGCAGTAGCCCCCGCGCGTGTAGGACCCGAGCAGGTCGGGACGCAGGGTGCGGACGTAGTCCTCGAGGCGGATCTCGTCACCCAGCGGCACCTTCTTGCCCTTCGGGGTGATCGCGAAGTGCGACCACGGGCGCTTGTCGAAGCGCTCGCCCGTGCGGGTCGGGCTCGGCCGCCCGACGTCGGCGACGAACGAGTTGGGCGCGATCGGCTCGAGCACGACCTTCGACCCGACGGGGAGATGGTCGACCATCCACCGGCGGGCGATCGCGCGCGTGTCCTCCCGTGCGAGGACCACGTCGTTGTGGATGGCGTAGACGAGGCCCTGGGCGCCGAGCGCCACGAGCGCGACGAGCGCCGGCACCCAGGCGGGCAGGCGCCGCGGCAGCCGGGCGGCCAGCCACGTGAGGCCGTGCACCGCGCCCCAGGCGGCGAGCAGCGCCAGCAGCGGGTAGACCGGAAGCAGCCAGCGGGCGAAGAAGCGGTCCTGCAGGCCCATGAAGACGAGGAAGGCCAGCAGCGGCGCCAGCAGCACGAGCGCCGTCCGGCGGTCGCGGCGCACGAGCCCTCCCGCGCCGCCGAGGGCCGCCACCAGCGGCAGCCAGCCGAGGCCCCAGGTCAGCGTCGAGGCGTAGTAGCGCACGCCGCTGGTGTCGGCCAGGCCGAGCTTGCCGCCGCCGTCGCCCGAGGTCGCCGACTGCTCGGCGAGCCCCCGCCGGAACTCGCTGAAGTCCAGCAGCGCGTACGGGTTCAGGACGAGGAAGGCGAGGATCGTCAGCGCACCGGCCGCGCCGAGGCCGACGAGCCTGCCGCGTCGCCCGACGGGCGACAGCCAGGTCGCCGCGAGCAGGGCGAGCAGGAGGATGCCCGCCGTGTACTTGAAGGCGATGGCCGCGCCGAGGCCGCCGCCGGCGAGCAGGAAGTCGCTCGGCCGGCCGCGGTGCAGGACGCCGGCCACGCCGACGAGGCACAGGCCGGCGGGCAGCAGCGTCGGCGCGTCGTTGAGGGCGAAGTGGCCGTAGTGGACGGGCAGGAAGGCGACGGCGAGCAGGCCGGCGGCGACGAGCGCGACGCGCCCGTCGAAGAGCCGGACGCCCGCCCACGCGAGTGCGGCGACGGACGCCGTGGCCAGGACGGCGACCGTCCCGCGTGCGAGCGACCACACCGCCGTGGGGTCGACCGCGAAGAGCTCCTGCACGCGCCCGCCGCCCCAGCGCAGCTGGAAGACGGCGTGGAGCACGTAGGTCAGCCCCGGCGGGTTGATGAAGTAGCCCGGGTCGTAGCTCTGATCGAACATCCCGATCGCCCGCGGCACGAAGTGCGCGCCCTCGTCGACGTTGTAGACGTACGGCAGCCCGGTGCGCAGGCCCCACAGGCGCAGCCCGAGGGCGAGCAGGCAGATCAGCCCGAGGCCGATCCCGAAGGCGAGCCCCCCTGGCGCGGTGGAGGCGGCGCCCACCCGCCGGGTGACGCGCCGACCGGCCGTGGCGCCGGAGGCGGGCCCCCGGGTGGTCTCCCTAGCAGCGGGCATAGGCGGCGTAGTCGCGCGTGCGGGCGACGACGGGCCAGCCCGGGGGCGGCCGCTGCACGAGCGACGGGTCGAGCTCGTTCGTCCACGCCTGCTTGAAGATCGCGAAGCGCCCGAGCACTACCAGCGCGACGCCGCGCCGCTGCGGCCGCTTGCGGAAGCGCACGGAGGTGGTCTGCACCCGCGCCCAGACCCGCGAGGCGGGCAGGTCGGCCACCCAGCGGGCGTCGGGCACGAGCTTGTGGTTCGGCAGGGTCAGCGGGCCGCACCTCAGCGCCGCCCGGACCCGCGGGGCGTCGAGCACCCGCTGCAGGGACCGGTGCGCCTCGCCGCGGAAGGCCAGCTCGTTGTCGAAGCGCCGCAGGTCGAGCCGGACCGCCGTCAGGCCGGCCACGACGAGCACGGCGATCCCCGCGGCGACCATCCACGCGCGCCGCAGGCGCCCGGGCGCCAGCAGCGTCCAGCCCGCCGCCGCGAACGCCGCGAAGACGAGCACGGCCAGCGCCGCGACGACGAGGTACCGCTCGATCACCGAGAGCCCGGCGACGCCGATGGCCACGAACGTCCCGATCCCCGTGGCCAGCAGGGCGCCGGGCCAGGCCGCCCGCCTGGGCGCGAGCAGCACGGCGCCGAAGAACCCGGCGATCCCCGCCGCGAGCACGGGGACCTTCGTCAGGTCGGCGAGGAACTCGGGGATCGCCGCCGGGACCTGCGCCAGGGTCTTGGAGCGCCCGAGGTCCTCCGCCGAGTCGCTCGTGTAGTGCAGGGAGAAGAGCGGGTCGCCGGTGACGACGCCGTCCACGAGGCACCAGCCCAGCGGGGCGACGGCCGCGAGCGCGGCCCAGCCCAGGCGCTGGCGCCAGGTCGCCCCGGGGAACAGCCACAGCCAGTAGAGCGCGAGCAGCAGCCAGCCCTCCGGACGCAACAGCCCGGCGGCGACGAGCAGCAGGAGAACCGGGACGCCGCGCCGGGGCCGGGTCGCCTCCAACGCGACGGCCCACACGACGAGCGCGAGATAGGGCACGTCGACGTAGCCGCGCGCGGCCAGGAAGGCGAAGTCGAAGCGCGAGAGCACGAGCAGCGCCGCCACGAGCCCGACGAGCGGCGTGAAGGCCACCCGGCCGAGCCGGTAGATGCCCGCCACCAGGGCGAGGAAGGACGCGAAGATCAGGCCGATCCAGAGCCGGTCGGCCGACGCGCCGAAGAGGTCGAGCACGACGCCGGCGGCGATCGCGAGCGGGTGCTCGGTCGGGAAGCGGAAGCCCTCGAGCACGGGCAGCTGCCCGTCGAGGATCTCCCGGCCCCACAGCAGGGAGTAGTAGGAGTCGTAGTTCGGATAGGTCGGGTAGACGAGCGTCCCGACGAGCGTCGCCACGCACAGCCCCGCGAACGCGAGCCGGGCCCACCCCTCGACGCCGAGCCGGCGGGCGCGGGCCAGCGGGCCGGCGCGCGGCGGCCGCTCGGAGCGGACGGCCGTCTCCATGGAGCGGCAGGGTACCCTTCCCCCCGCCGTGAAGCTCATGATCCAGATCCCCTGCTTCGACGAGGAGGAGGCCCTCCCGATCACGCTCGCCGACCTCCCGCGCGAGGTCGAGGGCTTCGAGTCCGTGGAGTGGCTCGTCATCGACGACGGCTCGACGGACCGCACGATCGAGGTGGCCAAGGCCCACGGGGTCGACCACATCGTCCGGCTCACGAACAACAAGGGGCTCGCCTCGGGCTTCCAGGCCGGGTTGGACGCGAGCCTCAAGCTCGGCGCCGACGTCATCGTCAACACCGATGCGGACAACCAGTACGACGCGGGCGGCATCCCCGACCTCGTGCGGCCGATCCTCGAGGGCCGCGCCGACATGGTCGTCGGCGACCGCCAGGTGATGACCATCGAGCACTTCTCGCCGCTCAAGAAGGCGCTGCAGCGACTCGGCTCGTGGGTCGTGCGCCGCGCCTCGACGACGTCGGTGCCGGACACGACCTCGGGCTTCCGCGCCTACAACCGCGAGGCCGCGCTGTCGCTGCAGGTCGTCTCGAAGTTCACCTACACGCTCGAGACGATCATCCAGGCGGGCAAGCTCACGGTCGCCGTCGACCACGTGCCCGTGCGGACGAACCCCAAGCTGCGCGAGTCGCGGCTGTTTCCGTCCATGTCGTCCTACGTCCGGCGCAACGGGCTCTCGATCTTCCGCATCTACGCGATGTACGAGCCGCTGCGGGTGTTCATGACGCTCGCGCTCATCACCGGCTTCGTCGGCCTCCTCGTGTTCGCGCGCTTCTTCGTCGCCTTCCTCGGCGGCAACGGCTCGGGCCACATCCAGTCGCTGATACTCGGCGCCGTGCTCTTCAACGCCGCCGTCGTGCTCGCCGCGCTCGGGGTCATCGGCGACCTGCTCAGCGGGCAGCGGATCATGCTCCAGCGGGTGTTCGAGCGCGTCCGCCGCGTCGAGCTCGAGCTCGGCGTCGAGCCTTCCCACTACGAGCCGGGCGCGGCCACCGGCCACGAGCCGACGACGGGCGCGCACGCGGCGCCGCATCGCGGCCGGACGGAGGAGCGGGAGGCCTTGAAGCTGTGAGCCCGGCGGTCACGCGCGACGCCGAGGGCACGGTCACGGGCAACACCTACGACAAGTACGGCTCCACCAACCCGGTCGTCAGGCGGCTCATGGCCGGCTTCGAGGGCGCCCTCGAGGAGTTGTTCGTGCGGGCCGACCCGGCCTCGCTGCTCGACGTCGGCTGCGGGGAGGGCATCCTCACGCACCGCTGGGCGCAGCGCCTGGCGCCACGACGCATCGTCGGGATCGACCTCGAGGACCCGGCCATGCAGGCCGAGTGGGAGGGCCGGCGGGCGCCCAACCTCGAGTACCGGGTCTCCAAGGCCGAGCGGCTCGCGTTCCACGACGACGAGTTCGACGTGGCCACGGCCATCGAGGTGCTCGAGCACGTGCCGGACCCGGCGCACACCGTGGCGGAGATGGCCAGGGTGGCGAGCGGCCACCTGCTCGTGTCCGTCCCGCGCGAGCCGCTCTGGCGGGCCGTCAACGTCGCCCGCGGCGCCTACTGGAAGGACTTCGGCAACACGCCGGGCCACCTCAACCACTGGTCCAAGCGGGCCTTCGTCCGGCTGCTGAGCCGCCACGGCGAGGTCGTCGAGGCGCGCTCGCCGTTCCCGTGGACGATGGTCCTCGTGCGGCTCCCGGGGTAAGTTGGCCGACCGGCGGAGCGGTCTCCTCGGTCGCTCAGCGCGGAGCCGGGAGGCCGGGAGCGACGCGGTCACCAAGCCGTCGTCCTACGGCCGCGGCGCGCGGCTGCTCTCGATCGGCATCGCGGCGACCGGGGTCGTGACCTTCGCGTACTTCTCCGTCGCCTCCTACGCGCTGGCCGACGACGTCGAGTACACGCGGATCTCGCTGCTGTGGTCGGTGATCTTCGTCATCGCGTCGGTCATCTACCGGCCGATCGAGCAGCTGCTGAGCCGCACGATCGCCGACCGCCGCGCCCGGGGGCTGCACACGGGGCACCCGCTGCGCACGCCGCTGCTCATCCAGGGCGGCTTCGCGCTCGCGTTCCTCGTGATCGCCCTCGCGCTGCGCGGCCCGATCACCGACCGGCTCTTCGACGGGGAGCGCTCGCTGTTCTGGGTGCTCGTGGCCACCGTGCTCGCCTATGCGGCGAGCTACTTCGCCCGCGGTTGGCTGGCCGGGCACACGTGGTTCGGGCTCTACGGCGGCCTGGTCTTCATGGAGGCCGTGACGCGACTGCTGTTCGCGCTCGGCGTCGCGATCGGGATCGCCACGGGCGAGCTCGCGGTGGCGCTCGGCATGGCGGCGGCGCCGCTCGTCTCGCTCGTCGTGGTCCCGCTGGCCTTCCGCCGCGCTCACGCGAGCGCGCCCGCGGAGGTCGAGGCGAGTCCGGCGGCCCCTGGCGACACCATCTCCCCCGAGGCCTCGGAGGAGGAGCTCGCGCTGCGCCGCGGCGGGCGCTTCGCCCTCGCCGTGCTCATCGTCATGGCCGCAGAGCAGACGCTGCTCAACGCGCCGGTACTCACGGCCAACGCCACCGCTGCGGATCCCGCGGTGGCGGGCTTCGTGTTCAACGCGCTGCTCATCGCGCGGGCGCCGCTGCAGCTCTTCCAGGCCGTGCAGGGGTCCCTGCTGCCCCACCTGGCCGGCCTGCACGCCCGCGGCGAGGGGGCGGCGGAGTTCCGCCGGGCGATCCGCGTGACGGTGCTCGCCATCGCGGGCTTCGCCGCCGCGGTCGCCGTCGGGCTGTTGGCCATCGGCCCGTGGGTCATGGGCCTGCTCTTCGACGTCAACGCGAGCTACGGCCGGATCGGGCTCGCGCTCGTCGGCGTCGGCATGGGCGCCCACCTCGCGGCGGGCACCCTCAACCAGGCCGCGCTCGCCCGCGACGAGGCCCCGGCGGCCGGCGCCTGCTGGTTCGCCGTGGCGCTCGGCTACCTCGTCTGGCTGCTCGTGCCCGTCGTCGACGACGAGCTGCTGCGGGCCGAGCTCGGCTACGCGGGCGCGGCCGTCGTGCTCTGCGCGCTGCTCGCCGGGCTCTACCACCGGGGGACCGCCCGCACGACACACTCCCCCGTCGGATGAGCGACTACCGGACCGACAACCGTGCCATGTGGGACGAGCGCGCCCCGGCCCACGCCGCCTCGCCCGACTACGCGGTCGAGCGCTTCGTGCACGAGCCGGACTTCATCAGCGACGTCGTCCGCTTCGATGTGCCGCGGCTCGGCGAGCTGACCGGCCTGCGGGGCGTGCACCTGCAGTGTCACATCGGCACGGACACCATCTCCCTCGCCCGGCTCGGGGCGCGCATGAGCGGCCTGGACTTCTCGGAGGCGTCGCTGGCCCAGGCCCGGAGCCTGGCCGAGCGCACGGGCGCAGACGTCGACTTCGTGGCGGCCGACGTCCACGACGCCGCCGGCGTGCTCGGCGCCGGGGCCTTCGACCTCGTCTTCACCGGCGTGGGCGCCCTGTGCTGGCTGCCCGACATCCGCCGCTGGGCTCGGGTGGTGGCGGACCTCCTGCGCCCGGGCGGCCGCCTCTTCCTGCGGGAGGGCCACCCGATGCTGTGGGCGCTGGCCGACGTCGGGCCCGACGGCCGGCTCGTCGTCGAGCACCCGTACTTCGAACGGGCCGAGCCGACCGTCTGGGACGACGACGGCACCTACGTCACGACGGAGACGACCTTCACGCACAACCGCACCCAGGAGTGGAACCACGGGCTCGGCGAGACCGTCACCGCGCTGCACGAGGCCGGGCTGCAGCTGCGGGTGCTCGTGGAGCACGACAGCGTGCCCTGGGACGCCATGCCGGGGCACATGGCGCCTGGCGACGACGGCGAGTACCGGCTGCTCGACCGTCCCTGGCGCGTGCCCTTGACCTACACGCTCCAGGCGGTCAAGGCCTGGTCCGGGTCGCCGAGGCCGGCTGGGCGCCGCGACGGCCGGAGCAGCGGCAGGTGAGGGCAAGAGGAGGATCGCCGGCGGAGCCGCGACAGGCGGCTAGACGTCGGAGAACGGCCCTTCACCCGCCTCTTGCCGGCTGCGGGGGCAGAGCCTGGGGCGCGCAAGGAAACCACAGGCGGGTACGCGTCCGACAACCGTCTCCCACCCGCCTCTTGCCCCCGCCCGCCACGCCGGCCTGCGGATGAGCCCCGGTGCCCAGGTCCGGTACCGCCGTCGCCAGCCGCCGTGGCGGCGGCTGTCCGTCGCACCCGTCACCGCGCCGGATGTTCACGAAGGCCTAGTCCGGGTCCACCCGGCGGCGGGCCTGCTTGCGCTCGCCTGCCCGCTTCTTCGCACTCAGCCGGCGCTCCTTGGAGGAGCGGGTGGGCCGCGTCGCCGTGCGGGAGCGGCGCCGCTCGAGCGCGGTGGCGAGCCGCGCCTCGAGCCGCTCCAACGCCAGCTCGCGGTTGCGCGCCTGCGAGCGGGCGTCCTGGGCGACGGCGCGGACGACGGGTCCCCAGCGGGCCGTGATCCGCCGGCGGGCGTCGTCGCCGAGCGCGGCCGAGGCCCGGGCGTCGAAGACCGCCTCCACGCGCGAGGCGGTGACATTCGCGTGCTGGCCGCCCGGGCCGGAGGAGCGGCTCGTGCGCAGGACGACCTCCGCGACGGGGATCGCCACCCCGGGAGCGGGTCGCAGGACGCTCCGCTCGGGCATCGGGCGAGGGTATCGGCACGCCCCGCCCCGGTCCGCCGCGGGCGCGTCAGCCGCGGGCGGCGGCGGCGATCGCCTCGACCTCGCCGCCGGGGTCGGCCTTGAAGACCGCCGACCCGGCGACCCACAGGTCGGCGCCGGCGCGGGCGGCCCGTCCCACCGTGCCGGCGTCGATGCCGCCGTCGACCTCGAGCACGACGTCGGGTCCCAGCAGCTCCCGCAAGCGGCCGAGCTTGTCCAGCGACGCCTCGATGAACGGCTGGCCGCCCCAGCCGGGATTGACCGTCATGCACAGCAGGAGGTCGAGCTCGCCGGCCACCTCGGCCGCGGCGGTCGCCGGCGTCCCCGGGTTCAGCGCGAGCCCGGCGCGGCAGCCGGCCGCGCGCACCTGCTGAAGGGCGTAGTGGACGTGCGGCGTGGCCTCGTAGTGGACGGTGATGCCGTCGGCGCCGGCCTCGGCGAAGGCGCCCACGTGGCGCTCGGGGCGCTCGACCATCAGGTGGACGTCGAGCACGGCGCCGCGGTCGTGGACGAGCTCGCGCAGGCCGCTGACGACACCCGGGCCCATGCTCAGCGGCGGCACGAAGTGGCCGTCCATGATGTCGACGTGGACGACGGTCGCACCGGCGTCGAGCACGTCGGTGACCTGCGCGCCGAGGCGCGAGAAGTCGGCGGAGAGGATGGAGGGCGCGACGCCGGACCAGCTCATATCGCCGTCAGCATGGAGGACGAGCAGTTGTTGCACTGATACAGCGCGGTGTTCGACATCCGCACGATGGTCGAGTGCTCGCCGCACTCCGGGCACACGGACCGCAGTTCGAAGCGGCTGAAGCAGTTCACGCAGCGGAAGCGGCCGGGCAGCGAGGTGGAGCGCAGCCAGGGCTCGTGGCAGGTCGGGCAGACCGGGCCGAGATCGACATCGTCCGAGCTCACCGCGCCGCCCTCCGGCGCAGCCGGGCGACGAAGAAGCCGTCCGTGCCGTCGCGGTGCGGGAGCGACTGGGAGAAGGCGGGCACGGACGGATGCTGCCAGACCGGCAGGCCGGCCGCCGCCGAGAGGTCATCCGCCGTCCACGCCGCGTGGCGGTCGAGGAAGGCCTGGACCTGGAGCTCGTTCTCCTCGGGCGAGAGCGTGCAGGTCGCGTACACGAGCGTTCCGCCGGGGCACGTGGCCCGGGTCCCGGCCTCGAGCAGCTCGCGCTGCAGCTCGGCGACGCGGGTGACGTCCTCGGGCCGCTTGCGCCAGCGGGCGTCGGGGCGGGCGGCGAGCGTGCCGAGGTCCGAGCACGGCGGGTCCACGAGGACGCGGTCGTAGGCGCCCGGCTCGTCGAGCTCGCGGGCGTCGGCCTCCCGGATGTCCACCGCGTCCGCGCCCATCCGCGCGACCGTGGCGCGCAGGTGGGCCGCGCGCGTGGCGTCGGGCTCGATCGCCACCACCGTGCCGCGGTTGCCGGTCAGGGCGGCGAGGTGGGTGGTCTTCCCGCCCGGGGCGGCGCAGAGGTCGAGGACCCGGTCGCCGGGCCGCGGGTCGAGCACGCGCGCCACGGCCTGGGCGGCGCGCGCCTGGGGCATGAAGTGCCCGTCGCGGTGCAGGGGCGAGCCGTGGGCGTCGAAGGGCGCCTCGAGCACCAGCGCCTCCGGCTGGCGCGGGTCGCGGCGGGCGGCCACCGGGAGGGCCTCGACGAGCGCCTCGGGCGTCGTGCGCAGGGTGTTGGCGCGCAGCGCCGCCTCGGGCGCGCGGTTGCCCGCGGCCATCAGCGCGCGGGCGCCCTCCGGTCCGAGCTGGTCCCACCAGCGCTCGGCGACCCAGACGGGGTGCGCGTGGAGCAGCGCCGCCTGCGCCGGCGTCGCCTCCGGCAACGCGGCCACGAGGGCGCGCGCCTCGCGGGCGCCCCGGCGCAGCACGGCGTTGACGAGGCCGGCGCCGCGCGGGCTGACCCGCTTGGCCAGCTCCACCGACTCCCCCACGACGGCGTGCGGCGGCACCCGCTCGAGGACCGCGAGCTGGTAGAGCCCGAGGCGCAGCGCCGTGCGCCCGGCGGCGTCGAGGCGCTCCGGGGGCCGGCGGGCGAGGACGGTGATCAGGTGGTCGAGCGTCGAGCGGCGCTGCACCGTCCCGAACGCCAGCCGGGTCGCGAGCGCTCGGTCTCGGGCGTCCAGCCCGTGGCGGCGCGCCTCGCCCAGCAGGGCGCGATCCGCCCAGGCGCCGTCCTCGAAGACGCGGCCGACGACCTCGTAGGCGCAGGCGCGGGCCGGGGCGACGCGTTCGGCGAGGACGGACACGCCGACCACGCTACCGCCGGTGCCCGGCGGCAGCGCGGAGTGGAAGCGGCCTAGAGGCCCGGAACCTTGCCGGCAATCCCGCCGAGCAGGTCCTTGGGATCGAGCCCGAACTTCTGCAGCAGTCCCGAGTCGCGCTCCGGGTCGACCTTGTCGGGCAGCTCCTTGTCGGCCTGGTCGGCCTGGTCGCCCTTGCCCTTCTGCTTGATCATGTCCAGCACCTGCTGCTTGGGGATCTCCACGGGAGGCTCCTCCTCGTCGCTTGCGGTCAGGGAGCCCTACCCCGGGAGCGAGCTCGATCACCGCCCGGGCGACGAGAGACAGTCAGACGGCGTGCTGGCCGCGCAGCCAATCGGCGGCCGGCATGCGGCGGCCGCCGGCGGGCTGGACCTCGAGGAGCTCGAGCCCGCCGAAGCGCAGGCCGCCGCCGTCGCGGCGCAACGGCTCGCCCTCGCCGCCGCCGGCCGCGCGCGCCGCCCAGACGCCGAGGAACCCGTCGGCGAGCAGGACGCGGGCGCCGACGTGCGGGCGCAGCGCACGGACCGTCCGCTCGAGCTCGGCGCCCGGGCGCGCGGCGTCGAGCGTCCGGTCCTGCGGCCCGAGCTTCTCCGCGTACGTGACCCCGGCCTCCGGCTGCTCGACGAAGGCCGGCCGCTCGTCCAGCGCGCGGACGAGGAGGTCGGCGCCCAGGCCCTCGAGGCGGGCGGCGAGCGTCCCGTAGTCGTCGTCGGGGCGGATCGGCTCGGTGCCCTGCAGGCAGACCGGCCCGGTGTCCAGCCCCGCCGTGAGCCGCATGATGGACACGCCCGTCTCCGCGTCGCCGGCCATGATCGCCCGCTCCACCGGGGCCGCACCGCGCCAGCGCGGCAGCAGCGACGGATGGACGTTGTAGATCGTGTAGCGGTCGAGCAGCGGCGCCTTGACGAGCGCGCCGTAGGCGCACAGGCACAGCGCCTCGGGCGCGACGTCGGCGATCGCGGCGAGCGCCTCGGGCGCGTGCAGGTCCTCCGGCTGGACAAGCTCGAGCCCGAGCTCCAGCGCGGCGCCGGCCACGGGCGGGGCGGCGAGCCGGCGTCCGCGGCCGCGCGGGCGGTCCGGCCGCGTCACGACGAGCTCCGGACGGTGAGGGCCGCCGGCGAGGCGCCGCAGCACGGCGGCGGCGAAGGCCGACGTGCCGAGGACGACCGTGCGCACGAGTCGCGGGCCTCAGGGGTGCCGGGGGCAGCGGGCAGCGGCGGGCGTCGTGCCGACCAGCCGTGTCTGCCGTCGGCGGGCCCCCACGTGGTCTCCTTAGGCCGCGGTGCGCTGCTCGTCCGCGCCGAGCCGCTCGCGCATGGCCTTCATCGCCTGCTTGCGCTGGTCGCGCGGCGTGCGGTCGAGGATCAGCACCCCGTCCAGGTGGTCCATCTCGTGCTGGAGCACCCGGGCCTCGAGGCCCGAGGCCTCGATCACGAGGGCCTCCCCGCGCTCGTCCTGACCCGACACCCGGACGTGGACGGCGCGCTCGACGTCGACGAGCACGCCGGGCAGCGAGAGGCAGCCCTCCTCGCCCCACTCCTTCTCGTCCGAGAGGTAGTCGAGTACCGGGTTGACCACCGCGGCGACGGGCGCCTCGAGCTCGACGCGATAGACGAGCAGGCGGTGCATGACCCCGACCTGGGTCGCCGCCAGGCCGATGCCCAGCGCGTCGTGCATGAGGTCCCCCATGCGGCGGGCCTCGTCGGCCAGCCGGTCGTCGAAGCGGTCGATCGCCAGTGCCCGGGTCCGCAGCACGGGGTCGCCGTACCGGCGCACGAGCCGCAGCGCGGCGTCACGGCGTGCGCGCGTCTCGGGATCGAGCTCCGGCGGCCGGCGCTCCTCCTCTTCGACCTCCACGGGCTCGTCGGACATCGCCCGACAGGGTATCTCGCCGGCGTCCGGGCCCGGCTCGCGCGTAGCGCCCCGGCGCTACTGCGGGTCGACGTCGACGGAGAAGGCGACGCGGTGGAAGCGCTTGTCCCGGGCCGCGCGCTCGACCGCCGTCCCGACCGCCGCCACCGCGGCGGCCCGCGCCCCGGTGCGGACGACGAGCTGGACGCGCTCGCGGTTGCGCAGCCGGAACAGCGGGGCGGGACCCAGGATCTCCGTGAGGCTGCTCGGGGGCCCACCTGCGGCCGACACGGCCGGTGCGAGCCCCGACGACGCCGCGCGAGCGGCCTCCGGCGCCCTGAGGACGACCTCGACCCCGGCCGCCACGGCGTCCGCCGCCGCCCGGGCGGTGCGGGCGGCGTCCGCCACGCAGACGACGCGGACGAGGTCGGCGTAGGGCGGGTAGCGCAGCGCCTCCCGCCGGCCGAGCTCCTCGGCGAGGAAGCCCGGGGCGTCGTGGCGGGCGGCGTGGACGATGGCCGACGCGTCGGGCGAGAGCGTCTGGACGATCACCCGGCCGGCGCGGCCGCCGCGGCCGGCGCGGCCGGCGAGCTGGGCCACGAGCGCGAAGGTGCGCTCCTCCGCCCGGAAGTCCGGGAAGCGCAGCGTCTGGTCGGCGTCCACGACGACGCCGAGCGTCACGTCGGGGAAGTCGTGGCCCTTGGCCACGAGCTGCGTACCGACGAGCAGCCCGCTCGGCGCCGCCCGGAAGCGGCGCAGCAGACGCCCGATCGCGTCCTTGGGCGCCGCGGTGTCGGCGTCCAGGCGGAAGACCTCGACGCCGAGGCTGCCGGCCAGCTCGTCCTCGAGGCGCTCCGTGCCGGCGCCGTGGCGCGCGACGGCGGTCGAGCCGCAGGCCGCGCACCGCGAGGGGACGCCCTCGCGGTGCCCGCAGTGGTGGCAGGCGATCGCCCGCTCGGCCCGGTGCATGACGAGCGCGACGTCGCAGTTCGGGCACGTCCACACGTGGCCGCACGAGCGGCAGGTGAGGAAGTTCGACCAGCCGCGGCGGTTGAGCAGGACGATCGCCTTGCCCCCCTCCCCCGCCACCGCGGCGAGCGCGGCCTGGGTATCGGGGTGCAGCGGGTGGTGGTGGCCGCGCATGTCCCTGACCTCCACGGGCGGCAGCCGCGCGCCGTCGACGCGCGCCGACAGCGTCACCCGGTCGAGTCCATGCCAGCTCTCGGGCCGCGGCGTCGCGGTCCCGAACACGACGGTCGCCCCCGTGTAGGCCGCGCGCCGGCGGGCGACGAGCCGGGCGTCGTAGCGCGGGTCGCCCTCGTGCTTGTAGGCCGGGTCGTGCTCCTCGTCGACGACGACGAGCCCGAGGTCGGCGACGGGCGCGAAGACCGCCGAGCGCGGGCCGACGGCGACGCGGGCCTCGCCCCGGCGCAGCCGCAGCCACTCGTCGTAGCGCTCGCCCTCCGAGAGCGAGGAGTGCAGCAGCGCGACCGTGTCCCCGAAGCGGGCCCGGAAGCGGGCCACCGTCTGGGGCGTGAGGGCGATCTCCGGGACGAGCACGATGACCCCGCGCCCGGCGGCCAGCGTCCGCTCGGCGGCCCGCAGGTAGACCTCCGTCTTGCCGGACCCGGTCACCCCGTGCAGCAGGTGCTCGCCGGGCGCCTGGACCTTGGCGAGGGCGGCCGCCTGCTCTGGGGTGAGCGCGACGGCCCGGTCCGGCTCGGCGTGGGTGAGCGGCGCGCGGCGCCGCACGCGCGGCTCGATCCGCACGAGCCCGCGGGCCTCCAGGCGGCGCAGCGCGGCGAGGTCGGCCCCGGCCGGGCCCGGCAGCCGCGCGAGCACCCGCGCCTGCCCGTCCGTGAGCCGCTCCCCCTCCCCCGCCGGTCGGTCGGCGAGCCCCCAGAGCTCCGTCCGCGGCCGGCCGGGCGGTGGCAGCACGAGGGCCAGCGCCCGGGCCCGCGTCGAGCAGTACTCCTCGGCCATCCACAGCGCGAGATCCACGAGCTCGGGCGGGACGGCGTCCGGCCCGACCGCCGTGGGCGCGACGAGCCGCTCCGGCGGCAGCTCGCTGGCCGTCGCGAGCTCGGTCACCACGCCGGTCAGCCGCTGGCGCCCGAACGGGATGCGGACGATCGAGCCGACGTCGACGGGCGCGACCGGCAGCTTGTAGTCGAACGGCCCATGGACCCGCCGCGTCGTCGTGAGGGGCTCGACGCGGGCGATCATCGGCGGCCCACGGTATCCGCCGCGGTTGACATGCTGGCCGCGGTGATCCTCGAGGGCGACAACCTCCCGCTGCTGCGGGGCCTCGGCGACGGGATCGCCCAGCTCGTCTACCTCGACCCGCCCTTCAACACCGGCACAGACCAGGAGCGCCGGACCCTGCGGACGACGCCCGATCCGGACGGCGACCGGACGGGCTTCGGCGGCCGCCGCTACCGGACGGAGCTGCTCGAGCGCTCGAGCTACCGCGACGCCTTCGACGACTACCTCGGCTTCCTCGAGCCGCGCCTGCGCGAGTGCCGGCGCCTGCTCACCGACAGCGGAACGCTGTACTTCCACATCGATCCGCGCGAGAGCCACTACTGCAAGCTCCTGCTCGACGAGCTCTTCGGCCGCGAGTGCTTCCTCAACGAGTTGATCTGGGCCTACGACTACGGCGCGAAGCCGCGGACGCGCTGGCCGTCGAAGCACAACACGATCCTCGTGTACGTCCGCACGGCCGGCGCGCACTTCTTCGACGCCGCGGCCGTCGAGCGTGAGCCCTACATGGCACCGGGGCTCGTCGGGCCGGAGAAGGCCGCCCGCGGGAAGCTGCCGAGCTCGGTCTGGTGGCACACGATCGTCGCGCCGGGCGGCCGCGAGAAGACGGGCTACCCGACCCAGAAGCCCGAGGGCGTGCTGCGGCGCATCGTGCAGGCCTCCTCGGGACCGGGCGACCTGTGCGTCGATCCGTTCGCCGGCTCGGGCACCCTGGGGGCGGTGGCGGAAAAGCTCGGCCGTCGCTACCTGCTGATGGACTCGAGCCCCGAGGCGGTGCGCGTCATGCGCGCCCGCCTCGGGGTCGAGTGAGGGACTACCGGGCCAGGTCGGCGCCCGCGTACGGCGCGCGGCGGGTCCCGAAGCCCGGAGCGGCCTTGAGCCGGGCGGGGTCGGTACGGCCGTCGACCGAGCTCGTATCGAGCGCGTAGGTCGCCGTCGCATCGGCCACGGCGTCCGACATCACGTCGAGCACCTCGCCGTTGACGTTGGCGTACGTGTCGCACGCCTGGTGGTAGCACGGGTCGAACGCCTCGCCCGCCGTGCCGCCGTAGAGCGCCACCTGCGCCGGCGTCTTGACCTCCTCGGCTCCGGTGAACAGGCCACCCGACGGCACGCCGACGTCGATGAACGGCCCGTAGTCCGAGCGGCCGTCGAACGCCGTGGGCTCCGTCGCCAGGTGCTGCTTGGCGAAGAAGGCCTCGAAGTTCGCCTCGATGCCGTCCGAGCCGGGAGGCCCGACGGCGCCCTCGCCCGTCGAGTTGTCGCCGTCGTAGATGAACCGAGCGTAGTTCGGCGAGCCGATCATGTCGAAGTTCAGGTACAGGCCGATCTTCAGCGACTGCGCCGGCGTGAGGCGGCTGACGTAGTCCGTCGAGCCGACCAGGCCGGACTCCTCGGCGCTCCACCACGCGAAGCGCACCTTGTTCGTCGGCGTGCCGATCTTCTTCAGCTGCCGGGCGACCTCGAGGATGCCCGCGCTGCCGCTGCCGTTGTCGTTGATGCCCGGGCCGGCGTTCACCGAATCCAGGTGTGCGCCGAGGAAGACGACGTTGTTCGGGTCCCCGCCCGCCGTCTCGGCGATGACGTTGCGCGTCTGCGTCGTCTCCACCGTCGCGTCGACCGCGATCTCGACGGAGACGGGCCCGGCGGCGACCTGGGCCGCGAGCGCGGTGCCGAGCTCCTGCGAGATGCCGACCCCGGGGATCGCCGCCTCGCCCTCGTCGGCACCGAGCGTCCCGTTGAGCACGCCGGGCTCGTTGTTGGCGATGACGATGCCCGAGGCGCCCGCGGCCGCGGCGTTGGTCACCTTGATCCGGAACGTGCACGAGCCGCGGTTGACGTAGGCGACCTTGCCGGCGGTGAAGCCGGTGAAGTCGGATGCGTCGCAGCCGAGCGGGCTGCCGGACGGCGCCTCGAGCTCGCCGGTGACGTCACCCGAGCCCGAGTACTCCAGGACGGAGAAGTCGGTCCCGTCGACGAACACCGCCGGGTCGGGCGAGACTCGCTGGAAGGCCGTCGGCGCGTTCTCGGTGAAGGACTGGAACTCGAAGGGATCGAACCTCGGCTTGTAGCCGGCGGCCTTGAGCTCGTCGTAGACGTACTGCGCGGAGGCGTCGAAGCCGCCCGTGCCGGCGAAGCGGTTGCCGCCGAAGGCGGTGCCGATGCGCTGCAGCCGCTTGAGGTGCGACTGGACACCACCGAGCGTCACGGCCCGCTGCAGCTGGCGCGAGGCCTTGCGGATCTGCTTGGCCGGAACGGCCTTGGCCTTCGCCTTGGCGGCCGGCCGGGCGTCGGCTGTCGTCGGCGCGAGCGCGGCGACGAAGGCCAGGACGGACAGGCAGGCCGCGATCAGCGCGCGGCGTGCCCAACGGTCGCGATGGACCATGCGGGAACTTCCTCTCGAATGCGGGCACGACACCCGGACCCCGGTGGTCCGGGCGCGCGCGACTCCCCTTGACTTCGCGGCAACCTATCGGCGCGTCGTCCTTGGTCAACCGCCTTTCCGTATCTCCGGTAAGTAGTGGGGTGCCGCCCCCAGTCGACCGCCGGACGCCGGTGAGCCCACGGCCAACACCACGTCGACCAGGCGCCCCCGTGCGCGGGACGGTGGACCGCCCGGGACCGCGGGCCGCACCACGTCGTCGAACCCGCCGGGTGGCACGGCGCGTGACCCCGCGTGTGGAGCCCTACGCCGCGACCTTGAGGAACCCGCTGCGCAGCTCGCGCTCGAAGTCGCGGGTCGACCACTGCGGGTCGGCGATCTTGCGGCGGATGGTCATCAACGGGTCGGCGAAGGAGATCGGCTTCTCCGTGAGCTGGAAGGCCGCCCGGAGGCCCGCTTCGCGCAGGTGGGCGAAGGCGTCGGGCGACCACACGCCGAACGGGTAGGCGAAGTAGCGGACCGGATGCCCGACGATGCGCGCCAGTTCTCGCGTGGGCTCGTCGATCTGCGTGCGCCAGTCGTCGCCGGCGTACTCGTCGACGCGGTGGTGGTCCCAGGTGTGGGCGGCGACGGTCATCCCGGCGCGATCCAGGCGGCGGACCTGGCCGCGGGTCATGTAGCCGTCGTTGCCGAGCACGACGGTCATGACGAAGAACGTCGCGGTCATGTGCCGGCGGCGCAGCGCCGGCAGCGCGAGCCGGTACTGGTCGTCGTCGGCGTCGTCGAAGCTCAGCAGCACCGGCCGCGCCGGCAGCCGGGCGCCCGTCGTGAGATGGGCGAGCAGCTGGTCCGGGGTGATCGTGTGGTACCCGCGCCGTACGAGCGCGTCGAGCTCGGCCTTGAAGCGAGCCGGCGGCATGATGTACTGCCGGTCGACAGCGGAGTCGGCGCCCGTCTGCGGTCGAAGCTGGTGGTAGCAGAGGATGGGGACGCGCATGCGCGCCGCCACGGCTGCGTGGTCAGCATTCAGGTCGATCCGCGGCCGGGTCGGCGGTGGCGAGTTCGACGGGCCCGGCCCGCCGCCGGACTTCGCGCCGCCGCCGCAGCCGCCGAGGGCCGCGGCGGCGACCGCGAGCAGGGCGAGGCGACGGCGCACCGGCGTCCCGGCGGCGCCCCTACGCGGCGGCGCCGGCGGCGAGCCCGGCCGCGTCGCGGAGGGCGTCCGCGCGGTCCGTGCGCTCCCACGTGAAGTCGTCGAGCTCGCGCCCGAAGTGCCCGTAGGCGGCGGTCTGCTGGTAGATCGGTCGGTGCAGGTCCAGCTGCCGGCGGAAGGCGCCGGGGCGCAGGTCGAAGTGCTCGGCGACGAGCTCGGCGATGCGGGAGACCGCGAGCTTCTCCGTGCCGAACGTCTCGACCATCACCGACACCGGGTGGGCGACGCCGATGGCGTAGGCGACCTGGACCTCGGCGCGGTCGGCAAGGCCCGCGGCGACGACGTTCTTGGCCACCCAGCGCGCCGCGTAGGCGGCGGAGCGGTCGACCTTGGACGGGTCCTTGCCCGAGAAGGCGCCGCCGCCGTGGCGGGCCATGCCGCCGTAGGTGTCGACGATGATCTTGCGACCCGTGAGGCCGGCGTCGCCGACCGGGCCGCCGATGACGAAGCGGCCCGTCGGGTTGACGAGGAAGACGTCGCGCAGCTGGCGCTCGTCGTAGAGCTCGGCGGGGATCGTCGGGACGACGACGTGCTCCCAGAGGTCGGCCTTGATCTGCTCCTGTGTGGCCGACTCGCCATGCTGGGTGGAGATCAGCAGCTGCTCGACCGCGACGGGGCGGCCGTCGCGGTAGCGGACGGAGACCTGGGTCTTGCCGTCGGGGCGCAGGTAGTCCAACGCGCCGGACTTGCGCACGTCGGCGAGCGCCTTGGCGAGCTTGTGCGCGAGCGAGATCGGCAGCGGCATGAGCTCGGGCGTCTCGTTGGACGCGTAGCCGAACATCATGCCCTGATCACCCGCACCGGCGAGGTCGAGCTCGTCGTGGTCGCTCGAGTCCGTGCGCCGCTCGTAGGCCTCGTCGACGCCCTGGGCGATGTCGGGCGACTGCTTGTCGATCGCGTTGATGACCGCGGAGGAGTCGGCGGAGAAGCCGAGGTTGCCGTCGACGTAGCCGATCTTGCGGATCGTCTCGCGCACGACCTGCTGGATGTCGACGTAGGTCGTCGTCGAGATCTCGCCCGAGACGACGACGAGCCCGGTGTTGACGAGCGTCTCGCAGGCGACGCGGCCGAGCGGGTCCTCGCGCAGGACGGCGTCGAGGACGCCGTCGGAGATCTGGTCCGCGACCTTGTCGGGATGACCCTCCGTGACGGACTCGGAGGTGAACAGGTACTCGTTGTCGGCGTAGCTCATAGGCGCGCGCCACCCTAGCGGGCGCCTCCGGCGGCTAGGCGTCGAACCGGCGGCGCTGCTTGCGCTCGTTGAAGTCGATGATCAGCGGGATGCCGTCGAGCCCGTAGCGCTCCCGCAGGCGATTCTCGATGAAGTACGCGTAGTCGCGCGTCACGCGCGTGCGCGAGTTGACCTGGATGGAAAAGCGGGGCGGCCCGACGCCGATCTGGGCCCCGTAGAGGAGCTTCAGGCGGTGTCCCTGCTTGGCCGGCGGCTGGCGGATCTGCACGATGTCGGCGAGAAACTTGTTCAGCTCGGGCGTCGGGATGCGCTTGGCCCGGCGGTCGGCGAGCGAGACGGCCTCGACCAGCAGCCGCTGCACGTGGCGGCCGGTGAGCGCCGACGCGGTCAGGACCTTCGGCCGCAGGCGCAGCTTGCGCAGCACGGTGGCGCGTTCGGCGTCGAGGTCGACAGCTCGCGCCATGCCGTAGGCATCGGCCGAGTTCGGATCGCCGCTCGTGAGATCCCACTTGTTGAGCACGAGGGCGGTGGCGCAGCCCGTGGTCATCGCGAGGTCGGCGATGCGCAGATCCTGGCTCGTGACCCCGTCCGTGGCGTCGCACACCACGAGCGCGACGTCGGCGCGCTCGGCCGCCCGCTGGGAGCGCAACGCGGTGTAGTACTCGACGGACTCCGAGACCTTCGCGGCGCGGCGGATGCCGGCCGTGTCGACGAGCCGCAGCCGACGGCGCTCGCCGGTGTCCGCCGGCGCGGCCGGCAGGGCGAACTCCAGCTCGATGTCGATCGGGTCGCGCGTCGTGCCGGGGACCTCGGAGACGATGGTCCGCTCGAAGCCGAGGAACGTGTTCAGCAGGGACGACTTGCCGACGTTGGGCCGGCCGATGAGTGCGAGACGGATGACGCCCTCGTCCTGCACCGTCGCGTCGTCGCCGTCCGGGCCGGCGCCGACGATGGCGTCGAGCAGGTCGCCCGTCCCGAGGCCCTGGGCGGCGGACACGGGCAGCGGCTCGCCGAGCCCGAGCCCGTAGAAGTCGACGGCGAGCGGGATGTCGCCCGGCCCGTCGACCTTGTTGGCGGCCACGAGCGTCGGCCCGTTCCAACGGCGCAGGATGTCGGCGATCTCCGCGTCCCCCGGGCGCTGGCCGGCGCGGGCGTCGACGACGAGCACCGCGACGTCGGCGTCGAGCAGCGCGGCGCGGGCCTGGTCGGCGATGGAGACCGTCAGCGGGTCGTGCTCGCCGAGATCGATGCCGCCCGTGTCGATGAGCGTCAGCCGGCGGCCGTTCCAGTCCGTCGCGAGCTCGCGCCGGTCGCGCGTGACGCCGGCCGTCTCGTGCACGACCGCCTCGCGGCTCTGGGTGAGCCGGTTCACGAGCGAGGACTTGCCGACGTTCGGGTAGCCGAGGATCGCGACCTTCATCGCCGCTGCGCCTCGGCCAGGCGGGCGATGGCCTCGACGACCTCGTCGAGCGTCATGCCGGTGGTGTCGAGGGCGGTAGCGCCGGGTGCGGGAGCCAGCACGGTGCGCCCGCCCGAGGCCTGATCGCGCTCGTCGCGCAGCGCCTGCTCGCGCAGCACGGTCTCGACGTCGGCACCGAGGTCGCCGGCGCGGCGGCGCGCACGCTCGCGTGCATCGGCGGTGAGGAAGACCTTGAGCTCGGCCTCCGGGGCGACCACGAGGGCGATGTCGCGGCCCTCCGCGACCCAGTCGCCGTGGGCGAGCAGCGCCTGCTGCTTGGCCACGAGCGCCTCGCGCACGGCCGGATCGGCGGCCACCCGCGACGCCGCCTCCGACGCCGCGGCGGTGCGGATCTCCTTCCTCACGTCGCGCCCGTCGAGCAGGACGCGTTCCCCGTCGAGGGCGATGTCGACGTTAGTGCCCCCCGCGAGGCCGACCACGCGGTACATCGCGCCCGTGTCGAGGTAGGTGAAGCCGAGTCGCGCGGCGACCGCGCGCGCCACGCTGGACTTCCCCGCTCCGGCGGGCCCGTCGATGGCGATGACCACCGCCCGAGACTATCTTCCGCCCGTGCGCCCGGCCGTCGTCCTCGTCCTGCTCGTGGCGCTCGCGGCCCCGACCGGCGCCTCCGCGCTCCCGCGCCTGCACGCCGAGCCGGACCCGGCGCGTGGTGGGCGGATCGCCGACGACCGCGGCCGCGAGGTGCTGCTGCGCGGCGTCAACGTCAACGCCCTCGGCGACTACTGGCAGGGCACCGCGGCGGCGCCCGTGCTGCCCTTCGGCGCCGCCGACGCCGACCGCATCCAGGCCCTGGGCTGGAACGCGGTGCGGCTGATCGTCTCCTGGTCGCGGATCGAGCCCGCCCCGGGGCGCTACGACGCGGCCTACCTGGACCGGGTGGCACGCACCGTGCGCCGGCTGCGCGCCCGCGGCGTCTACAGCCTGGTCGACGTCCACCAGGACGCCTGGGGCAAGACGCTCGCCGCGCGGCCGGGCGAGGCCTGCCCGCCGGGCAGCCGGCCGGCGCTCGGCTGGGACGGCGCGCCCGGCTGGGCGACGCTCGCCGGCGGCGCTGCGCGCTGCTACGCGGGCACCCGGGAGCTCGGGACAGCCGTGCGAACGGCGTGGGCGGCGTTCTGGGCCGACCGTCCTGCGGCGGACGGGACGGGGATCCAGACCCGCTACGTCCGCATGCTCGGTCACCTCGCGCGCCGCTTCGCCCGCGCAGACGCGGTGGCCGGCTTCGATCTCATGAACGAGCCCGGCGCGCTCAGCGCGGGCGAGCAGGCCGCCCTCGGCCGCTTCTACGCCCGCGCCTTCGCCGCCGTCCGGGGCGGCGAGCGGGCCGGCCGCGGCTTCCGACACCTCGTGCTCTTCGAGCCCGGCGTGCTGTGGTCCGTCGTCGGCGCGGGCCCGCCGCCACGCTTCGCCCGTGACCGCGACGCCGTCTACGCGCCCCACCTGTACCAGGGGAGCTTCGGCACGCCCGCGCGGCCGCGCGCCGCCTCGTTCGCCGTCGCCCGGCGCGAGGCGCGCCGCTTCGGCGGCGCGCCGGTGCTCACCGGCGAGTGGGGCGGCGACCCGGCGCGGGCCGAGCCCGGCTCGGACGAGCTGTTCCTCGCGCACCAGGCGCTGCAGGACCGCTACCGCATCTCGGCCACCCTGTGGACCTGGAAGCAGTCCTGCGGCGATCCGCACGACGTCCTGACCCGGCGCGAGGGCGCCGCCTCCCCCACGCCGCCGTGGAGCATGTTCGCCATGGACTGCGCCGCGGGCGCCAACCGGATCGCCGGCGAGCACCGGGCCCTCGTACGCGACCTGCGCCACGGCATCGTCCGCGCCGCGCCGGGGCGACTGACCCGCGTCGGCTGGCGCCCGGGTCCCGGCATCCTCAGCGCCACGGGCGTCGCCCGGCGCGGGACGGGGCGGCTGCGGGCGTTCGTCCCGGCCCGGGCCCTCCGCGTCCGGGTGCGCGGCTTCCGGGCGCTGCGCCGCGCGCGGGTGCCGGGCGGCACCCGGATCTCGGCGCGCGCCAGCGGCGGGCGCTGGGCCCTGCGGGTCAGCTCCCGGTGAGCCCCGCGAGGTCCTCGACGAAGCCCGGGTAGGAGACCGCGGCGGCCTCCATGCCGACGACCTCGACCCCGGCGCGGGAGGCGAGCCCGGCGACCGCGCCGAGCATCGCGAGGCGGTGGTCGCCGTGGGCCTCGAGCACGCCGCCCTCCAGCCCGCCCGTCCCGCGCACGACGAAGCCGTCCGGCGTCGCCTCGAGGTCGGCCCCGAGGCCGCGCAGCCCGTCCACCACGGTGGCGATGCGGTCGGACTCCTTGTGACGCAGCTCCTGCGCGCCGCGGACGACGGTCTCGCCCTCGGCGAAGCAGCCGAGCAGCGCCACGAGGGGCAGCTCGTCGATGCCCAGCGGGACCTCGTCGGGCTCGACCGTCGTGGCGACCAGCGGCCCGTGGGAGACGTCGAGCTCGCACACGGGCTCGTCGGCGGCGAGCGGGCCGCCCGGAGCCTCGAGCGGCCCGACGACGACGCCGCCCATGCGCTCGAGGATCCGGTAGAAGCCGACCCGCGTCCAGTTCGCGGCCATGCCCTCGACGACGATCCGCGACCCGGGGACGAGCACCGCGGCGGCGACGGCGAAGGCCGCCGAGGACGGGTCGCCGGGCACGTGGATCGCCTCGAGCTCGAGCTCGTCGTGGCAGCCGACGGAGACGACGTCGCCCTCGCGGCGGACGTCGACGCCGGCGCGCAGCAGCAGGCGCTCCGTGTGGTCGCGGCTCGGCGCGGGCTCACGGACGCTCGTGCGGCCGTCGGCGAGGATGCCGGCCAGCAGCAGCGCGGACTTCACCTGCGCCGAGGCGACCGGCATGTCGTAGTGGGCGCCGGTCAGGGCGCGGCCGGACACCACGAGCGGCGCGAGGCCGCCCGCGCGGGCCTCGATCTGCGCGCCGAGCCCGCGCAGGGGCTCGACGACCCGGCCCATCGGGCGCGCGCGGATCGAGGCGTCGCCGTCCAGCGTCCAGGTCCCGCCGCCGGGCTGGCCGGCGAGCCACCCCGTGACGAGCCGGATGAGCGTGCCGGCGTTGCCGACGTCGATCACCGCTCCGCCCTCCGGCTCGGCCGCGTTGCGCAGCCCGGGCCCGCGCAGCACGAGCTCGTCCGGGCGCTCCTGCACGAGCGTGCCGAGCGCCTCGACGGCGCGCAGCGTGGAGTGCGTGTCCTCCGCGTGCAGGTAGCCCGTGACCCGCACCGGCTCGGCGCTCATGGCCGCCAGCAGCGCCGCGCGATGTGACAGGGACTTGTCCGGCGGGGCGACGAGCGTCCCGCGCAGGCGCGGCGCGGGCCGGAAGAAGCGCCGCGTCATCCGGCCTCGCGTCGCTCGTCACCGCGGCGCCCGCCGGGCGCGCTCCTGACCACCGGCAGCCCGAGCCCGGCGACGAGCCCGGCGGCGGTGCTCGCCGCCTGCTCCCCGGCCACCCACAGGGCGATGACGCCCGTGGCGTGGTCGGCGGCGGGATAGAGGGCCATGTCGGTGATGTTGACGGAGGCCCGGCCGAGCGCGAGGGCGAGCTCCGCCACGACACCGGGGCGGTTGGGGACCGAGACCCGCAGCTCGACGACGTCGGACCCGGTGAGCTGGGCCTCCAGCAGGCGGCGGCGATCGTCGCCGGCAGCGTCGTTCCAGGCGGCGACGGCCGCGGCGTCGCCGGCCGCGAGCGTCGCGCGCACCTCGCCGAGCCGGACGATGGTGTCGTCGAGCAGGCGGCCGAGCGCGTCGGCGTTGGAGGCGTAGATGTCGGCCCACACGGCGCTCGGGGCGCCGGCCACGCGCGTGGCGTCCCGGAAGGAGGGCCCGACGGCCGGGAGCGTCTCACCGCCCTCGTCGAGGGCGCGCGCGGCCTGGGCGACGAGGACGTTGGCGAGCACGTGCGGGAGGTGGCTGACGGCGGCCATGACCTGGTCGTGGGTGGCGGCGTCCAGCGCCTGCGGCCGCGCCCCGAGCGCGCAGAGGAAGCGGTAGAGGCGGTCGTAGCGGACGCCCTCGGTCCGCGGCGTCGGGGTCAGGTACCAGGTGGCGCCGTCGAACAGGTCCGCGCGGGCGTGCGCGACGCCGGCGCTCTCGGCCCCCGCCAGCGGGTGACCGCCGATGAAGCGCGGGTCGGCGGCGGCCGCCTGGGTGACCGCGCGCTTGGTCGAGCCGACGTCGGTGACGACCGCGGCGGCCGGCGCGGCTGCGAGCGCCTCGCCCACCGCCTCCGCCAGCCGCGCCACGGGCACGCCGACCACCACGACCTCCGCGTCGCCGACGGCCTCGGCGAGCGAGGCGGCCGGCACATCGAGCGCGCCGCGGGCGACGGCGGCGTCGAGCACGCCGTCGCCCGGATCCCACCCCGTCACGTGCGCGCCGGCGCGCGCGCGGGCGGCGAGCGCCACCGAGCCGCCGATCAGCCCGACGCCGACGACGGCGACCCGCACGGCGCCCGGATCCCCTAGGCCGCGGCGGGAAGCGAGAGCTTCTTGCCCGCGAGCGCCGCGGCGGCCTCGACCTTCGCGGCGTAGGGGCCGAACTCGTCCGCCACGAGCTGCTGCGGTCCGTCGCAGATCGCCTCGGCCGGATTCGGGTGCACCTCGACGATGATCCCGTCCGCCCCGGCTGCCGCGGCGGCCAGCGAGAGCGGCTCCACGAGCGACCGGCGACCGGCCGCGTGGCTCGGGTCCACGACCACGGGCAGGTGCGTGAGCTCGCGCAGCACCGGCACGGCGGTCAGGTCGAGGGTGAAGCGGTAGGCCGTCTCGAACGTGCGGATCCCCCGCTCGCACAGCAGCACGTGCGGGTTGCCCTCCTTGAGGACGTACTCCGCCGCCATGAGGAGCTCCTCGAGCGTCGCGGTGAGGCCGCGCTTGAGCAGCACGGGCCGGCCGGCGCGGCCGAGCTCGGTCAGCAGCGTGTAGTTCTGCATGTTGCGCGCGCCGATCTGGATGACGTCGGCGACCTCGAGGACGGGGTCGAGGTCGCGCACGTCCATGAGCTCGGTGACGATCGGCAGCCCGGTCTCGGCCTTGGCCTCCGCGAGGATCCGCAGCCCGCTCTCGCCGAGGCCGGAGAACGCGTAGGGCGAGGTGCGCGGCTTGTAGGCGCCGCCGCGCAGCATGCCCGCGCCGGCGGCCTTGACCGCGTGGGCGGTCGTCAGCGTCTGCTCGCGCGACTCGACGGTGCACGGGCCGGCGATCAGGGAGAAGTGGTCGCCGCCGATGCGGCTGCCGCCGATCTCGAAGATCGACGGCTCGGCTCGCAGCTGCCGGGAGGCGAGCTTGTACGGCTTGAGGATGGGAACGACCTTCTCGACGCCGGGTGCACCCTCGAGCTCCAGGCGCCCGATGTGCTCCCGGTCGCCGATGGCGCCGATGACGGTGATCTCCTCGCCGCGGGAGGGGTGCGCGACCGCGCCGGCCTCCTCGATGCGCTCGATCACCCGGTCGATCTCGGCCTCCGAGGCCGCTGCCTTCATGACGATCATCATGTTCGTGCCTGTCTCTCTGGGTCTCTGCGAAGGGTACGGGGACGGGTCCGGCGCGGACGTGCGATCAGGCACGTCTGGAGCGGGAGCGGCGCTCGGCCCGGAGGGCCCAGGAGTGGCGGTTCTCCGCTGGAGCTACGCGGACAGCCGGCCGAGCGCCTGCGTAAATCGCCAGGCGCGATACCCATAGGTGGCCCAGGAGGAGGTGCTGCGGTGGGTCAGCGGGCCGGCCATGGAGCCGGGCAGCCTACAGCAGTTCGCCCAGCGCCGCCAGGAAGCGCTCGTTCTCCTCCGGCGCGCCGACGGTGACGCGCAGGGCCCCGGCGCGTCCCAGCGGGCTGCCGGCCCGGACGAGGACGTCCGCGTCGGCGAGGCCGCGCACGACGGTCGGCTCCGCCTCCTCCTCCGGAAGGTCGAACCAGACGAAGTTCGCCTGCGAGTCGGCCGGCTCGAGCCCGAGGCGGCGCAGGCCGTCCTGCAGGCCGAGGCGCTCGGCGAGGTTGCGCTCCACGCGCGAGGCGATCTCGTCCTGGGAGTCGAGCGCCGCGATCGCCGCCGCCTGGGCGGCGACGTTGCAGAAGAAGGGCTGGCGCACGGCGTCGACCGCGGTGCGGAAGGGCTCGGAGCCGCACAACCCGTAGCCGACGCGCAGGCCGCAGAGCCCGTAGGCCTTGGAGAAGGTCCGCAGGAGCACGAGGTTCGGGTGGCGGTCGAGCAACTCGACGGACGCGTCGGGGTCGTCGAGGAGGTTGAACTCGATGTAGGCCTCGTCGAGGATCACCGCGGCGTGGCGCGGCACGTCGGCGACGAAGGCCGCGATCTCGTCGAGCCCGAGCGCCGTTGACGTCGGGTTGTTCGGGTTGCACACGATGACGAGCCGGGTGGCCACGGTCACCTCGCGCAGCATCGCCTCGAGGTCGTGGTGGTGGCTGGCGGTGACCGGGACCTCGATGGCGCGAGCACCCGAGGCCTTGGCGAGGTGCGGATAGACGGAGAAGGACGGCCAGGCGTAGACGAGCTCGGCACCCGGCTCGAGCAGGGCGTCGCCGGCCGCGAGCAGGACGTCGCAGGATCCATTGCCGATCGCGATCCGGTTGACGGGCACGTCGTAGCGGCGCGAGAGCGCGTCGCGCAACCGCCGGTTGGTCGGATCGGGGTAGCGGTTGACGCCCCCCATGGCCTCGGCGACGGCACGCTCGACGGCGGGCAGCGGCGGGTACGGCGTCTCGTTGGAGGCCATGAGCGCGACCTCCGGACCGAGCGCGTAGCCGTCGGCGGCCGGATAGGCGTCGAGGCGGCGCAGCTTCTCGGCGAACTCCATGGGCCCGGAAGGCTATTGCGCGCCCGTGAGGTCCAGCCGCAGCCGGCGCGCCTCGCCGTGGTAGCAGTGCTGCGGCTCGCCGCCCGCGGGCAGGTAGCAGTGCACGAGCACGCGGATGACCCGGGGCATCGCGCCCGGCACGGCGAGCTCCTGGGCGCACATGAGCGGCACGGCGCTCAGCCCCATCTCCCGGGCCGCGACGGCCGGGAACTCGGCGTGCAGGTCGGGCGTGAGCGTGAACAGGCACGACACCAGGTCGGCGGGCGTGAGCCCGTTGACGGCCATGAGGTCGCGCATGAGCGCGTCCGTGGCCTCGAGGATCTGCGCCCGCTCGTCGGCCCGGACCGACGTGGCGCCGCGGAGGGCATGCAGCCGCATCGCCGGGCGACGTTAGCCTGCATCCGCCGATGACCGTTCGGAGGCGAGGGGGTCGCGGGCCAGGTCAGGGTCGGCGGCCGAGCCTCGGCAGGGCGTGTCCTTCCGGTGCTCGGCCGACGGCGCGTGAGGACCGCATGCGTCGTCGTCGCGCCGGCGGAATCGGTGGATTCAGGCTGAGCGCCGGCGGCGGGCCTGGGCGGCGGGTGCGGGCGCCGCCGTCCGCAGCGCCTCGACCTCGTGCGGCTTGAGCCGGCGGTGGCTGCCCTCCGCGAGCCCGCCGAGGCGCAGCGGCCCGAGCTGGACGCGCTCGAGCGCCTTGACCCGGTGCCCGACGGCCTCCGTCATCCGCCGCACCTGGCGCTTGCGGCCCTCGCGCAGCACGATCTCGAAGCGGTCGGGGGCGATCCGCCGCGCCGTCGCGGGCAGGGTGACCCCGTCGTCGAGCCGGACGCCCTTGCGCAGCGCCTCGAGCGCGGCCGGGCGCACGGGCGGTGAGACCACGGTGACCCGGTAGGTCTTCTCCACGCCGTAGCGCGGGTGGGTGAGCCGGTTGGCGAGCTCGCCGTCGTTGGTGAGCAGGATCAGTCCGGTCGTGTCGGCGTCCAGGCGCCCGACGGGGTAGAGGCGCTCGGCCGAACCGACGAAATCGACGACCGTCGGGCGCCCGTGCGGATCGTGGGCGGTGGAGACGACGCCCGCCGGCTTGTGCAGCAGGTAGACGAGGTGGGGCGTCTCCGAGGTGGCGACGGGGCGGCCGTCGACCTCGACGCCAGAGGTCTCGTCGACGTCACGCGCCGGGTCGCGCACGATCCGCCCGCCCACGGTGACGTGCCCGTCGAAGACGAGCTGCTCGGCGGCGCGCCGGGAGGCGACGCCGCCGTGCGCGAGGTACTTGCCGAGCCGCACGCTCCCTATCTTGCCCTGCGTGGACCTCGCCCTGCTCGACGACCGTCTCCAGGCGGCCGGCCAGCCGGCCTTCCGGGCGCGCCAGGTGTGGCGCTGGGCGTCGGCCGGGGCCCCCGGCTACGCGGCCATGACCGACCTGCCGGCCGCCTTGCGCGCCCGGCTCGAGGAGCACGTGCCGTACTCGACCCTCGAGCTCGCGCGCGAGCAGACGGCGACCGACGGCACGGTCAAGGCGCTCTTCCACACGGCCGACGCCCGGCCCGTCGAGGCGGTCCTCATGCGCTACCGCGACGGCCGCCGCTCCGTCTGCGTCTCCTCCCAGTCGGGTTGCCCGCTGACCTGCTCGTTCTGCGCGACGGGCCAGATGGCCTTCGGGCGCAACCTCACCGCCTCGGAGATCCTCGACCAGGTGCTGCACCTGCGGCGCGTCGAGCCGCTCAACCATCTCGTGTTCATGGGCATGGGCGAGCCCCTGATGAACCTCGACGCCGTTCTCGGCGCCGCCGAGCGCCTGCCCGACCTCGGCATCAGCCATCGCCACACGGGCATCTCGACCGTCGGCTGGGTGCCGGGCATCCGGCGCCTGACCGAGGTCAACGACATGCCGCTGCGCCTCGCGCTGTCCCTGCACGCCCCGGAGGACGGCCTGCGCTCGCAGATCATGGCGGTCAACGAGCGCTTCGCGATCGCCGAGGTGCTCGACGCCTGCGACGCCTTCTACGCCAAGCGACGCCGCAAGGTCTTCGTCGAGTACCTCATGCTCGGCGGCGTCAACGACACCGTCGCCCAGGCCCGCCGGCTCGCGGAGCTGCTCGACCGGCGCCGCTACAAGGTCAACCTGATCCCGTACAACCCGGCCGGCGGCCAGTACGCCGCGTCCTCGCGCCAGGCGGTCGGGGCGTTCCGGGCCACGCTCGAGGCGCACGGCCTGGACGCCTCCGTCCGCCTGACGCGCGGCCAGGACATCGACGCCGCCTGCGGACAGCTCGCCGCGAAGGCCTGAGTCGCGGGCGGGCGGGCGCTCGGCTCGGGCGTGGCTCGCGAGCGCCGGCTCGGGCGTGGCTCGCGAGCGCCGGCTCGGGCGTGGCTCGCGAGCGCCGGCTCGGGAGCGTCAGTCGCCGCCCGGTCGCCAGGACGACCTCACGCCGACTGACGCTCGGAAACGGCAAGAGGCGGGCAGACGCCGAAGTACCGCCTCGCTCCCGCCTCTTGCCCCGCCCGACACGCCGCGCACCACCGAGCCCGTGTTGCCTCACCCGCCGCCGTGTCGTTCACCCGGCCTGGGGGTCGGACGGCGGGCGGAAGGCGGGAGACCGTCGCGGAACCGCTCCACGTCCGCCTCTTGCCCGCCCCGTCCTCAGTCCGACGTCCGGGCGCGGTAGCGGTTCATCGCCAGCGGCACGGTGATCGCGAGGATCAGCAGGCTCCACCCGAGTCCCGCCAGGACCGGGTGCTGCAGCGGCCATGGCGCGCCGTCCGGGAGCGCGACGGGGTTGCCGAACAGCGTCCGGGTCGCCGCCACGAGCGCGGAGACCGGGTTGTACTCCGCCACGGTCTGCAGCACGCCCGGCAGGCCGTCGGCCGGCACGAACGCGTTGGAGAGGAAGGTCAGCGGGAACACGACGAGGAAGGCGAAGCCCTGGACGGCGTCCGGCGAGCGGACGCTCAGGCCGATCAACGTGCCGAGCCACAGCATCGCGAGGGCGAAGACCGCGAGGAGCCCGAAGCCGGCGACGGCATGCAGGACGTCGGTGTGGATGCGCCAGCCGACGAGCAGCCCGCTGAGCGCGAGCACGGTGATGGCCACGAGCAGCGCGGCCCACTCGGCGACGGCGTGGCCGAGCAGATAGGCCGAGCGGGCGACGGGCAGCGTCCGCAGCCGGTCCACCACGCCCTCGCGGAGGTCCGTGGCGATCGACATGCCCGGCCCCATCATCCCGAAGGCGACGGTCTGGACGAGGATGCCGCCGACGAGGTACTCGCGGTAGGAGCCGCCGGGCACGTCGATGACGCCGCCGAAGACGAACGCGAAGAGCAGGGTGAACATCAGCGGCTGGACCGTGACGTCGATGAGCTTCTCCGGAATCTGCCGGACGTGCTCGAGGTTGCGGCGGGCCAGGACGAGGGAGTCGGAGGCAAGGGCGGCGGCGCTCATACCCTGCCCGCGCTTCGCTTGGGGGCGGGCGCTCATGCGGTGATCGGCTCCTTGCGGGTAAGGGTGAGGAAGACGTCGTCGAGCGTCGGCTCGCGCCGGTGCACGTCGACGGCGTCGACGCCGGCGGCGTCGAGCGAGCGCACGACCTCGATGAGCCGCGCCCCCGCGCGCAGTGGCACGGTGAGGACGGCGCCGGCGACGCCCGTCGGCCCGTCGGCGTGCGCGGCCACGGCGTCCTGCGCCGCGCCGACGGCCTCCGGTCCCGGCAGGGTCACCTCGAGCCGTTCGCCGCCGATGCGCGCCTTGAGGTCGGCCGGCGTGCCGGCGGCGGCGACGCGCCCGTGGTCGAGGACCACGATCTCGTCGGCCAGCTGGTCGGCCTCGTCGAGGTACTGGGTGGTCAGCAGCAGCGTCATGCCGTCGGCGACGAGCTCGCGCAGCATCGTCCACAGGTCACTGCGGCTCGCGGGGTCCAGCCCGGTCGTCGGCTCGTCGAGGATGAGCACGGGCGGGGCGGCCACGAGGCTCGCGGCGAGGTCGACGCGGCGACGCATGCCGCCGGAGAACTGGTCCACGCGCTTGCCGGCGACCTCGCCGAGCCCGAGCCGCTCGAGGAGCTCGCTCGCCCGGGCCCGGGCCTGCGCGGGCGGCAGCTTGTAGAGGCGCCCGACCATCTCGAGGTTGGCCTGGGCGGTGAGCAGCCCGTCGACCGTCGCGCTCTGGCCCGTGACGCCGATGCGGGCCCGCACCGCGTTGGGGTCGGCGGTGACGTCGAAGCCGGCGACGCGTGCGTGGCCGGTGGTCGGGAGGCTCAAGGTCGTGAGGATGCGGATGGCGGTCGTCTTGCCCGCGCCGTTGTGGCCGAGCAGGCCGAGCACGCTGCCGGCCCGCACGGCGAAGTCGACGTCGCGCAGGGCCCAGAGATCGCCGAAGCGCTTGCCGAGGCCGATGGCCTCGAGGCCAGAACTCGTATGGCGTACGTGTGTGTCGTACATCGTACGTGCGACTCTAGCGGTACGCTGTACGACATGTCAAGCGAGCCGATCTGGCTGCGACAGGAGCCTGGGTCGCGCCGGCCCTCGCTCACGCGTGAGCTGATCGCCCACACGGCGATGGCGCTCGCCGACGCCGAAGGCGTCAAGGCAGTCTCCATGCGCCGCATCGCGCAGGAGCTCGGCGTTGGGACGATGACGCTCTACCACTACGTGCGCACGAAGGACGAGCTCTTCGCCCTGGTCGACGACGCGATGATGGGCGAGCTCGTCCTCGACGACGCCGAGCTGCCGGCCGACGATTGGCGCGCCGGGCTCAGGGCCATCGCGATGCGCTCACGTGAGGTCCAGTGCCGCCACCCGTGGATCGTCGAGGGACTGGGCGCGCTGGGCACCCGGATCGGCCCGAACGGCATGCGCCACTTCGAGCAATCCCTCGCCGCGGTCGCGGGCACCGGCCTCGAGGCCGAGGAACGCCTCGACCTCGTGGCGCTCGTGGACGAGTACGTGTTCGGCTACTCCGTGCGCGCGGCCGCCGAGCCCAACCCGAGCGGGGCGTGGCTCGAGGACATCAAGGAGTACGTCGAGGCGCAGCTCGAGACGGGCGACTACCCGCACATCAACGGGCTGTTCCCGGAGGGCGTCGATCGCATGGAGACCTGGAAGCGGCTTGAGGCGCTCGATCGTGACGAGGACCGCTTCCGCCGCGGCCTCGACCGCCTCCTGGATGGCATCGCGCTCGACCTCGAGCGCCGCGGGCTGCCCTAGCGGCGGGCCTCGGCCGTCCGCGCGGCGGCGGCGACGAAGGGGACCTTGGGCAGCGCGGCGATCACCGCGAGCTCGTCGGCCGGCGTCGCGGCGTCGTCCATGAAGCGGGCGAAGGTCCCGGGCGACGTGCGGGCGAGCAGCTCGCCGAAGCGCTCGGGGAACGCCGCGGGGTCGTCGGAGAGTGCCCGGAGGAAGATCGCGTCCATCAGCGCGGAGCGGCGGGAGGCGACACGCGCGGGCGGCGACACGCCCGCGGCGACCGCGCGCGCCAGCGCTCGGCAGTGACGCTGCACGCGCGTGAACGCGTACCCGCTCGACGGCCGCACGGCGCCGCCGCCCGTGCCCACGGCGTAGGTCCGCGGGCCGGGCTGGAGGTCCAGGGCGACGTCCGTCATCGGCACGAGCCCGCGCTCCTCGAAGTGGACGGTGTAGTCGGCGCCGTCCAGGGCCGCCTCGAGGACGGCGCGACGGTCGGCCGCCGGCGGCCCGGCCGCCGCGAAGGTCGTGTCCTCGACGAGCGCCCGCGTGGGGCTCTCGGGCAGCACGTAGAGGAAGCGCAGGGCGGGCGGGGAGCCGATCTGCGGCACCCGGAAGTCCATCAGCGTCGCGACGCCGGGCTCGAAGCGCGGCCGCTGCACCTCGACGTCCCAGCCGAGGAACCCCTGCCGCCACTCGACCGCACCCCGCCCCCGGCGGCGCAGCCGCGGCGAGGCGAAGGCGAGGGCGTCGTAGAGGCGCCCGGGCTCGTAGGCGGCGACGTCCGTGCGGGCGCGCGTGGCGGCGGCGTCGACCTCGAGCACCGTCTCCCCCAGCCGCAGCTCGACGCCCGGGTCGGCCTCCAGGCGCGCGAGCGCGTGGGCGTAGACGTCGCGCGAGTCGAAGCAGCGGTAGGCGTGCCGGCCGTCGTGCTGGCGCACGGCCCCGCCGGCGGTGACGACCTCCCAGGTCGGCCATGAGCGGCGAGCGACCCCCGAGTACGTGCCCGGGACGACGTCCCAGCAGCACCAGGTCCGGTCGCGCCCGAAGCTCGTGCGCCGATCGACGAGCACGATCGAACCGCCGACGCCGGCGGTGCGGAGCTCGAGCGCGAGCGTCAGCCCGGCCAGCCCGGCGCCGAGGATCAGGTGATCCGGCGCGCGGCCGGCGGCCGTCACGGGGCGGCCGGCTGCGCCTCGGGCGCCGCGCCCGCGCGGGCCGCCCCGGCCGCGAGCAGGCGGTCGCGCAGCGCGCCCTCCTCCTCCGGCGAGGGGTCCCACTGGCCGACGTCGGGCAGGTCCTCGACCGCCCGGAGCCCGAAGAGCTTGAGGAACAGCGGCGTCGTGCGGTAGAGGATGGCGCCGAACGGCGACCGGCCCGCCTCCTCCACGAGGCCGCGGTCGAGCAGCGTGGACGCCGCCGAGTCCGAGGCGACGCCGCGGATGCGGGCGATCTCCGGCCGCGAGACGGGTTGCAGGTAGGCGACGACCGCGAGCGTCTCGGACTGCGCCGGCGTGAGCGCCGGGGTCCGGGGCCGCGCCAGCAGGCGCCGCGCGGGCTCCTCCGCGTCCGGGTCGGAGGCGAGCGCCCAGCCGCCCGCGAGCTCCCGCAGGACGAGGCCGTGGCCGTCGAGCGCGGCGCCGAGCTCGGCGAGCGCGCCGAGGACGTCCGGCGCCTCCGTCTCGGTCGCGGCGGCGAGCTCGTCCGCGGGCACGGGCTCGCTGGAGAGGAACAGCAGGGCCTGCAGGATGCGGGCGAGCGGGCTCACGCGGCGACCGTGATCTCCCCGAACGGCTCGGGCTGCTCCCAGCCCGCCTCGCCGCGCTTGTAGAGCTCGAGCAGCGCGTAGAGCGTCACGCAGACCGTCATCCGGTCGCCGCCGGCGACCGCCTCGTCGAACGAGAAGCGCCCGCGCCGGAGCAGCCCGCGGAGCACGGCGAGCCGCTGGGCGACGGTCACCGGCGGGGTGCGCATGTGGCGCAGGTCGAGCGGCGCCGGGCGCCGCAGGAGGCCGCCGACGGCGCCGGCCAGCGTCGCGGGATCGTAGACCGCCTCGGCCCGGTCGAGCTCGACGCGGCGCAGCTCGCCGGGCACGGGCGCCTCGCGCCAGAGGAAGGGCCGGCCGTCCTCGAACGCCTCCCGCAGGTGGGCCGCCGCTCCGCGGTAGCGGGCGTAGGCCAGCAGCCGGGCCAGGAGCTCGTCGGCGGCCTCCGCCGGCACCAGCTCGTCGAGCTCCTCGACCTCCTCCCCCGGCAGCATGAGGCGCGACTTGAGCTCCAGCAGCGCGGCCATCAGCACGAGGAACTCCGTCGTGGCCTCGAGGTCGAGCTCGCCGAGCCGCTCCAGGTGGTCGACGTAGGCGAGCACGACGTCGGCCAGGTCGACCTCGAGCAGGTCGAGCTCCTCGCGCAGGACGAGGCTCAGCAGCAGGTCGAAGGGGCCGGCGAAGACGTCGAGGTCGAGCTCGAGGCGGTGCACCGAGGACACGACGGACGAGGCTACCGGCCGCTCAGGACGGCCCGAAGCCCATCGCGGCGCGGGCGTCGGCAAGGGTGGGTGAGGCCATGGCCCGCGCCTTCTCGGCGCCCGCCGCCAGCACCCGCTCGAGCCCGGCCTCGTCCTCGCGCAACGCCGGATAGCGCTCCCGCACGGGGGCGAGGCGCTCGGCGACGGCCTCGGCGACGCCCGCCTTGAGGTCGCCGTAGCCGCGGGCGTCGGCGAAGGCGGCCTCGGCCTCGGCCGGGGTGATGCGCCGGACGGCGGCGTAGAGGTCCAGGAGGTTCGACACCCCGGGCTTGTCCGGCCCGCGCCGGATCTCCGTCCCCGAGTCCGTCACCGCCCGCTTGAACTTGCGCAGGATCACCTCGGGCTCGTCGAGCAGGAGCACCGTGCCCTGCTCGCTGCCCCCCGTCGTGGACATCTTGCGCTCCGGGGCCTGCAGGTCCGCCACCCGGGCCGCAGATGGCGGCACGCGGACGTCGGGAACGACGAAGGTCTCCCCGAAGCGGGCGTTGAAGCGCTCGGCGACGTCGCGCATGAGCTCGACGTGCTCGCGCTGGTCCTCCCCCACCGGCACCTCGTGGGCCCGGTAGACGAGCACGTCGGCGGCCATCAGGACGGGGTAGTAGAGCAGCGCGGCCGCGACGAGCTGGCGTTGGGCCGCGGACTTGTCGCGGAACTGGTGCATGCGGTTGAGCCGTCCGAGCTCGGTCACGCTCGACAGCAGCCAGGTCAGCTCCGTGTGCTCCCGGACGTCGGACTGGCGGAACAGGACGCAGCGCTCGGGGTCCAGGCCCGAGGCGAGCAGCGCCGCCGTGGTGTCCAGCACGGAGCGGCGCAGCGCCGCGGGGTCGTAGGGGAGCGTGATCGCGTGCAGGTCGACGACGCAGTAGATCGCCGGGTCGCCGCGGTCCTGGCCGTCCACGTACTGCTCGATGGCTCCGAGGTAGTTGCCGAGATGCTTGCGCCCGGTCGGCTGGATGCCCGAGAAGATCACCGTCATGGGGCGCGGCACGCTAGCTGGCCTCCCGGCCGCCGTCGGGTCGCCCCCAAGGCCCGGGCGCCGCGGCCGTGGCGGGCTCTGGAGTTCACCGGGCTCGTCACGGGCGGGTTGCTCGGCCTCGGCCTGCTCGTGACCCTGCGCGGCGTGGTCGTGCTGTGGGACTGTCGGTGTTCGTCCGGGTCGGCGCGCTCGGGAAGGCGGCGCTCGCGCGCGCCCTGCTCGACGCCGGCCCACCGCCGCCTCCTCGCGGTGCTCACCTTCCTGCGGGGCACTGAGGGGGCAGCGGTGGGAACGATTCCGGCGCGCCGGCGTCTGTCTCTGGCATGACCCTCCATCCGACCCCCGACGGCGACGGCCGGCGCAGCTGGATCCGCCGCCAGGACAACACGATGCCGCACGACCACGTCCCGCCCGGCCCCGACCACCGGTGCCGGCTCTGCGTCCGCGACCCGGTCCTCACCACCATTGCGAGCGAGCCGCACGACCACCTCGCGCGCGCCATCTGGCACGAGGGCCGCGGCGTCAGCCGGCGCGACCGCTGCTGACGACGTTCTCGAGCGCCTCGCCGTGCTGCAGGCGCTCGAGCTGGGCGGCCACGAGCCGCAGCGCGCGCTCGTCGGCCGCGTCGGAGTCGCCCGCCCAGTGCGACGTGAGGGCGAGCAGGCCCGGCGCGCGCCAGAGCGGGTGCTCGTCGGGCAGGGGCTCGGGCTCGACGACGTCCAGGACGGCCCGCAGGCGCCCCGACTCGAGCTCCGCGAGCAGCGCGTCCGTGTCGACGGTCGCGCCCCGCCCGGCGTTGACGAACAGCGCCCCGTCGGGCAGCCGAGCGAGCCGCTCGGCGCCGACGTGACCCCGGGTGGCGTCCGTGAGCGGCGTGAGCTCGATGAGCACGTCGGCGCGCGCCAGCAGCTCCGGCAGCTCGCCCAGGCGGGCGCGGCCGACGCCCTCGACCACCATGCCGAACGCCTCCAGCCGGCCGGCCACGGCGCGGCCGATCGAGCCCATGCCGAGGATGACCACGCGACGGCCACCGAGCTCGACCACGCTGCCCGAGCGCCATCCGGGCGTCCGGGCCGACTCGAGCAGGCCGGTGAAGACCCCGAGCAGGGCACCGAGGACCCACTCGGCCATGGCCTCGTCCCGCGCGCCGCGGGCGTTGGCGAGGGTCACGCCGCCGGGGACGTGGTCCTCGACCCAGTCCGTGCCGGCCGACATGGTCTGCACGAGCCGCAGGTCCCCGAGGCCGCCGAGTGCGCGGACGTCGTCACCGGTGCGCGGCACCGCGACCTCGACGCCGTCGGGGTCGCCGAAGCCGCGCACCTGCACGCCGTCGGGGGCCAGCGCCGCAAGCCGCTCGCGGACGTCCGCGCCGGCGGCGACGATCACCAGGACTGGCGGATGACGGGGCGCTTGGCGGCGGCGGCCTCGTCGAGGCGTCGCACGGGCGTCGAGTACGGCGCGTTGCGGGCGATCTCCGGGTCCTCGGTGGCCTCGCGGAGGATCTCGGCGACGGTCTCGGCGAAGGCGTCGAGCGTCTCCTTGGTCTCCGTCTCCGTTGGCTCGATCATCAGCGCCTCCTCGACGACGAGCGGGAAGTACACCGTCGGCGGGTGGTAGCCGTGGTCGAGCAGCCGCTTGGCCAGGTCGGTCGTGCGCAGGCCGAGCTCGCGCTTCATCGGCGCGCCGGAGAGGACGAACTCGTGCATGCAGAGCCGGTCGTAGGCGACCGGCAGGTGCGTGCCGCACAGCTCCTTCAGGCGCGCCTGCAGGTAGTTCGCGTTGAGCACCGCGGTCTCCGACGCCTCCTGGAGGCCGTCGCCGCCGAGCGAGAGGATGTAGGCGTAGGAGCGCACGAAGACGCCGAAGTTGCCCTGGAAGCCGCGCAGCCGGCCGATCGACTTGGGCCGGTCGAACTCGAGGTCGAAGCTCGGAGCATGACCGTTGTCCGACGGGCGCCGCACGACCTGCGGGCGCGGCAGGTAGGGCTCGATGCGGTCCGAGACCGCGATCGGCCCCGAGCCCGGCCCGCCGCCGCCGTGCGGCTGGGTGAAGGACTTGTGCAGGTTGAAGTGCACGATGTCGAAGCCCATGTCGCCGGGGCGCGAGCGGCCCATGATCGCGTTGAGGTTCGCGCCGTCGTAGTACAGCGTGGCGCCGATCCCGTGGACGATGCGTGAGATCTCCTCGATGTTGGGCTCGAAGAGCCCGAGCGTCGAGGGGTTCGTGAGCATCAGGCAGGCGACGTCCTCGGTCGCCTTGGCCCGCAGGTCGTCGAGGTCGACGTTGCCGTCGGCGTCCACCGCGACCTTGACCGTGTCGTAGCCGCCCATGGTCACCGTGGCCGGGTTGGTCCCGTGCGAGGTCTCGGGCGCCAGGACCTTCGTGCGGTGCTCCCCGCGGTCCTCGTGGTAGGCGCGGGTGAGCAGGACGCCGGCGAGCTCCCCATGGGAGCCGGCGGAGGGCTGCAGGGACACGTGCGGCAGCCCGGAGACCTCCGCCAGGGCCCCCTGGAGCTCCCACATGAGCTGCAGCGCCCCCTGGGCCCGGCGCGGGTCCTGGGCGGGGTGCAGGCGGGCGTGGCCCGGCAGCGCCGCCACGCGCTCGTGGAGCTTGGGGTTGTGCTTCATCGTGCACGAGCCGAGCGGGTAGAGGCCGGTGTCGAGGTCGAAGTTGCGCTTGGAGAGCCGGTTGTAGTGGCGGTTGATCTCCGGCTCGGAGACCTCCGGCAGGCGCGCCGGCTCCGTGCGCAACAAGCGGGAGGGGATGAGCTCGGCGATCGGCGTCCGGTCGCCGTCGTCGGCCGGCGCCACCCAGGCGCGGCGGCCGGGCACGGACTTCTCGAAGATCGTCGTCGCCCGCTCGCGCTGCTGCGGCGTCTGGGTCTGGACGCTCACGCCGGAACCTCCGCGCCCGAGCGCTCGGCGGCCACCGCGGCGCCGAGCACCGCGGCGAGGCGCTCGACGTCGGCGGCCGTGCGCTGCTCCGTGATCGCCACGAGCAGCCCGTCCGGGTGCTCCGGGTAGTCGCCGGCGAGCGGCAGTCCGGGATTGACGCCCTCCGCCCAGCAGCGCTCCAGGACCCGCTCGACAGGCGCGTCGAGCCCGACGGCGAACTCGCGCACGACGGGCTGGTCGTGCAGTGCCCGGACGCCGTCGAGGGCGCAGAGCGCCTGGCGGGCGTGCGCGGTCCGGCGCACGAGCAGCTCGCCGAGCTCCCGGAAGCCCTCCTGGCCGAGCCACGAGAGGTAGACCGTGCCCATCAGCGCGTTGAGCGCCTGCGCGGTGCAGATGTTCGACGTCGCCTTCTCGCGCCGGATGTGCTGCTCGCGCGTCTGCAGGGTGAGGACGAAGCCGCGGCGCCCGTCGGCATCCACGGTCTCGCCCGCGATCCGCCCCGGCATGCGGCGCAGCAGCTCCTGCTGGGCGGCGAAGAAGCCGAAGGACGGCCCGCCGTAGTCGAGGCGGTTGCCCAGCGGCTGGCCCTCGCCGACGCAGATGTCGGCCCCGAAGTCGCCCGGGGGGCGCAGGACGCCGAGGGTCATGGGATCGGCCGCGACGATGAGCAGGGCGCCGGCCGCCTTGACGTCGGCCGCGAAGGCCTCGAGGTCCTCGATCGCGCCGAGGTAGTTCGGCTGGGCCACGAACATCGCGGCGACGTCCTCGCCGAGCGCGGCGCGCAGCGCCTCGAGATCGGTGACCCCGTCGACGAGCGGCACCTCGTCGAGCGTCGTCTGCCAGCCCGCGGACGTCGTCGCCAGCGTCTCCCGCGCGTGGGGATGCACGCCGCGCGAGGCGACGAAGCGGCTGCGCCCCGTGTGCACCCGGGCGAGGTAGCCCGCGGCGGCGAGCGCGCTGGGGCCCTCGTACACCGAGGCGTTGGAGACCGGCAGCCCGGTGAGCTCGGAGATCATCGTCTGGTACTCGAACATCACCTGCAGGCCGCCCTGGGAGACCTCGGGCTGGTACGGCGTGTAGGGCGTGAGGAACTCCGAGCGCCCGACGATCGAGTCCACGAGCGCGGGGACGTAGTGGTCGTACATCCCGCCGCCGGTGAACGACAGCTCGTCCTCCGTGGAGACGTTGCGCGCGGCGAGGTCACGTAGGTGGCCGTGGACCTCCTGCTCCGAGCGCCCGGCGGGCAGATCGAGGGGCCGGCGCAGGCGCAGGCCCTCGGGGACGGAGGCGAAGAGCTCGTCGACCGACGTGACGCCGATCGCCTCGAGCATGGCCTCCCGGTCAGCGTCCGTCGCGGCGGTGTAGCGGCTCACGGGGCCAGCGTAGCGACGGCCCAGGCGGCACCCGGGAGCCTGGCGGGTGCCCCCTCCGACCCCCCGACCTGCGAGCATCCCGGGCCGTGACGAGTGGGCAATCCGCGCCCGTGCGGGCCCAGGACGCCCGCGGGCGCCTGCGGACCCGGCGCGGCCTGCTGCTGACCGCCCTGCCGATCGTCTTCGGCCTCGCCGTCGTGGCCGCGCTGCTCGCCGTCCAGCACCGCAACGCCTCCGCCGCGGACCGCCGGGCGGAGGCGCGGACGCTGGCCGTGACGTCGGCGTCCAACGCCACCCGCTACCTCGAGGACCAGTTCGCGCTGCTGGAGACGGTGGCCACGGCGCCGAGCGTCCGCGAGCACCGGCTGGCGCGCATGACGCCCTTCCTGCGCCGGGTGACCGCCCAGGGGCGCTTCTCGAACAACCTCGGCTTCGTCGACCGCGCGGGCGTCATGCGGGCCTCCGCGCGCGTCCCGCCCGGCCTGCGCCTCGGCGATCGCCCGTACGTCCGCGCCGGGCTCGCCGGCCGGCGCGCGGTCAGCGACGGGCTCATCGGACGCGCGAGCGGGCGGCCGATCCTCGCCTTCGGCGTCCCCGTGGTCGGGCGGGACGGGGGCGTGCCCGGGGTGCTCGTCGGCAGCGTGCGCCTGGACGAGGTCTCCACGAGCCTGCAGCGCCTCGTCTACGCGCCGGGCGCCGGCGAGGTCGTCGTGGACGGCCGCGACCACGTGCTCGTCGGTCCCGACCCGGTCCGGGCCCTCAGGCCGCCCCCTGCGGTGCTCCCGCTCGCGCGCATGCGCCGCGAGCGCACCGGCGTGCTGCCCACCCTGCGGCTGCGCGGCGAGAAGCGCCTCGTGGCGTTCGCGGCCGTGCCCGGCACCCGCTGGCTCGCGATCGTCGACGAGCCCTACGGCGACACGCTCGGGCCGCTGAACACGGCGCTGACCATCGAGCTCGCGGCCCTGCTCGTGCTCGCCGTCCTCGCCGTGCTGGCGACGCTCGCGGTGGCGGGCCGGCTCGCCTACCTCGACACCCAGCAGGAGGCGGCCTACGAGCAGCAGCGCAGGATCGCCGAGCAGCTCCAGCGCAGCCTGCTCCCCGGGCTCCCGGCGTCCATCGGCGTCGAGGTCCAGGCCCGCTACGCGCCCGCCCAGGCCGAGCTCTCCGTGGGCGGGGACTGGTACGACGTCGTGGACACCGCGGACGGCCGGGTGGCGGCGTCCGTGGGCGACGTGACCGGGCACGGCCTGTCCGCGGCTGCCGTGATGGGCCAGCTGCGCAGCGCGGGGCGCACGCTCGCCCTCGGCGGCACCGCGCCGGGCGACGCGCTGCGCCAGCTGGACCGCTTCACCTCGCTGCTCGACGGCCGGCCGCTGGCCACCGTCGTGCACGCCGTGCTCGACACGGGCGACGGGACGCTGCGCTACGCCTGCGCCGGGCATCCACCCCCGCTGCTGCTGCGCACGGACGGCACGGCGAGCTTCCTCGCCGGCGGCCGCTCCCCGCTGCTCGGCGTGGCCCCCGGGGAGCGGCGGGCGGAGGGGACCACGCGCCTCGGCGCCGGGGACACGCTCGTCCTCTACACGGACGGGCTCATCGAGCGGCCCGGGCACTCCCTCGACGCCGGCATGGCGGCGATGGTGGAGCGGGCCGTGGCGATCGGCGGCGACCCGGTGCGGCTCGCCGACGGCCTGCTCGCCGGCGTGCCCTCCCCCCGGCGCGACGACGTGGCGGTGCTGTGCGTGCGGCTCGTCGCCGACCGGGCGACCGCCGCCTCCGCCTCCGCCGCGGGCGATCAGCCCAGCGTCGCCTCGTAGGCCGCCGCGTCGAGCAGGTCGTCGAGCTCGGCGGGGTCGCGCAGGCGGACGCGGACGAGCCAGCCGTCGCCGTAGGGGTCGTCGTTGATCTTCTCCGAGTTGTCGGCCAGGTCGCCGTTGACCTCGAGGACCTCGCCGGAGACCGGCGCGATGACGTCCGAGACGGCCTTGACCGACTCGACCTCCGCGTAGGGCTCGTCCTTGGTCACCGACGCGCCGACCTCGGGCGGATCGAAGAAGACGATCTCGCCGAGCGAGTCCTGGGCGTACCAGGTGATGCCGAGCGTCGCGGTGTCATCGTCGACGCGCGCCCAGTCGTGCTCCGCGTGGTACTTCAGATCGTCGGGGTAGTCGGCCACGGCGGTCAGGTCTCCTTGGTGTAGAGCGGCTTGGGGCGCACCTGCGCGGCGCGGGCCTTGCCGCGCACGTCGATGCCGAAGTCGGTGCCCGGCTCGGCTCGGGCGGTGGGGAGGTAGGCCATGCCGATCCCGATGCCGAGCGACGGGGACATCGTCCCGCTCGTCACGACGCCACCGCCGGCGACGGGGTTGCCCTGACGGGCGATGCCCGGCCCGGTCATGACGAAGGCGACGAGGCGCTCGGCGGTGCCCTGCTCACGGGCCGCGCGCACGGCCTCGGCGCCGATGAAGCCCGTGTCCTCCTTGCACGCCCAGCCCAGGCCCGCCTCGATCGGGTTCCGGGCCTCGTCCATGTCGTTGCCGTAGAGGTGGAAGTTGACCTCGAGGCGCAGCGTGTCGCGGGCGCCGAGCCCGACGGGCGCCACGCCGGCGCCCAGCAGGGCGTCCCAGACCCCCACCGCGTCACGCGGGGCGAGCAGCAGCTCCACGCCGTCCTCGCCCGTGTAGCCCGTGCCGCACACGAGTGCCGGGGCGCCGGCGACGGCGAGCTCGGCGACGCGGAATCGGGCGGGCAGCTCGCCGTCGGCGAGGCCGGCGACGAGGCCGCGGGCCTGCGGGCCCTGGACGGCGAGCATCGCGAAGTCGCCGGCCACGTCGTCGAGCTCGGCGTCGTGGCCCCCCACGACCCCGCGCAGCCAGGCGAGGTCCTTCTCGTGGTTGGCGGCGTTGGTGACCGTCAGGTAGTCGTGCTCGCCGAGGCGGTAGGTGAAGAGGTCGTCGACGATGCCGCCGTCCTCGTGGCAGGCGACGCTGTACTGGGCGCCGCCGACGGCGAGCCTGGAGACGTCGTTGGAGAGCGCGTGCTGCAGCGCGTCGAGCGCCTCGGGGCCGTGGGTGCGCACCTGGCCCATGTGGGAGACGTCGAAGACGCCCGCCCGCTCGCGCACGGCGAGGTGCTCCTCGCGGATGCCCGCGTAGGACACGGGCATCTCCCACCCGGCGAAGGGCACGAGCCGCGCCCCGGCCTCGGTGTGGCGCCCGTGCAGCGGCGTGGTGCGCAGCTCGCTGGGCACGGCGGACATGCGCGCGGACCCTAGCGCGGTGGCTCAGCGCAGGAAGGGCGGGATGTCGATGTCGTCGTCGGAGATCTCGAGCGACTCGCGGTCGCGGTCGCCGATGCGCGGGTTGCGGTCGGGCGCCTCGCCGCGCCTCGGGCTGCGCTCCCGGGAGTCGTCGCCGCGTCGTGGGCGCACGGAGCGCTCACCCCCGCCGCCGCCTCCGCGGCCCCCCATGTCGAAGCCCGTGGCGATGAGCGTCACGCGGATCTCGTCCTGCATGTCCTCGTCGATGACCGACCCGAAGATGATGTTCGCGTTCGAGTCGGCCGCCGAGTGGATGATCTCCGCCGCCTCGTTGACCTCGAAGAGCCCGAGGTCCTGCGGCCCGGTGATGTTGAGCAGGATGCCCGTGGCGCCCTCCACGGACTCCTCGAGCAGCGGCGAGGAGATGGCGATCTTCGCGGCCTCGGCCGACCGCGACTCGCCGGAGGCCGTGCCGATGCCCATGAGGGCCGAGCCGGCGTCCTGCATGATCGTGCGCACGTCGGCGAAGTCGAGGTTGATCAGGCCGGGGATGGTGATGAGGTCGGTGATGCCCTGGACGCCCTGGCGCAGGACGTCGTCGGCCATGCGGAAGGCGTCGAGGATGCTCGTGCGCCGCTCGACGATCGACAGCAGCCGCTCGTTGGGGATGGTGATCAGGGTGTCGACCTGCTCGCGGAGCCGGTCGACACCGTCGACGGCCTGGCGGGAGCGCTGGCTGCCCTCGAACTCGAACGGCCGCGTGACGACCCCGACGGTGAGGGCCCCGATCTCGTGCTTGGCGATCTCGGCGATCACGGGGGCCGCCCCCGTGCCGGTGCCGCCGCCCTCGCCCGCGGTGACGAAGACCATGTCGGCGCCCTTGAGCGCCTCCTTGATGTCGTCGCGCGACTCCTGGGCCGCGCCCTGCCCGATGTTCGGGTTGGCCCCGGCCCCGAGCCCCTTGGTGAGGTTGTGCCCGACGTTGAGCTTGATGTCGGCGTCCGTCATCTGCAGCGCCTGGGCGTCCGTGTTGCACGCGATGAACTCCACGCCGGAGAGCCCGGCGTCGATCATCCGGTTGACGGCGTTCGTGCCGCCGCCGCCGACGCCGACGACCTTGATGACTGCGAGGTAGCTGCCTGTGGCTTCCATGGTGTCTGTCCGAACCTCTACGTAGAGTCGAGCGTTTCGCCGCCCTCAGGTAGCGCGAGGAAACCCGCACGTTAGGGCCATTTCGTTCCCGATGTCAAAGCGGCCGGAACCGCGGCAACGGCCCTTGCAGACCGTCGAAGCTCGACTAAGGGTTGATGGTTGGGGTTACCTCAGGTTGAACTTGAGGGTCAACCTGTTGGCCCTCGGGAGAGGCCGCGAGGGGGTCCGCGGTCGCTGCCGTCGTGGTCCCGAGCCCACCCGCGGCGACGCGCTCGGGGACGCGCAGGTCGAGGTAGAGCGCGCCGGCCGTGGACGGCTCGGCGAGCACGCGCGCGGCGGCCATCCACTTCGCGACGGGGCGGGTGGCGTCGCCGAACACGAGCAGCGGCCCGTTGCGCAGCTCGAGTGTCAGGCCCTTTGACCCCCGCAGGCTGCGCGTGACGCGCGGGCGCAGTGCCGGCGGCGCCGCGGCGAACACCGCGACCGCCCGCAGCGCGTTGGGGTCGGTCAGCCGGTCGCCCGTCGGCAGGCGGGTGGCGTGCAGCTCGGGCATGGCGCCGGTCACGCGGACGCCGCGCAGCACGCGACCGCCCGCGCCGACGCCGACGCGCTCGCCGTCGAGGTCGATCTCGGCGACGGGCCGGCGCTCGACGACCTCGATGCGCAACGTGTGGGGGAAGTCGGTGCGCGCGTGGATCGTGCCGACGGAGGCGAAGTCGGCGACCGCGGCGCGCAGGTCGGCCTCGCGCACGTGCAGGGTGCTCATCCCCTCGGCGGTGCGCCGCAGCGCGGCCGCGACCTCCGTGCCCTGGTTGGAGGAGGTGCCGCTGATCTCGACGTGTGAGACGCGCACGAGCGACGAGTCGCGCAGCCACAGCCAGCCACCGAGCGCCGCGAGGAGGAGGATGAGGACCGCGACCAGCAGGCGCACCGGCACCCGCGGGCGCCGGCGGGCCGACCGTGCCGGAGCCCGGCGCAGGCGACGGAGGGCGGGGACGGAGAGCAGGCCCACTGGCCCTGCCTTCGACGTGGGACCGGCCGCTCCTGCCGCGGGGCGCGTCCGGCGCCAGGTCGGTGGCCCGGTGGCGGGCCGGCGGGGGCCCTCAGCCGGCGACGAGCCGGCGGCCCAGGCCGTCGACATCACCGGCGCCGAGCGTCAGGCACAGGTCGCCCCGCTTCAACCGGCGGCGGACGTCGGCCTCGGCGAGCGCGAGGGTCGGCATCCATGCGACGGGCCGCCCGCCCATGTGGTCGGCCGCGGCCTCGGCCACGCGCAGCCCGGTCACGCCCGGGAAGTCCTCCGGGCGCTCGCGCGCCGGGTAGATCCCCGTCACCACGACGACGTCGGCGGCGGCGAGGGCCGCGCCGAACTGCGCGGCCTCGGCGCGGGTGCGCGAGAACAGGTGCGGCTGGAAGACCGCGACGACGCGCCGCGGCCCGAGCGTCCGCGCCGCTGCGAGCGTGGCGGCGACCTCCGTCGGGTGGTGGGCGTAGTCGTCGACGACCTGGGCGCCGGCCGGGGCCATCCCGAGCGGCTCGAAGCGGCGCCCGGCGCCGGTGAAGTCGCGCAGGCCGGCGGCCGCCGTGGCGGGATCGGCGCCCGCGAGGCGGCAGGCGGTGAGCGCCGCCGCGGCGTTGAGCGCGTTGTGGGCCCCGGGCACGGCGAGCTGGACGCGGACGCCGTCGAGCTCGAAGCGGGAGCCCCCGGCGTCGAGCTCGGGAGCGGGCACGTCGAAGCCGACGGCGTCGCCGGCCGGGCGCAGGGCGCGCAGCGCCGGCCGGTCCCAGACGACCGCGTGGCGCGCCGGGGCGAGGAAGGCCCGGAACGTCTCCAGCACGTCGCGCAGCGAGGCGTAGGTCGTGTGGTGGTCGAGCTCGGCGTTGGTGAGCACCGCGATCTCCGGGGCGAGCTTGAGCAGCGAGCGGTCGGACTCGTCGGCCTCGACGACGAGCCAGTCCCCCGTTCCCCACGCGGCGTTCGTCCCGGTCGAGCGGACGTCGCCGCCGACGAGGTAGGACGGGTCGAGCCCGCAGGCACGCAGGGCGTGGACGATCATGCTCGTCGTCGTCGTCTTGCCGTGCGTCCCCGAGACGGCGATGGTCGGCTTCAGGCGCGTGAGCTCGCCGAGCAGGTCGGCCCGGTGCAGCTCGATCTGGCCGCGGCGGCGGCCGATCTCGCGCTCCGGGTTGTCCGGTGCGATGGCGCTGGAGACGACGAGCTCGGCGGCGGGCGGCACATGGGCGGCGCGGTGGCCGGCGGCCGGCGCGATCCCGGCGGCGCGCAGCCGGCCGAGCCCGGCACCGGCCGTCGCGCGGTCCGAGCCGGTCACGCGCGCGCCGAGGGCGGCGCTGACGAGGGCCAGGCCGGACATGCCGGCGCCCCCGACGCCGACGAAGTGCAGCTCCCGGCCGCTGAAGGGGTGCGGGTCCATGCGCGCGGCGAGGCTACCGGCCGGCCGGCGCACCGGCCGCCGCGAGGACCTCCCGTGCGACGTCGGCGGCGGCCTCCGGCCGGGCGAGGGCACGGGAGGCGGCCGCCATGGCCTCCAGCCGCCCCGGCGTGGCGAGGATCGCGTCGACGGCCTCCCGCAGCACCGGCCCGGTCAGCGCAGCGTCGCGAACGACGACGGCCGCCCCGGCCTCGGCCATCCAGGCCGCGTTGGTGGTCTGGTGGTCGGCGGCCGCGTGCGGATAGGGGACGAGCACGGCGGGCAGTCCGTACTGGGCGAGCTCGAACACCGAGCCGCCCGAGCGGGCGACGGCGAGGTCGGCGGCCGCCAGCGCGGGGCCGAAGGGGACGACGTAGTCGCGCAGGTCGTAGCCGGGGCCGGGGCTCAAGAGTTCGGCGAAGTCGCGCCGACCGGCGACGTGGAGCACGCGGTAGGGCGCCCCGGCGAGCCCCTGCACGGCGGCGAGGTTGACCGAGCGCGCGCCGAGCGAGCCGCCGAAGACGAGCACGCAGCGCTCGTCCCCGGCGAGGCCGAACTGCGCCCGGGCGCCCGCGCGATCGGCGTGAGTCGGCGGCACGGGCCGCCCGGTGACGAGGTAGCGGGGCGGCTCGCGGCCCAGGAGCGGGAAGGCGAGGCAGATCCGGTGCGCGCGGCCCGCGAGCAGGCGATTGGTCAGGCCGAGGTGGGAGTCGGCCTCCGTAAGGACGAGCGGGGTCCGCGCGGCGACGGCCGCCAGGCCGACCGGCCCGGCGACGTAGCCGCCGGCCCCGAGCACCGCGTCGGGCCGCAGCCGGCCCAGGATCCGCCGGGAGGCGCCGAGCGCGCCGGCGGCGTACACGAGGGCCCGCGCCGCCTGGAGCGGGTGGGTGCGTGAGATGCCCTCGACCCGGATCGGCTCGAACCGGTAGCCGGCCGCCGGCACGAGCTCGGCCTCCGCCCGCTCACCGCCGACGAAGGTGACCTCGGCACCCTCAGCCCGCAGCGCGTCGGCGGTGGCGATCGCCGGCACCACGTGCCCCGCGGTCCCGCCGGCGGCGATCACGATCCGCATCGGAGGCTCCCGGTCGTTTGACGTGCTGGAGGTGGGCCGAGCCGCCGCCCGCGATGTTGAGCAGGATGCCCATCGCGCACAGCAGCACGACGAGCGACGTCGAGCCGAACGAGATGAAGGGCAGCGGCACGCCCGTGAGCGGGGCGATCCCGAGGACGGCGTAGACGTTGAGCAGGGCCTGGCACAGGATGAGGGAGGTCAGGCCGGCGGCGAGGACCTTCGCGTAGACGCCCTTGGCGGCCTTCGCGGTGCGCAGCCCGGCGTAGGCGATCATGCCGTAGAGGAAGAGCAGGCAGCCGACGCCCGCGACGCCGAGCTCTTCGCCGATCACCGCGAGGATGAAGTCCGTGTGCGCCTCGGGCAGGTAGAAGATCTTCTGCACGGACTGGCCCGGCCCGACCCCGAACACCCCGCCGGAGCCGATGGCGATCTGGCCCTGGACGGCCTGGAAGCCGGCGCCGCCGGCGTCGGCCCACGGGTTCAGGAACGACGTCAGCCGGGCCCGGCGGTAGGGCTCGAAGATCGCCAGCAGCACGATGAGGCCGGCCACGACGGCCGCGGCCTTCAGCAGCGGCCTGAGCGGGACGCCCGCGACGATGAGGACCGTCCCGATGGTCGCCGTGGCGACCAGCGCCGAGCCCATGTCCGGTTCGAGCATGATCAGCACGACCGCGCAGAACGTCGGCCCGAGCACAGGACCGGCGATCAGCCGCAGCTCGCGGGTGAGCTTCGGCCGGGCCGCGATCACCGAGGCGGCGTGCAGGACGAGGGCGATCTTCATGATCTCCGACGGCTGGAACTGCACGGGCCCGGCCCCGAGCCAGCGGCGGGCGCCGTTGACCTCGACGCCCACGCCGGGGATCTTCACCGCCACCAGCAGGCAGAAGGCGACGATGAGGATCGCCGGCGTGCCGCGGCGCAACAGCTCCAGCCCGTGGCGCGAGAGCACCTGCATGGCGATCAGGCCCAGGCCGCCGTAGGCGAGGTACTTCACGAGGTAGGCCGTGCCGTCGCCCTGGCCCTCGAGCAGCGTCCGGGCCGAGGACGCCGAGTAGACCATCACCGCGCCGCCGGCCAGCAGGCAGAACGTCGCCGTCAGCAGCAGCCGGTGCTCGAGCGGCTGGGGCCGCCGCGGCCCGCGGCGACGCAGCGCGGCGGGCACGCGGAGGGCGGGACGGGTGACCATCAGGCCCAGCTTCGACGCTGGGCCGGACGGTCCTGCCGGGCTTATGTCCCCGAACCGTCTGCGGTCGCCAGGGCCCGGAAGTGCTCGCCGCGGGCCTCGTAGTCCCGGTACTGGTCGAACGACTTGTACGCCGGGCTCAGCAGCACCGTCTCCCCCGGCCGCGCCGCCGCGCGGGCCGCGGCGACCGCGCGCTCGAGGTCACCCGCCGGACGCACCGCCACGCCCGCCCGCTCGAGCGCCGGGGTCAGCTGCCCGGCGCTGTCGCCGATCACGTAGGCGGCGACCGCCCGCCGGGAGACCTCGGCCGCGAGCGCGGCGAGGTCGCCGTCCGGGCCGTGGCCGCCGAGGATGACGTGGACGCCGCCCTCGAAGGCGCGCAGGCCGGTGACGGCGGCCTCGACGTTCGTCGCCTTGGAGTCGTTGACGTAGACGACGCCGGCTCGGCGGCCGACCTCCTCGAGCCGGTGCGCGACCCCGCCGAAGCTCGCCAGCCCGGCGCGCACCGCGTCGGCGTCCAGGCCGCGCGCGAGGCAGACGGCAGCCGCGGCCATGGCGTTGAGGCGGTTGTGAGCGCCGCGCAACCGGATCTCGCCGGCGCCGATGAGCGGCTCCTCGTCCCACCACAGCCAGCCGGCGCGGTCGGCGAGCTCGGCGCCGGGACCGGCCCCGAAGCAGACCCGGCGCGCGCAGCCGCCGAGGTCGTCGACGCCGAGCCCGACCGGCGCGACGGCCACGTCGTCGTTGCCCTGGTGGGCGAAGAGGCGCAGCTTGGCCGCACGGTAGGCCTCGAACGTCCCGTGGCGGTCCAGGTGGTCCGGCGTGAGGTTGAGCAGCACGGCGGCCTCCGGCGCGAAGGCGACGGTGTCCTCCAGCTGGAACGAGGACGCCTCGGCGACCACGACCGGCGCGCCGTCGACCGCCCCGACGAGGCTCGTGAGCGCCGTGCCGACGTTGCCGGCCACGGCCACCGGGACGCCGGCCTCGCGGTGCAGGTGGCCGATGAGCTCCGTCGTGGTCGTCTTGCCGTTGGAGCCGGTGACGGCGATGGTCTGCCCGTCCAGCAGCCGCCAGCCGAGCTCGAGCTCGCCGAGGACGAGCACGCCGCGGCGGCGCGCCTCGGCCACCACGGGCGCCTGGGCCGGGACGCCCGGGCTCTTGACGAGGCAGCGCACGCCGGGCAGCAGGTCGAGCCCCGCGGCCGGGGCACGCACCTCGACGCCGGCCGCCGCGAGCTCGGCGACGACCTCGGCCGGCACCGTGCCGGCGTCGCACGCCCGCACCTCGGCCCCGAGCCCCCGCAGGGCCCGCGCGGCGGCGCGCCCGGAGCGGGCGAGGCCGACCACGAGGAAGGGCCCCTCGGGCAGCGGCGGACGGCGCGCATCCATGGGCGCCATTGAAGCGGACGCCCGGCGCGGCGGTGGCACGCCCAGCAACGGCGCGCACGGCGGGGGCGCCCTGGTGGCGCCGGCTCAGGCCGCCGCGGCCGCGGACGCCGGCTCGGGTCGCACCCGCCGGTGCGGATCGGCCCGGCCGCCCTCGAACTCGAGGCCCTCGCCCTCGAGCCGGCGCCGGACCGCCTCCGGATCGCCGAGCGCGGTGGCCCCGACCGTGCCGTCGGACTTCAGCACCCGGTGGGCGCCGCCGGCCGTCGTGCGGATGAAGCGCCGGTTGAGCGCACGCGCGTGCCGGTCCGTCCCCCCCGCAGCCCGCGCGACGTCGCCGTAGGAGGCCCAGTGGCCCTCCGGGATCGCCTCCAGCGTCTCCAGCAGCAGCTGCTCGTCCATCGGGTCCTCCTCGTCGGTTCCGTGTCCGGCGAGGCTGCCACGGCGCCGGCCGGTTTCCGGCTGCCGTCACGCGATCGGCTGTGGGCCGATGCAGATTCGTTGCGCTCCCCCGCCGGCCGGTGAGGGGGCCGGGGAGCGAGCGCGGTCACCCTTGGGGCTCGCCCTCGGCCTGCGAATCAGCTCCTATAGGGCCCGCGGAAGGCGTGGTGCTCGAAGGGTTGGCCGGGGCGTGGTCCGTGCGCACCGACCGACGAGCTGCCCCGCTCGGTGCTGGATCGCAGGTCGTCTGCGGCCGCTCCCCCGCCGGCCGCCCGGCCGGACTACCGCTGCGACTGCTGGTACAGCGTGAAGCCGATCGCCGCGCAGACCGCGGCGACGATCCAGAAGCGCAGGATGATCTTCGTCTCCGACCACGCCTGCAGCTCGAAGTGGTGGTGGATCGGCGCCATGAGGAACACGCGCTTGCCGCGGGTCTGGAACCAGAAGACCTGCACCAGCACGGACAGGGCCTCGATCACGAAGATGCCGCCGATGATGATGAGCAGCAGCTCCGTCTGGGTCATCACCGCCATCGCCGCCACGGCGCCCCCGAGGCCGAGCGAGCCGGTGTCGCCCATGAAGATCGACGCGGGGAACGAGTTGAACCAGAGGAAGCCGACGCACGCCCCGACGAGGCAGGCGGCGGCCAGCGCGAGCGAGGACAGGCCGGTCGTGAAGGTGATCGCGATGTAGGCGAGCAGGACGATCGCCGTGACCCCGGCGGCGAGCCCGTCGAGGCCGTCCGTGAGGTTGACCGCCGAGGTCGTGCCCGCGAGCACGAGGTAGATGATCACCGGATAGGCGAAGCCGACTGGGATCGTCGCGTCGACGATGTGCAGGCGCAGCGTGTCGGGCAGCCCGGCCGCCTGGGTGGCCACGAGCCACAGGGCGATGGAGATGAGCACCGTGACGAGGAGCTTCGTCCGGCCCCGCAGGCCGAGCGAGCGCTTGCGGATGATCTTCGTGTAGTCGTCGGCGAACCCGAGCGCCGCGCACGCGAGGGCGACGCCGACGACGCCGAGGGCGCGGGCGCGGTCCGGGCCCGGCGTCGGGTCGGCGAGCACGAGGAACAGGAACGGGATGGTGATCGCCGTGAAGATGATCAGCCCGCCCATGGTCGGCGTGCCGGCCTTGGCGTGGTGCTCCTGCGGGCCCTCCTCGCGGATGTGCTGTCCGAACTCGCGCAGGCGGAGGAACTCGATGAACTTCGGCGACAGGAAGACGCAGATCAGCAGGGACGCCGTGCCGCCGATCAGCACCTCGCCCATCAGGCGTCCACCAGGGCCCGTGTGACGGCCTCGAGGCCCACGCTGCGCGAGGCCTTGACGAGCACGACGTCGCCCTCGCCGAGCTGCAGGCCGCCCACGACGCCGGCCGCCTCGGCGGCGTCGGCGACGGCGTGGAGCTCGCCCAGCGCCGCGTACCCCTCCGCCATCGCTGCGGCCAGCGGTCCGACGGTCACGAGCACGTCGACGCCGCGCGCGCGGGCGTGGGCACCGACCTCGCGGTGCAGCTCCCGCTCGTCCGGACCGAGCTCGAGCATGTCGCCGAGCACCGCCACCCGACGGGCTCCGGGTGCCGGCTCGGCGGCGGCGAGGTCGTCGAGGGCGGCGCGCATGGACAACGGATTGGCGTTGTAGCAGTCGTCCACGACGACCGCCCCGCCCGGCAGGGTGACGCGCTGGCCGCGCATGGCCGACAGCTCGAGGTCCACGCGCCCGGCCGGCTCGACCCCGACGGCTCGGGCCGCCGCCAGCGCGGCGGCCGCGTTGCGGCGCATGTGCCGCGACGCGAACGGCAGCTCGAGGGCGTCGAGCGCCGGCTCCTCGTCGCCGAAGCGAACGACCTGCGCGCCGGCCGGCACGAAGGCGTCCAGCCGGTCCTCGTCGGCGGGCAGCACCGCCACGGCGACGCCCGCGAGCAGCTCGCCCTTGGCCCGGGCGATCGCCTCCATCGAGCCCAGCAGCTCGAGGTGCACCGGCCCGAGCGCGGTGACGACGCCGACCTCGGGCTCGGCGATGGCGGCGAGCTCGGCGATCTGGCCGGGGCCCCGCATGGCCATCTCGAGCACGAGCACCTCGGTGTCGGCGGGCGCGCGCAACAGCTCCAGGGGCAGCCCGATCTCCGTGTTGAAGTTGGCGCGGCTGGCGTGCACGCGGCGCTGCGGGGCCAGCAGCGCCCGTAGGACGTCCTTCGTCGAGGTCTTGCCCACGGACCCGGTGATCCCGATCACCGGGACCCCCAGCGCCCGCCGCCAGGCTCGGGCGAGGGCCTGGAGGGCCGCCAGCGGGTCCGCGGCCGCGAGCACCGCGCCGGGGCCCGCCGCGGCCGGCAGCGCCGCGGCGCGCTCCGGGGTGGTGAGCACCCCCCACGTGCCGGCCGCGAGCGCGGCTGCGGCGAACGCGCCGCCGTCGACGCGCTCCCCGGCCAGGGCGACGAAGAGGTCCCCGACGCCCGCCTCGCGGGAGTCGATGACCACGCGCTCGGGACCGGTCGCCGCCGCGGGCGGCCGCACGAGCGCCGCCGCGGCCGCCGCCGCGACCGCCTCCGGGCTCCAGTCCCTCACGGCGCCGACACCGTCCGCAGCGCCTCGGCGGCGACGATCCGGTCGTCGAAGGGCGTCTTGCGGCCGTCCTCGAACTCCTGCCCCTGCTCGTGGCCCTTGCCGGCGATGAGCACCACGTCGCCCGCACTGGCCAGCCCGACGGCGCGGGCGATGGCGCGCCGGCGGTCGACCTCGCGCTCGACCTCCGCACGCGCCCCGGCCATGCCGGCCGCGACCTCGTCCACGATCGCCTCCGGATCCTCCGAGCGCGGGTTGTCCGAGGTGACGATGGCGACGTCGGCCAGCCGCCCGGCGATCTCGCCCATCAGCGGGCGCTTCGCGCGGTCGCGGTCGCCGCCCGCGCCGAACACGCACAGCACCCGCCCGGACCCGAGCCCGCGCGCGGCCTCGAGCACGTTCTCCAGGCCATCCGGCGTGTGCGCGTAGTCGACCAGCACGGCGAACGGCTGGCCCTCGTCGACCGGCTCGAAGCGGCCGGGAACGCGGCCGGCCTCCGCGAGCGCCTCGGCTGCGTGGTCGCCGCGCACGCCGAGCACCCGCGCCGCGGCGAGCGCGCACAGCGCGTTGGAGACGTTGAAGCGGCCGGGCAGCGGGATGCGGACGTCCAGCGGCCCTTCGGGCGCCCACACGGTGAACGCGGAGCCGCCGACCCCAGACGCGACGTCGACGGCCCGGAAGTCCGCCTCCGCGTCGACGGCGACCGTCACGCAGTCGAACTCCTCCGCCAGCCGGCGCCCGTGGAGGTCGTCGACGTTGACCACGCGCGCGGCCGGCGCGGCGGCGAAGAGCTCGCGCTTGGCCAGGAAGTAGGCCTCCATGTCGGGATGGAAGTCGAGGTGGTCCTGGCTGAGGTTCGTGAAGACGGCGACCGCCCAGTGGATCGCGCCCACGCGGTGCAGCTGCAGGGCGTGGGAGGAGACCTCCATCACGCACGCCGTGTCGCCCAGGCGGTGCATCTCGGCGAACGTCGCCTGCAGGTCGATCGCCTCCGGGGTCGTGCGGACGACGTCACGCGACTCGCCGCCGACGACGGAGGTCACCGTGCCGATGAGCCCCGTCGGCGTGCCCGTCGCCTCGAGCACGTCGCGCAGCAGGAACGCCGTCGTCGTCTTGCCGTTGGTGCCGGTGATCCCGGCCACGCGCAGCCGCGCGGTCGGATCGCCGGAGAACCGCGCGGCGACCTGCGCCATGGCGGCGCGCACGTCCTCGACGAGGACCTCGGGCACGCCGAGGCCCAGCGGCCGCTGGACGACCAGCCCGGACGCCCCGCGGGCGACGGCGTCCGGCGCGAAGTCGTGGCCGTCGCGGGTGAAGCCGGGCACGCAGAAGAACAGCGTCCCGGGCCCGACGACCCGGTTGTCGAAGGCGAGCTGGGTGATGGCGACGCCCTCCGGGCCCTCCCCGAGCAGCTCGCGCAGCGTCATGGGCGCCAGTCTACGGACGGGTCAGGCGGCGCCCGGTGCCGCGCTCGTCGGCCACCAGCGCGGGGTAGCCGCAGGCCGCGGCGCCGCTCATGGCAGGACGCGGGCGACGATCGCGTCGCCGTCCACGCCGCGCGCCAACGTGCCGAACGCGCGCCCGCGGGCGTCGCCCAGGCGGCCGGCGCAGAACCCGTCGGCCACCGGCCCCGGCGCGTGCCGCACGAGCAGCGAGGCCTGGAAGGCGAGGGCGAGGTCCTCGACCACGCGCCGCGCCTGCCACTGCGCGTCCTCGGCGAGCCCGGCGAGCGTCCGCGGCAGGCCGTCGAGGTGGGCGTCCAGGCGGGCGTCGGCGCCGCGGGCGAGCTCGCACTCGGCGAGGAAGGCCGGCAGCACCTCCGGCTCGCGGCCCATGGCGCGCAGGACGTCGAGCGCCATGACGTTGCCCGAGCCCTCCCAGATGCCGTTGACCGGGGCGTCGCGCAGGAGCGTGGCCAGCGGCGCCTCGTCGACGAAGCCGTTGCCGCCCAGGCACTCCATGGCCTCCGCGGTGAGCGGCACGCCGCGCTTGCAGACCCAGTACTTGAGCACGGCGGTGGCGAAGCGCCGCAGCGGGTGGTCGGCCTCGTCGTAGGCGCGGGCGAGGCGCAGCGCGGTCGCCGTCGCCGCCTCGGACTCCAGGGCGAGGTCGGCGAGCACGTTGACCATCAGCGGCTGGTCGGCGAGCCGGGCGCCGAAGGCGCTGCGGTGCCGGGCGTGCCAGACGGCCTCGGCCACGGCGCGGCGCATCCCGGCCGCCGAGCCGATCACGCAGTCCAGCCGCGTGTGGGTGACCATCTCGATGATCGTCGCCACGCCGCGCCCCTCCTCGCCGAGCAGCCGCGCCGGGCAGGCGCGGAACTCGATCTCGGCCGAGGCGAGCGAGCGCGTCCCGAACTTCTCCTTGAGCCGCTGCAGCTCCAGGCCGGGGCCGCGCTCGACGACGAAGCACGAGGGAGAGCCGGCGGGGCTGGTCTGGGCCAGGACCAGGAAGACGTCGCACATCGGGTGCGAGCAGAACCACTTGTGGCCCGTCAGCTCCCACGCGCCGCCGCCGACCTCGCGCGCCCCGGTGGTTCCCGCCCGGACGTCGGAGCCGCCCTGCTTCTCCGTCATGGCCATCCCGCACAGCGCGCCCCGCTCGTAGTCGGGCGCCGTCAGGCGCGGCTCCCACTCCGCGGCCAGGACCGGGTCGACCCGCAGCGCCGGGACGGCCGAGTAGGTCATCGACACGGGGCACATCACGCCGGCGTTGGCCTGCGTCCAGAGGATCTCGAGGCCCGCGCGGGCGGCGTGGGCCCCCGGCCGCGGGTCGCGCCAGGGCAGCGACGGGATCTGCCGCTCGACGGCGCCGCGCAGCAGCCAGTGCCAGCTCGGGTCGTACTCCACGCGGTCCACCCGGTGCCCGTAGCGGTCGTGCGTCTCCAGCCGCGGCCCGTGGCGCTCGGCCCGCCGGCCGTGCTCGATCGCCTCGGCCGACCCGGCCGCCGACCCGGCGTCGTGCAGGCGGTCCACCGCCCAGGCCGCGCCCTCGCGCTCGACGGCCTCGCGCAGGGGCAGGTCGAGGGCGAAGAGGTCGACGTCCTCGAAGGGCGGCGGCTGGTTGCGCACCGCGTGGGTGTCGCGGGCGGACTGCTCAAGCGTGGACACGGGGGCTCCTGGGGATGGCGGCTGACACGGCGAAGGCCTGCAGGGCGGCGACGAGCTCGTCGGGGTCCTCGCCGGACGGCGCTCCGGCGAGCGGGCCGAGCAGCGCCTCCCCGAGCGCGCCCACGAGCGCCGCGGCGGTCAGGGCCGGCCGCTGCGTGCCGGCGTCGCGCAGCACCCTGGCGAAGACGTCGGCGTACGCGCGGCGGTACTCGAGGCGCAGCGCCTCCACGGCCGGATCGACTGGCTCGGCGAGCAGGGCGTAGGCGCGTCGCGGCTGGGCCAGCGCGCGCAGCACGAAGGTCTCGACCCCGGCGGCGATCCGGTCCGCGGGCTCGCGACCCGGGGCGGGCGCGGCGGCCGCCCGGACGGCCTCGACCTCGGGTCCGGCCGCCCGGCGGAAGGCGGCGGCGACGAGCTCGGCCTTGGACGGGAAGTGGCGATAGACCGTGCCGGTCGCGACGCCGGCGTGGCGGGCGACGTCGGCGACCGCGGTGGCCGCGTAGCCGCCCGCCGCGAGGCGGGCGTGCGCGGCCGCGAGGATGCGCTCGCGCGCGTCAGCGGCGCGAGCCCGGGTGCGCTCCGTCTGCCGATAGGCCATCCCGCAAGAAGTGAATCACCGTTCACCCTTTGGTGCAAGGGCGGACGCGTCGACGGCCTCGAAGTCCGAGCCGCGCAGCTCGCCGAGCCGGTGCAGCCCGTCGTCGTCCCAGCGCCGGCTCGGGGCCCCGGTCACGAACCAGTTCGCGCCGTTGTCGGCGACCACCAGGCCGTAGCGCTGCATGGCGCGGGCGACGACCCGGGCCTGGCGTGGCAGGCCGTGCAGATCGACGGAGGCCTTCAGCCGCAGCCGCTCGCCCATCCGCGGCAGGGCCGGGTCGTCGGCGTCCGAGGCGGCGTGGCGCGCCGGGTACAGGAACCCGCGGCGCGTGCGGGCGGCCGTCACCCGCAGGGCGTGGCGGATACGGCCGCGCCGGACCTCCGGCTCGCGGGCGAGCAGCGGCAGGATGGGCAGCCCGGCGGCGTCGGCCGACGTCCAGCCTCGTGGGCGCATGCGGGCCGAGCGCAGGTTCCAGCGCGCCCCCGAGCCGGCGAGCAGCCGGTCGCCGGCGCGGCGGAAGTCGAAGAGCTCGTAGAGCCGGCAGCGGCCGCGGTCCCAGAGCAGGACGTGGCGGTCCGCGCCGGCCTCCACGCGCGGCCGGCGCGGCAGCGGGTAGCGGACCCGGTCGGACTCGGCGGCGTAGCTGAAGGCGAGGCGCCGGCGGGGCGTGCGGCGCCCGACGGTCTGGTACGGGATGCCGTAGCGGGTGCCGAAGTCCGGATGCACGCCCGTGTCGCGGCCCATGCTCGCGACGATCGCGTCCGAGCCGGCCAGCCGGGGCAGCCGGTCGACGCGCTGGTTGAGCGGCCAGGAGCGCGGGAACAGCGCGCACGGCGCCGCGGACGCTCCCGCCGGCAGGGCGAGCATGGCCGCGACGGCGACGAGGAGGGCCCGCACGGCCGCGAGCCTAGCTCGGCGCGCTCACCGCTCACCTCGGGGTGCGAGCGACCGGGTGTTGACGACCTCGAAGTCCGACCCCTTCAGCCGCCGGATGGCGTTGAGGGCCGGGATGTCCCAGCGCTGGCTGCCCGCCCCGGACAGGGCCCAGTCCGACCCGTTGTCGGCCACCACGACGCCGTACTCGCGCAACGCGCGGGCGATCACGCGCGCCTCGAAGGGCAGGCCGCTGATGTCGACGCCGGCCTTCAGTCGCAGGCGCTCGCCCATCCGCGGCAGCGTCGGGGCCTCGGAGGCCGACGCGAAGTGGCGCGCCGGGTAGGAGAAGGCCGCCCGGGTCTGCTCCATGCTCATCCGCAGGGCGTGGCGGATGCGGCCCGAGCGGACCTCGGGGCGGCGGATGAGCAACGGCAGGATCGGCAGGCCGGCGGCGTCGGCCGAGGTCAGGCCCCGGGGACGCACCCTGGCGGACCGGAGGTTCCAGGTCGCGCCGGAGCCCGCGGACCACCTGCCGCCGGTGCGCTTGAGGTCGAACAGCTCGTAGAGCCGGCAGCCGCTGCGATCCCAGATCAGCGCGTGGCGGTCCGGGGGCTGGCTGATCCGCAGGCCCCGTCGCAGCGGGTAGCGCACGTGGTCGGAGTCGTCCGCGAAGAAGAACGAGACGCGCTTGCGCGGTGTGCGCTTGCCCACCACGTTGTACGGGAGCCCGCCGGGCCCCGTGCCGAAGTCCGGGAACACCGAGGTGTCGCGGCCCATGCGCTGGATGATCGCGTTTGAGCGCTTCAACGTCGGCAGCCGGTCCACCCGCTGGTTGAGCGGCCACGACTTGGGGAACAGCCGGCACTCGGCTCTGGCGGTCTGCGCGCAGCCGGCCAGCAGCAGCACGAGGGCGGCGATCGCAAGCGTGAGACGCATCTGGGCTATTTCGGCGGAATCCTCAGATAGTTGAGCGAGAAGGACATGATGTCGCGCCAGGCCGGCGCGGCCACGGAACCACCATAGATGTCGCCCTGCGGCTCGTCGACCATCACGAGGGTCAGCAGCTTCGGGTGCTGGGCGGGCGCGAAGCCGACGAAGGAGGCGACGAACTTCGTCTTGGAGTAGCCGCCCGTCACCGGGTCGGCCTTCTCCGCGGTGCCCGTCTTGCCGGCCAGCAGGTAGCCGGGGATGGCCGCGCCCGACGCGGTGCCGCCCGGGCCGAGGACGCCCTCGAGCATCTCGCGCAGCTGAGCGGCGGTCCGGGTGGAGAGGATCCGCCGGGCGCGGGCCCGCGGCGGCGCCTTGCCCCCCACCCGCTGGACGATCCGGGGGGAGCGCAGGACGCCGCCGTTGGCGATGGCCGCGTAGGCCTGCACCATCTGCATCGGGGTGACGGCCTCGCCCTGGCCGATCGGCAGGTTGCCCATCGACGACCCGGAGTAGCGCTTGCGCGGAAGCACGATGCCGGCCTCCTCACCCGGCAGGTCGACGCCCGTCCTGCGGCCGAAGCCGAAGGCGCTGACCCACTTGGAGAAGCGCGTCGCGGCCGCCGGGGCGCTGTCGCCGAGCCGGCGGCCGATCATGATCGTGCCGATGTTGGAGGACTTCTGGAGGATGCCGGACGCCGTCAGCGTGCCGTAGGCCTCGCTATGGGCCTCCCTGATCGTCCGGTCGGCCACCTGGATCTGGCTCGGCAGCTGGAACACCGTGTCCGGCGTGATCCTCCCGTCCTGCAGCGCGCCCGCGAAGGTGAAGGCCTTGAACGTCGAGCCGGGCTCGTACGCCGTCTGCACGGCGCGGTCCTGCTTGGCCCAGGCCGGCGCCCCGCCGGGGGCGTTCGCGTTCACGCGCGGCCAGTTGGCCAGGGCGAGCAGCTGTCCGTCGCGCGGGTCCATGACGATCGCCGTCGCGCCCTTGGCCGGGCGGTAGCGGGCGCCGACGTCGGCCAGGATCTGCTCCGTCTCCTCCTGGATGCGGTCGTCGATGGTCAGGCGCACGTCCTTGCCCGGCACCGCCTCGCGCTCGTCGTCGGTCTGGATCGGCTGGCCGAGCGCGTCCTTGACGAGCCGGCGCCGGCCGTCGCGGCCGCCGAGGGCGTCCTCGTGCTGCTGCTCGAGCCCGGACAGGCCCGTGTTGTCCGTGCCGGTGAAGCCGAGCAGCTGGGAGGCGAGGAAGCGGCGCGGATACACGCGCTTGGACTCGTCGACGAAGTCGATGCCCTCGATGCCGAGCCGCCGGATCCGCGCGGCCGTGCCCATCGGCAGCTTGCGGCCGAGCCACACGAAGCCCGTGCCGCGCGTGGAGAGCTCGGCGAGGACGTCGCCCTCGGAGGCCCCGAGCAGCGGTGCGAGCTTGCGCGCGGCGCCGGCCGGGTCGTGGATGAGGTACGGCGTGGCGGCGACGCTGACCGCGGGCTGGGAGACGGCGAGCTCCTCCCCGTGGCGGTCGGTGATCGCGCCGCGCCGGGCCGGGACGTCGACCGTGACCTTCTGCTGGGTGGCGGCGGCCTGCTTGAGCGCGGAGGCGTTGACGACGCCGAGCCACCGCGCGCGGGCGCCCGCGAAGCCGAGGCCGAGGAGGAACAGCGCGAAGACGAAGCCCACCCGGCGCTCGATCAGCCGCATGCGGGCGACGCTATCCCTGGCCGGGGACGGACCCGGCGGTGCCGCCGGCGGGCGCGGTGGTCAGCGCGCCCTGGGTCCCGGCGCCGCTCGTGGGCGCCACGGGGCTCGGGGGCACGGCGGTGGCGACGGGCGCGGGCGTCGCGGTGGGCGCGACGGCGGCGGGCGCGGGGGCGGCCGGGGTCGCGGTGGCGACGGGGGCGGCCGCCGCCGTCGGCCCAGGGGTCACCGCCGCCGGCGTCGTCCCGCCCGCGGCGACGGTCTGGCGCGCCGTGTCGGAGGGCGCCACGATCCGGTCCGCGGCGCGGCGCGCGTCCACCGCCCCGCGCGCGGCGAGGAAGCTCACGGAGCCGGCGGCGGGCGCGATCAGGCCCTCCTGCTGCGCGGCGCGCCGGATGCGGTCGCCGCTGGAGAGCCGCGAGACCTGGTCCTCGAGCGTCGAGCGGTCGTGCTCGAGCGCGGTGAGGCGGACGACGTCGCGCGAGATGCCGGCGTTCATGCCGAGCAGCGAGACCTGCATTGCGACGATCCCGCCGAGGCCGATGCCGAGCAGCCAGATCCAGGCGCGGCTGCGCAGCAGCGAGTCGAGCAGGTGGTGGTCGCCGACCGCGCGCAGCCGGCCGTAGCGGACGGCGGCGGGCGCGGGAGCCGCCGTCGCGGCGGCGGCGCGCGGCCGCGGGGACGGCACGCCGCGCGGGCGCACGGGACCGCTGACGCGACGGTCGAATCGGTGGGCCGGCGGGCGCCGGTGGGCGGTGGCGCGGCGGGAGCGGCTCATGGGGTCTCCTGGAGCGGACGCTTGCGGGCGGCGCGCATGCGGGCCGAGCGCGCGCGCGGATTGGCCTCGACCTCGCCCGGGGTGGGCACGACGCCGCCGCGGCGCAGCAGGTCCGCCTCGGGCTCGCGGCCGCAGACGCAGATGGGCAGCTCGGGCGGGCAGACGCAGCCCTGGGCGCGATCGGCGAGGAAGCGCTTGACGCGCCGGTCCTCGAGCGAGTGGAAGGCGATGGCCGCCAGCCGCCCGCCGGGCGCGAGCAGCTCCCAGGCCAGTGGCAGGGCCTCGTCGAGCTGGGCGAGCTCGTCGTTGATGGCGATCCGCAGCCCCTGGAAGGTCCGCTTGGCCGGGTGGCCGCCGGCGAAGCGCGCGGGTGCGGGCACCGCGGCCGAGATCGCGTCCACGAGCTCGAACGTCGTCTCCAGCGGCCGCCGGGCGACGATCTCGCGGGCGATGCGGTTCGCGTAGCGCTCCTCCCCGTACTCGCGGATGACCTTGGCCAGCCGGCGCGGCTCCCAGGTGTTGACCGCCTCCCGAGCGCTGACGGGCGCGCCCGGGTCCATCCGCATGTCCAGCGGGGCGTCGTAGGCGTAGGAGAAGCCGCGCTCGCGCTGGTCGACCTGCATGGAGGACATGCCGAGGTCGAGGTAGACGAGGTCGGCCCGCAGGCCCTCGGCGGCGAGCTCCCGCAGCCCGGCGGCGAAGTCGGCGCGGACGAAGCGGGTGCGGCACGGCGCCTCGGCCGCCAGCTCGGCGAAGGCCCGCTCGGCGGACGGATCACGGTCGATCCCGATGAGCAGGCCCTCGGGCCCGAGCCGCTCGGCGACCAGGCGCGCGTGGCCGGCGCCGCCGAGGGTGCAGTCGACGGCGACCTGGCCCGGCCTCGGGTCCAGCGCCTCGATGAGCTCACCGGCCAGGACCGGGACGTGCTCGCGGGTCATCTCAAGCAGGATGGCCAAGGTTCTCGAAGAGGTCAGCCGCCCGGCCGATCAGATCGGCGTCCGTCGCGGCGTACGCGTCGCGGTCCCACAGCTCCAGCCAGTCCCCGGCGCCGACGACGACGACCTCGCGGGTGATCGAGGCGTGCGCGAGCGCGTGCCCCGGCAGCATCACCCGGCCGGCCTTGTCGAGCTCCGTCGCGACGGAGGAGCCGTAGAAGTAGCGGCGCAGCACCCGGCCACGCTCCGTGAACGGGCTCACGCCCTCGAGCTCGCGCTCGGCGTGGGCCTCGTAGGCGCTCGCCGGCCACAGCTGCAGGCAGCCATCCGGGCTCTTGACGACCGAGACGGCGCCGGTGAGCTCCGCGCGCGTCCTGGCGGGGACCGTCAGGCGGTTCTTCGCGTCGAGCGTGTGGTCGTGGATGCCGGTGAAGGGCAAGGCGCATGGATCCGGGACGAGCGAGTGGGTGACTCAGTCGATCCGGGGTGGCGGAGTGGGAGGAGCCCCGCCACCCCGGACCGGCTCGTCCCGAGAACTTGTACCCCACTCTCTCCCACAATGCAACACCTGACCGTTATTTGGCCCCACATCGACGCCCGAACCGAGCGTTTTCCCTGCTCGTGGCGGGAGTCCTGCGCTGGGCGAGGGCCTGCAGGACCGGCTCGCCGGGCGCGCGCGCTCGCGGTCGGACGTCGGTTGCGCATGCGCTGCGAGCCGACGGGTCGGGCCGGTACCGTTGCCTGGATGCGCGCCGCCCGCCTCCTCCTCGCGCTCGTGCTGTCCGTCCTCATGGCGTCGCTGGCCGCGTGCGGCGGCGCGGCCTCGAGCGGTGAGGACCCCGATCCGGCGTCGGCCCTGCCGGGGGGCTCGGCCGTGTACGTCGAGGCGACGGTCCGCCCCAAGGGCGACCAGCTCGAGGAGGTCGACGCCTTCCTCAAGAAGGTCCTGCGCACGGACGACCCATCCCGCAAGCTCCACGACCTCATCGACCGGGCGGGCCGCGAGGAGGGCGACGGGACGACCTACGCCAAGGACCTCGCCCCGTGGCTCGGGCGCCGGGTCGGTCTCGCCGCCGTGGACCTCGGCGCGGAGAAGCCCGGCTACGTCGCGGCGATCGCCACCAAGGACGCCGGCGAGGCGAAGGCGTTCCTCGCCCGCCAGGCCAAGCGGGACAAGGCCAAGCGTCACGGCGACGGGGACACGACGTACTACGTCGACCCGGGCGACAGCGTCTACGGGGTCCACGGCGACTTCGTCCTCGTCTCGGACCGCCAGGCCGCGCTGCGGCGCGCCGTGCACGAGGTCGACGACGAGGGCACCGGCCTCGATCACACCAAGGCCTACACGGACGCGGTCAAGGACCTGCCCGACGACCGGCTCGGGACCTTCTACCTGGACACGAAGGCCGTCGGCGAGCTCATCGCGCGCAACGCCGGCACGCGCTCGGGCGCCGGTGCCGACATCGTGCGCAAGGTCTTCTCCGGCTTGGGCCCGGCCACCGCGGCGCTGACCGCCGATGGCGACAAGGCCACGCTGGAGACCCACGTCGAAACCACCTCCGACAACGCGTCGCTCGGGAGCCTGCTCGGCACGGGCAAGGCGCCCGGCCTCGTCCGCGAGGCGCCCTCGGACAGCCTCGCGGTCTACGGCGTCTCCGACGTCGGCACGGCGGTGCGCAGCTCGATCCAGGCCTTCGCGGGCGCCCTCGGCACCGCCGTGCTCGGCGGGCAGCTCGAGTCCTCCACCGGCGTCAACCTCGATCGCGACGTGCTGAGCTGGGCCGGCGACGCGGTGGTCTTCGTGCGCGGGACGCGCGCCGCCGACCTCGACGGGGCGCTCATGCTCTCGACCACCGACGACGCGAAGGCTGCGGCCGCCTTCCCGCGCCTCGTCGGCGCGGCCCAGCAGGCCGGCGGCGTCCGGCTGCGCCCCGTGCGCCTCCCCGGCGCCGACCAGGCCTTCGAGGCGACGCTGCCCGGCGCCCCGGCTCGCGCCTACGTCGCGCGCGGCAAGGGCCGCGTCGTGCTCGCGCTCGGCCAGGACGCCGCCCGCAGCGCCCTGCGCCCGCAGAGCACGCTGGACGCCAGCGGCGCGTACGACCGGGCCAAGCAGGCCGCCGGCGGCTACGACCCGTTCCTCCTGCTCGACGTCCAGAAGGCGCTCGACATGGCCGAGGCCGCGTCGGCCACCGACCCGGACTTCAAGCGCGCCAGGCCCTACCTCGAGGCGTTCGCCCTGCTCGCCGGCGGGTCCAAGCGCAGCGGCGACGAGCTCACGACGCGCTACGCCGCCACGGTCGGGTAGCCGCCGCACGGCGCAGCGGCGGCTCAGCGGCCCGCCGAGCCGCGGCGGGTTCTCGGCCGGGTGATCGCCTCGCTCGGGGGCGGGCCGGTGCCGCGGGCTCACACGCTGCGCAGCAGCGCCGGCGCGAGCGCGGCCGCCACGAGCAGCAGGACGGCCGGGACGAGCAGCAGGGCGACCACGAGCTGGATCTTCGGCGCAGCGCGCGCGGCCGCCTCGGCCCTGGCCCGGGCGCGGGCCTCGCGCGCCTCGCGCGCGACGGCGCCGAGCGCCTCGGCGGGCGGGGCGCCGAGCCGGTCGGCGCGCTCGAGGATGGTCGCGAGCGCCGCGACGCCCTCGATCGGCGCGCGGCGGCGCAGGTGGGCCAGGGCCTCCCGCCTCGGCACGCCGACCGCGGCCCGGGCAGCGGCGCGGGCGAGCTCGTCACCGAGCGTGCCGCCGTGACGGCGGCCGACCTCGGCGAGCGCGCGGTCGGTCGGCAGGCCCGCCTGCAGGCCGACGCGCAGCAGATCGAGGACGGAGGGCAGCTCGAGCGTCATGGCCGCCGCCCGGGCCCGGGCCCGGCGCAGCAGCCCGAGGTCGAGGGCGAGGAAGCCGGCGGCGGCTCCGGCGAGCGGGACGGCCGAACCGAGGCGACCGGGGGCGCCGGCGGCGACAGGCGCCAGCACCAGGGCGCCGGCGAGCGCACCACCGGCCTTCAGCGCCATCGCGTCGGCGACCGCGAGTCGGGCGCCGGCGGCGTCGAGCCGGGCGGCGAGGTCGCCCGGCGGTGACGGCGCGCCGATCCGGCGCCCGACACGCAGCAGCAGCGCGCGCACCCGCGCGCCACGCCGGCCGCCGAGGTTCCCGGCGTTCGCCCGGCGAGCGCCCGTGACGAGGTTCGCGATGCCGAGGGCCGCCGGCGCGCCGGCGAGCAGCGCGAGCAGGACGGCGCGCGTCACGGGTCCCCCAGCCGCGAGACGAGGAGCCCGACGACGAGCAGCGCGGTCAGCTGGAGGCCGGCCGCGGTGGCCACGAGCACCGCCGAGAGCGGGTTGCCCACGAGGCCGGCGGCGAAGCCGGGATCGGCGAGCTCGGCGAGGACGAGCGCGCCAACTGGCAGGCCCGCGACGAGCTGGGCGGTGAAGCGCGACTGGGCGATCATCGCCCGCGCGTCGGCCTCTCCGCGCCGTGTCGCCTCCAACGCCGCGGCGAGCTCGCGCAGCAGGCCGGGGAGGTCGCCGCCCGCCTCGCGGTGCAGCCCGACCGCCGCGATCAGCGCGTCCCACGCGCGGCTGCCGGCCCGCCTTCGCAGGCCGTCGAGGGCGGGCTCCGTCGGCTCACCCGCCTCGAGCGCCGCGGCCGTCACGCGCAGCTCGTGGCCGGCGGGCCCGGCAAGGCTGCCGCCCGCCTCCGCGACGGCAACCCGCACGCTGCGCCCGGCCGCCAGCGCCGCGGCCAGCGCCCGGGCGGCGGGCGCAGCGCCCGCGGCGAGCCGCGCCCGGTAGCCACGGCGCCGGCGGCGCACGATG